>NZ_BROP01000003.1:0-428267 GCF_026008575.1 Haladaptatus sp. T7
CTTTGTTCACCGCGCCGTAGACGAACTCCTCGTAGGCTTCCGTGCTCATCTCGGCCAACTGGGCGTCGCCCGGCGCGGGGAACTGTGTACCGACCCACCGTTTCCCCATCCGTTCCTGCTGAATCGGGGCGTGTGCACGCGCTTGGGCGGCGACCTTCTCGGTCGGAACGTCGCTCGTCTCCGCCGTGTTCTCGGAGCCTTTGATGATGATCACGACGTCGGTTTCCTCCAGCGCCGCCAGGGAGTGGTCGGGGAGGTCGATATCATCCGCGTCACAGCTTCGAAGGAACGCCCGTTTCGCCCGCGGGCTTCGCATCGAGAGCGACGGTTTCGCGCCGCGCTCCCCGATCTTCTCGTGAAGCGCGACGGCGAGGTCCTCGGCGACGGTGGGTGCCAAAATCTCCACTCTGTCGCCTTTTTCGATGCTCACGGAGTGGTCAGCGATGACTTCCGCGTGATCTCGAACTCGTGGGTCCATGTCGGAAAAGAGAGGCGTTGGCGTGAAAATGGTTTCAGTTTAGACCCGACCGGAAGTGACGTAGAACGGAACGACTTCCGCACGTCGGTAGTCGTCGGTCTGCATCTGGTCGACGACGGCGTGGCCCATCTTCCGCCATCCCGCTCGAAGGTCCTCGTACTCGTCGGGCGACAGCGGTCCGACCAGCGTGTCGCGTTTGTCGGCCAGCGCGCCTGCCGTCGCCTTCCGTTTCGCGGCCTCGACGTCGCGGGTCGAATACGGCGGTTCGACCGTCTTCGCGTGGTGGTGCGCTCGGGTGGTGATTTCGTCGAGTCCGGCAGTGCGAAAGACCTCGCGCGTGCCGTCCCCGCCGAGCGTAATGTCGGTGGTCGTCCCCTCGACGTAGGCATCGCGCGCCTTCCGGGAGAGGGTTCGCTCCTCCGGAACCGTCGATTCGACCGACACGGCGGAGTTGTCGGGTTCGACCGCGGCCACGAGGTCCGAGGAGACGCGGGCGAACTCCCGCACCGCCCGAATCGGATCCGGGAGGTTGATGAGCAGCGCCTGACAGACAACGAGGTCGAAGGTGTCGTCGGGAAACGGCAGGCGGTGGGCGTCGCCAGCGACACAGGGGACGAACTCCGCGGCGACCGAGAGGAGTCGCGGGTCGGCGTCCGTCCCGACGACCTCGCCCGGTGTTTCGTCCGCGAGGACGCGGGCCAGCTCGCCGGTGCCACAGCCGACATCGAGCACGCGTCGCCGGGAATCGAGGTCGAGGTCGGCGAGCGCGTCGCGGGAATCCCACATTCCGTCCCGTGTTCGCCGGAGGTAATCGGCGGAGAACTCGCGCATGGGTATGGTCAGTCGGTTTTTGATGGGCGGCGTCAAAAGCGGGGTGGTTCGTCGCGCGACAGGTCGGTCGGCGAACGTAACTGACCGGGATACCAACGTTGATACCAGCCAGAGCGTCTACGAGTAGGCAGTGTCATCACGTGCCGATTTTCTCGCGGGCGTCCGCGTCGCGTTGCCGATTACGCTCGGCGTCGTTCCGTTCGGGATGGTCACCGGTGTCGCCGCGGTCGACGTCGGCATTCCGGCGATACACGCCTTCGCGATGTCGGTCATCGTCTTCGCCGGGGCGTCGCAACTCGCCGCTATCGAACTCATCGGTCGAAACGCACCCATCGCCGTCGTCATCCTGACCATGCTCGTCGTCAACCTCCGGATGATGATGTACAGCGCCTCCATCGCACCGTACTTCGAGCGCGAGTCGGCGCGGTGGAAGGCGGCACTCCCGTACCTGTTGACCGATCAGGCCTACGCCGTCTCCCTGCTGAAGTTCAGAAACGATGAGACCACCAGCAGGCGATGGTACTACCTCGGCGTCGCGGTGCCGCTCTGGGTCGCGTGGCAGACGGCTACCGTCGTCGGCATCCTCCTCGGCGGGGGCGTTCCCGAAGGCTGGCACCTCGAATTCGCCGTCCCGCTGGTCTTCCTCGCCGTGTTGGTCCCGACCGTCACGGACCGCGCGACGCTGGCCGCCGCCATCGTTGGCGGTGCGGCGGCGGTCGCGGCCAACGGCCTCCCGTTCGACCTCGGCCTCGTCGCGGCGGCAATCGTCGGTATCGGAGCCGGACTCGCCGCGGAGGAGGTGTTCTGAATGTCCCCCGCACCGACCACCGACTTCGGCTCGAACACCCTCTGGCTCGTCATCCTCGCCGCGGGCGTCGGCACCTACGCGATTCGCGTCTCGTTCATCGCCCTGTTCGGCCGATTAGACGAGATACCCGAGGGCGTCGAGCGCGCGCTCCGCTTCGTCCCGGCCGCCGTCCTCTCCGCGCTTGTCGTCCCCCAGTTCGTCTACGCCGACGGGAGCCTCGCGCTCTCGCCGGACAACCTTCGGTTATTCGCGGGCGCGTTCGCCGTCGTCGTCGCGTGGAAAACCGAGAACATCTTGGCGACCATCGTCGCCGGGATGGGCGCGCTGTGGCTGTTGAGTTACCTGCTGTAGTCCCGGAAAAACCGTTGACGGCGGTTCACGAACTGCCGACGCTCCGCCAAATCGTCGCCGCGACCGCGACGACCACGCACGCCAGTGCGAGCACGGTCACGACCGGACTACCTGTGGACTCGAACCGCCAGTCGAAGGCGACGTAGCCGACGACACCGACGATACAGGCGAGGATTCCGACGAGTCGGAGGGCGGGGGATTGGGAACGCATGGCATACACCTACTCGCCGATTCGACAAAAAACCTGAGTTATCCGCGGTGAAAATCACGAACGTGGTTTCGGAGCGTTCGCTTCCTCGTTCTCGTCCTGTCCATTCCCGTCCAGTCCCTCACCCGTGTTTCGAGCTGATACTGGCGACGTCCATACCGCATCTGCATCCGCATCTGCATCCGCATCTGCATCCACATCCGCATCTGCATCTGCATCTGCATCCGCATCCGTACCCGCACCGCCGGTGTCCCCACACCTCCCCGCCAGCGCGGGAATGCGCTCGCCGTTCGCGTCTCCCGCCTCGCGCGAAACGCGCTGGCACAACCGTTCGGTTGACCGACCGAGCGTTCGCCACGGAGAAAATTCGGAGCGCTCGGAATCGCCGCATGGTCCTCGACGCTCTCGAAAAGAGATGCTCGTTCCGACGTTATTCGCCGTTCTCGCGCAGTTCCTTCACGCGGGCGATGTTCCACGCGAAGCCCTTGCCGTCCTCGGTCGGCGTTTCGAGGACGAGCGGCACGTCTTCGAGTTCGGGGTGGTTGATGATGGCGGACATGCCCTCCTCACCGATGTAGCCCTCGCCGATGAGGGCGTGTTCGTCCTTGTTCGTGCCACACTCGTGTTTCGAGTCGTTGAGGTGGATGCACTTGAGGTGCTCCAGACCGACCACCTCGTCGAATTCCTCGATGGTCTCCTCGACGCCCTCCTCGGTGGAGAGGTCGTAGCCCGCGGCGAAGGCGTGGGCGGTGTCGATGCACACGTCGAGGTCCTGCTCGGACTCGTCGAGGACGGTGGCGAGGTGTTCGAAGTCGCCGCCGAGTTTGGTCCCGCTCCCGGCGTCGCTCTCGATGAGGACGGTGACGCCGTCCGGGATATCCAGTTCGTCCAGCGCGCTGGCGGCGTTGTCCAGGCCGCCTTCGACGCCCGCGCCAGTGTGAGCGCCGAGGTGGACGTTGACGTATTCGATGCCGAGTTCGTCCGCGGCGTCCACTTCGGTCTGCATGCTGGCGATGGATTTCGCGCGGAGGTCGTCCTTCGGCGTGCAGAGGTTGACGAGGTACGACGAGTGGATGACCCACGGGCCGTCGAGTTTCTCGTCGGTTTCGTTCACGAACAGTTCGACCTCCTCGTCGCTGAGGTCCGGGTCCTGCCAGACCTGCGGGGACGTGGTGAATATCTGCCCGCAGTTGCCGCCGAAGGCGACCTGTCGGCAGACCGCGTTCGCGATGTTGCCGTGGGGTGGTTTCGTCTCGTCGCTCGTGACCTTCGAACTGGACATGGAAACGTGTGCGCCGACTCGCATACTCACAGCCTTCCGTTCGGTGGTCAAATGTACTTCGAAGCGTCGGCGTCAGCGTCTTCGAGATGGTCCGCCGTGCCAGACGGTCGTGTTTTCTCATCGACCGGTCGGGCGTCGTCCGGTACGTCTGGGTCAGCGACCACCCCATCGACCCGACGATGAGACGACCCCCGCTCGCGGAGGTTCACGACGCTGTTCTGGAGGCGTTCGGCACCGAACCCGAGACGTTCGGGGTGGAGTGACACCGATACGCCGTCTCGCCATCGTCGCCGAATGCGCCGTCTGCGGGGCGGAGACGGGACGGTTTACGGAATAGGAAGAGAATTCGATTCACGCGGTCGGGTCGTCGCGGTGCTTCGTCCACGCCTCGCTTCCGAACTTCGCGTCCGCGTGCTCGCGTGCTCGGGACAGTTCGTCGTCCGTCCACGACCCTTCTGTCGCGTCTCCCCAGTCGCGGAGCGCGTCCTCGACGGCGGTCACGGCGTCGTCGCGGTCGATGCTGGCTTCCTCGTTGATGGTGGTCACGCGTTCGTGGAACTGCGCCGCCGTCGTCTCGGGGTTCGCAAACGTCGAGAGGTGACGTTTCGCGTCGAGTGCGAACTTCAGCGAACCGTGTTGGATGACGGCATCCTTCCGGCGATACTGCGCGTTGCCGCTGATTTTGCGCCCGTTCGCCACCACGTCGTGTGCGGGGTGGAGTTCCCGGAGGTAACACGCCGGTTCGTGGATGACGGGGAGTTTCTCCTCGGTGAACCCCGCGTCGACGCCCATTCGCTCGAACGCGTCAAAAATCGGCTCACAGAGCAGTTCGTACGTCTCCATCAAGTCGCCCGGCAGTTCGTCGGCGGGGGCGATGATGGAGTAGGAGATGTCGCCGTAGTTGTCGTGATAAATGCCGCCGCCGCCGGTCGGCCGCCGCGTGACGGTGATTCCTTCGTCCTCGCAGAACTCCCAATCGACCGTCTCCGGGTCCTGTCGGTAGCCGAGCGACAGCGTGCTCGGGTCCCAGCGATACACGCGGAGAGTTCGCGGCCCGCCGTTCGCGGCCGTTTCCGCGGCGATTTCGTCGAGCGCCATGTTCAGCGGGCCGTCCCACGATTCTTCTCGCACGAGCCGCCAGTCCCTGTCCGCCAGCGTCATGCTACCTCATTCGCATGGTGGGACGAAATCGGTTACGGACGACGGACCGGCGAAACGTCCGCAAGAGGGTACGCGGTCGCACCGGAAATTCTGGACCGAAGCGTCTACGATCGCTCGAAAACGCCCGTGAATCGGTCCTCAGCCAGCACGTGCCCCGCGAGCGACGTGTCCAACTCCCGTCGCGGAGCACCCGGCGGCAGGTCCAACGTCGTATCGACGGCGAGCAGTCGAAATCGATACTCGTGAGGGCCGTGGCCCTTCGGCGGGCGTGGACCGCCGTAGCCCACGTCGCCGAAATCGTTCTGGCCTTGCGACGCGTCGCCGAGGGCCGTTACCGTCTCCGTCGTCGGCACGCCCTCCGGGATTTCGACGGTATCCGACGGCAGGTTCCACATCGTCCAGTGGGTGAACGTCGCGTTCGGCGCGTCCGGGTCGTCGACGATGACGGCGAGCGACGCCGCGTCGTCCGGCGCGCCACCGATTGTCAGTTCCGGGGAGACGTCCGCACCCTCCTTGGTGAACTTCTCGGGTATCTCTTCGCCGTGCGTGAACGAAGACGTTCGAATGGAGAGGTCGCCCATACGTTTCGTATCCGGTCCGCGGTTCAATAGGGATGGCGGCCCGTCACTCCACCGTCTGCCACAGCAGGAAGAGGACGACGATGAGCAGGAGCTGGACGAGTTTGTCCACGAGACCGAGCGGTTCGTAGACGTTCGGCCAGCGCAGGCCGAAGTACGCGGCGAACTGGATGCCGGTGAACGCGATACCGACGGGGTACAGAATCCGCCGATTGAATCCCAACCAGAGGAGGACGATGGCACCGAAGAAGCCGAGTCCGGCGAGGATGAACAGGATTCCGAAGATTCCCTCGCCGAGGTCCTCCACGCCCTCGTAGAGGTGAATGAAACCGGTAATCGCGGCGAGGACGATACCTACGTAATCGAGCGACGCCAGTCCGTCTGTGCGGTCGAACCACGAGCGGGTTTCGGTCGCCATACGAGCGGTGCAACCGCGAACGGATTAGGAATGACGGCCAGTAACGTTTCGCCTGACCAGTCGAATCGGGAGTATGACGGACCGCCGACAACGAATCGGCGGCGTCGTGGCGAAACCCGTCGTCGTCAAGGTGTGACCGGGAGCGCTGAACTACACAACCAACTAAATATTCTGCCGACGTAACAGGTGTATGCGTCTCGTGCAAATTCTCGTCCCCCGTGGCAAACGGACGGACGTTCTCGATGCACTGGACGAGGAGGGGGTAGACTACGCCGTGTTCGACGAAACCGGGCGGACGGAGTTCACCGCGCTGGTCACGTTCCCGGTGCCGCCGAGCGCCGTCGAACCCATCCTCGAAAAACTCCGCGACGTGGGCATCGAGGAGGACGCCTTCACCATCGTGCTACAGCCGGAAACGGTCGTTTCGAGGCGGATCGGGGAACTCAAACGGCGGTACGCCGGGGTGAACATCGCCCGCGAGGAACTCCGCGACAGGGCGTCCGAGATGGCTCCCGACCGCTCGACCTTCTTCTCGATGACGGTCATCAGCACCATCATCGCGGCGACCGGGCTGTTGCTCAACTCGTCGGCCGTCATCATCGGCGCGATGGTCATCGCACCGCTGATGGGTCCGGCAATGGCCGCGAGCGTCGGGACGGTCGTTGACGAACCCGATTTGGTGTCCAGGGGCGTCTGGTACCAGATCACCGGTCTACTGGTCGCCATCGCGAGCGCGGCCCTCTTCGGGTTCCTCGTTCAGGGAACCGTGCTCATCCCGCCCGGAATCGATATCCGAACGATTCCGGCGGTGACGGAACGGTTCACGCCGAACTTCCTGTCATTGCTGCTGGCGCTCGGCGCGGGCGCGGCGGGCGTCATCAGCCTCATGCGCGGTTCCGGGTCGGTCATCGTCGGCGTGATGATCGCCGTCGCGTTGGTCCCCCCGGCCGCGACCGTCGGCCTCGGAATCGCGTGGCTCGATTTCGGCGTCGCGTTGGGCGGCACCGTGAACGTCCTCGTGAACCTCCTGTCGATAAACCTCACCGCGCTGGCGTTGCTATGGGTGTCCGGCTATCGCCCCGAACGGATACGGTCCGTCGGGGAAGCCCGTTCCAGAACCCTGGCGCGAATCGCGGTCATCCTCGTCGCCATCGCGGTCCTCTCGCTCGGTCTCGGACTCGTCACCTACGGAACGAACCGGACGACGGTCTATCAGGAGCAGTCGAACGACGAGATACACTCGCTGTTCAACGGCGAGAACGCACCGTATGCGGAGTATCAACTCGTGAATTCCTCGGTGACGTACCGACCGATCGAGTTCTACCAGGGGAAACCCGCACAGGTTCGAATCGTCACCGACCCGCCGGGTCAGCCGCCGGACGGCATCGCACAGCGAATCGACCGCGACATCACGCGACGAACGGGTCAGAAGACGACCGTCGAAGTCGTGTTCGTCCAGTCGCAAGAGTCGTCATAGTGTGGGTCGGCGGTTCCAACCGGAGATTCGACGGTCGACAGTGATTTCATGATGCAACCGCCATTCCAACCGTGACGAACGACAGTCCAACCGGCCTGCTCCACCACGTCGAACTCTACGCCAGCGACTTCGAGGCGTCGGCGTCCTTCTGGGGCTGGTTGCTCGACGAACTCGGCTACTCAGTCTATCAGGAGTGGGACGGCGGCCGGTCGTGGAAACGAGGTGAGACGTACATCGTCCTCGTCCAAGCCGACGAGGAGTTTCGGGACGAACCGTATCATCGCCGTCGTCCGGGGCTGAATCACCTCGCGTTTCACGCCGCGTCGCGCGACCACGTGGACGAACTGACGGAGACGTTGCGCTCGAAGGGCGTCCCGATTCTGTACGAGGATGACCACCCGTTCGCTGGCGGCGAGGACCACTACGCGGTCTACTTCGAGGACCCCGAACGGATAAAGGTCGAACTCGTCGCGCTGAAGTGATTCACGCGGCCAGTTCGACGAGGACGATTTTGGTGCTGTACGGGTCCTCGAAGTGGACGTTAACACCGCCTTCGTCCGACTTCGGTTCGCCGAGGAACGTGACACCTCGGTCGGAGAGCGTCTCGTAGGTTTCCCGACAGTCGTCGGTGTAGAAGACGAACGCCGGTTGGTCGCCGGTCTGCTCGCCGACCAACGCACGTTCCTCCTCGCCGCTGGGTTCCATCAGCCAGAGTCCGATCGGCGACCGTTCGGGACGACCGACGTGCACGGCCCGATACCCCTCCTCCAGTTCGTCGTCGTAGAGCACCTCGAAGCCGAGCGTTTCGGCGTAAAACTCGATGGCGTCGTCGTAGTCGTCCACCAACAGCGTCGTGCGACCGATTTCGGTCATCATGAGCGAGTAGAAAAAAGTGCGATACCGGAATAACGCTGTGCCGTACGTTGAGTGAAAGTGGTCGGAAAACGAGCGGGGAAAAGACGGTCCCTATCGTCCGCGAACGAACGTCTCGATTCGGTTCATCGCCTCGCGCAACTCGGCCATGCCGGTCGCGTAGGAGGCGCGGAAGTGGCCCGCGCCACCCTCGCCGAAGGCGCTTCCGGGGACGACGGCGACGCCCTGTTCTTCGAGGAGTTCCTCCGCGAAGGCCTCGTCGTCGTCGCCGCACGCGGGGAACGCGTAGAACGCGCCGCTGGCCTCGAAGCAGTCGAGGCCCATCTCCTCGAAGCGCGAGAGGACGAACCGCCGACGGCGGTTGTACTCGTCGTGCATCTCTCTGACGCTATCTTCGCAACTCCGGAGCGCCTCCAGCGCGGCGTACTGGGCGGTCACCGGAGCGGAGAGCATCGAATACTGATGGATTCGATTCATCGCGGCGATGGCGTCCGCCGGACCGAGCGCGTAGCCCAGTCGAAGGCCGGTCATCGCGTAGGCCTTCGAGAAGCCGTTGAAGACGACGGTTCGCTCGCGCATGCCGGGGAACGTCGAAATCGACGTGTGGTCGCCGCCGTAGGTCAGCGCGGCGTAAATCTCATCGGAGAGGACGAACAGGTCGTGTTCCCGAACGAACTCCGCGACGTCCGCGAGTTGGTCCGCGCTCATCGTCGCGCCGGTCGGGTTGTTGGGATAACACAGCATCAGCGCGTCCGCGTCGGCCGCACCCGCGGCTTCCAGCGCATCGTAGGTGAGTGCGAAACCGTTCTCCGCCCGCGTCGGAACCGCCAGCGGTTCGCCGCCCGCGAAGACGACGCCGGGGACGTAGGAGATGTACGAGGGCTGGTGAACCGCCACGGTGTCGCCGGGGTTCACGAGCGCCCGCATCGCCACGTCGATGGCCTCGCTCGCGCCCGCCGTCACAAGAATCTCCGCGTCCGGGTCGTAGTCGAGGTCGTAGCGCTCCACGTGGTCCGCGATGGCCATCCGAAGGTCGCGGCGGCCGCGGTTCGCGGTGTAGGAGGTTTTCCCTCGCTCCAGCGCGTCGATGGCGGCCGTTCTGGCTGCCCACGGCGCGGAGAAATCCGGTTCGCCCACCCCGAGCGAGATAACGTCGTCGCGCTCCTCCGCGAGTTCGAAGAAGCGCCGAATCCCCGATGGGGGAACCTGTTGAACGCGGTCGGCGGGCTTCATGGCGAAACCGAGAGACGGTCGTCGTCGTCGCGGTCCTCGAACTCGATACCGCGTTCCTTGTACGTCTCCATGACGAAGTGTGTCACCGTCTGCGTCACCTCCGGGATGGGCGCTATCTGCTCGGAGACGAAGTTCGACACGTCGTGCATCGACTCGCCCTCGATGTCCACGGCGAAATCGTAATCGCCGCTTATCAACCGCAGCGAGACGACTTTGGGGAATTTCGCTATTCGACGCGCGATCTCCTCGTAGCCGGTTTCCCGGTCGAGTTCGACGTTGAGTTCGACCTCCGCTTGCACGTGTTGGTCGTCGATGTTGTGCCAATCGACGACCGCCTGATAGCCGCGGACTGCACCCTCGGATTCGAGTTCCGTAATCAGCGATTCCACTTCCGACTCCGACAGTCCGGTCTGTCGCGCGAGGTCGGCGGTGCTCTCGCGGGCGTTCGACAGGAGCAGTTCCAGTAGTTCCCGTTTCGACTCCATAGCACCCCTTTCTGGGCGGGGGCACAAGTAGTTTGGTCGCACCTGACAACGGGCTGGCGAAACACGGGAGAACTGCAGTCCGACCTGCGCGACCGGGCGGTTATTCCGTTCACGGAGAGACGGTCCGCACGAGATGGCCGAGATTCGGGAAGCGACACGGGACGATGCGTCCGAGATTTTGCGCCTTCACATCGCGTCGATTCGCGCGTTCGGCCCGGACGCGTACGACGAAACACAGGTCGAGGCGTGGGCGGAAAAGGACGACGGAACCAGGGGCTATCCCATCGACACGCCGGGTCACTACCTCGTCGTCGCCGTGAACGACGGCGTGGTTGGGTACGGACATCTCGTGCCGGAGAACGACGAAGTGCGGGCAGTGTACGTACATCCCGACGCCGCACGGAACGGTATCGGCTCAGCCATCCTCGGCCATCTGGAGGAGTACGCCCGCGGTGTTGGACTGACCCGACTCGAACTGTGGGCATCGCGCAACGCCGTCGAGTTTTACGAACGAATGGACTACCGCCCGATAGCCGAGGAAGCAGTCGAGAAGGAACACGACGGACGCGAAGTGTCGATTCCGGTGTTGGTGATGAGGAAATCGCTCAACGACGGAGATTCGATACTCGACGAGATGCCGGATGAGACTTATCGATAGGACGGCCCGCACTCGGTGTCGATGAAACTGGTGGGAAACATCGAGTTCGAGGGCATCCCGAAGATTCCGAAGGAAGACGGCTGTGCGACCGAAAGAAGCTCGCCAGCATCATCACCGGCAAGTAACCGTCACCACCATCTCGCTCCGTCGTCAGAATCGTCCGGTCTCGTTCCGTACAGCGCGGCCGAGTGAATCTCGACCGGACTCCACGGTTCGAAGTCGCCTTGGCCGCACATGTTCCACCACCGCTCTTCCATTCGATTCCAGTAGACGCCGTTGAAGTTGAGTTCCGGGCAGTACCACGTTCCCGTCGTGTCCATGATGAAATCGACGTCCCACGTCTCGGAGAACTCGCTCGCAATCCGTTCGGCGTACCGACGCGGCGTGGAGAGGTCCACGCTCCGAATCACGGGATCGAGATAGTCGTAGGTGTCATCGCAGACGTTCCTCGCTCGCTCCGCGGTCGGCGGCGTGTGGCCGAGAACGTCGCCGTCGTCCACGAAGAATCGAACCGACGGATGGCAGGTGTGGTTCGGGTGCCGACAGAAATCGAAGTCGAGCCACTCGCGCACCACGAGTCCGCCGCCGTGCGGCCAGCCCTGTTCGCCGTTCTGCGTGAGCAGCGATTCGACCACCCGGTCTATCACGTCCGCCTCGGGGCGGTAGATGAACGACCCCTCGCGGAGTCGGACCGTGGCGGCCTTGACCTGCGTCCGAACGAACGCCCGGTCGAACCCGTTTCGGTCCATGAACGACAGAATCGCGTCCGTGTCCCAGCGGATTTCCTCCTCGTCCGTTTCGAGCGGGACGAGCGCCGTCTTCGGAACCGGAACGTCGAGTTCCCGAAGCCGAGGCCAGTAGCTGTCGAAGCGACAGCGTTCGTCGGCGAAATCGGTGATGTAGAGCGGGGCCGCGGAGGGCATGAGTGGCAACCGATTCGATGAGGAGCGACATTACGATGTCGCCGAAGTACCCTCACACCAGCTATTTCATATCGTGGAATGTGGTTTATTGCGCCAAACCATCCCAATTCTGTCAGAGCGAGACAGTCGAGGTTCTCTACAGAATCAGAGCGGTTGAGTACAGCGATCAGTAGAGAAAGTGTATTCATGTCGGTGGGAGTAGAATATCACCACCTAACCGTATCAATATAAGTTTCTGCCGACCGTCCGAACCGCCGTATCCATGTCAGATGCTAACGCACGGACCGTACGGGAACAGTGGGGAAGTCGCTTCGGCTTCCTCATGGCAATGCTCGGCGCGATGGTCGGCGCCGGAAACATATGGCGGATGCCGTTCACGACGGGCGAGAACGGAGGTGGCGCGTTCCTCGTGGCGTACGTCATCCTCCTGTTCCTCATCGCCATTCCGGGGCTGATGGCCGAGACGGTGTTCGGGTCGTACACGAATCGCGGCGTCATCGGGTCGTTCAAATCCGCGTTCGGTGAGGGCCGCGCGGAAGGGCTCGGGTTGGTCGTCGTCATCGTGAACATCGCCTTGATGTCCTACTACGCGCCCATCATCGGGTGGACGATGTACTACGCGGCGAACTCGGTTCTCCTAACCTTCTCGCAACCGGGCTTCGACCCGCAGTCGTTCTGGTCGGCCTTTTCGGGATCTCCGGCGCTCACCGTCGGGATGCACACCGTCGCCATGGCGGCGACGGGAGGCGTCCTCCTGTTCGGCATCAAGGACGGCATCGAGCGCGTCGTCAAGTGGATGATTCCGTTCCTCGTCCTCGCGCTCATCGCGGTGGGAATCAAGGGACTCACGCTCCCCGGCGCGATGGGTGGACTGGAGTTCGTGTTCACCCCCGACTGGAACTACCTCGTGCGTGCGGAGACGTGGACCGCCGCGCTCGGACAGGCGCTCTTCTCAACCGGCCTCGGTTGGGGTATCGCGCTCACCTTCGGGAGTTACCTGAGCAAGAACGACGACGTGCCGCTTGGTGCGGGCGTCTTCACCGCCGTCGGAAACACGAGCGTCGGGCTGCTCGCCATCTTCGCCGTCTTCCCGGCGGTGTTCGCGTTCGGGCTGGAGCCGAGCGCCGGGTCCAATCTGGCGTTTATCTCCCTACCGAGCGTCTTCCCGCAGATGACGGGCGGAGCGATTTGGGCCATCCTGTTCTTCGTCGGCTTCCTGTTCGCCACGTTTTCGTCCGGCCTCGCCATCACCGAAGTCGCGGTGACGACGGTCACCGAGGAGACGAGGTTGGACCGCCGCGGTGCCGTTCTCGGAGTCGTCGGCCTCATCTGGTTGGTCGGTCTTCCGAGCGCGTACTCCGCCGACTTCCTCGGGCTGATGGACTTCATGTTCGGAAACTGGGGGCTGCCGCTCGCGGCGTTGCTCATCATCCTGACCGTCGGCTGGCAGCTCGAAGCCGAACCCATGCGCGTCATCGCGCTCAACCGCAACTCCGACATCCACGTCGGTGGGTGGTGGGTCGGCATCATCAAATTCCTCATTCCGGCGCTGATGGTGGGCATCATGGCCTACTACGTCGTGATGAGTGTCGGTACGTCGTTCGTCCGGACGGTCGGCGGCGTCGTGTTGATGGCCGTGTTGCTCGTCGGTGCGGTCCTCATCATGGGTGCGCTCCGCGGACGTGGCGGGGCGAGTGACTCACCTGAAACCGCCGCGGGAGGAGGTGATTGAGATGGCACTCTCGACGAGCGCGTGGGTCGTCATGCTCGGGTCCATCGCCGTCCTCTGGGGCACGGCCGTGTGGGCGCTCGTTCGCTCGCTCCGAGACGAGGACGAAAAGCTCGAACTGCTGAACGAACAGGGCGAAATCGACACCTACTCCCCGCGCTCGATGACGGAACTCCGGGAGTGGATACGGGAGAATCCTAACGACAAACACGCGTCCGAGGCCCGCGAGCGCTACAACGAGTGCGTCGAGACGCTCAGACGTATCGATACGACGTTCTACGACTGGAGCCAATCGGAAATCGACTCGCTGGAGCGGTTGTAGCGGCGGTCCAATTTTTTGTCACTCGGCGCGTTCGACACGACACGGCAGGGCTTCGAGTCCGTGGAGCAGTTGGGTCGAAAGCGGACTCTTGGGTTCGTCGGTCGGCTCGATGGTGTCGAACCGATCCAAGAGCGCGTCGAGCGCGATGTCCGCCTCGACGCGGGCGAGCGGCGCGCCGAGGCAGTAGTGGATGCCCTTGCCGAACGCGATGTGTCGGTTGGGACTTCGCTCCGGCCGGAACCCCTCCGGCGCGTCGAACACGTCGGGGTCGCGGTTCGCGGACCCGATCCACGCGGTCACCAACTCACCGGCTTCGATGGTTTCGCCGCCGAGTTCGACGTCCCGGGTGGCGACGCGACGGATAGACTGGGCGGGAGAGCGGTACCGAAGTACCTCCTCTATCGCCTGTTTTCGGTCGATTTCGCCCGTTCGAACGGCGTCGGTCACGTCGTGTTCGTCGAAACACCACACGGCGTTCGTGATGAGATTCGTCGTCGTGATGTTGCCCGCGATGAGAAGGAGGATGCAGAACCCGACCTTCTCATCGCGTTCGAGGTCGTCGCTCGTCGCCGCGAGCGTGATGAGGTCGTCACCGTCCCCGTCGGCCCGCTCGTCGAGTAGGTCGCCGAAGTACTCGGCCATCTCTCGACGAGCGCGTTGGCGCTGTCGTTCGTTTTTCTCCATCGCCGTTTTCGTCTCCTCCGTCGGACTGGCGACCAGCGCGTCCGACCACGACTTGAATTGGTCGCGGCGTTCGGCGGGGATTCCGAGCAGTTCCGCGATGACGGTCACGGGGAACGGATACGCGAAGTCGCCGACGAGGTCGATTCGGTCCGCGTCCTCGACCGCATCCAGAAATTCGGCGGCGAACGATTCGAGACGGGGTTGCAGTTCGCGTATCGTTCCCGGCCGGAATCGTTCGTCCACGAACCGCCGAAGTCGGTCGTGTTCCGGGGGTTCCGCGTTTATCATGGTCCGGCGCATCGCTTGGTCGTCGTCGAACGACACCGCCTCGGCGTCCCGCATGTCCGAGGAGAACGCGTCGTAGTCGGAGAGCACGCGGTCCACGTCCTCGTACCGAAACACGTCCCACATCTTTCGACTCTCGTCGTAGCGAACGGGAGACTCCCGACGCATTCGTGCGTACCAGTCGAACGGGTCGAGTTGCCGCTGTCTGTCGTACAGTTCTTCGGGCGGTCGGAGGACCGATGACGCTTGATTGGGGGATTCCATCGACTGAATAATCGTTCAATTAGATTGTATGCTTTTTGGTCAGGAGATGGTTGATAGTAGAAAGAAAACGTAGAGATAAACGTCGAACAACTATCAACACGGAGCAATTTCGAAGTGAGAGAGGTACTGACCAGTCAGTTAGAATCGCATTGTATGGCTGCTCGTTCGAGGCGTGAAACGAGGGTCGGGTCCGGTCCGGCTACGCCGAGGGACGCTTCACCGGCGTTCGCTCGGATGCGCCCGGCGACGAGTGATATATCGCCGCCCCGGTATCGGAACGGAACAGGTGGAGCCGTTCCGGGTCGGCGACGAGGCCGACCGTTTCACCCACTCCGACCGACCTTCGCGGGTCGGCTTTGACCGAGAGTTCGGTCTCGCCGACGGTGCCGCGGAGCAACAGCGACTCGCCGAGCGGTTCCGTGACGCTCACCGAGAGTTCGATATCGCCCTCGCCCTCGCTGACCGCGAGGTCTTCGGGACGAATTCCGACCTGCGCGCGGTCGATATCGGTATCGACGCGCGTCTCCGCCCGTGGAAGCGGGATGCGAAATCCGTTCCCCTCGGCGACCCGGCGTCCGTCGCCCTCGGAGACGCGAGCGGGAAGGACGTTCATCGACGGACTGCCGACGAACTCCGCCACGAATCGGTTGACGGGATAGTCATAGAGCGTCTGCGGGTCATCCACTTGCTGGATTTTCCCGTCGTTCATGACCGCAACGCGGTCGCCGAGCGTCATCGCCTCCGTCTGGTCGTGCGTGACGTAGATGGTGGTTCGTTCGAGTTCGGCGTGGAGTTCCGCGAGTTCCGCGCGCATTTCGACGCGCAGTTTGGCGTCGAGGTTCGACAGCGGCTCGTCCATGAGGAGAATTTCGGGGTCCCGAACGAGCGTCCGGCCGATGGCGACCCGCTGTCGTTCGCCGCCCGAGAGTTCACCCGGTTTCCGGTCGAGGAGGTCCACGATGTCGAGCGTGTCGGCCGCGTCGGCGACCGCTCGCTCGATTTCGTCGCTCGTGTACGACCCCGACGAGTTCATGCCGAAGGTCATGTTCCGCTCCGCGGTCATGTGCGGGTAGAGCGCGTAGTTCTGGAACACCATCGCCACGTTGCGGTCCTTGGGCGGAACGCCGTTGACGACGTCGCCGCCGAACCGAATCGTTCCGTCGGATATCGTTTCGAGTCCGGCGAGCATGCGAAGCGTGGTGGATTTCCCGCACCCGCTTGGTCCGACGACGACGAGGAACTCGCCGTCGTTCACTTCGAGGTCGATGCCGTTGACTGCCGTCACGTCGTCGTACCGCTTGACGACGTTTTTCAGTGAGATGGTTGCCATAACTGGTCACTTTTGTTGAAGTCCGAACGTCTGGAGGAGCGGGCGGTGCAACACGAGGAGAACCAAGAGCGGGGGGACGAGCGCGATGACGGCACCCGCCATGATGAGTCCCCACTGGGTTTGCCCCGCGGCGCTGGCCGACTGCAAGAGTTTGACGCCGACCTGCGCGACCTGCTTTCGTTGCGTGCTCATGATGGTGAGCGGCCAGAGGTACTGGTTCCACGCGTAGATGAACTCGATGACCGCGACGCCCGCTATCATGCCCTTCGACATCGGCACGAGGACGCGAAACAGGAACGTGAGCGGTCCGATACCGTCCAGTCGGGCTGTTTCGACGAGCGAGTCCGGAATCGACCGGAAGTGCTGTCGAAGCAGGAAAACGGTCGTCGCGCTGGCGAGGTAGGGCGCGGTCAGCGCGAGCAACGAATCCGACCAGCCGATGCTCGCCACGAACTGGAACAGAGAGAGGATGCGCACCGGGACGGGGAGCATCAGCGTGAACAGGATGAACATGAACACCAATCGCTTGAACCGGAACCGGTAGTAGACGATGGCCAGCGCCGCGAACAGCGAAATCGTCACCTTGCCCACGACGATGACGAGTGACATCGCGAGCGAGTTGAGCAGATACCGACCCATCCCGTACTCGGTCATGGCGGCGACGTAGTTGTGCGCCGCCTGCCCTCCGGGGGCGAGGTTCGTCGTCTGGTATATCTGGGTCGTCGTCTGCGTGCTCATCAGGAGCGCGAGCAACAGGGGCAACGCCATGACGAACGTCGAGCCGACGAGTGCGACGTGCACGAAGAGGTTGTCAGGGAGCACGTCCCGCCACGACCCCCGACGCACTCGGTCGGCGGCGGGGAACGACTCCGTGCTCATGAGTTCCCTCCGTACTGGACGTACCGGTCGGAGAGGCGCAACTGGGCGTACGTCAGCACGCCGACGATGCCGAACAGGATGACGGACTCGGCGGATGCGAGTCCGGGGTTCGAGAACTCGAAGGCGTCCCGGTAGAGCTTGAAGATGAGGAAGTTGGTCGCCCCGTTCGGGCCGCCGTGGGTCATCAGGTCCACCAACGAGAAGGTGCTGAAGAACGCGTAGATGGTGTCCATGACCACGAGGAACAGGAGCGTCGGCGAGATGAGCGGGATGTAGACGCGGGTGACGAGTTGAAACCGACTAACGCCGTCGAGTTTTGCCGCCTCGTTGAGCGTCTCGGGGACGTTGTTCAACGCGGCGAGGATGAAGATGATGTTGTAGCCGAGTTGCTTCCAGATGGCCGCTATCGCAACGATGACCAACGCGAGCGTGCCGTTCGTGAACCAGTCGAGCGTGATGCCGAACAGGTCGTGAAGGAAGTACGTGATGACGCCAAGCGTGGGATGAAACAGGAAGAGCAGAATCGTCCCTGCGACCGCTGGCGGGAGCGCGTACGGCCAGATGGCGGCCACGAGGTACGCCGCTTGCCCGGTCGTCACCTCGTAGAGGAGCGTCGCCACGAACAGCGAGACGGTCAGCGTGCCGACCACGACGGCGACGGCGAAGAGGGCCGTCACCGCGATGCTGTGACGATACTCGGGGGAGGTGAGGAGGGTTGCGAAGTTGTCCAGTCCGACGAACGTCTTGTGGAGACCCAGCACGCCCGTGTTGTAGAGGCTCAGACGGATCGTCTCGACCGACGGATAGTACAGGAACGCGACGAGGACGACTATCGTTGGCAGCAACAACAAGGCCGCCTGCCAGGTGCTCGAATACGTTGATTCTTTAGTGGACATGAAAAGCTGAGGTGAGTTACTTCTGGTTCGCGCGGGCCAGTTCGGACTCGACGTCCTTCTTCGCGCTGGCGAGCGCGCTATCGACGCTGGTGCCCTGAATCATGCTCACGTAGCTCTTCTCGACGATGGTTCGCGTCTTTGCGAACGGTGCCATCTGTGCGCCGCGAGTCGCCGTCGTATCCTTCGTGGCCTGCAGTTGGTCGAACGCCGTCTTGAAGTTGGGATTCTCGTCGAACCAGCCGTTGTCTTGGAGTTGGCCGACGGCCTCCTTGCGGACGGGGAAGTATCCCGTGTTCTTGTGCCATCGAACCTGCTGTTCGGGCTGGGTGAGCCACACGAGAAAGTCCGCCGCCGCCTTCTGTTTGGCGTCCGAGAGTCCCTTCGGAACCCAGAGCGACCCGCCGCCGATGACGACGCCCTTGCGTTTCCCCTCCGGGGTGGGCAGGTAGCCGGTACCCATCTCGAAGCCGTTCTCCTTCGCGCCCGCGGTGGTCGAGGCGATGCCCGAGGTGGAGGTGATGAGCATCCCGACTTTCCCGGCGATGAACGCCTGTTTCGCGGCGCTCCAATCCTCGATGCCGGGATTGAGGTACGCGCCCTGCTCGTACAGCTCCGTCCACCAGTTGAAGATGCGCTTTGCCGCGTCGCTTTCGAGATAAATCTCGGTCGGGTCGCCCGCGCGACCGTTCTCCTCGTTGACGAGGAGCTGATTTTGCTCGGCCATCCACTGCTCGACGAACCAGCCGTGGTTCGGCCACGTGATTCCCTTCTTCGTGGTTTCCGAGTCGATCAGCTTTGCTGAGGCGTCCGCGATACCTTGGAAGGTTTTCGGCGGACTCTCGGGGTCGAGACCGGCCTTCTCGAAGGCGTCCTTGTTGTAGTACAGGACGGGATTCGAGGAGTTGAACGGCATCGAGTTGAGCGTATCACCGATGCGGTAGTAGTTGAGGACCGGATTCAGGAAGTTGTCGTAGTCGATTGCGTCCGACGGAATGATGTCTTGGACGGAGACGAACGCGTCGCTGGTTCGTGCCAGTCCGGTCCCGATGTCGAAAATCTGGGCGACCGCCGGGGGTTTGTCCGCCTTGACCGCCGAAAGGGTCGAATTCAACGTCTCGCGGTAGCTCCCCTTCGACGTCACCTCGACGGAGACGTCCTCGTGTTTGGATTCGAAGTCGGAACCCATCTGGTCCAACAGCTTCGCGGTGTCGCCGCCCATCGCATGCCAGAACTTGATTGAGGTTTTTCCGCCGCTCAACTGACCGCTGCAACCGGCGAGCGCCAACGCACCGGTTGCGGCGCTCGTGGCCAGGAACTTTCGACGAGTGGATTCGTTCGTCATTACCCGTCGATTTGGACAACCGACCTTAAGGCGTTGTAATAGGCCTATATTGCGAATACATAATCATACGGAGTAGTCAATCGGAGTATGAATCGCACGCCGTTTCCATCGCAATCGCCACGAAAGTCGTATCGGAGACCCCTATCAGCGTAGTCGCAAGCCCCTTACGCGCCGGACGAGTAGGCGAACGCGATGGTTCGGAACGTCGCACCCGAGATGGCCGAGTTGGAGCCGGAGGACTTCTATCTCCTCTCGGGCGTCGAGCAGGGGATGCGCTTCAGCGAGTGGGTACAGAAGGAGAAGATTCCACGCTTCTCGCGGTTGACCGCGGAGGAAGTCGAATATCGAATCGACCGGTGTCTCGACCGCGAACTGCTCGAACGCAAGACCATCCAGTACGAGGGCTACACCCTCACGTTCGAGGGGTACGACGCGCTCGCGCTTCGGGCGTTTTCCGAGCGCGACACGATCCAAGGCGTCGGGTCGCCGCTCGGCGTCGGCAAGGAAAGCGACGTGTACGAAGTGCAGTCGTTCCGGCCGCTCGCGTTGAAGTACCACCGCGAGGGCTACACCAACTTCCGCGAAGTGATGAAAGAGCGCGATTACACGTCCGACCGGGAGCACGTCTCGTGGCTCTACACCGCTCGCAAAGCCGCCGAGCGGGAGTACGACGTTCTCGAAGCGCTGTACCCCGACGTGAGCGTTCCGCGCCCCATCGACCACAACCGCCACGCCATCGTGATGGAGAAGATAGACGGCGTGGAACTCGCGCGCTCGAAGTTCGAAGACGAGCAGGTCGTCCCCGTCCTCGACCTCGTGCTCCGCGAGGTGGGAGACGCCTACGAAGGCGGGTACGTCCACGCGGACATGAGCGAGTACAACGTGTTCGTCAACAGCGAGGGAATCACCATCTTCGATTGGCCGCAAGCGATTCCGACCGACCACCAGAACGCGGCGGAGTTCCTCGAACGTGACGTTCGCAACATCGTCGGCTACTTCCAGCGCAAATACCCGCAACTCGTGGGCGACGTGGACGTCCCCGCGGTCGCGGACGCCATCACCGAAATAGAGTTCGACTCGGTTCGCAACCACGTGAGCGACGGGCCTTAAATGACGTAGGACACCACCGCCAACACGAGGAACACTATTATCAACCACTTGGCGATGTCCATCGACATGCCAGCGATGCCACCCGCGCCGAGAACTCCAGCAACGATGGCGAGGACGGCGAACGCGATCGCGAGTTCGAGAATCGCCATTAGCGACTCACCCCGCCGACGCCGTATCTGTATGCGAGATACATGCACAGTCATAGACCCCCTGGTCACTTCGTGTCGTGGGCTGAATTAGCAAGTACAGTATGTTATTTGTGGCCGTGAGGAGATTTTATCATGGAATACAAGGATTCGTATTATAATTATCTTGTTTAAACTGATTAAATAAATTAATCTGTGTTAGGGAATATAATGGATGTATGGCACGACAGGATGTCGCCACGTATCTCGAACGGCACCCACGAATGATCGGCGCTTTGTTCATGGCTAGTTTGCTCTTGATGCAGGCTGCGCCTGTGTTGGCGAATATGGGTGAAGGCTTTCACGGTCCATAACCATTCCTTCAATCTGATAAATCGATATCAAATTTTAATTCGCCATCGATAATGACTGGTCTCGTTTCAATATCCAAGAATTTGTTCAAATTTTTCAATGGAACATCACTCGATTGAAAGTCATTGCAAACCAATCGACGAGCAGAACCGCCAAGAATATTAATTGTGTAAGAAGATCCGATCCCACACTGGGTAGAGGAATACGTCTCTACTTCAACACTATAGGTATTATTTGGCGTACTTGCGATTGAAATGTGTATAGGAATACCGCCTTCGTTTTGGACCAATGTTTGCTCCCCATTTCCCAAGGTAATATACCGATAGCCCGATACGGTTTCTCGGCGAGCAATCGTTAGAGCAGTTCGTAGAGAAAATCCACGATTCAATAGGCTAGCAAAGGCACGACCGACTCGCGTGGCAGTCGTATTTGCAACATCCGAAAGCGTAACAACACCACCTATACTCCCTCCCTGAATTAGCGCCATTCCCTGCTCGTATGAGGAACAGGCATTCAAAAAGAAGGACTTAATAGCGACATTACCAAGCGCTTGAGCGTTCAAACTACCATCGACACAGAGGAACCCGTCATCATCTACATGACCGATGTAATGGAACAAATCTACAGGAGTCTCTAGTATCTCACGCAACTCGGCTACAGTTCGGTTGTAATCGATGGTGATGTCATAATCAACCAGTTCACGAAACCCGTACAGTTCATCCACGATTTCGTCGCTCATCTCCGCGTCGTTACAGACGACGTGAATGCTGATTCCAGATTTGTTCGGCGCGGAGTAGTCGAATCCACGTTTGAGGGTTTCAACCGTTAGTTTGTTCGCACCCAACGGAAATCCATTCCCGACCCACGCGTGTTCGGTCGTTTCCACGGGGTCGGGTCGAACGATTTTCCCCGCGTCGGTTCGCTCGCTCGCCCCCCGGAGGAGGTCCGCGCTTTCGAACTCCCGCTTTTCGTCCCGCGTGAAGCCAGTCCGATAGAAGTCGTCGAACATCTGTGGCTGTGAAATCGACTGCTTCGAGGAGCGGAGCGGCGCGGAGCGAATCTGGGAGAGGTCGTACGCGAGAAACGGCAACACCGCGGCGTGTTTTTCGAGCGGCGTCACGTCCGTCGTGAGCGTCCACGTCGGGACGTACTCCGAAATCGTCTCGAACGGAACCGAAAGGTACGTCTCCAACTGTTCGGGGAGCGAACTGTCGTACACTTCCGCGAAGTCCCAGTCGAGGCGCGATTCGAGCCGGTTTCGTTCGTAGAGTTCGTCCTTGACGATTCCTTCCGTCCGAACAAGACAGTCGAGAAAGGCGGTCTGACGCAGGAGTCGATGCAGGGTTTCCTCGTAGGTGCCGTCGCTTTCGAGGGAGTACTCGAAGTCACCAGCGACCAGTTTTGGAACGCCGCTCGTCGGAACCACGTCCGCGCCGAGGTAGTAGGCCAACGACGCCGCCGGGTAGACCTTCTCGTGCACCAGGGGCAGTTCGAGTCGGACGCCGGTGTCCGGCGGGTCGATGGACTCCGGAACGTGGAATTCGTCGCCCAGTTCCACGAGCGGCGGATGCCCCCGGAGCGTCGGATGCGCGCGGTCGGGAGTCGTCATCTTGAGCGCGGACCCGAACGTCGAGAGCGCGCGCATCGTATCCCGAACCGACCCGGTGACGGTGATGGTTCCCTCGGGGGATTCGTGATACGAACGCGCGCCGATTCGAACGGCCGTCGATCCGTCGAACGAGAGCCGTATCTCCGTCTCCGACTTTCGAATCGTGACCGCGGACGAGAACGAGAGATAGATGACTATCGGCGTCCCGTTGAGTTGATAGTATTTCTCTCCCGGTTCAATCGTCAGTTCGGTGTCACTGTTCGGCGTGAAATCCTGTAGAAACTCGCCATCGGCCGAGTATACGTAAATGCTCCCCAATATCGGGAAGACTATCTCGTCCGTCTCGACGGTCACGGCCGAATCGACGGGATAGTAAAACGATTCGGCGGTTGCTGGCGTCGGTTCGACGGCGCTCGGGGTGTGCAACTCGAATCGCACCTTCTCGATGGGGTCCCGAATCTCGACGCCGGACCGTCCGTCCAGCGAATCGAACTGTGGCTCCACGATTTCGTGTGTTTCAGATCCCAGATACTTATAGGTCTACCCACGCGGTCGTCATATCGAGGGACGGGATGTGCCACCGGTGGTCGGGACGGTCACCGTCCCGCTGCCGGAGTTCGATTCGGGCGTCGAATAGAGGCGACAGTTCAGCAACCATGTCGGCGTCGTCCGGCACGGGAAGGTGGTAGTGGGCCATTCCGCGAACGCCCTTGGTAACCGCGCCGATGGAGCGCAGGAATCGCTTGAGCGCGAGCAGGTCGTGTTCGTCCACGAGGTAGTTCAGCGAATCGACACAGAGCCGAAGCTCGGCCGGGGCGACGCCCTCCGCGGCGTCGTCGTAGTAGCCGACGGCGGTCACTATCTCCTCGCGGAGTTCGTGGAGACCGTTGTGGCCGTCCAACGGCGGGAGGGTTTCGCTGACCCCCGCGGCGGCCTGTGGCATGGCGCGGCGACGGTTTCCGCGGTCGATGAGCCAGACGGAGGCATCGTCGTACGAAACGCCCGCCGGGAAATGCTCGTTCGCGGTGTTGATTCCCGCGTCCGTGAGCGCGAGGACGCGTTTTCGGTCGTGCATGTCATCTCCGAAGAGGGTGCGCGACGCGCGGTTCGTAACACGTTGTGACACTTCGCCGGTGACGAGGAGGTTACTTCCGTGCTGTCGGAGGCTTTCGAGGTGGTCCCGGAACACGTACACGTCCTCCTCGTCCCGGAATAACGGCCGACAGTCGTTCATCTTACGTTGTATTCCTCGTAATTTGATAAAACATCTCTGGTTGTGACGAGCGAAGACGAAGCTCTTAAACCCGCCAACCGGGAACGTTCGATAACTCGCTGGGAAACGGGCACCAGTGGGCACCTGCAACTGCAGGACGGAATGTGGCGTGGTCGATTGTGAATCGATTCCACGCTGAACCACTCAACGCCCGTGGTGATAGACCATGGCAAAAAGTTTCTACTCCCACATTCGGGACGCATGGAAGGACCCGGACGACGGCAAACTCGCCGAACTCCAGTGGCAACGAAAGCAGGACTGGCGCAAGCAAGGTGCCATCGAGCGAATCGACCGCCCGACCCGCCTCGACCGCGCCCGCTCGCTCGGCTACAAGGCCAAGCAGGGCGTCGTCGTCGCACGCGCAAGTGTCCGCAAAGGTGGCGCACGCAAACAGCGACACAAGGCCGGACGCCGTTCCAAGCGCCAGGGTGTCAACCGTCTCGGACGGCGGAAGAACATCCAGCGCATCGCGGAAGAGCGCGTCAGCAAGAAGTACCCGAACCTTCGCGTCCTCAACTCCTACTGGGTCGGCGAGGACGGCAGCCAGAAGTGGCACGAAGTGATTCTGGTGGACCCCGAACATCCCGCCATCCAGAACGACTCGGACCTCAACTGGATTTGTGACGACTCGCACCGCGGCCGCGCACAACGTGGCCTCACGAGTGCAGGACAGCGAAACCGCGGTCTCCAACAGCGCGGAAAGGGTACCGAACACACCCGTCCGAGCAACACCAGCGGCAAGGGCCGCGGCAAGTAACACCGCCGTTCGCGGTTCGGAACTCGAATTTATTGTATCGGTGCGACGACCCGCCAGCGATTGCTAGCGATTGACGAGTCGGAGCGGAGACGACGGATGGGAAAACGAGGGTCGAATCGCCCAGACCCATCTCAACGATTATCACCTCGGCGACCGTTCGTCGTACGCGATGGGGGAGTCCGAAGCGGAGGGTCAGGCAACGGGGACGGAGACGGAGGGGATGGCCCGATTGGCGGGGTTCAGCGACGGCGTCTTCGCCATCGCCATCACGTTGTTGATACTGAACATCGAGGTGCCCGAATCGACTGCTTCGGCGGCGGTCGCGGTCGCACAGGTGATACGCGAGTGGCCGGACGTGTTGAGCTACGTCATCAGCTTTCTCGTCATCGGCAACTACTGGATCGTTCACCACAGCATCTTCGAGGACGTCGATAGCTACGACCGACGGTTCCTCTGGTTGAACGTCGTCTATCTCATGTTCATCGCGTTCATTCCCTTTTCCACCTCGTTGCTCGGCGACGTTCCGGGACGCTTTCCCGTCATCGTCTACGCCGGAACGCTCACGCTGACGAGCATCGTCCTCGCCGTTCTCTGGCGATACGCGTGGACGTACGACCTGCTCGACGGCACGGTCGACGGCGAGAAAGTGCGCGACGTCACCGCCAGTATTCTCACGCCCGCCGTCGTCTTCGCCGGGTCGATTCTGGTGTCCTTCGTGAGCGCGCAACTGGCGATGTACTCGTGGTTGCTCCTCTTATTCGCCGATTCCGCACGGGAGCGGTTGCTCGG
This sequence comes from Haladaptatus sp. T7, assembly GCF_026008575.1. NCBI lineage: Archaea > Methanobacteriati > Methanobacteriota > Halobacteria > Halobacteriales > Haladaptataceae > Haladaptatus > Haladaptatus sp. T7. Next base: position 25,531 of record NZ_BROP01000003.1, read on the forward strand.
GGGGTGAAACCGCTCGGGGGAGACACGGTGAAATCTGAGGGTACGAGAGATGTGAAACTGGTTCGACCCATTGGAAAACCACTCGAATGAATCGTATTTTGCGATATGAAATGGTTCGCGTCGGCGGCGGACGCTGACCGTTCGGTCGGCGACGGTCGTCCGATAGCGAACCGTAAGACTTCGCGCTACGCTCACGGGTCGAGGCAGCGCGAGAGAAAAGATAACCGTCGAAAACCGGACTACTCGATTACTCTTCGGGTTCGCCGACCTTCACCAACTGCTTGCCGATGTTCTCGCCCTCGAACAGGCCGAGGAAGGCGTCGGGGGCGTTCTCCAGACCCTCGGTGACCGTCTCCCGATATTCGATTTTACCCTCGGAGATCCACTGGCCGAGCTGTTTCGCGCCCTGCTCGAAGCGGGGCGAGAAGTCGCCGACGAGGAGGCCTTCGACCGTCGCGCGCGTCTCGATGAGTTTACCGAGTTTGCGCGGTCCGGTGGGCATGGAGGTGGCGTTGTACAGCGCGATTTGGCCGCACACGGCGACGCGTGCATCGACGTTGAGTTTCGAGAAGACCGCATCCGTGATTTCGCCGCCGACGTTGTCGAAGTAGCGGTCAACGCCCTCGGGTGCGGCGTCGTCGAGCGCCGCGCCGTAGTCGTCCACGTCCTTGTAGTTGATTCCGACGTCGAAGCCGAGGTCGTCTTCGAGGAAGGAGACCTTCTCGTCGGACCCGGCGAAGCCGACGACTTTGGCGCCGGTGAGTTTCGAAATCTGGCCGACGACGGAGCCGACAGCCCCCGCCGCACCGGTGACGACGACGGTATCACCAGCGCGCGGTTGGAGGACTTCGCGGGTGCCGAAGTAGCCGGTCAGCCCCGGCATGCCGAGGACGCCGAGCGAGGTCGAGATGGGTGCGAGGTCGGGGTTGACCTGCTGGAGTTCCGGACCGAGGGCGGTAACGTAGTCGGCCCATTCGAGGTTTCCGGTCACGATGTCGCCAGCCTCGAAGCCAGCGCCGTTGGATTCGACGACTTCGCCGACGACGCCGCCCTCCAGCGGCTCGCCGACCTCCCACGGTTCGGCGTAGGACTCTCCGGCGTCCATCCGACCGCGCATGTACGGGTCCACGGAGAGGTACAGCGTTCGGACGAGCGCCTCGCCCGGCCCCGGTTCCGGGACGTCTTCTTCGACTAACTCGAAGGTGTCTCGGTCGGGCGTTCCGCTCGGGCGCTTCGACAGCAGGAATTTTCGATTCGTCGCCATGCTGAACAAATACTACGCGCACGGATAAGGGGGCTGTGGCGGAAGCCGCCTTTGCCGCTTACAGGACGGTACCGAGTGACACGAGGACGACCACGACGTGGAAGGTGACGTGACCGACCATCGCCGATTCGAGGCTCCCCCGCCAGTAGAGCCACCCCAAGCCGACGCCGACGAGCGCGTTGAGGGAGACGGCAAGCGCGCCCAACGCGGGCGTGAACGCCGGGGACGTCGAGAGCACGGGAAGGTGTCCGGCCCCGAAGGCGAGCGCGGAGACGACGACGGCCGTCCACATGACGCCCGAGGACGGTCGGTCGCCGCCGACGAGTTTCCAGACCAGCCACACGACGAGCGTCATGAAGCCGTATCGCACGAGCAACTCCTCGGTGATTCCCCCGTAGAGGAACCTGGTGGGGACGGTTGCGATGACCGAGAAGACGGTCGAGTGGACCCCTCCTGCAACGCCGAGCGACGGGAGGTCGGGCGCGACCACCGCGAGCGCACCGTCGAGGGCGAGCACGGTGACGGCGAGGGCGACACCGACGCCGACCGCCCCGGGGAGTTCCTCGGCGAACAGGACCGGCGGCTGCGTCCGCCCGACGAGTCGGTAGAGGACGTGCGAATGTAGCTTCACGCGCGGTGCGAGCGCCGTCCCGACGAGACAGGCGAGCGCGAGCAGGACGAGAGGTTGTGCGATACCGACGAAAAAGAGGGAGGGAGTCGGTGTGTCGGCGAACTGTGGGAGGGCTCGGAGTTCGTCCAGCAACGACGCGCCGACCGCCACGATTCCGGGAAGCCCGAGGAGGAACGTCACGAGGGCCCCTTCGAGGAACGAACGCCGTCGCGTTCGCTCCGTCGTCGACCCGGGGGTGTGCATACGACTCGGCGCGCGCCCGAAGGCGAAAAAGGGTTCGAGTCGTCCGGCGGGTCGAACCACGGATTTATAGCTCGATGCGCCTACTGAAAACCATGAGCGGCCTTTCGCTCGACGCGACACAGCTCGACCGCTACTCCCGGCACATCATCATGGACGAGGTGGGGGCTGAGGGCCAACAGGCGCTCCTCGACGCCCGCGTTCTCGTCATCGGCGCTGGCGGTCTCGGTGCACCGGTCATCGAATACCTCGCGGCGGCGGGCGTCGGCACCATCGGTATCGCCGACGACGATGCCGTCGAACGAAGCAACCTCCAGCGGCAGGTGATTCACGGCGACGACGACGTGGGGCGTCCGAAAGTCGAGAGCGCCGCCGACTTCGTTCGGGAACTGAATCCCGACATCGACGTCGAAACGCACGCGGTCCGCGTCGAACCCGACAACGCGGCGTCGCTCGTCGCGGAGTACGATTTCGTCGTTGACGCGAGCGACAACTTCCGAACTCGGTACCTCGTCAACGACGTGTGTACCCTCTCCGGCACGCCGTTTTCCCACGGTGCGATTTACAAGTTCGAGGGACAGGTGACGACGTTCACGACCGACGGGCCGTGCTATCGCTGTCTCTTCCCGGAAGCACCGCCGGAGGGAATGGTCGCCGACTGTGCGACGACGGGCGTGCTCGGCGTCCTCCCCGGAACCGTCGGCTGTATTCAGGCCACCGAGACGGTCAAATCCATCATCGGAGTCGGAGAGGTGCTTGAGGGCCGGATGCTGTTTTACGACGCGATGGACATGAGCTTCGAAGAGGTCGAATATCGGCGCAATCCCGACTGCCCCGTCTGTGGCGAGGACCCCATCGACTCCATCGAAGACGTGGAGTACACCGAATCGTCGTGTGCGGTGCGGGCCGACTGACACCCGTTCCGATTCCGTTCCCAATCCGTTGCCCGGTTTCCCTCCCCCAAGTGTCACGTGACAGCACTGGTTATTCATCCTAAAGCAGAAGTGTGAAAAAAGAGTTCTCAGGCCGTGGGAAATAGGAATCGGCTATATGCTCCAAGCGGTCGTCTCTTCATTTGTAGGTGAAGACAATGGCAACTAACGAAATCAACACCGGTGTAAACACGTTCGAAAGCAAAATCGGGGGACTGACCGTTCGCGGACAGGCACACAGCCTGAGCGCGTGGTTCGTATTGGCGCTTCGGCTCATGATGGGCTACGCGTTCCTCCACGCCGGGTGGGCGAAGATCGCCGCGGCGGAACCGTTCGATGCGGCGGGATACCTCCTGCACGCGGTGCCGAAAACCAGCCCGATGCTCGGCGTGTTCCACTGGATGGGCACCACGCCGTGGTTCGTGGACTTCGTGAACGTGGCCGTCCCGTTCGGTGAGTTCTTCATCGGCCTCGCCCTCATCGTCGGCGCGTTCGTCCGCCTCGCGGCGTTCTTCGGCGCGTTCATGATGGCGATGTTCTACTTCGGCAACTGGACGGTCGAACACGGCATCATCAACGGCGACTTCGCGTACATGCTCGTCTTCCTCGCCGTCGCGGCGTTCGGCGCGGGCCACATCCTCGGATTGGACGCGCTCATCGAGCGGTACGAGGTCGGCGGCGAAGCGCTGGTCGAGAAGTACCCTGCCCTGCGATACATCCTCGGCTAAGCACGCTTTTTTCTCGGACTCAGATTCCGCACACGGAACAAATACAACCTAGGCGACACAAGGCTGGCGTATGGAACACAGCATATCTCCGCACGAAGTGGTCCTCTTCGTGGGAATTCTCGCGGCAGTTGTCGTGAGCGGCAACCTCCTCCTCGGAATCGTAGCCGCCGTCTTGCTTCGTATTCTGAGCGTCCTGCTCGATATCCGAAACTCCCTTTCGACGCTCTCGGAACGGGAAGTCCTCGAAGGCTGATTTTCCGCACCTGTCGGTCCCCGCCTTCCCGATTCTCACGGCACTGTTTTCCCGAATGGCGATGATACAACAACTATGGAATCAGGGGACGAGGACTCGGACGACGCGGACCCGAGCAACGTGGACCCGGATGACGCGAAACGGTGGCGGGCCAACTGGCAGGACGAGGTGGACGGCGCGGCGCTCTATCGGGCGATGGCCGAATCGGAGTCGAATCCGGAGCTTGCCGAACTGTACGAGAACTTGGCGGCGACGGAAGCCGAACACGCGGATTTCTGGGCGACGAAGCTGGACGACGCCGACGAGCCGGTCGGCGAGCCGACGCCGAGCCGTCGCGCGCGAACCCTCGCGTGGCTGGCGCGGCGGTTCGGCGCGGCGTTCGTCCTCCCGGCGGTTCGCGGGAGCGAAATCGGCGGGAGCGCGGCGTACGCGGCACAAGCCGACGCGGGGACGACGCTCGCGGACGACGAGCGGTCGCACGCTCGACTCCTCTCCCAACTGGACACGCCGAGCGGCGTCGAGGGCGGGACGCTGGCGCGACTCGAAGGCAGGCATCGGGCGACCAGCGGAAACGCGCTTCGGGCCGCCGTCCTCGGCGCGAACGACGGACTCGTCTCGAACCTGAGTCTGGTGATGGGCGTCGCGGGGGCGGCGCTGTCCCCGAACTCGATACTCATCACCGGACTCGCGGGATTGCTGGCGGGAGCCGGTTCGATGGCGATGGGCGAGTGGCTCTCCGTCCAGAGTTCGCGGGAACTGTACCAGCGGCAGATCGCCGTCGAAGCCGACGAACTCGCGGAAGTGCCCGAGGAAGAGGAGACCGAACTCGCCCTCATCTATCGGGCGAAAGGGCTGTCCGAGGAGCAGGCCGACGAACTCGCCGCCCAAATCATCGCGGACCGCGAGACGGCGCTCGATACGCTCGCGCGGGAGGAACTCGGCATCGACCCGGAGGGACTCGGCGGGTCGGCGTGGGAGGCCGCGGGGTCGTCGTTCGTCCTGTTCGCGCTCGGTGCGGTCGTTCCGGTCGCGCCGTTCGCCCTCTTCGCCGGCCTCACCGCGGTCGGCGTGAGCCTCCTCGCCAGCGCGCTCGCGCTGTTCGTCATCGGTGCCGGAATCACGCTACTCACGGGACGGAGCGTCCTGTACTCCGGCGGACGGCAGGTTCTCATCGGACTCGCGGCGGCGGCCCTGACGTTCGGCGTGGGTCGGCTCATCGGCGTGACCATCGCCGGGTGAGGAAGTGGGAAACGAACACTTCGGGGTCAGTTCGTCCGGTCGTACTCCCAGTCGTCGCGGAGCGCCCGCCACACCGACGTTCGGACGGCGGGAATCGACAGCAGACGGCCCGTAAGCGACGGATGGGAGAGGAGACGAATCAACGCCCGGTGGGGCTTCCTGTCGATAGCTTCGATGTCGATGCCGGACGCCACGGAGAGCAGGTCCGCCAGCAGGTCGGTTCGCCCCTCGTCCAGAACGGTCGTGGTGAGCGACGAGAGGAGGTATTCGGCCCGCATGCTCCGATGGAGGCGGTCGGGGTACTCGTCCAGTTCCCCCGCCGCAACGCACTCCGCGAGCAGGGACGCGGAGTGAATCGCCTGTGAGATGCCTTTTCCCGTGAAGCGATTTGCGATTCCGGCGGCGTCGCCGACGCGAACGACGTTGTTCTCCGGGCGATAGATTCGCGCCGGGTCCAAACTCGGCCCGCGCGGGATGACGGCGACGTTCGTTCGGGTCCGGTCCGGTTTCGGCCAGTCGTTGCGCTCGCACGCGGCGCGGAACGCGGCGAAGTAGTCGTCCGGAACGTCGCCCTCGTGCCATCCGACGCCGACGTTGGCCCGCGTTTCGGTCTTCGGGAACAGCCACTCGTAGCCCAGATACCCCTCGAAAACGATGCGCGAGTGGGGGAAGAGGGCGGAAAAGTCGCCCGTCACGTCGGCGTTGAGCGCGACCATCCGACCGGCGTACTCGTCGGTCGCCGCGCGAACCTTGCTCGTGAGCGACGGCTGACCCGTAGCGTCCACCAACAGGTCGTACTCGCCCCCGAGACGGCGAAATTCCGCCTTGCTCACGCCGTGGTTTGCCCGGACATCGACGCCCCGGTCGGCCAGCCACGCCGCCCACCGTCGCTCGACCAGATTTCGGTCGGTGATGTAGGCGTCCCGTGCGGGAAACGTGCCGCTGCCGATGACCGTCTCGTCTCCCCGAACCGCCACTCGAAACGACGGGACGGGGTTCAAAAACCCGTTTTCGGCGGTCTTTTCGAGCGGGATTCCCGAGGCGGCCGTCATCGCCTCGCCGCAGTTGACCCGTTTTTCGTCGTACCGCTGACGCTCGTAGAGGGTCACGTCGTCGCCGAGTCGCCGGAATTCGGTGGCGGCCGCGAGGCCGCCGACCGCACCGCCGACGACCGCGATGGATCTCCGACGTCGCATATCGTCTCCGATACGATTCGGCGTACGAAAAAAGCTACTCAGCCAGCAATCCGTCCACCAGGCGGGTGAAGCGGTCCACCATCCGCTCGGGGAACGACGGCGTGACGGCCGCCAACAGGTGGGCCGTCTCCTCGGGTCGCGTCGGCGCGAGCGTCACCCGATTTCGAACGTCGTGGCGTTTCTCCACGAGGTCCTGCTCTTCGAGGTGCGAGACGTGCCATTCGAGCGTGCTCCGGGCGATTCCGAGGTCGTCGGCTAGCGTCCCGGGGCGGGCGGTTCCGCGCTCCAAGAGCGTGACGAGCACGTCGCGGGCGGTTTCGCGGCGGAGCAGGGCGAGCGCCGCCCGCTCCCACTCGTCGTACTCGGGGGTGTAGTAGTGGGTTTTGCCGTAGAGCTGTTCGCTCACGAGGCGACCCTCGGTCAGCAACGCTCGGATGTGATACTGTACCTGTCCGGGCGCGATTTCCGACTCCCGCACGAGGTCGTTGAAGTGAATTCCCGGACGGGAATCGACGCATTGGGCTATCCGTGTTCGTGTCTCGGTCATCGTTTTCAGTGGTTGTCGTTTCGTCGTTGTGGGTCAGTCGTCATCGTCTTCCGTCGGCACCGTTTCGTCGTCGTGGGTCAGTCGCCGCGTTTCGACGCTTCTGGCGTAGTAGACCGCACCGATGAGGAGGGCGATGACGACGATGTCGAGCGCGTGTTCGTACAGGTGGTGGGCGTTCGCGGAGAGGTAGTTCGCCGCCGTCATCCCGCCGACGAGTTCGCGGCCCGCGAGCGCCGCGAACGCGAGTGCCACCAGCAGATACGGGAGCGTCCGCCGCTGTCGAAACGCCGCCAGCGCCAGCAGGAAGACGGCCGCGGACCCGATTGCCGCCACCGCCAACACGACGTGGAGTGCGAGTCCACCGGAAGAGGCGACGGCGTGGAGCGGGTACAGTGCGGGTGCCATCTGTCACGAATTTCGTGCTCGACGTACCTGAGGCGTTCGGTTCCGGGATGTGGTTGAGCGAGACGATCGAAGGGAGACGATGGCGGAACGGAGTCACGAGGAAGTGCTCGCGGAGCTGACGACGGGAAATCCGACGAAGGGGCAACCGCTTCCGAGGCCATCCGCTTTTTGCACCCCACCGCACAACGGCCATCCATGAGCCACCCCGAAGCGGCCGACCGACTCGTCGTGTACTCCGATTACGTCTGCCCGTTCTGCTATCTGGGACGCCAGTCGCTGGAGCGGTATCGGGAGACGCGCGAGGACCCCCTCGTACTCGACTGGCATCCGTTCGACCTGCGGAGCGGGAATCGCAAGGCCGATGGCTCCATCGACCGGAGCGCGGAGGACGGGAAGGGCGAACAGTACTACCGACAAGCGCGGGAGAACGTCCGGCGGCTACAGGAGAAGTACGACGTCGAGATGGCTCAGGAGATAGCGACCGACGTGGACTCGCTCCCCGCGCAAGTCGCCTCCTACTACGTCAAATCCGAGCACCCCGACGACTGGCTCGACTTCGACGAGGCGATTTTCGAGGCGCTGTGGCAGGATGGACGGGACATCGGAGACGCGGACGTCCTCGCCGACCTCGCGGAAGGCGCGGGACTCGATACGGACGAGATTCGGAACGCAATCGCGGACGACGACCTCCGCGAAGAGCTTCAAGACAGGTTCGCGGAAGCGCAACGGCGCGGTGTGACGGGCGTCCCGACGTTCGCGTACGACGGCCACGCCGCGCGCGGTGCGGTCCCGCCGAAGCAACTCGAACGGCTCGTGGACGGCGACCGGTAACGCGAGGTCGCCGAAACAGATTACCATAGTTTTACCATCGCCGCCCGACGCCGTGAACGATAGATGGCAGGACGGTTCGCACTCGACATCGAAACGGTGAGCCCGACGCTCGACCACTACGAGACGCCGCCGGATTTCCGCGACCCGGCGTACTTCGAACTGCTCGCGGTCGCGGTCGGCTACGAATCGCCCGGCGGCGACAGGGAGACGGAGATGCTGTTCCGACGGGACGACACGCCCGACGACGAACTCGATTTGGTCGCGCGAACGCTCGATTGGCTCGCCGAGCGGGACGGGGACGAGTACATCACCTACGGCGGCGAGACGTTCGACGTGCCGCAACTCGTCGGCCGAGCGAGGGCGGCGGCCGATTCGACGCGGGAGGGCCTCGCCGAACGGCTTCGGACCCGACTCGAAGCGGACCTCGCGCACGTCGATTTACGGCGTCCGGCGTGGGACGCGTTCGGCGACTACACGCGGCTCGAAACCGCGTGCCGAGAGGTCGGAATCCGACCAGAGGACACCCGCTGGGACACGTACGACCACGGTATCGACCTCGACGCGCTCCGCCCCGAGAAGTTTCGGGGCTTCGGGAAGGTCATCAACAAGGACGTTCCCGTATTCGGGGAGCGGTACATCGCGCTCGCGGCCGCCGGAGCGACCGAGACGCTGACGTTCCGGTCGTTGCACGAACTGCTCGACCACTACGGCCGGGAGGATGTCGTACACCTGTTCGACCTCGCCGACGCCCGCCCGTTCGACGTCGCGGATACCGCGTCGTGGGCGTGATTCGAAGACGGATGCAATCGGACGTTCCTGACGGCGAGAAGCGCCGAGAATAGTATTTTTCAGTATGCTTTAGTACTATTCAGTACTTTATAGTAGTTATTAGTTAACCAGGCATCGAATCAGTGTTCGACGATAGGATTCAGTAGCAAAAAACGAACGGAGTGGAATCGTTCGACGCCACGTCGCCAAATCCACGAATCGATAGTTTCCTGACACCGTTCGACGGAGGATATAGGGTCATCCGGGACGAATCACGCCGACATGACACGGATCGCAGTGACGGGTGCCGGAGGCAACGTCGGCCGCGAGTCGCTGACCGCGCTCGAAGACCACGATGTGACGCCGATTACGCACAGCGAGCACGACGACATCGACAGCGTGCGCTGTGACGTGACGGACTCCGACGCGCTTTCCGACGCCCTGTCGGGACACGACGTGGTGGTACACCTCGCGGCGAACCCGTCGCCCGAGGCGGACTGGCGGAGCACCGTGGACGTGAACATCGAGGGAACGCGGAACGTCTTCGAGGCGGCGCGGGAACACGGGATTCGGCGGGTCGTCTTCGCCTCCTCGAACCACGCCGTCGGAATGTACAACGCCGCCGACAGAACGAAGACGGAGACGATGACGACCGAGACGGCCGAACCGATCTCCCACGACGACCCGCCGCGCCCGGATTCCTACTACGGCGTGAGCAAGGTGACCGGCGAGGCGTTGGGGACCTACTACGCCGACCGGCACGGTATCGAGGTCGTCAACCTCCGAATCGGGTGGCTCCTTCCCGAAGACGGCCTTCGAGACACGCAGGACGAACCGGAGGAACACGCCCGTTTCGCCCGCGCCATGTGGCTCAGCCCGCGGGACTGCCGCGACGTGATTCGCGCCGCCGTGACGGCGGACCTGCCGGAACGGGCCGTCACCGCCCACGCCACGTCGCGCAACGACGACCGGTTCCTCTCCCTGCTCTGGGCGGAGCGTGCGCTCGGCTACCGGCCGCGCGACAACGCGACCGAAGTCCTCGAATGAGGTTCGGAGCCGCTATTTTCCGATCGCTTCCGGGACCGACTCCTCCCCGCGCTCGGCCATGCCGAGATACAGCGCGGCGTTGACCAACCCGACGTGACTGAACGCCTGCGGGTAGTTTCCCAGCAGTTCCCCCGTCTCCGGGTCGATTTCCTCGGCGAGCAGGCCGAGCGGACTCGCGTGGTCACAGACCGACTCGAACACGTCGCGTGCTTCCTCGACGCGACCGGAGAGCGCCAGCGCGGAGACGAGCCAGAACGAGCAGATGACGAAGGCCCCCTCCTCGCCCGGTAGACCGTCCGCGCCGTCGTAGCGCCGGACGAGACCGTCGTCGTCCGCTTCGAGTCGGTCGCGGATGGCGTCGATGGTGTTTTGCACCCGGTCGTCCTCGAACGGGAGGAAACCGACGATGGGTATCAGCAACGCCGTCGCATCCAGCGACTTCGAACCGTAGGATTGGACGAAACTCCCGATATCGTCGTCGTACCCCCGTTCGAGGATTTCGCCGCGGATCATGTCGCGCGTCTGCTCCCACTTCCCGGTCGGGGCGTCGAATCCCCACTCGTCGGCGATTCGCAAGCCGCGGTCGAGCGCGACCCAACACATGACCTTCGAGTGGACGAAGTGACGCGGGCCGCCGCGAACTTCCCAGATTCCCGCGTCGGGTTCGTCCCAGACGTCGCAGACGTGCTCGACGATACCCCGAATCGCGTCCCAGTCGTGGGGGTTGAACTCGTCTCCGTCGGTCGTTTCGAATATCGCCAAGAGGAGTTCGCCGAAGATGTCGAGTTGTCGCTGGTCCTTCGCCGCGTTGCCGACGCGAACCGGGGACGAGTCGCGGTAGCCCGAGAGATGGTCGAGCGTTCGTTCCTGTAGGTCGGGAGCGCCGTGCAGTCCGTAGAGCGGTTGCAGTTGCGTCGGGTGCTCGGCGTGGCTGAGGTTGAGGAACCAATCGAAGTACGATTCTGCTTCCGCGGTGTGGCCGAGGTTGGCGAGCGCTTGAATCGTGAACGCGGCGTCTCGAATCCAATTGTAGCGATAATCCCAGTTTCGAACCCCGCCGACGTTCTCGGGGAGCGAGGTGGTCGGCGCGGCGCAGATGGCTCCCGTTTCGCGGTGGGTGAGCAGTTTGAGCACCAATCCCGACCGGACCGCGAGGTCGTGGTGCACCCCGTCGAACGAGCACCCGTCCGGGCAGGAGTGCATCCAGTCGCGCCAGAAATCGACCGTTCGGTCGAGGCGCTGGGCACAAACGTCGGGGTCTGACTCACCGGTCTCCTCGTGTGACAGCACGAACCACGTCGATTCGTCCGCCGACAGCGACCATGTGGCGCGAACGGTCGCCCCGTCCACCTCGAATCCGACACCGCCCGCGAGAAAGACGAACTCCGCGTCGTCAGTCGGATACTCCCCGTCCGAGACACGAACCCCGCCGTCGGTGGATTCCACGATTGATTCCCCCCGTGCGTAATCGAATCGCGGGGCGAACGTCAGTTCGAGTTCGACGCTCCCCTCGACGGCACGTACCTTGCGATAGACCGCACGCTCCATGCCATCGTCGCGGACGGGCATGAAATCGGTTATCCGCACGCGGCCGGAATCCGTTTCGAACGTCGTCCGCAACACGTTCGTTCCGTCGAGATACGACTGTTCCGAATCGTACGAGTCGGTGGGGTGAATCCGCCAGCATCCCCCGTTTTCGGCGTCCAAGACGCTCGTAAACACGCTCGATGATTCGACGTGTGGCAGGGGGAGCCACTCGATTTCGCCCTCGTCGTTGACCAGCGCACAGGTCTCCAGATTACCGATGAGTCCGTACCGTTCGAGCGGAGAATACCGCGTCATCGTTTCGGACCCCCAGCAAACCGCGTCATACCGAGAATTCGACCGAGCAACGAATTGAACCTTTGGGCGGTTCACCGTCCGCGTCGTCGCCGACGAGGCGGACGTTTTTATGTGATGACGGAAGCACTCCGGGCCACCGTGGGACACCGAGCACTCGTCGTTTACGAGCGACCCGACGGCCGGTACGACCGTCACTACGCACACTGGGGCGCGGCGGACCTCGAACTCAGTCACGAAATCACGCCGGAAACACCCTTCGCGGGTAACCGCACGACCCGAACCGGAGAGAGATGGACGCCCGCAATCGACCCGACGCCCCGAGATACCGCGCTGGCGTTCGACGATGCCGCGACGTTCGACTATCGGGCGTTCGAGGCGTTCTACGTCGTCTCCCTGACGTGGCTCGTTGCCGCGTACCTCCCGCTCTGGTTCGGCGTGACCGCCGACGCCGACGTGCACGCTGGCGCGCTCGTCGCGGTCAAGTCGGAGCGCGACGCCGCCCGCGTCCGCCGCTGGTTTCGCGCGACGCGGGATGTGGTTCGGGACATGGTTCGCCGTGACGTGCTCGATGTCGAGGACGCTCACGACTACCTCGCATCTCGCGTCGACGAGTGGGCGGGAAGCCGCCGGGAGGTGATTTCCGTGCGGTGATGGCAATCGGTTTTTATCCGACTACCATCTACCATCGGTCAGTGACGCAGACGAACGACAGGACGGACCCCGCCACGCTCCGGACGCCGACGCACGGCGAGGCGCTGGCACACGTCGAGACGGCCATCGAACGGGGAGACCTCGTGACCCTGTTCGGGCGCTGTACGGTCGATTACGACGGCCGCGCGGAGAGCTATCTCGGTCCCGGCGACCGACTCGTCGTGCTCAAACCCGACGGAACCACGCTCGTCCACACCGAGGAGGGACAGAAACCGGTGAACTGGCAACCGCCGGGTGGAACCCTCGACGCCGAACTCGTGGGCGACCGCCTCCGCGTCGGTAGCCAGCGGACGAGTCCGAGCGAATCGCTCGAAGTCGAGTTCGAGCGCCTCACGCAGGTGTCCGCGTTCGACGTGACCGACGCGACGGAGTTGTCCCTGGACGGGACGGAAGAGGACCTCCGACAGCGGATTCTGGACGACCCGGACCTCGTGGAGGCGGGTTTCACGCCGCTCGCCACGGAGCGCCAGACGGCGGCGGGTGCCATCGACATCTACGGCACGGACGCGGAGGGCACCACGATGGTTGTGGAGCTCAAACGACGGCGCGTCGGCCCCGATGCGGTCGGCCAACTCCGGCGCTACGTGGACGCCCTCCGCCGCGACCTGCACGCCGAAGCCGAGATTCGCGGCGTTCTCGTCGCGCCGTCGGTGACGGAACGCGCCCGCAACATGCTCGCCGAAAGCGGGTTGGAGTTCGTCTCGTTGGAACCCTGAACGGACACAACTCAGTCTAACTCTCTCTTCAGCCTATCGAGCAGTTGCAACGCTTCGAGCGGCGTCGTGTCGGCGACGTTGGTACGGCGGAGTTCGGCGAGTACGTCGTTCGAAGCGGATGTCACGGGAGGTGACTGGGGAGCGGAATCGCTCGGGTCGGCGTCCCGAAGACAGGTGCCTTCGTCCACCGAGTCCCCCTCGTCTTCGGCCAACAGGTCCTTCGAGCGGCGGATGACCGACTCCGGGACACCGGCGAGTTGGGCGACTTCAACGCCGTAGGAGGCCATCGTCGCGCCCTCCGAGATGTGGTGGTCGAAGACGACCTCGCCGTCCCGCTCGGTCGCGCCGAAGTGGAGGTTGATGGCGTTCGGAAGGTCGTCGGCGACGGCCGTGAGGTCGTGGTGGTGGGTCGCAAAGAGCGTCTTCGCGCCGATTTCGTCGTGGACGTGCTCGGTCACCGAGCGGGCGATGGCGAAACCGTCCGTCGTGCTCGTTCCGCGGCCCACCTCGTCCAGCAAAATCAGCGAGCGGTCGGTCGCGTTTCCGAGGATGTCGGCGAGTTCGGTCATCTCGACCATGAACGTCGAGCGGCCGCCCGCGATGTCGTCGCTCGCGCCGACGCGGGTGAACACGCGGTCCACCAGTTCGAGGCGCGCCTCGTCGGCGGGGACGAAGCTCCCGACCTGTGCGAGGATGGTAATGAGCGCGACCTGCCGCATGTACGTCGATTTTCCGGCCATGTTCGGGCCGGTGATGACCGCCAGCGTGTCGTGGTCGAGGCGGGTGTCGTTCGGCACGAACGAAGATTGGGTTCGCTCGACGACGGGATGGCGGCCGTTTCGAATCTCGACGCCCTCCGGGACGATTTCGGGGCGCGAGTAGCCGTGCTTGGCGGCGACCTCGGCCAGCGCGACGAGGGTGTCGAGTTCGGCCAGCGTCTCGGCCAGCGACTGCACCCGCTCGGACTCCTCGGCGACGGCCTCGCGCACCTCGCAAAAGAGGTCGTACTCCAACTCGTCGGCGCGCTGTTCGGCGCGGACGATTTCGTCCTCGCGCTCCTTGAGTTCCGGCGTGTAGAATCGCTCCGAATTTTTCAGGGTCTGCCGTCGCGTGTAGTCCTCGGGCACCTTGTCGAGGTTCGGGTCGGTGACCTCGATGTAGTAGCCGTGGACCTGATTGTAGCCGACCTTGAGCGACCCGATACCCGTCCGCTCGCGTTCGCTCGCTTCGAGGTCGTCTATCCACGCCTTCCCCGAGCGCTCCGTCTCGCGGAGGTCGTCCAGTTTGTCGTCGTAGCCCGATTTGATGACGCCGCCTTCGGTGATTTCGATGGGCGGTTCCTCGGGAATCGCGCGGCCGATTCGGTCGCGCACGTCGGCCATCTCGTCCAGGTTCTCGTGGAGGCGTCGTAGTTTGGGAGATTCGACGCCCTCCATCGCCTCCGCGATGTCCGGCACCACGTCGAGCGTGGCCTTCAGCGAGCGCAAATCGCGGGCGTTTGCCCGGCCGCGGGAGACGCGGGAGATGAGGCGTTCGATGTCGTAGACGTTTCGGAGAAGCTCGTGGACCTCTTCGCGCGCTTGCACCGTCGTCGTCCACTCCTCCACGGCGTCGAGTCGGGCTTCGATGCGGTCGCGTTCCAGCAGGGGGCGGCGGAGCCAGTCCGTGAGTTTGCGACTGCCGAGGGCGCACGCGGTTTCGTCCAGCACGCCGACGAGCGTGGCGTCGTCCTGCCCGTGAACGGCGCGGGACGAGAACAGTTCCAGGCTCGAGAGCGCCACGGCGTCCAACAGCATGTACGAGCGCGGGTCGTACCGCGTCAGATGGTTGAGGTAGTCGAGACGGGTGTCGGTGTCGTCAGTGGCGTCCTCAGTCACGCCTTCGCCGCCGCGGACGTACTCGGCGTAGGAGAGGAGCGCCCCACAGGCCCGGATTTCGGCGTCGGTGGCGAGCAGTCGGTCCGGCGGGCCGAAGTAGTCGGCGACCAACTCGCTCGCGCCGTCGATGTCGAAGGTGGCTCCGGCGTACTCCGTCACCATGCAGTCCGCGTCGAAGACGTCGGGAGTCGGCGTGTCGGTCGCACCGTCGGACGCGGCCGAGTCGGGGTCGAGGGCGGGGGCGACGATGGCTTCCGTCGGTGCGAACCGCTCCACTTCGTTGCGGACCTCGCTCGCGGTTTCGACCGTCGTCGCGTAGAAGTCCCCCGTCGAAACGTCGAGGATGGCGAGGCCGTATCCCTCGTCGTGGGCGAGGCTGGCGACGAAGTTGTTGTCGTCGCCGTGGAGCAGTTCGTCCTCGGTCAGCGTGCCGGGTGTGACGACGCGGGTGACGGCGCGTTCGACCACGCCGGAGGCGTCCGCCGGGTCCTGCACTTGGTCGGCGACCGCGACGCGATAGCCCGCGTCCAACAGCGCCTCGATGTACGATTCGGCGTTGTCGATGGGGATACCCGCCATCGGATACGTCCCCGTGTTGTCCTCGCGTTGCGTGAGCGTGATTTCGAGAATTCTCGAACAGCGCTCGGCCGCCTCGCAGAACGTCTCGTAGAAGTCGCCGACCTGAAACAGTACCATCGAATCGTCGTACTGCCGACACAGCTCGAAATACTGACGCATCATCGGCGTCAGTTCGTCGCTGTGTTCGGCCATCTTCTCGGGTGCCCCCAGCGCCGCGTCCATGCGAGAAACGCAGTCCCCGCACGGCAATAAGCCACCGGAATCGCGGCGGAGCGGACGGGGCGCGTGGCTACCGCTCGTCCGTGAACGCCACGTCGTAGAGGTGGTAGTCCGCCGTGGCGAGTTCGAGCGCCCCATCCATGTGTTCGCGCACGTCGGGCCGCTCGAAGATGGCTTCGTAGTCGGCCTCGCTCTCCCACTGGGCGTAGTTGACGACGCGTTCTCCGTCCCGGCTTCGATGGATGTTCGCGGAGACGAAACCGGGGAGGTGACGCATGGTCTCCTCGGTGGCGTCGGCGAGGAGGTCCACCAGTTCGTCTTGTCGCTCCGGAACCACGGTGAAGACGTTGATGAGGGTCGTCACGTCCGTTTCTGTGTCGATGGTCGTCATCGAATATCGTTCACCACGCGACACGAAATACGCTGTTGCCGACCGTTTCCGTCCGTTTTCAGTGGAGTTAAGTGGAGTCGGAAACTCGGAAGTGAAGGTTACCGATGGACATCAGGACAGGTCTTTCGTACGGCGATGTGCTGCTCGTGCCGCAACGCTCCCCGGTCGATAGCCGGAGCGACGTCTCCCTGACGACGAAGCTGACGCCGACCCTCGAACTCGACGCGCCGCTTCTCTCCGCGCCGATGGATACCGTCACCGAGACGGACGCCGCAATCGCCCTCTCGGAGTTGGGCGGCCTCGGAACGATTCACCGCTTCATGGGCATCGAGGAGCAGGCCGAACAGGTTCGCTCGGTGAAAGCGGCCGGTGGACTGGTCGGCGCCGCCGTCGGTATCAACGAGGAATTCATCGACCGGACGGAGGCCACGCTCGACGCGGGCGCGGACTGTATCATGGTCGACGTCGCTCACGGCCACATGGAGCGCTGTCTGGACGCCGTGTCCGAAATCAAAGCCGAGTTCCCCGGCGCGGAACTCGTCGCCGGAAACGTCGTCACGCCGGAAGCCGTCTCGGACCTCTACTCGGCGGGCGCGGACGGCGTGAAGGTCGGCGTCGGCCCCGGTTCGCACTGCACGACCCGCAAGGTCGCCGGGGCGGGCGTTCCCCAACTGACCGCCGTGGACGACTGCTCGGACCGGGCGGACGAGTTGGGAATCCCCATCGTCGCCGACGGCGGCATCCGCACCTCCGGCGACGCCGTGAAGGCGCTCATGGCCGGAGCCTCGACCGTGATGATGGGGAGCTTCTTCGCCGGAACCGAGGAAGCCCCCGGCGAAACCGTGACCGTGGACGGGCGGACGTTCAAACGGTCGCGGGGAATGGCCTCCACCGCCGCGAACGAGAACCGCACCGACAAGGACCTCACCCCCGACGCCGACGAGGGAATCGACGGCCTCACCGAGTACAAAGGCCCGCTCGCCGACGAAGCCGAGACCTTCCTCGCCGGACTCCGCTCGGGACTGAGTTACTGCGGCGGCCACGACATCGCCGCCGCCCGCGAGAACGCCGAATTCATCCAAGTCGCCCCGAGCGCGCGGGAACGCGAAGGCGCTCACTCCGTCTTCGCAAACGTCGAAACGGAAGCGGAGAAAGAAGCACTGGCTCCGCTGCAGTAATCGGATTTCACGTCGCGCATCTCGATTTTCGACGTGGCGCGCGCTGGCACAGCCCTGAGGATACGTCTCCGAAGGGCTGTGCTGGTAGCGTGCGAGGGATGAGTACCGCAACGGAGTGAGGAACGGAATCGGTTGGGGAGGGTGTGGCGTGCGAGGTTTCTTCGAAACCTCGAATGCGAATAGCGCGGAACGACGTTCCGCGGACAGTCGAGCGGGAACGGCCCGCGAGACGACGGCAACGCCGCGAGCACGCGGTGCTGTGCGGTGGCGGTTTCATTGACGTCTGTCCATGCGCTCACGGAAGAACCACCAACTCGTCACGCGAACACATCTCGTAGCGACCGGACGGAGGCGTTCGAAAACTGCTCTACACCGCTCCCGGTGGCATCTACCAGAGAGAATCTTGTTCGTAGCGAGGAGTTGCGGGCGTTCGAAGACGCGAGTCGAAAAAAATCGATGGCGGAGGAAAAACGGCGGTAGGAGGTCAGTAGCGGAACCGCCGAACCCCGACGTTCGGAAGGCGTTTACGCCGTCGTTCGACAGAGATGCTTCGAAGCGGCAGGTCGTGTTCGTCGAAGAGGTCGTGGATGCCGAGGAGGACCTCCGCGTTCAGGTCGTCGGGGGCGACGCCGTTGAGATGGAGACTGGGTTGTTCGGTGGCGATACGTTTTTCCGAAGAAGGTTCGTTGTTCGACATGCTTTGGGAAGGGTCCTGAAGCAAGCAGGGTAGGTGTCCTACCACCTGCCTTTCGGCGAAACCCTGTTGCTTCGTTCGACGTATCTATCCGTCGTGAGTTAATTCTATTGGTTTGAGAGGTTGGCGGATGCGGTTTCGAGGCCAAGAAAAAAGCGAACCCGCGGGAGCGCATCCGACCGATTGAATCAGCACGGATTTGTGCGCAGCCCAAATACCACCTGTATGAGCGACATCGGGAAGATAGACCGCGATTTCTTCGACGAACACATCTATCCCTACCTCGGCGCGGACCGCGACGACGAACTCCTCGGGCCGAAACACGGCGTGGACTTCGGCGTGATTGAATTGGACACTCACGTCGTCGCGCTCGCCACGGACCCGCTCTCGCTCCTGCCCGAACTGGGCTTCGAGCGGGCGGCGTGGTTCGCGTTCCACGTCGTGATGAGCGACGTGGCGGTCAGCGGCCTGCGTCCGTCCCATCTGGCGGTGGACTTCAATCTCCCGCCGGAAATCACCGACGAGGAGTTCGCCACCGTCTGGCAGAGGTTCGACCGCGAAGCGAGAAAACTGGGCGTCAGCGTCGTCACGGGCCACACCGCGCGATACTCCGGGTGTCAGTATCCGTGGGTCGGCGGCGCGACGACGCTCGCGGTGGGGGAGAAAGAGAACCTCGTCCGGCCTGACGGGGCGCAATCGGGCGACAAAGTGCTCGTGACGAAGGGACCGGGAGTGGAGACGGCGGGCTTTCTCGTGACGCTGTTCGAGGACCAGATCGACCTCCCCGAGGACGACATCGAGAACGCGAAGGACCGATTCTACGACATGAGTCCGGTCGAGGACGCGCTGGTGGCGGCCGACGCGGGACCGGTCACGGCCATGCACGACGCCACGGAGTGCGGGATTCACGGCGCGCTGGTCGAGATGGCCCGCTCCGCCGGAGTGCGCTTCGACGTGAGCCACGACGACGTGCCGGTGCTTCCGGGCGTGCTGGAGGCGTGCGAGTACTTCGACGTCGACCCGTGGGAATCCACGACCGAGGGAACGCTCGTGCTGACGGTCGCATCGGAGGGGGCGGAGACGGTCCTCGCCGCGCTCTCCGACGCCGGGATTCCGGCGGCCGAAATGGGGACGGTGCGCGAGGGCGAAGGAGTGTACGTCGATGGCGACCGAATCGAACATCCCGACGTAGACCCCTCGTTGCAGGTGTTCGCAGAGTTGTCGGCCGAACGGGAGTGAACACCACCGATAAATACCACAAAGTAATATTCCGAACCGATGAGCGAGTTAGGCAAAGTAGACGGCGAATTCTTCGAGGAGTACATCTTCCCGCACCTCGGCGCGGAGCGCGACGACGTGACGTTACAGCCACAGCACGGCGTGGATTTCGGGGTCATCGAGCTTGACTCGATGACCAGTCAGACAGGGTCTGACGATGTTCTGGAAGTCGGCGGCAAAGCGATAGCGACGGCGACGGATCCCATCTTCATCATGCCCTCGCTCGGATTCGAGCGAGCGGCGTGGTTCGCGTTCCACATCCTGATGAGCGACGTGGCGGTCAGCGGCCTGCAACCGACCCATCTGGCGGTGGATTTCAACCTGCCGCCGGAGATCAGCGACGAGGAGTTCGCCACCGTCTGGCAGACGTTCGACCGGGAAGCGAAGAAATTGGGCGTCAGCGTCGTCACGGGCCACACCGCCAGATACGCGGGCTGTAACTACCCGATGGTCGGCGGAGCCACCGCGATGGCGGTCGGCGACCCCGAGAAGGTCGTCCGACCGAACGGCGCACGACCGGACGACAAAGTGGTGCTCACGAAAGGTCCCGCCGTCGAAGCGACCGGCCTGTTGAGCAACCAGTTCGCGGACCTCATGGACCTCCCCGAGGCGACCGCCGAGGAAGCCAAGGACCGCTTTTACGACATGAGTCCGGTGGAGGACGCCCGCATCGCCGCCGAGACGGGCGACGTGTCGGCCATGCACGACGCCACGGAGGGCGGCGTCCACGGCGCGCTGGTCGAGACGGCGACTGCCAGCGGCGTCCACCTCGACGTGAGCCGCGACGATATGCCGGTGCTTCCCGGCGTACTGGAGGCGTGCGAGTTCTTCGACATCGACCCATGGTCGTCCATCAGCGAAGGGACGCTCCTGTTGACCGTCGCGCCGGAGGACGCGGAACGCGTCGTGTCCGCGCTCGACGACGCCGACATCCCCGCGGGAATCATCGGCGACGTCCGCGAAGGAGAAGGCGTTACCGTCGATGGAGAAGAAATCGAACATCCCGAGTCGGACCCGTTCTGGGCCGCCTTCGAGGAGTTCATGGAGAAATCGACATGACGCGAACCGCCGCACCCGTCTCGCTCCCCGTCGCGCTGACCATCGCCGGAAGCGACTCCGGCGGCGGGGCGGGGATTCAGGCGGACCTGAAGACGATGGAGGCCCACGGCGTGTTCGGCACCAGCGCAATCACGAGCGTCACGGCACAGAACACCCGCGCCGTCGAGGGGTTCGCCACGCTTCCCGTCGCGGAAATTGAGGCTCAATGCGAGGCCGTCCTCTCCGACTTCGACGTGCGGGCGGTCAAGACCGGCATGCTCGCGGAGGCTCCCGTCGTGCGGAGCGTCGCCGAGCAGGTCGCCGAGGTGGACGTCCCGGTCGTCGTGGACCCCGTGATGGTCGCGGCGTCGGGCGACCGACTGCTCGACTCGGCGGGCGAGGAAGCCTACGAGGACCTGTTCGAGCACGCGACGCTCGTCACGCCGAACACGGACGAGGTCGCGGTCCTGACCGGCATCGAACCGACCGACGACGAACGCGCCGAAGCGGCGGGCGAAGCCCTCCGCGAACTCGGCGCGGACGCCGCCCTCGTGAAGGGCGGCCACGTCCCCGGCGAGACGGTCCGGGACGTGCTCGTCACGGGCGACGGCGCGACCGTCTTCGAACACCCGCGCATCGACACCGAGGCGACCCACGGGTCGGGGTGCACGCTCGCCAGCGCCGTCGCGGCCCGACTCGCGCTCGGTGGCGACCTCGAAACCGCCGTGGCGGGTGCTACCGACTTCATGGAGCGGGCGGTCCGCTACAACCTCGACGTCGGCGAAGGACCGGGAGCGGTCCACCACCTCGCCGAACTTCGGAACCGAGCGGCCCAAACCGACACCGCCGAAGCGGTCGAAGAGGTCGTCCGCTCCTTCGTCGAACGGGACGTGAGCGCGCTGGTTCCCGAAGTCGGCATGAACGTCGTCGGGGCGACGCCCTACGCCGAGAGCGTGGGAGAGACCGCCGCCGTCGAAGGGCGAATCACCCGCACGCTGTCCGGCGTGAATCCGAACCGCGGCGTGCGCTTCGGCGCGTCGAGTCACGTGGCCCGATTCCTGCTCTCGGCACGGGAGTTCGACCCCAGTTTGCGGTTCGCCGTCAACTGCCGGTTCGACGCCGACGTGGAAGACGCGCTCTCGACCCTGCGCGGCGAAGTCGCGGAGTTCGACCGCGACGCGGAACCCGAGGACGTCAAGGCGGAAGAGGGCAGCACGATGGGCTGGGGTGCGAAACGGGCGTTTCAGTCGGCGGACGGAACGCCCGTGGCGATAATCGACCGGGGCGAGGTTGGAAAGGAAGCCATCGTGAAATTGCTGGCCGACGACGCGGAGACGCTTCAGCGCCGGACGTTCGCGGTGTTGGATGCGCTTCGCGCAAAAGAGTGACAACGGTCGATTCGTGAGTCTACGCCATCATCTGCCGACAGCTTTCGGCACAGTCTTCCACCACGTCGGCACAGACCTGACAGTGGTCGTGGTCGTGTCGGGAACACTCCTCGGCGCACTCCTCGCACATACCGGCGCAGGCTTCGGCGAGCTGGTCGCTGTAGTTCGAGTTTCGCGCCATGAATCGGGCGTGCATCGACGCGATGTCGGCCACGTCGCGGCAGAGCCGGATGCACTCGGCCATCTCCTCGTCCTCGTCGGCACACCGGTCCGCACACCATTCACAGGCTTGCGTCGCCTCGAAGCAGTCGTTGATGCAGTTGTCCATCTCGGCGTCCAAGTGGTCGATTTGAGTGAGCGCCACGGAACGACGGACGGGAGAACGACGAGTGTCGATTCTGGTTGCTCACGCAATCGGCTTTTCCGACGCCCGGACGAACAGCCACAGTCCCACGAGGAAGACGAGGAGCGCGACGCATCCGACCGCGAGATGCCACCCGGCGACCCAATACGGAAGCGCGACGACGTGCCGGGCGCTGTCGAGCAGGTAGTCGAAGACGGGAAGTTTCGTGGTCCCGGTTCCGACGTCGCCCGTCTCGTCCGTGGGCGGTCCGGCGGGATACTCGCCCGGATAGCGGTCCGCCTCGTAGGGGAGCGTGGGAACGCGGGCGCTCCAGACCATCGCCCCCGACTCGTTCAGTTCGACGACCCGGTTGTTTCGGCTGTCGGTGACGAGCGTGTGGCCGTTCGGTAGTCGGTCCGCGTCCCGCGGCCAGTCGAAACCGATGCCGCCCGCGCCGTGGGCCTGCCACGCGACGCTCCACTCTCCGTCCGTCCGGTGGAGTTCGACCACGCGGTCGTTCTCGCTGTCGGCGACGAGAACGGCGTCCTCCGAGAGGTACTGGGGATTGTGTTGCTTGTTCAGCAGTCGCCAATCGCCCTCGGCGTTCACGACATCGACGACACCCTCACCGCGCTGGAGGACGAGGAGTTGGTTCGCGTTCCGGACGCTGACGAGGTAGCGACCGGGACCGATTCGGTCCACGTCGTTGATGTGGAGCCAATCGGTTCGCGTGGGGTCGGACGGCGGGTCGTACCGCTCGCTCGCGTTCCACTGCCACGTTCTCGTCCCGTTCGGCGCGAGCGTGAACACCTGCTCTCTGTCCATGTCCGCGACGAGCAGTTCGCCCGAGGGGAGCAGTTCGGCGTCGTGGAGTTCGCTGTTCAAGCCCGAGCGGACGGGGAACGTCCACTCGTAGACGACGTGCGGCGAGGGCTTCGGGTCGATGATTCGCACGCCCGTCCGGGCACAGGGCGACTCGTACGGGCCACAGTTCCGATAGCCGTTATCGATGAACGCCGCGCGCACCGTCCCGTTCGGGAGCCACGACACGTCGTGATAGCCGTTGGCGTGACCGTACTGCCAGACGCGATGGCCGTCAGCGTCGAGCGCGACGACCCGCCCGTCGGTCGTCGTGGACTGGACGCCGACGACGGTTCGGTTGGAAACCGGACCCGACGAAACGTTCGAAATCGGCGGCGTGAGGGCGGCGCTGACGACGAGCGTGCAGACGAGGCCGACGACGGCGAGTCCCATCAGCGTCGCACCCAGTTGCCGACGGGAACGGGGACGAGCGGAAACCACGCGAGGGGGAATCAACGCCGTCGGGCGGCAAAACCGTACCGGCGGGACCCGCCGCGTTGGACGGGGGGTTTCGCGCCGAATCCGCACCGTTTTAGTCGGCGTCCACCCCACTGTCGTACATGATTTCGGTTCTCGTCTCCGGGGGTGTCCGCCGTGAGTGAGGGCGGCATCGTCGGGGAGTTTCTCTCGCTCAAAGCGGAGACGGACGCGGACGTGTTGACGATGCAGGTCGGCGACTTCTACGAGTTCTTCGCGGACGACGCGGAGTTGGTCGGCGACGTGCTCGACCTGAACGTCTCGAAGAAGTCCAGCCACGGCAGTAGCTATCCGATGGCGGGCGTCCCGCTCTCGGAACTGACGCCGTACGTGAAAGGGCTGGTCGAGCGGGGCTACCGCGTGGCGGTGGCCGACCAGTACGAGACGGACGGCGGCCACGCCCGACGGATTTCGCGGGTCGTGACGCCCGGCACGCTCCTCGAAACGACCTCGGCGGACGCCCGGTACCTCGCGGGAATCGTCCGCGTGGACGACGGCTACGGGTTGGCCTTCGCGGACGTGACGACCGGTCGCTTCCTCGTCAGCGCCGTTTCGGGTCCCGACGCCGATTCCAAGGCGCTGACGGAACTGTACCGGTTCGACCCCGCCGAGGTCCTTCCGGGTCCCGAACTCCGGAACGACGATTCGTTCCTCGAACGGGTCCGCGAGCGGACCGACGCCTCCCTGTCGGTTCACGACGCGAACGCGTTCGCGCCTGGCAAGGCCGCCCACCGAACCCGCGAGCAGTTCGGGACGGAGGCCCTGTCCAGCCTCGGGTTGGATTCGGGCGACGGAGCGGAGGTGCGGGCCGCGGGTGCGGTCCTCTCCTACGTCGAGGAGACCGGCGCGGGCGTCCTCGGGTCCATGACGCGGTTGCAGTCGTACCACGCCGACGACCACGTGGAACTCGACGCGACGACACAGCGCAACCTCGAACTCACCGAGACCATGCACGGTGACCGGAAAGGGTCGCTGTTCGAGACGGTGGACCACACGAAGACGAGCGCCGGACGGCGGTTGCTGAAGGAGTGGCTGCAGCGACCTCGCCGGTCGCCCGACGCCCTTCGGGAACGCCAGTCGAGTGTCGCCGCCTTCGCGGAGTCGGCGCTCGCCCGCGAGGAGATTCGGGAGACGCTCGCGGACGCCTACGACCTCGAACGGTTGGCGAGCAAGGCCGTCTCCGGGAGCGCCGACGCCCACGACCTCCTCCGGGTTCGGGACAGCCTCGCCGTCCTCCCGACCGTCACCGACGCCGTGGCCAACGCGCCGTCGCTTTCCGGGTCGCCGCTGGCCGAACTCGTCTCCCGACCGAACCGGGAAGAGGTGGAGCGATTACGCGAAGAATTGGCCGAAGCCGTCGCGGAGGACCCGCCGAACACGGTCACGCAAGGCGGTCTCTTGCGGCGTGGCTACGACGAGGAGTTGGACGACATCATCGACAGCCACGAGGAGAATCTGGAGTGGTTCGACACGCTGGCGGACCGAGAGAAGTCCCGGACCGGCATCTCGCACCTGCAGGTGGACCGCAACAAGACGGACGGCTACTACCTGCAGGTCGGAAAGTCGGACACGGACAAGGTGCCCGAGGAGTACGAGGCCGTCAAGACGCTGAAGAACTCCGAGCGGTACGTCACCGACGAACTCCGGGAGCGCGAACGCGAAATCCTCCGCCTCGAAGAGCGGCGCGGGGAACTGGAGTACGAACTGTTCGGAGAACTCAGGGAGCGAGTGGCCGAGCACGCCGAACTCCTGCAGGACGTCGGACGGACGCTGGCGGAGTTAGACGTACTGGCGAGCCTCGCCGTCCACGCCGTCGAAAACGGCTGGGTGCGACCCGAACTCGTCGAATCGGGACTCGACATCGAACAGGGCCGTCACCCCGTCGTGGAGCGAACGACCGAGTTCGTGCCGAACGACGTGCGGATGGACGACGACCGCGAGTTCCTCATCGTCACCGGCCCGAACATGAGCGGAAAATCGACGTACATGCGGCAGGTCGCGCTCATCACCCTGCTGGCGCAGGTCGGGAGCTTCGTCCCCGCGCGGTCGGCCCGCATCGGAGTAGTGGACGGCATCTTCACCCGCGTCGGGGCGCTGGACGAGTTGGCACAGGGTCGCTCGACGTTCATGGTCGAGATGCAGGAGTTGAGCAACATCCTCCACTCCGCGAGCGAGGACTCGCTCGTCATCCTGGACGAGGTGGGTCGCGGAACCGCGACCTACGACGGCATCTCCATCGCGTGGGCCGCGACGGAGTACCTACACAACGAGGTCCGGGCGAAGACGCTCTTTGCGACCCACTACCACGAACTGACGACGCTGGCCGACCACTTGGAGCGCGTCGAGAACGTCCACGTGGCGGCGGACGAACGGGACGGGGACGTAACCTTCCTCCGAACCGTTCGGGACGGCCCGACGAACCGCTCCTACGGGATTCACGTCGCCGACTTGGCGGGCGTGCCGATGCCCGTGGTCGAGCGCTCGCGGGACGTGCTCGACAAACTCAGACAGGAGAAGGCCATCGAGGCGCGCGGGTCGGGGTCGAACGAATCGGTGCAGGCGGTGTTCGACCTCGGGTCGGGGCAGTTCCAAACGAACGGAGCAGGCGGAAACGGGAGCGGAAGCGACGCGGACGGGACGAACGATGGCGAGGAATCAGACGCCGCCGGTCCCTCGCTCGACCCGGAAACGGAGGCCGTGCTCTCGGAACTCGCGGGTGTCGAAGTCGCCGACATCTCGCCCATCGATTTGATGTCGAAGGTGCAGGAGTGGCAACAGCGGGTCGAAGAGCGATAAATCGAGTAAAAAACTGTGTTGCGCCCCGAACGGGTCGGAGCGGACGTGTGGTCGCCGACTATTCGCCGGACGAGTAATCGACCGTGACCGTGGCGACGCCGTAGATGTCGTCCCAGTCTTTGTCCTCGTCCATCAGCAGGACCATGAGCTTGACCTCGCCGTCTTCGACACCGGCTTTCTCCAGTCCGCCGGGTCGAATGGTGATGGTGAACTCGCCGTTCTCGTCCCGGGAGACGTCCATCCGCTCGATGAGCGTCCCCTCGGTTCGGGTGAACCGCGACCCGTTGTCGAGCGACCCGTCGGCGTACACGAGGAAGAACGGTTCGCCGTTCACCGTGCCGTGCTCCGCGGGGTCAACGTGATGCATGTCGGTGTTGGCCTCGACCTTCAGGTCGAAGGCGGCGTAGCCACCGTTTCCGGACTTCGTGTTCACGACCGAAACGCTCTGTATCCAGTTACCGCCGTCCTCCGAGTCCATCTTGTTCTGGAGCGGCGTGTTCGGGGCTTTCGGTTCCGACCACGACGACTCGGCGGTCGTAGTCGTCGCTTGCGTTGTCGTCGCCTGTGCCGTCGTTGTCGTCGTGACGTCGGACGACGTGTCCGTCGTTCCGTCGCCCGCGTCGGTCGATGTGCTCGTCGTCGATGCCGTCGTGTTCGTCGGCTTTTCGATGGTCGTCGTCGTGGTCGTCTGGTCGTCGTTACCGGTGAGCGACGCGCAACCGGCGAAGACCACGGCGAGGACCAACAGGAGCGTGATACTCGTTCTCGTCATATTTACGAATGACCTCGGGCAGAAATCCACGTACTGACCCATAACTTTGCAGCATTTTTTCGTTAGTTACAACAAACAGAGTATGAAATACACGTCGGAGAATCGAGGAGCGTAGTTCGATTTCGTGGACGACGAGAGATACCGGCACGCCGTTGGTATCGACCCATCCGTGCTTGTCCTAACAACTGACCAATCATACAACCATCGGTGACACATGTCCGAACTAACGGTTCGAAAGCGGCCGAAGGCGGGGAAGCGAGACCCGAGGGAGCGGCCGCGAAGCGTCGAACGGGAGACCTCACCGACGGCGGACGGGTTCTATTCCTTCCGACTTATTTAACTCGGAATATTTATTTGGAAGAGTTCCAATATAATCGGCATGACTTCGGAGCTCCGGTTTCGGGGGGACGAACCCGATTCGAACTTTCAGACGTGGTTACAGCGGTTGAAACAGCGAGGAAGCAACATCCTCGTGACCGGGAACGTGCCCGATTGGATTTCCGCGAAGGCGACCCGCGTGCTGTTCGGCTACGGGGAGCGACGGTATCGAATCCTCGCGCTCATCGACCGAACCATCGACAGCCCCGAATCCCGGCTTCCGAAGCACGCGTCCGCCGCCGACGCGACGACGTGGATGATCGACCAGCGAAACGGGGAGCGGTCGATTCCGGCCGCCGCGACGTCGGCGGCGTCCTATCTCGACCCGCCAGAGAAAGACGACGTACACCAACTCCGGGACGAAATCCAGACGGCCATCAGTTACTACGAAGAGACCGAGAACGGTCTCGCTCCCGCCGAACTCCGGGTCGGCGTCGATTCGCTCTTCCCGCTCATTCAGCGGGATATGCGAGCGACGAAACAGTCCCTCCGTACCCTCGGCGCGACCGTTCGAGGCGTTCACGGGATGGCACACTATCACCTTCGAGTGGCAGACGAGGAGGACGTCGTGAGCGACCTGACGCCGCTGTTCGACGCGCGAATCGAACTTCGACGGAACCCCGGAATGAAGGCCGAACAGCGCTGGCACGTCCCGGAACTCGACAAAACGACGGTGTGGGTAGAGCTATAATCCTCCCGAAGCATACAACAGAGAATCAGACACATGGAGTTCGATACACTCGACCGGCGTTCCGGGCTCACCATCTTCGACCCCGTCGAGAACGTCCGATTTGAACTCTACACCGAGGACCCTCCCGCGATGGAACCCGCCGGGACGACGGGGTTTTACTTCCCCATCGACGCGGCGGTCGGGTTCGAGGCGGCGGGCGTCGAGATTCCGAATCACCTCTCGGTCGTGGTCCGCACCCAAGACGGGTCGATAGTCACCGACGCGACGACGTTCGACGGGTTGGAACTCCCGTTCGACGACTACCTGCTCGAAGTGCAGAGCACGCCGATGAAGCTCTACATCGCGGTCGAGAGTTCGCTGGTGCTCGACCACGGCGAAACGTCCGCCATGATTCGGTTCGACGGGCGTCGCCGGGCGCGCGTCGGCGCGCGGTCGTTCCACGAACGCCCCGCGGGGACCATCACCGTCACCGACGACGTGGAGGACGCGATGGCCGCCCTCTCGCTGCTCGGGTCGGCGCTGAAGACGACGACCTGTGAGCGGTCGTTTCCGACGCTTCGCGGCCATCCACCCCTCATCGAGCGAGGCGAGTCCTTCGACGTACCGGACGGCATCGAGCGGCCGGACACGGGCGTCGAACTCGTCCTCCCGCCCGAACGGAGCTACGTGTACCCGGCGGCGTCGCTGGCGTACTACCTCGGCGCGGAACTCGTCGTCGGCGACGCGCCGCGATTGCGGGTCGGGGAGTTCGAACGCTCGCTTTCGGGACCCGGCGGGTACGAAGCCACCGTCAACCGCATCCTCCGGCAGGTGTTCTTCCTCGACTGTCTCACGCGGACGGAGGGGTACTACAAGGTCGAACTGCACGAGCGCGAGCGGGTCGAACCGCTGGTGGACCTCGATTTCGCCGACCTGTACGACCGACCGCTCGCGGAGCAACTGCCAGAGTACCTCTCGGTTCCGTTCGAGACGCTCGAACCGCACATCCTCGATTGGCACCTCACGACGGACGTGGTACCGACGGCGGAGACGCTCCCCGCGCTCCCGCACTTCGCAAGCGAGTTGTCGCTGTTGCGAACGCCACAGCACCCCGACACGTACACCTCGCGGCCCAAGCCGAAGATGTTCGACGACTTCACGCGCACGGCGGTCGCGGCGGGTGACTTCACGCGGAGTGCGGACGACGCGTGGGACTGGGGCGACGACGAACTGTTCCAGATAGAGTCGGCGGACACCATCGAACACGCGTGGGTCGGCAACGGCTATCCCATCGGGGCCAACAAGGTGTCCATAGAGTCGTTGCGTCAGAAGGACGATTACACCGCGCCGGACGAGTCGGCGCTGACGGTCCACGTCGTCTGCAACGACGTGTCGATGGACGAGGAGAACGTCGTCAGTCGATTCTACGGACTCCGCGATTTCGTCGCCTTCGACGTGTCGATTCACGAGGAGACGACGACGGACGAACTGGCGACCCTGTTCCGGTCCGACGCCGACTTCATCCACTACATCGGCCACGTGGACGACGACGGCTTCCACTGTTCGGACGGGTCGCTCGATGCGGACACCCTCTCGGAGGTCAACGTCGATGCCTTCCTGCTGAACGCCTGCCGCTCGTATCGACAGGGCGAAACCCTCGTCCAGAAGGGGAGCAAGGGCGGCGTCGTCACCCTCGCCGAGGTCGTCAACTCCTCGGCGACGAAGATCGGCCGCTCGCTCGCCAGACTGTTGAACTGTGGATTCTCGCTTCGTGCCGCCCTCAGCGTTGCGAAAGAGGAGTTGGTCGTCGGCGTCGAATACGTCACGGTCGGAGACGGTGGCGTGACGCTGTGTCAGAGTGAAAGCGGTGCGCCGATGATGTATCGAGTTAGACGAGATGGTGACGAGTTTCTACTTGAGCACGGCACTTTCCCCACAGCTAATTATGGTTTAGGGACGATGTGTGCATCGAATCTTAAAGACGAAGCAACACGATATCTTACAGCAGACCCGTTTACAGAGTACGTACTATCTGCCGAGGAGTTTAACGACGCTCTAAGTCTCGAACTACTTCCTGTGAAATTTGATAGGAAACTTTACTGGAGTGACGAACTTTCCCTCGCCGACTTATGATAGCTAAGGGCCATTCGTACAGAGTGCTGAGGCCGCCGACGTGTTCCCCGCCTGCAACAGGAGCAGACAGATAGTGAACAAAACGCCGATCATTCGTGGGTGCTGTGCGAGATACGCTTGTAGGTTGTCCTCCGACATGCAATCAAATCGACTCCCCCCATGAATGTAGACTTTTCTTAAAGCTACTCACCTATGTAATATAGAAATAAACCCCACAGAATACGACAAAATGTTGAATTTACGCGCTATTCCCGGTCGAATCGACGGAATACGGCCGGTTCGTGAGCGCCACCTGATACATTCGTGTCGTGTAAATACCGACAGAATACGATTCCGCGCGGTGGCCGACGGAGCTATCGGACGAATCCCTCGAGGGCGGCGGAGAGGAGGGGACCGGTGTTTTCGAGTTCGGCCTCCAGCGCGTAGTGGAGGTCGGATGGGTGCTGGCGTCCGAACCACCGTCTCGGAGGTCAACGAGGTCGAAGCCGAGGAAGGGTGATTTGTGGTCGCGGTGGAAGTCCGAGCGCGAGACGCCCGCTTGGTCGCACCACTCGGCGGCGGCGGTGAGCCACTCACCGCGACGCTCGACGAGCACGGCGAACAGGTCACACCGCGCTTCCGAGACGAGCACCTGCGACAGCGCCGGACTGAACTGGTTCGCGCACATCGTGGGGAAGAACTACCTCGGAGGGAGGAACGAATCCCAGAAGACCGTTCTGTCGCAACGAGTCGAACACGAAGAGCGGAGGATGCATGAAAAACTACGAGTAGCCCGCGCCGCTACCGTTTCACAGCAGTCCGCCGCCCGCACCGACCGCCGCCCGTCCCGCCGCCTGTACCGCCACCCAACACCATGAAACGGTATCCATCGATTCCGCGCGCCGACGCCGCATCCGCCCTGTTCGAACGAGGCCACCTCTGGATTCAGGAGAAGATAGACGGGTGGGGCGTCCGCTTCCAACTGCAGGAGTCCGGCGTGATTCGCGTCGGCGACCGGGAACGGGTCTACGAAGCCGGAGAACTCCCTGCTCGATACCAGCATCTGATCCGACACCTCCGGGAGAACCTCGACCGCGAGGCGTTGCGCGCCGCGGTCGGCGACGTCGAATCCGTCGTCTTCTTCGGCGAAGCGACGGTCAAACGAACCATCGACTACGAGTGGCGTCGCACGCCGTCGTTTCTGGGCTACGACATCTGGGAGACGAACGAGGAGCGGTTTCTCCCGCCTGATGCCGTCGAGAAGGTGTACGAACGACTCGGGCTCAATCCCGTGAATACCGTCCAAAAGGAGGTTCGAGCGGTCGATTTCGACCCCGACGCCTACGAGATTCCGGAGTCGAACTGGTACGACGGGCCTGCGGCGGGCGTCGTCATCAGAAACAAGACGGGCGAGCGGGCGGAACTCACACACCCGAACGTGGAGGCGACGACGGACGTGAAACCCGTCGAGGGACCCGCCGAGGAAGTCGCAACGGAACTCGCAACCGACCGCCGGTTCCGGACGGTTGCGACGGCGGTCGAAGCCCGGAACCGGGCGGTTACGGTCGATACCCTCTACGACCGCGTGTTCGAGGACATCGTTCGGGAGGAACACGACCGTCTGTTTCACGACGCCGCGGACTTCGACGAGGGGGCGTTCCGCTCGGAACTCGCGGCGCTTGCGAGCGAGTTCGTGGCCGAGCGTTCGAACTAGTCGTCAAATGAGCGATAGTCGAGGAGCAGCGCGTAAACGGCTCGAATGCCGGACGAGCCACGACCCGCTACGGCCGTTCTGTTCGATGGCGGTTCGGTTGTGAAACCGGTCGCGGATAGTGGTGAACGTGTTTTTAAATCGGTATTTATTTCGATTCGCGGAGAATTCACGATGAGAAGTCGTAATCGGGCGGCACGACGAGCAGTGGATTCATGACCGTGCCACCCATTCTATCCCTCAACGACCCTCGTTATCGAGGGGGATGATTCAATGACGTCATTTCCCGACAACCGGACGTCGCAGAACGTCAACGGGTTCGACGCCCTCGTGTCGAGTTTCGGTGATGATTCTCGGTCGCTTACGAAACTGTTCTCGGCGTTCGACGACGCGGTGTTCGCGTTCGCGTTCCGGCACGAGGAACCCCTCTCGTGGTGGTCCGACCGCGTGGCCGACCTGACCGGACGTTCCGAGACCGACCTCGCCTCACAGCGGGCCGGAGCCCTCGTGACCGAATCCGACCGCGAACGCTTCGACGCCGCGTGTACCACGGCACTCGATGACGGCAACGCCACCGTCTCCGTCGGCTTCGTCACGGCGGACGGGCGGGAACGGTCCGGTGACTGCCACCTGGTTCGACTCCCCGAAAGTGACCATCTCTTCGGCGTCGCCGAGTTGGCCGAGGAACCGCCAGAACGGACGGCGCACGAACGCGACCTCGAACGGTACGAAACGATGTTCGATACCGTCAACGACGGTATTTACGCGCTGGACGACGAGTTCTATCTTCTCGCCGTCAACGAAGCGATGGAGGAGTTGACGGGGTACGGTCGGGACGAACTCGTCGGCGCTCACGGGTCGCTCATTTCGGACGACGAAACCGTCTCGGAAGCGTTTCGACAGCGTGAACGCCTTCTCGACGGCGAGAGGGACGTCGGCACGTACGAAATCGAAATTCGGAGGGCCGACGGCGAGACGGTTCCCGTCGAAGTGCGATTCACGTCGCTTCCATCCGAGGACGGCACGTTCGAGGGAACGGTCGGAGTCATGCGCGACATATCGGAACGGGTCGAGCGCGAACGGCGTCTCCAACTCGAACGCGACCGGGTCGCGGCGTTGTTCGAGGATTCGGGTGACGCAACCGTCTACTGCGAGTACGAGGGCGACGTTCCGACGATTAGATCGGTGAACGCCGCGTTCGAGCGGACGTTCGGCTACCCCGAAGACGAGATGGTCGGTCGCTCGATAGACGACGTGGTTCTGCCGACGGAACTCGCCGCGGAAGGGAACGCTATCAATCGCCGGGTAAAAGCAGGGGAGTACATCGAGGACGAGGTCAGGCGCGAGACGGCCGACGGCGTCCGGGACTTCTTCCTGCGGTCGATTCCGGTTCACCCCGGCGAATCCGGTGAGCAGTCCTACGCCGTGTACACCGACATCACCGAGCGGAAAGAGCGCAAGCGCGAACTCGAAGAGACCAAGACGCGCCTCGAATCGGTCGTCGAGAACGTTCCGGTCATCCTGTTCGCGCTCGATGCCGACGGGCGGTACACCCTTTGTGAGGGTCGTGGGTTGGCCGCATTCGATACGTCCTCCGAAGAGGTCATCGGCGAGTCGGTTTTCGACAGCCTCTCCGAATATCCCGAGGCTATCGCCGACGTTCGGCGGGCGCTCTCGGGAGAACCCGTCAACGCCGTCCACGAACTGGAGAACCTGCATCTCGAGACGTGGTTCCAACCGATGCACGACGAGGACGGCGAGGTGACGGGTGTCATCGGCGTCTCGATGGACGTCACCGCGCGGATGCGTCACGAGCAGGCGCTCACGGCGTTGCACACTGCGACACAAGAAATGCTCGAAGCGTCCTCGACGGAGGAAGTGGCACGAATCGCCGCCGACGCGGGTGCGTCGGTGCTCGACCTCCCCGGCGTCGTCGTCTTCCTCTTCGACGAGGAGACGAACACGCTGGAACCGGTGGCCCATTCTGACGACGTCCCACCGCTCGTCGGACCGCCGGTTTCCTTCGAAGCGGGCGAGAGCATCACGTGGCAGGTGTTCGCCACGGGGGAGACGCGGGTGTTCGACGACGTTCGAGAGTCCGAACACGTATACAATCCGGAGACGCGTCTCAGGAGCGGGCTGTACGTCCCGCTCGGGAACCACGGGGTGTTCATGTCCGTCGACGACGAACAGGGAACGTTCGAAACTGACGCCGTCGAACTGGCCACCGTCTTTGCCGCCACGACGCAGGCCGCGCTCGACCGGGTGAGCCGGGAGGCCGCGCTCCGCAAACGGGAGCACGAACTCGAAGAACAGGCCGCTCGTCTCGAACGATTGCACGAGACGACGGAACTGCTCCGCGACATCGAACATCTGCTCGTCCTCGCGGACTCTCGCTCGGACGTCGTGGACGAAGTGTGTGAGCGCCTCGCCGCGACCGACCGATTCTCCATGGCGTGGGTCGGCACGCTCGACGAAGCGACATCGAAGGTCGTCCCGGAAGCGTGGTCCGGCATGGAGCGCGGATATTTGGACAGCGTTTCGTTGGAGTTGGAGGCGGACTCGACGACGGTGGAACCGGCGGTGAGTACGGTGAAAAACGGTTCCCTCACGACCGTAATGAACGTGGCCGGGGGCGTCCAACGCGAGGCGTGGCGGTTCGAAGCGCTCACGAGGGGCTATCAGTCGGTTATCGGAATCCCGCTCGTCTACCGGGAGTACTCCTACGGCGTTCTGATGGTGTACGCGACGCGCTCGAACGCGTTCGACGCGCTCTCACAGGCAGTGTTCACCGAACTCGGAGAGACCATCGCGTACACCATCGACGCCCTCGAAACGAAGCGTGGCCTGTTGACCGACCGGAGTGTCGAACTCGACTTTCGGGTCACCGGTTCCGACGACTTGCTCCAACGACTCGCCACGAGCCTCGACTGCCGTGTCACCTACGAAGGCATCGTCAACGACGAGGAGACGGACCACCTCTTCATCACGGTCCACGGGACGGATGTCGATGCAGTCGAGGCGTATCTGGACGAGGCCATCGCGGTGAAACGCAGTCGCCCCGTTACCGAACGCGACGACGAGGCGCTGTTCGAAATCACGGTGACGGAGCCACTCATTCCGTCGGTGTTCGGGGAACGGGGTGCAGTACCCGAATCGATAACCGCCACCGAGGAGCGAATCCGGGCGGTCGTTACCGTCCCGCCCACGACGGAGGTCCGAGAACTCGTCGAGACGCTCCGGACGCGCTACTCGGGGCTCGAACTCGCCGCACGGCGCGACCGGGAACGGCCGGTACAGACGGTTCAAACCTGCCGTGCGGCCTTCGAAGAAGGTCTCACCGACCGGCAGCAACAGGTGTTGAAGACGGCCTACCTGAGCGGCTATTTCGACTCTCCTCGCGGCACCACTGGGCAGGAAGTCGCGAAGTCCCTCGGCATCACGCAACCGACGTTCATCAACCACCTCCGAACCGCCCAGCGGAAGCTATTCGACCGGCTCTACGAGGTCGAGTAGCTAGGCATCTAGCGCCAGTCTCGGTATGGTACTGCATACCTAGCTGGAATCGCTTTACCGATACTTGTCCTGCCTCCGGTCGTGGAACGCATGAGTGAACGAGGAACTACCGCAACGATACCCGTCAAAAACGGACGTGTTAGCGAGGCCGTGATACGTGCCGTCGCCGACGCCGCCGAAGTCGATCCCGCCGATATGACACCACTGTACGATATCATCGACCCGGACGCGCTCGACAGATTATTCCGACCGACCTCATCGGTAACGCGAGAGGTCGAGTCTAGTATCAACTTCACCATGGCTGGCTGTGAAGTGGTGGTTTCCGACAATCGAACCGTCTCCGCCACGCTCCTCTCGCAAGTAGAGGCATGAACGATACCCCCGGAATGGAGAAGCGGGACGGTCGTCGTGACGTCACCATCACTCGGTCCGTGACGCCCGTCTGTTCCCACTGCGATAGGCCCATCGACACCACCGCGTGGTATCCTATCGTCACGGAAACGAAAGAGGACGGGTCGGTCGTTCTCCACTCGTTCTGCGACGAAACGTGTCAAGCGGCGTGGAGCCGCCAATGAACCTCCATTCAGCGTTCCCAGCGATTCGCTCGACAGCGACGCTCTCACCTCCTCCCCAACCATGACGACTACCAGCGACGAACGAACGGAAGAACTACACTGTACCGAATACGCCGACGGTTCGGGTCGAGTCGTGATGATGTACGACCCCGAGAACTCGAACGCGTGGATTCGCTCCTGCGTGACCGTACCCGTCGAACGCTGACCGCCGTTTGATAGGGACCGGTCGAGTCGGCCATCGACGACGGCGAGTCAGCAGTTATCGCGTGATTTCCATGTCGAGCGCTTCTCCGGCGACCGTCCAGTCCTCGTCGCCGAGGCTGTAGTGGCGGACCTCCGGCGTCGTCCACGACCCATCGACACAGACGGCGCTGATTTCACAGCGCCGAATCTTCTCGTGTCGCGGCTCGATTTCCAGTCGGAAGCGGTCGTCGGGCATGTAGTCGATGGGACTGGCCGGGCCTTCGAACGCCCGCCCGTCCTTGAGTTCGATGCGAACGTGGTTCCCCAAGGTCACGACTTCCAGCGTTTCGGTAAACGATTCCATGGCAGGAGTACACGCGACGAACGTGAGTAAACGTTGCGATTCTATACCTATTATTCGTTAAGGACATGGGTTCGAACCGACACACGAACCTTGATTACGTCGGACCGAAAGGATTCGAGAAATGAGCGACGGGGAGACCAACATCCGGGCGCTTTCCGAGACGACGATACAGCGAATCGCGGCGGGGGAGGTCGTCGAGCGACCGGCCTCGGTGGTCAAGGAACTGGTCGAGAACAGCCTCGACGCGGACGCTTCGCGGATTTCGGTGCGGGTCGATGGCGGCGGGACGGAGCGAATCGGCGTCACTGACGACGGCATCGGGATGAGCAGGGAGGACGTCCAAATCGCGGTCGAGGAGCACACGACGAGCAAGATTCGGGACATCGACGACCTCGAATCCGGGGTCGCAACCCTCGGCTTTCGCGGCGAGGCGCTGTACACCATCGGCGCGGTGTCGCGGACGAAGATTCGAACGAAACCGCGCGGCGGCGAGTCGGGCACCGAACTCCGTCTCGTCGGCGGCGACGTGGAGGGGGTGGGACCGGCGGGCTGTCCCGAGGGGACGACGGTGGAAGTCGAGGACCTCTTTTTCAACACCCCGGCGCGCCGGAAGTACCTGAAGACCGATTCCACGGAGTTCGCCCACGTCAACCGCGTCGTCACCCAGTACGCGCTGGCGAACCCCGACGTGGCGTTCTCGCTGGAACACGACGGGCGCGAGGTGTTCTCGACGACCGGACGCGGAAACCTCCAGTCCACCATCCTGTCGGTGTACGGTCGGGAAGTCGCCACCGCGATGATCGCCGTCGATGGCGGGGACGCGGTGGACGTCTCGGGGTACGTCAGCCATCCCGAGACGACGCGAAGCACCCGCGAGTACGTCGCAACGTACGTCAACGGGCGGTACGTCCGCTCCTCGGTGGTTCGGGAGGCCATCCTCGATGCCTACGGCAACCAACTCGCGCCCGACCGCTATCCCTTCGCCGTCCTCTTCCTCGACGTGCCCGCCGACTCGGTTGACGTGAACGTCCATCCGCGCAAGATGGAGGTCCGGTTCGGCGACGAAGCGCGGGTGAAGACGGCGGTTCGTGACGCCGTGCAAGACGCCCTCCTCGACAACGGACTGGTTCGGGCATCCGCCCCACGCGGTCGGTCCGCTCCCGACGAGACGGACGTGACGCCCGAACCCGTGCAGTCGGAACTCGGCGACGGGGATTCGACGGGGCGAAAGAACGCGAGCGGAGAGACGGCGGATTCGAACGCGGCGGAGTCGCATGCGACGACCCGCGACGGGGAGAGCGGCCGCGGGCAGGAAACGGCCCGCTCGGGTCGGTCGAACGCGGCGACGGCATCGAAGTCGGGGTCTCGGACCGCCGCGTCCGATCCCCACCGCGCCGAATCCAGTGATGCGGAGGCGGCGGAACAGGACCGAACGACGTCGAGCGGCCACGGTTCGACCACCGAACGAACCGCGACTGAATCCCGTACGGAATCACCGACGAGCGGCGATTCTACGACGAACGGGACCGCGACGACGAACGGAGATACGGCGACGGAGAGACGTTCCACGGAAAGGAATTCGGCGGGAAAGGGTTCGACAACCGACGCCGCCCGCGACCCGGAACGGAAGTTCAGCGCGCCGACGGCGACGACGACGCTCCCCGAAACGGGCGGGGAGGGAGCGAAAGAAGCGGACGAAGCCTCGTTCGAGCGACTGCCGAGCATGCGGATTCTCGGGCAGCTCCACGACACCTACGTCGTCGCCGAAACCGACGACGGCTTGGTGCTCATCGACCAGCACGCCGCCGACGAGCGGGTGAACTACGAGCGCCTCTGTCGGCAGTTCGCGGGCGATACGACCACGCAAGTCCTCGCATCGTCGGTCGAACTCGAACTGACGGCGGCGGAGGCGGCGCTGTTCGACGACTACCGCGAGGCGCTGGCGCGACTGGGCTTTCACGCCGCGCTCGTCGATGACAGGACCGTCGAGGTGACGACCGTTCCCGCCGTCTTCGAGAAGACGCTCTCGCCGGACCTGCTCCGAGACGTGCTCTCCGAGTTCATCTCGGTCGAATCGGGTGACGCCAATTCGGCGGAGGCGGTCGCCGACGAACTCATCTCGGATTTGGCGTGCTATCCGTCGATTACCGGCAACACGTCGCTTCGAGAGGGAGACGTGGTGAGTCTGCTCGCCGCGCTGGACGAGTGTGAAAACCCCTACGCCTGCCCGCACGGGCGGCCGGTGGTCATCGAGTTCAATCGCGGGGAAATCGAGGATCGGTTCGAACGGGACTATCCGGGTCACGCCGGACGACGTGCCGAGTGAGAAAGACATGTTCCCCGACCGAGACTGTCCGTTTTCGGACCCGTAAGGATAACCTTCATATCGGCTGGCCGAATGGAGCCACAGTATGGCAC
This sequence comes from Haladaptatus sp. T7, assembly GCF_026008575.1. Lineage (NCBI taxonomy): Archaea > Methanobacteriati > Methanobacteriota > Halobacteria > Halobacteriales > Haladaptataceae > Haladaptatus > Haladaptatus sp. T7. Next base: position 64,699 of record NZ_BROP01000003.1, read on the forward strand.
GCGGGACGAGTCAGGGAGGACTCACCGACGCAATACGATACGACATCGCACAGTTACACACCGGATGGATGGCGCTGTTCTTCCCGCGACAGCGACAGCAGGCCCACTCGGTCCTCGGAAAGTGGCAACCACAGAGTACGACGGGAAAAGTCGCCTACAGCGTCTGGAGCGTGGTCGGAACAGTCGTCGTCGCCCTGCTCTATCCCTTCGTCCTGTTCGGGTTCGCCGCGCGCTACTACACGAGTCGCATCGACCGAACGGCGGCGAGCCTCGGGGTGCTCGGCGTCATCGTGCTCTCGGTGGTCGTCTGGGGGGGCTTGGCGGCGCTGGCGAGATATCGCTTCTCGACGGAGGGGTTCTACGCGGTCGCCGCCGCAGGTGGCGTGGCGACGGTCGCGGCCGTGTTCTCGTATCTCACCAGCCGATACGGGGGTCGAATAATGACGGTGCTGTTCGCCTACCCGTCCGGGATGACGGCTATCTTCCTGCCGCCGGTCGTCGCGGCGTTGTACTCCCCTGCACTCTCGAACGTCATCTTCCCCAACAGCACGAACCTCGCGGTGTGGTTGCTGAACAACGTGCTCACCTACCGCGGCATCGACGAGATACTCCGGGCGCGCTTCGACCTCGAAGGACTCGCCTACGTCGGTATGTGGTTCGGAATCGCGGTGCCGGTCGGTTGGGTCCTCGGGTTCTTAGTGACGCTGGCGAATCTCATGCGCCCGAAATCGGAGTAACGCTTTTCTGTCGGTCGCCGAACGGTCCCGTATGGAGTTCAATTTACCTGTGACCGCCGCAGCACTGGTGGCGATCGTCGCCATCGGTACGGCGGGCCTCATCGGGATGGGAGCGATGGCGACGAGTACAGTGCTGATGATGGTGACACCCTCGATGCTTGTTTTCGGCCTGATAGCGCTCTTCCTCGGCGTGAAACACGGGGAGTACCGCGCGACGAGATAGCGGACCCGAATCGCTCACTCGACCCGCCCGACCGCGAGGATGTGGTTCGACAGGTCGGCAATCGTCGGGTCTTCCCGAAGCGTTTCGACGACTTCCGCGACGGTCTCCTGTGCCTCCTCGTCTATTTCTTCGAGGTTCGCTCCGAAGTTCGAGGCCGGGCCTTCCAGTCCGGCGACGACTTCGACGGCGATGCCGCGGGCTTCGAGGAGACGGCGGAGTTCGTCGCTCCGGAAGAAATGACACTCGACGAACGACGGGTCGTCGATGCCGTGTTTCGCTATCAGTTCCGGCGAGTAGTCCCGCGTTTCGACCACATCGGGAAGTTGTCGGACGCCCGCCTCGAAGTGCGGCGCGCTCTTGATGAGGTTTTGGACGACGGCGACGAACCCCATCACCGAGACGAAGACGGGAGCGTCTGATTTGGCGACGCGACGGAGTTCCCGAACCGCCGCGTCCCGTCCGTCGGCGTCGATGACGTGCGAGAGCGGCCCGCCGAGACAGAGCGTCGCGTCGAACCGGTCGTCGGAAAACGGGAGGTCCCGGATGTCTCCGCGTTGGACGCTGACGCGGGATTCGAGGTCGCGCTCCGCGACGCGCCGTCTCGCGATGGCGACCTGTTCGGCCGAGAGGTCGAGCACGGTGACGTCGTACCCCTTCTCGGCCAGCCAAATCGAGTACCGTCCCGCGGCCCCGCCAGCGTCGAGGACGCGCCCCGATTCGGGCAAGAAGCGGTCGAGATAGTCGGTCGTGTTCTCGAATTCGAGGGAATTCTTGAACGACTCTTCGAGGCGCTCCCACTCGCCCTCGCCGAGGCGGTCGTAGTAGTTCGCCGGGTCGATGCGGTTTCGCGGGTCGTTCGTCATTCTATCTGTCGATTGGAACGAAGAAACAAAAGCGGTTTTGTGAATCGGTATCGTTTGACGCGTCTCTTCGTCGAAACGAATCCCGGCCAGCGAACGGCGAACGAACGTGAGCCGAGCGATAGGCCAGTGACACTGCCGCCGGGAATCGACCAGCGACGCGACCACGAAAAACGAACGACTGATACGACGACTGAACCCGCAAGTGGAATGAGCCTAAAATCGGCAAGCGACACAACTGTCCGTCGCTAGCTCACCCACGGAAAGACCTGCGATCTTTCGAGCCATCACAATCGCCCGCGATTGTGAGACACCGGAAAATCGGAGATTTTCTTGGCCGACGACTGAATGGAGCAGGAACCACTCGCGGTGCGAGTGGTTCCTGCGAAATGAAGGAGGAATGTCTTCGTGAGCGGAGCGAACGAAGGCCAGGAAGTCGCAGCCCGCGGAGCGAAGCGAGCAGGAACGTCTTCTGTTGCTTTTGGTCCAGCTTTTACAGGGAATGCGAGGGAGCAAAGCTCCCTCGTTCCTTCACGGCTTCGCCGTGAAGATGCCCGTGGAAGCGCCGACGGTTACCGTCGGCGCTTCCACTTGCGACCGTCGTAAAAGGTGGGTCTTACATGTAACCCAAGTCGCGCAGGCGCTCCATCAGGTCCTCTTTGTCCTGGGCGCGGCCCGCACGCTCGGTGGTGTTCTCCATGTCCTGCAGCCAAGCCGGTTCCTGGTCGCTCTTCTCGGTGCTGATTTCGCTGCCGAGCGAGCGGAACCCTTCGAAGTACTTGGGCGAGACGGGGATGTCGTCCTGCGTGAGGTCGTTCGGCAGGTCGTCGAAGCCTTGCGGGACGTAGCCGTCGTCGGGGTAGTCCTCCACGGTGTCCGGGACGACGAAGTACCAGAACGCGTCCCAGACCGCGGGTTCGTCGAAGTGGAGGATGGGTTGAACGCGGTCGTGCGGCGGGTAGATTTCGGGGTCGTGGCGCGGGCTGAAGAACGTCTCGTCGGCGCGGGCTTCCTGTTCGTCCCAGCGGACGCCGGAGATAACGCCGTCAACGTCGTACTCTTCGAGCGCGTCGTTGAGCGCGACGGTTTTCAGCAGGTGGTTGCCCACGTAGGTGTCGAGGAGGAACGGGAACGTGTCCTCCTCGTATTCGAGGAGCTCCCGGACGTGGTGTTGGTTGTGCTCCGAGAGCGCGTCGATTTCGATGTCGTCACCGGGTTCGAGGTCGTGTTCGTCCACGTAGCCGCCCACGTCCTCGTTGCGGGCGTAGATGACCTCCAAGTCCCACTCGTCGGCCCAGTAGTCCACGAAGTCGTGAATCTCCTGGAAGTGCTGGTAGTGGTCGATGAACACCGCCGGGGGGACTTCCAAGTCGTAGCGCTCCGCGACTTCCTTGATGAAGTAGAGCGTGAGCGTGGAGTCCTTACCGCCGGTCCACATGACGGCGGGGTTCTCGTACTCTTCGAGACCCTTGCGCGTGACGTCTATCGCCTTCTCGATTTTGTCTTCGAGCGAGGGATAGTCTTCGGGGTTCTCGCCTTCGCCGTCCGTGTAATCCACGTCGAGGTAGTCGGGGAAGTCGTTTGCCATGACGTGTAATTAGATATAATTAGGTCGCTAAAGTGCTTTTCGGCTCGGCGTGAGGAACCATTTAAAATAATCGACCTGATACGTCTCGTTTTCGAGCCGTGGCTCACACGACGAGGGACGGCGGCAAAAATCGAACGGTCAGTTCTCGCGGGCGAATCCGTGCGAGATGGAGTTTGCATCGATGGGAGGACGGGGAGCAGGACGACGATTAGCTGATGAACTTGTTGTCGCGCCAGTTCACGCCACTGGACGAGGAGTTTTCGTTTCGCGGTCCTTCGACGACTTCGATGGACGCCGGACGGTCGTCCCCATCGACGATTCGGGTGGCTTCCAGTTCGCCACCGACTTCGGCGATGGCGGTCAGCGTGCCCTTCTCGGCCTTTCGCGCGATAGTGCAGAGCACCTCGAACATCGGGTACTGCACCGCGCTGTTCTGGAGCACCGTCTCGCGGTCGCCTTTGAACGCGGCCATCTCGATGAGTTCGCCGGTCGGTTCCTCCTCTTCTTCCTCTTCCGGAGTCCCCCATCGGGGCGCGTTGCGTCGCGCCTCCTCCTCCTCGGTAAAGACGCGCGTCTCGGAGACGCTGGCTTTCAGTTGCGCGGTCGGCGTGTACTTGCTGATGCTCTCGTCCGAGGAAACTGCGCTGATGATGAGAGTGTTGTTCCGGCGGGTGATATCGACGCTGTCGATTCCGTCCGGTAGTTCTGGGTCACTTTCGAAGTAGTCGTAAACAGTTTCAAGCGGCAATTCGAGCGTCGAGTGTAGTCGGTATACCTGGCTCATTTGTAGTCGTGAGTTCCGTCTCCCGTCGGCGGTACGTATTTGTGTACGCGCCGCGCACTTATAGGGTCTACTCTTTCAGTTGCGCCTGCAACCGACGGACTGACGTCAGTCCGTTCGAAGTGTCGATTCGAGTTCATTTCGTTCGTCCATCTCTGCGAGGATGTCGCTTCCGCCGATGAATTCGCCGTCAACGTACGTCTGCGGTATCGTTTCCCAGCCGCTGTGACTCGACAGCGCCTCGCGGTAGGCATCTAGGTTATCGAGTACGTTCACCGTCTCGAACTCGTCCCCGAGATGCGCGTCGAGGAGTTCGACCGCGCGCATGGAGAAACCGCACTGCGGCATGAGGCGCGTTCCCTTCATGAAAAGCACGACGTCCTCGTCCGCGATGGTAGAATCGACCCGTTCCTCGACTTCCTCGGCCGATAGCTGTTCGCCGGGTGTGAAGGTCATACTGTTGCGTAGGCACCCACGCCGCAAAGAAGTTGCGCCCGCGTCACGCCGTGCCGTTGACGGGACGGTAGCGAGCGAAGGAACTGCCGTCGTTTTCGACGGTCGTCACCGTCTCGCCGTCGATGACGACGGTTATCGTGTCGTAATCGCGCGGCACCGTAACGGCCGCGTCGATGGTCGTCTGCGGCTGACAGTCGTCCGGCGGCGACCCCTTCTTCGCCGACGTGGCGGGGTCGGGACTCGTCTCGATGCGGAGGAAATAGTCCCCGTCCGCGCCGGACTCCAGCGTCGCGTTCACGTCGATGACGGTCGCCTCGTGCGCGATGGTGTCGTTAAACGAGACGGCCATCACGTCGTGAATCGGTTGCTGGCCGACCCAGCCGCCGGTATCGACCGTCGCCGAACAACCTGTCCCGGTGGCGGTGACGAGAGACTCGGACGGTATCTCGACGCCGTTCCTCGCGCCCGCGGGAGACTCGAACAGCGATGACCCGGCGGACCCGACGACGAGGCCGACGACTAATCCGAGGGTAAGAGTTCCGACGAGAACCCGTCTGGAGGTCATACTCCGGGAGTTATCATCGAAAAATAAATGCTTTCTGCCGCGGGTCCGGGTCGGTCTTCGTGACGTTATTCGTCGCTGCCGACGCCGATGACCTGCACCAGCGAGTAGACGGGAACGCCGTCTAGCTCCTCGATACCGCGCTTGTCGGCGAGGACGATGCAGGCGACCGGGTCGCCGCCGCGGTCCTTGATGGCCTCGATGGTCTCGGTCATCGTCGTTCCGCTGGTGATGGTGTCGTCCACGACGTAGCACTCGCGGTCTCGAATCTGTGCGAAATTGCGCGAGAAACTGCCGCCGTACTCGTCGATGTCGCCCTCGTCCCACTGGTGTTTCCGCGGCGCGTAGGTTCCGAGGTCGGTGCCGAGTTCGCGGGCGACGGTGGTCGCCAGCGGCGCACCCGCCTTCTCGATTCCGATGGTCAAATCGACCTCCTCGCCGTGTTTCGACAGCATGTCGGCCATCGCCGCGCCGACGTGCGAGAGGCGGGCGCTGTCGCGGCCGATGGCGCTCCAATCGACGTGGATGTCCTGTGGGCCGCCGGTCGGTTCGGGGGTCGGCGCGCTTCCGCTCCGTTCGACGAGCCAACTCGCCGTCTCGCGCGAGACGTTCAGTTCGTCCGCGATTTCGCCCTTCGAGAGGCCGCGCTCCGCTAGCTCGGCCGCGCTCTCGATGAGGTCGTCAACGTTCTTCATGGTCGTAGAATTTCACCGCGGCCTTTATTGTCGTTTCGTCGTCCGCAAATGCGTCCGCGAGGTTCGAGGTGTCGTAGATGCCGGTCACGAGGTCGTCCAAGAGCCAGTCGGGGAGCGACGAGAGCGTCTCGGTCGCGGCCTCGAAGTGCCGGTAGCCGGAGTTGACGCTCCCGACGAGCGCCTTGTTGTGCATCACGAGTTCGCGGTGGAGTTTCCCGCCGTCGATTTCGAACGGCCACGAATCCGGGACGCCGAGCAGCGCGGCGACGCCGTTCGGCGCGAGCGCCTCGATGCTCTCGAAGGCGTGTTTCGGATAGCCGGTCGCCTCGAAGATGAAGTCCATCGATTCGTACGCGTCGGGAATCTCCGAGACGGGCGTCTCGCGCGAATCGACGTACGTCGCGCCCAGTTCCTCGATGATGTCGATGGTCGGGTCCGGCCGGTCGCGGCGGCCGAGGCAGTAGGTCCGCTCGAAGGATTGGCCGAGCATCGCCAGCGTGAGCAGGCCGAGCGACCCGTTGCCGAGGACGAGCGCGCTCTCCGGTCGCCAGTCGAACGCCGAGCGCGAGGCGTAGGCGTGTTCGACGGCCTTCTCGGCGATGCTGATGGGTTCGACCAGAAAGCCCCACTCGGCGAGGTCGTCCGGGATAGGAAGTAGGAACTCCGCGGGACTCGTGAAGTAGTCGCTCATGAAGCCGTGGCCGCCGGTGATGCCGCGCTCGACGACATCCTCCGGGGGAGCCATGTCCGGTTCGCCGCGCTCGAAGTACTCCGTCGGGCCGTCGGGAAGCGGACGGCGAACGGTCGGCACGACCACGTCCCCCTCCTTGAACGCGGTGTCGTTCGGGTCCACCACCACGCCGACCGCCTCGTGGCCGAGGACGAGATGGTCGTCGTCCGCGGGAAAGCCGCCGTGATGCCCGGCGATGACTTCGTAATCGGTTCCGTCGATGCCTACTCGGAGTGTCCGCACCAGCACCTCGCCGGAATCGGGGTCCGGTCGGGGTTTGTCGATGACTTCGGGAGCACTCGCGCCGCGCTTGAGTGCGACTGCGTGCATGTCACACCCTTACAGCCCGGTATTCAAAACATTTATTCTTTGCCGAGTAAATCGTTCGGATGCAGGCGAGCGGCCGCGAGCGTCCATGGTAGTATGCTCACACGAACCCGAACGTCTGTCCAATATGCAGTTCTGGCCGCTCGCGTTTTCCCGTGCGCTGTTCCGCGAGTCACAACCGCGTCGCCGAACTCTGCGTCGTCGAAATCTGCGCCACCGAACTGGTTCCCGAAGTGCCCGGTTTCCGCCGTTCGCGGACGCTCGTTAGCGTTCGACCGCCACGCGCTCGCCGGTTTCCGCCGACTCGTAGATGGCTTCGATGGTTCGCATATCGACCAGTCCGTGCGCGCCGTCTGGTCCGGGGTCGCGGTCGGCGAGCAAACGGTCGGCGAAGTAGTCGAACTCCTCCCGTTCCTCGTTCACGGGCGCGACCGAGAACGCGGCCGCCGCGTCGCCGCGTTCGACCGTCAATTGGGCCTCGCCGAAGAACGCCGGGGAGAGCGTCAGTTTTCCCTCGGTCCCCGTCACCGAGAACTCGCTTCCCTTCTGGGCGTACTGGCTGGCGACGCAGGCCGCGGTGACGCCGTTGTCGAACGCGACCTCGAACGAGACGTGTTGGTCCACCCCGGCGAAGTGTTCGTGCGGACTCCGCGTCGTCCCCTGCGCGCTCACCGGGTCGGAATCGAGGACGAATCGGGCGGTGTTCAGCGGATAGATGCCGAGGTCGATGAGCGCCGAGCCACCGGCGAGGTCGGCGTCGAGTCGCCACTGGTTCGGGTCGGGCGTTATCTGCTCGAAGACGTTCTGGCACATCGACCCCTCGACCAGTACGGGGTCGCCGACGAATCCTTCCCGCACGAGGTCGTGCATCCGCCGGACGGCCGGATTCACGTGCATCCGGTAGCCGACCATCAACTGCACCCCGGCCTCGTCACAGACCTCGACCAACCGCTCCGCTCGCGCGGCCGAGACCTCCATCGGTTTCTCGCACAAAACGGCCTTGCCGAGGTCGGCCGCCGTCTCCGCGAATTCGAGGTGTGTCGCGTTCGGCGTGGCGATGTACACCGCGTCGTACGCGTCCACGCCTTCCCCCGCGTGGAATTCCTCGTAACTCAACGCGCGGGCGGCCCCCGTTTCGTCGCGGAGTCGAGCGGCCTTTTCCGCCGAGCCGCTGACGAGCGCCCCGATTTCACAGCGGTCGCTGTCCCGAAGGGCCGGGACGACCATCTCCGTCGTGAACCAGCCGAGGCCGACGAGCGCGAAGCGAACTCGTTCGTCCGAGTCGGTCGCGGTCTCCCAATCGCGCCGGGTGAAGTCGTCGAGATGGTCTGCGAGCGTCATCTTCCACAGGAACGAGCCTGTGGCGGTTAGCGTTTGGGGCGCGTCGCCTCGGGACGGTCGGTCACGCCGAACTCGGTTTCGAGCGCGTCGTACCACTCCGCCTCGGCGAGCGACCGCTCGCGCTCCTCGCCGTTTTCGTGCCGGGTCAACGCGTCGGTGGTGAGCTTCGCGTGTCCGGAATCGGTCGCGATGGTGACCACGGGGTCGCCCGTGAACGGCGACTCGGGTGCGGATGCGAGGTATTCGCACGTCGCCTCGAAGTACGACCGCTCCCTCGGGACGTCGCGGAAGACGTACCGCGTTTTCCATTCGGGATTCTCCGCTGGCGAGTCCCGGAACTGGGTCGCGTAGTCCGAATCGGGACGGTCGCTTTCGACGGTGCGCCATTCGACGCCGATGCCGTCCCGCGTCGTGTCGCCGTCGAGCGGGAGCGGACGCCGCATCGTCGGGACTCCCATCCCCACGTCCACGACGTACGGCCGGTCGAGCGTGACGACGTTCGTGAGGTGGTTCGCGGGGGGACGCGCCTCCCCGTCCGAGAGCATCATCGCGGCGCGTCGGCTCACGTCGAACCCGAGTTCGGCGAGGAGGTCGCCGAAGAGACCGTTGAGTTCGAAACAGAATCCGCCGCGGCGATTCTCGACGATTTTGTCGTAACAGTCATCGGCGGCGAGCGATACGCCCGCTCCCTCGCGGTTCCCGAACGGGTCGCCGGTGATGGCGACGTTCTCGAAGGGGACCGTCGTGACGTGCGCGCGTTGCAGTCGGGCGAGCGTTTCGAGGTCCGCGTCCCGCACGCTCGACGGGTCGAGGCCGATTCGAGCGCAGTATCGTTCGTGATTCATGCTGGCTTAGAATCCGGTGACCGATTCGATGGTCGCGCTGGCGACCTCGGGATACTGCTCGACACCGGCGAACAGGACGAGGTGTTCGCCGAGGCGACGGACGCGCTCCGCGGCGGCCGGGTCGGTCAATTCGCCGTCCGCAAACGACGAATCCACGTCGGAGACGCCGACTTCGAGGGGAAGCGTCCACGCGTTCAACGCTCGGCAGACGGACCGAAGGTGTTCGAGGGCGGACGTCGGAAACCGGCCGCCGGACACGGCGAGCAACCCGACCGTCTTGTCTTCGAACTCCTCGAAGCCGCAGTAGTCGAGCGCCGTCTTCAGCGGCGAGGAGTACGACCCGTGGTACATCGGCGTGCCGAGCAAGATTGCGTCGGCGTCTCGGAGCGTCCGTCGAAGCGATTCGGCGTCTGCCGGGGACGCTTCGTCCGCGTCCACCAGCGGCAGGTCGTAGGTGCGCAAGTCCACGAGCGTCGTCACCGCACCGGCCGCTTCCGCCGCGTCGAGTGCCGTCCCGAGGGCGGCCCGCGTTCCGCTTTCGTCGCGCAAACTCCCGCACAGCGCGACGACGTGAGTATCGGGTTCCATTTTCGTCGGAAGAGGCTACCGCCGACAGCCACTAAAGCGCTCGCTGAAGACGGATACAGTTGTCAGTCTGTCACGTCCGCCGAACCGACCAGAAGAGATTACCCGGTCGGTGGAAAACCGCCGTCACGAGATGCAGGACGAGTTCGAATCGGCGACCGAATCGTCGGTCGCATCGACCGAGGCGCTCACGCTCATCGGCAACGACGTTCGGGCGGGAATCCTCCACGCGCTCAGCGACGCCCGGGGCGGGGAGGGAAACCCGCCCGCGCTCTCGTTCTCGGAGCTGCGCTCGCGCGTGGGCGCGGACGTTGACAGCAGTCGGTTCAACTATCACCTCCAACGGCTCGTCGGTGAGTTCGTCGAGCGGCGGGACGACGGCCACTCGCAACTCGTCGAAACGGTCGTCGAGCAGGAGGGGACCGGCTACGCGCTCCGCCCGGAGGGGACGATGCTCACCCGAACGATTCGCGCCACGACGGACGGAGACGGCGCGTCCCTCTCCCCGACGGAACTCGATACGGACTGTTACTTCTGCGGGGAACCCGTCGAGGCGATGTACGAACACGCCCTGTTCAAGATACAGTGTCCGGGCTGTTCGTACCTGTACGAGTACGACTTCACGCCCCCCGGCGTCCTGCACGGCGACGACGGGAGCATCGTCGCACAGGCCAGCGAGTACAACCGGTCGGTTCGCCTCGCGTTCGCGCGGGGGGTCTGCCACCTCTGTGGGAACGCGGTGGACACGACGTTCGTCGAGCCGTCCGAGACGGGCTATCCGCGCCCCGACAAGCGCGCGGTGTGCATCAACCGCTCGTGTGACCGCTGTAATCACCGGAACTACTTGCGGCTCGGCGAAGCCCTCCTCGGAAACCCCGCTCTCATCTCGTTCTGCCACGAGCGGGGTCTCGACGTGACGGCGACGCCCATCTGGAAGCTCGAATTCGCCGCGACCGACCGCCACGTGACCGTCCGCTCCACGGACCCGTGGGAAGTCGCGCTTCGCGTTTCCCTCGACGGCGACACGCTCGAACTCGTCGTGGACGAGGAACTGAGCGTCGTTGAACACTCGATTTCGTAACCGAAGCCACGCGACGCTACTCCCAGAGGGCGTACAACTCGTCCCGCGGCGGGTCGGTGATTTCCTCGTCGTCCAGCGCGAGCGCGCCGTCGCCTTCGACGACGCGCCCGACGACGGCGGCCGGGATTCCGGCCTCTCGAACCGCGTCGAGCGCCTCCTCGACCGACCCTTCGGGGACCGCCGCGAGGAGCGCCCCGGACCCGAAGATGCGGAGCGGGTCCACGCCCATGGTGTCACAGAGGTCGCGGGTCGCGTCCCGGACCGGCACGTCGTCGCGGGCGACTTCGAGGCGCACGCCGGAAGCTTCCGCCATCTCCAACAGTCCGGTGACCACGCCCCCCTCCGTCGGGTCGTGCATGGCGTGGGCGTACTCGCGGAGGTGGCGGGCGTCCTCGGCGACGCTGATTTCCTCGAAGAACGATTCGCCGCGTTCGGCCGCCGGGCCGACTTCCGCGCGGAAGTCGGTGGCGAGGATGGCCGTGCCCTCGATTCCGGCACCCTTCGTCAGAATCAGTCGGTCGCCCGGTTCCGCCCCGCCGGTCGGGACGAACTCGTCGGCGAGTCCCATGCAAGTCATCGTGACCATCGGCCGCGAGAGGTCGGGCGCGTACTCGGAGTGGCCGCCGACGATGGCGATGTCGAGTTCGCTCGCCGCCTCGTCTATCTGTCGGGTCACGACGTCCAGCGTCTCCCGGTCGTCGTCGGGGAGGAAGACGACGTTCGTCAGCCATCGCGGGTCGGCTCCGGAGCAGGCCACGTCGTTGCTGGCGACGTTGACCGCGAGCGTGCCGAGTCGTTCGCGCGCCAGCGAGAGCGGGTCGGAACTGACGACGAGCGTTCGTTCTCCCACCTCGATTGCGGCGGCGTCCTCGCCGTAGCCGGGACCCACGGAGACGGCCTCGTCGCTCGCGCCGGTTCGGGAGACGACGAGCGCGAGGTCCTCAGGGTCGAGTTTACCGATCATGCTCCGACGTTCACACGACGTGCCAATGTGCGTTTCGTCGTGGCGCGGTTGCAGTTTCGTCGCGGTGTGGTCGTCTGTTTCGTCGTGGCGCGGTCGTCGAATTCATCACGATGATTTCGGCGCGCTACGAGATGACCGCTCCGCTCGCGTCACGGGACTAGTTCTTTTGTGCATGCTGTCGTATCCGGTGTGGGGGTATCATGGCAGACAGAATGCAGACCGGACCGGTCCTGATACTGGGGGAGGAGGCACAGCGAACGAGCGGACGCGACGCCCGCGAGATGAACGTCACCGCCGGGCGAGCGGTCGCAGAGGCGGTACGCACCACGCTCGGCCCGCGAGGAATGGACAAGATGCTCGTCGATTCGATGGGCGACGTCGTCGTCACCAACGACGGCGTGACAATCCTCACGGAGATGGACATCGAACATCCGGCGGCGACGATGGTCGTTGAAGCCGCCGAAACCCAAGAGGACGAGACGGGGGACGGGACGACAACGGCGGTCATCCTCGCCGGGGACCTGCTTCGCCGGGCGGAGGAACTGCTCGAACAGGGCGTCCATCCGACCACGGTCGCGCGGGGCTACCGACAAGCGAGCAGGGAAGCGTCACGGGTACTCGAATCGGCGTCGCATCCGGTCGAAGAGAGCGGCCTGCTCGTCGAAATCGCTCAGACGGCGATGACGGGGAAGGGGGCCGAAGCGGCCAAACAGGCACTCTCGGAAATCGTCGTGCAGGCGGTTCGCGCGGTCCGCGACGACGAGAGCGACGACATCGACCTCTCGAACGTCACCGTGGAGACGGTCGTCGGGGGAGCCATCTCGGGGTCGGACATCGTGGAGGGCGTCGTGGTGGACAAGCAGCGCGTGAACGACGACATGCCGTGGCACGTCGAGGACGCCACCATCGCGCTGGTCGATACGCCCATCGAGGTACAGGAGACGGAGGCGGATACGGCGGTCAGCGTCACCGACCCGGACCAACTTCAGGAGTTCCTCGACCGCGAGGAGGCACAACTCCGGGAGATGGTCGATAGAATCGCCGACAGCGGCGCGAACGTCGTCGTCTGCCAGAAAGGAATCGACGACCTCGCACAGCACTTCCTCGCACAGGAGGGCATCCTCGCCGTTCGCCGTGCGAAACAGAGCGACGTGAACCACCTCGCGCGGGCGACGGACGGCCGCGTCGTCTCCAGCCTCGACGACATCGACCCCGACGACCTCGGGCACGCCGGACTCGTGGCCGAACGCGACGTGGCGGGGGACACCCGGATTTTCGTCGAGGAGTGTGACAACCCGCGAAGCGTCACCCTGCTCCTCCGCGGCGGCACCGAGCACGTCGTCGAGGAGGTCGAGCGGGCCGTTCACGACAGCCTCGGCGTCGTCCGCGTGGCCCTGCTGGACGGGCGGGTGTTACCGGGCGGCGGCGCACCCGAAACCGCGCTCGCGCTCGCCCTCCGGGAGTATGCGGACGGCGTGGGAGGTCGGGAACAACTCGCGGTCGAGGCGTTCGCCGACGCGATGGAGGCGATTCCCCGCACGTTGGCCGAAAACGCGGGCGTCAGCCCCGTCGATGGAATCACGGAGCTCCGAAGTCGGCACGACGCCGGGGAGGAGAGCGCCGGAATGAACGCCGAAACCGGCGACGTCGTGGACATGCTCGACGCGGGCGTGGTCGAACCCCTCCGCGTCAAGACCCAAGCCATCCAGAGCGCGACCGACGTTGCCGAACTCCTGTTGCGCATCGACGACGTGATTTCCGCGGGCGACCTCGGAGGGAGCGAGGACGAAGCGGGCGGCCCCGAGATGGGTGGCATGGGCGGTATGGGAGGAATGGGCGGTATGATGTAGGACGGGAGTGGGATTCCGTTTCTCGTTTTTATTCCCAACGAGGGACGGTGTTCGCGGAGTTTGTGGACAGCGACGAGCGGAGAATATTCTCGGCATACCTCGCGCGGGATGTGAGTTGTCGTGAGTACGATTCGTAGCAAACTTCGAACGCCCCTGCCCGCCCGCTCCGAATTGGTAGTTCTTCTGTGACCGCCCGCTCCGAATTGGTAGTTCTTCTGTGACCGCGTGTACAGACGTCAATGAAACCACCACCGCACCGCAACCACACCGCGTGCTCGCGGCGTTGCCGTCGTCTCGCGGGCCGTTCCCGCTCGACTGTCCGCGGAACGTCGTTCCGCGCTATTCGCATTCGAGGTTTCTTCGAACCCTCGCACGCCACTCCCTCCCCAACCGATTCGCTCCACTCCGGAAGAGCACGCTCTTCCGTGCTCTCGTTCGTTGCACTCACGAGAACTCCGTTCCGCTCATCCACCGTCAGAGCGAAGCTCTGACGAGCCATTCGTTCGTTCCTTCGTCACTCACGAAGACCTCGCACGCTATCACCACAGCCCGTCGGACGACCGCTGTCCTCTGGGCTGTGCCAGCGCGCGCCATATCGAAAAACCAGTGGTCGTCACACCGTCAACTCCCGAACCGGGGCGAAACCGGGAAATCCGGCTCTAGCGCGGCGTCTCGGTGCCCCACTTGTCGAGGGCGACTTTCAGTTCGGGGTGGTCCTCGGCGTACTCTTCGAGCGGGATGCCCGCCACCGTGGCATCGACGGATTGGCGGAGCGCGGCCGCGCCCGCGCGGGTGCCGTCGGGGTGGCCGTGGACGCCGCCGCCCGCCTGGATGCAGATGTTCGTCCCCTCGCGGTCGATGAGTTCGGCGACGAGGCCGGGGTGCAGGCCGCCGGAAGCGACGGGGAGCACGTCGTTCATACCGTAGAGGTCGGAGTAGAGCCACTCGTTGATACCCACCGTGTCCTCGTTTTCGAGTTTGCCGAGGTCGGCGGTGCCGGTGTGGAGTTGGTCCACGCCGCAGATGCGGGCGATTTGCGCGAGGACGCGCATCGAGACGCCGTGGCTCGGAATACGGTCGAACGCGGCGTGCATCGCGCGGTGGGCGTGGATGGCGAGGCCGAGTTCCTCACAGCGCTCGCGGACGCTCTGGACGGCGCCCCAGCCGGTCGTGATGACGTCCACCATCACGTACTCACAGCCCTGTTCGGCCACCATGTCGGCGCGTTCGAGCATGGTGTTCGTGTCCGCCGTGATGTTGACGAGGTAGCTCTTCTTCTCGCCCGTCTCGTCCTGTGCGTCGTCCCGCATGGCGAGGCTCTGGGTGAGGCGGTCGGCGAAGGGGTTGAACTCTTGGTCGGTGAGGTTCTCGTCGTCCTTCAGGAGGTCGAGGCCGCCGACCCACGCCTCGTAGCCGATTTGGGCGTGCTGGTCGGTCGAGAGGCCGACCTTGGGCTTTGGGACCGTGGCGGTTATGGGTCGCTCGCCCGCGTCGAAAATCTCGTTTCGAACGCCGCTGCCGAACTGCGGGCCGGGGAAGGAGGTGGTGAGCGGTTCGGGCCAGTCGCAATCGAGCAGGCGAATCCGCTCGACGGCCTTCATGCCCATGATGTTGCCCGCGATGCAGGAGAGTACCTGTGGCATGCTCCCGTCCTCGAACAGCGCGTCCGGGTAGGCGACTTTCACTTCGTTCCCCTCGATGCTGAACGTCGTGGCGCTCAGGTCGGTGATGCTCCCTTCGACTTGGAGTTCGGCCCACGTCCCGTTCGAACTCTCGCTGGCGACGCGGCTCGCCGCGTCCTCCATGTCCATGTCGGCGGCCGGTTCGACGTGGAAGGTGCAGACGAGTTCCGATTCGGCGGGGGTGTATCCGAGGTCGAGGAAGTCCTCGTACTTTATGCCGGGCATAACCCGTACGTTCACCGTCGTTGGTTAAAAATCCACCCGCCGATTCCGGGAAACGTGGGTGAACGGGGGGAGCGATGTGCGGCGATTCGTGTCGGAGAACGGAACGCTTACGCTACCGTCCGAAAATCGACTCGTATGAATCGACGGGGATTCGTCCGATACGGTTGCTCGCTCCCCCTTTTGGGCGGTACCGGGGGGTGTCTCTCCGACGGGTGGGGAACGAACCCGCACACAGAGACGATAACGGTGTATAACCGCCTCGACAGGAAGGCGACCGTTTCGCTCGACGTGCGGCGACCCGAGAAGCGCGTTTTCTCCGGGCGCGAATCGATTCCCGCGTCGGGGTCGTGGGACGTTCCCGACGAGTTCGGACCCGGAAGCTACGACCTCTCCGTCGAGGTTTCTGCTGGCCCGTCGGCACGGACGTCGTGGGAGGTCCCGGCGGACGGTCCCGACCGAGGGTTAGGCATCGAGATACGGCGGTCGGGAATCGAAATCACCACGTGGGTCGATTGAACCCCGCGGCGACACCGACCGCGCGACTCGGCCACCACCCCCACGTCGTTCCACCGGAGCGACCGTAACGCGTACTCGTGGCTGGAGTCGCGGGGACGAACGGGATGAGTCTCGAGAGACGTGTGGTGCGAGTGGTCGAGACGACTACCAGAGCGTTCGCCCGTTCTCGTCCACCTGTCCGACCCAGAGCAGGTGTGAGAAGGGGACGAACGCGAGGAAGTCGCCGTCCTCGTCGAACAGTCGAACGCCGGGACCTTCGATTTCGTACTCGGCGCACTCTATCTGCTCGCCGTCGGAAATCTGTGCCTTGAACATGGGGACACACACGACCGGCGCGACCTAAAAAATGACCCCGCCAAAGCTTTGGTCGAGAACGTCGTGTCAGGGGTATGGTTCGAACGTACGGGTTCGAAGGGGGTGAGCCGTCGGTGCACGAGGACGCCCACGTCTGCCGGGAGGCGACCGTGGTGGGGGACGTCGAAATCGGGGCCGACGCGAGCGTCTGGCCCGGTGCCGTCCTCCGAGGTGACGTGGCACCGGTGCGCGTCGGCCGGGAGTCGCACGTCGGAGACAACGCGGTCCTGCACGCCTCGACGGTCGGCGACCGGGTGATGGTCGGTCACGGCGCGGTGTTGAACGACGCGGAGGTCGGCGACGGGTCGCTCGTCGGGTTCAACGCGACGATAAACAGCGACGTTCGAATCGGCGAGCGGAGCATCGTCGCGGCCGGGACCGTGACGCTCGAATCGGCCGATATTCCGCCGGAGTCGTTCGTTCGGGGGATTCCCGCGCGGGTGACGCCGCTGTCGGAGACGACCATCGACGCGGAGGAAATCTTCGAGTCGTACTCCTCCGGGGAGTACACCGGGCTTGCGAAGCGCCACGGTGCGCTGTTCGAGTAGGGCGTCGAGACAGTGGCCGAGTGGGAGGGTCGGCCGCAAAGCGTGCGCGATTCCACACGATAATAAAGTAACTTGCGAGCGCAACCCACGCAGTGATTCGTTTCAGTGGCCCAGATACGGGACGAGCGACATAATGAACAAAACCGTTGACGGTACCGTCTCCGATACGGAGGAGCGGGAGGCCGTTTCCGCGACACCGCCGTTCGGAGACCGAGAATTGGTCCTCGTATCCAACAGGGAACCATACGTGCACGAACGCGACGACGACGGCATCAGCGTCGCCCGTCCAGCGGGTGGCCTGACCTCCGCGCTCGACCCGATGATGGCGAGCACGGGCGGGACGTGGGTCGCGTGGGGGAGCGGCGACGGCGACGAGGAGATGAGCGACGAGAACGGGTGCGTTCGCGTCCCCCCGGAGTCACCCTCCTACGAGCTGAAGCGCGTCGCCCTCTCGGAGGAACAGGTGACCAACTACTACTACGGCTACAGCAATCAGGTGTTGTGGCCCCTCTGTCACTCGGACATCGCCAAGATGACGCCGAAACCGGAGTTCTGGCGACACTACCGCGAGGCGAACGAGCGCTTCGCGGACGCGATACGGGAGCGGGTGGACCCGTCGGAAGCGGTCGTCTGGTTTCAGGATTACCACTTCGCGCTCGCGCCACGGCTGATCCGCGAGTCGGCACCCGATGCGTTCTGCATGCAGTTCTGGCACATTCCGTGGCCGTCGTGGGACGTGTTTCGAAGTTGCCCGGAACACGACGAACTCCTCGACGGGTTGCTGGCGAACGACCTGCTCGGCTTCCACACCGACCGCTACTGCCGGAATTTCCTCGACTGCGCCTCGAAAGCGTTGGGCGCGGACGTGAACCGCGAAACGGGAGTGATTCGCTACGGCGGGCGAACGGTTCGCGTCGAGTCCTTCCCGCTCGGCATCGACGCCGTGGAGCGACGACGCCTCGCGGGGTCGGCGGAGGCTGACGAAGCGTGGGAATCCCTCCGGGACGCGTACCCGCTCGGGGCGGAGCGGTTGGCGCTCGGCGTCGATAGACTCGATTACACGAAGGGAATCGAACAGCGGCTGACCGCCCTCGAACGGCTCTGGGAGGAGCGACCGGAGTGGCGCGGACGGGTCACGTACGTCCAGAAGGCGAGCGAGAGCCGGAGCCGAATCGACGACTATCAGCGCGTCCAAGCGACCGTGACGGGGGAAATCGAGCGAATAAACGAGCGATTTGGAACGGACGCGTGGCGACCCATCGTGTACATCGACGACCGACTCTCGACGGCCGAACTGGCCGCCCTGTACCGAGAAGCGGACGTGGGGCTCGTGAGTTCCCTCCGTGACGGGATGAACCTCGTGGCGAAGGAGTTCGTCGCCTCGCAAGTGGACGACCCCGGCGTGTTGGTCCTCAGCGAACTCGTCGGCGCACACGAGGAACTCGGAGAGGCGGCGATGACGGTGCATCCGAACGACGCCGAAGCGTTCGCGGACGGCATCGAGCGAGCGCTGACGATGGACCACCCGGAACGGTCGAACCGCATGACGCAGCTGCAAGCCGAGGTCGAAGAGAACGACATCGAGGCGTGGAAGAACGACGTGCTCCGGCACGCCGGAGAGGTCTTGAACCGGAAGCGACGTGCGGACCGCGACGGCGCGTGACTCACCGCGCTTCCAGTTCGGCTTCCACGTCGTTCGTCAACTGACGGAGGCCGTCGCTGATTTCGACCGGATAGGTGCCGGGGGAGCGCAATTCGCGGCAGTCGTCGGGTAGTTTTCGACGGCGCGTCCCCGCCCGGTCCGCAATCGCGCCGAGTTCGGGCGAGTCGGCCACCCTGTCCCCGTCCTCGAAGATGGTGACGAGTTGTTCCTCGCCCGCGACGTCCTCGCCGCGCAACGCGAGCACGTCCTTCTCGTAGCCGCCGTCTCCGACGCGGCGAACGCTCTTCGCGCCGGGGTACGTGACCTTGCCCGACGACAGTTTCATGCTCGGGCGCATCTCGCCGTCGCGCTCGATTTCCGTGAGTTTGTACACGAGGTCGAGCGACGGGGCGTCCCTGCTCGTCGTCAGCGCGGTGCCGGGACCGAACCCGGTCGCCACGCCGCCGTCCCGGAGGAAGTCCGCGATTTTGTACTCGTCCATGCCCGAGGAGACGAAGATGGGTCGGCCGTCGACGATTTCCGCGACCTCATTCGAGAGCGGAGCGAGGTCGCCCGAATCGAGGCGCACGCCGACTTCGGCATCGTGGTCTTCCGCCACGTCCATCGCCAGTTTCGCGCCCTCGACGGTATCGTAGGTGTCCACGAGCAGAATCGTGTCCTCGTGATACTGTTCGAGGAACGTCTCGAACGCCTCCCGTTCGTTCTCGAAACTCTGGACCCACGAGTGGGCCATCGTCCCGTAAACGGGGAGCGAGAACGCCTCTCCGGCCGCCACGAGCGAGGTACCGTCGAAGCCGCCGATGACGGCGGCGCGGGCGGCTTTCATCCCGGCGTCGGTGCCGTGGGCGCGTCGGGAACCGAAATCGACGAGCGACTGGTCGTCGCCGTAACGTTCGACGGCCTCGCGCATCCGGGCGGCTTTCGTCGCCACGAGGGTCTGAAAGCCGACCTGATTCAACACCAGCGTCTCAAACAACTGGGCCTCGAAGATGGGTGCGGTCACCTCCAGCAGGGGTTCGTCGGGGAAGACCGGCGTCCCCTCGGGGAGCGCGCGCACTCGTCCCGTGAACTCGAAGTCCGCGAGTCGAGCGAGGAAGTCCTCGTCGAATCCGCGATTTCGAAGATAGTCGATGGCTCGCTCGCCGAACGAGAGGGTCTCGATGTACGTCAACGCCTGTTCCAACCCGGCCGCGACGACGAAGCCCCTGTCCGTCGGAAGTCGGCGGAAGAAGAGGCTGAACGTCGCTTGCGGGTCGTGGTCCGCGGCGTGATAGCCCTGCAACATCGTCAGCTCGTAGAGGTCGGTGAACAGTCCCAGATTCTCGGGCGTGACGTAGCCGAATCGGTCCTCGTCGTCCGCGTTGGTCCCCACCATAGCCACTGGGACCACGCCGCGTCAGTAATAGTTAGGGGAGGAAATCGCGAGGTAGAAGGGGACGCCGAGCAACCCGACTCCGGCGAGAGGCGTTTATTCGTGGGGACCTTACGCCCCTCCATGAACTTGGAATCGCTCAAACCGGATTTCCTCACGCCGAACTGGAAGTGTAACTCGTGCGGGAAGGAATACTGGCGTAACCGACGGCAGTGCAGTCGCTGTCAGAGCACGGTCTTCGACAGGATCCGTTAGTCGAGAAAGAACAATCGGCCGAGAACGTCGAGCCAACTATTAGCAACAGAGCAATAAGTGTTTTGAGCCGAGTTAGCGAATGACATACCGATGCCGGGAGAAACGTCGGTACGAGTCGGAGTCTTCAGCCTTCACAACAGCAAGGAGACGAAAGCGATTTTGAACGCCGTCGAAGCGCTGGGTCACGAGCCCGTCTGGCTTCGTCGGGAGAACACGTCGGTCGAGATACGGGACGGCGAACTCGTCCTCGAACCGGACGTAGACGTCATCGCCAATCGGTTGTTGCTCTCCAAGACGGAGTATCCCGACGAACTGTTGGGACTGGTGAACCTGTACGCGAGCGTCGTCCCGACGCTCAACCCACCGATGTCGGTGTTACGGGCGACGCACAAGTTCGCCGCCGCGGTGCGGTTGGCCGAGGAGGGGGTTCGGGTCCCGGACGCCATCCTCGCGCTCTCGACGGAACGACTCAACGAACTCTGTGAACCTTACGGCACCGAGGCCGTGTACAAGACCGCCATCGGGACCCACGGCGGCGGCACGTGGAAGGTCGACCTGAACGACCCCATCAGTTCCCGCGTCGGGAAAAGACAGGCGTTCGTCCAGCAACTCATCGAACAGGACGACGACGGCCCGCACAGCGACCTCCGCGTCTACGTGGTCGGCGATTCCGTCATCGGCGGGATGATTCGCTCCGCCCCTGACGAGGAGTGGCGGACGAACGTCGCGCTGGGGGGAGACGTGCGCGCGGCGGGCGACGTACTCACGGACGAAGTTTCACGAACCGCACTCGACGCGACGAACGCCATCGGCCTCGACTACGCCGGGGTCGACCTCATCCGAAACGAGCGCGACTGGTACGTCCTCGAAGTCAACCCGACCGCGGGATTCAAGGGGTTCTTCGAGGCGACCGGCCACAGTCCGGCACCCCACATCGCTCGCGCCGCCATCGAAACGGCGGGCGGGTCGGTGGACCAAGACCGGGTCGTCGAACTGACCGCGACGCTCGACGACACCGTTCCCGCCTGCAAACCGTCGACGAGTCGCCGAGACCTCTCGGAGCAACCGACCATCGGCTACACGACGGAGGTCGTCGTCAGCGGGACGTCGGGGTCGGCGACGGTCGTCGCGAAATCTGATACGGGTGCGAGTCGGACGAGCATCGACACCGGCGTCGCGGCGGACGTCGGCGCGGGACCCATCCGTCGAACCTCGCGGGTGCGCTCCGGGAGTTCGAAGTCGAGTCGCACGCGTCCGGTGGTCGATATCGTCGTCGGCATCGCCGGGAACCACTACACCGTCTCCGCGAACATCGAGGACCGAAGCCACATGGAGAATCCCGTCCTCCTCGGCCGCGACATCCTCGAACACTACCAAGTGGACATCAGCAAGCGGGTGGGCGAGGAGGACACCACCATCGAGGAGTGAGGTTGGGGGAGTGAGGTCGAGAGGAGAGAAATCAAAAGGGGGAGTCGGAGGAAAGGGACCCACCGACGCCGCTCGGGAGCGGACGAAGTGTTGCCGTTTTACAATCGCTGGCGAGAAAGAAAGGGACGATGCGGAACGACAGTCTCACCGGTCGAATTCTCCTCTCGGTGACGGCGCTCGTCGCGTTGACAGGCGCGCTCGTCGCCGGACTGCTGTTCGTCTCGTGGACGGTGGGCGGGGTCGTCGCCCCCTTCCTGTTCGCACCGCGCGTCTGGGGGCACTACCTCGGCGGGATTGTCGGCGGGGTGGCGTGCGTTAGACTGCTCGTCGCCACGGTCCGTCGTGGCGGGATTTCCACCGCGGCGGTTCTCGACGCGGTTCCGCCGTCAGAAACGACGGATTCGAATCGGGACCTCGCCGACCTCGTTCAGCGCGTCGCGTTGCAGTTCGACGTTCCGGCACCGACCGTTTCGGTGGCCGAGATGCCGGTTCCACACGCTTCCGTTTCGGGATTCACGCATCGAAACACCACGCTCGTGGTCTCCACCGGTCTGCTGGACCGCCTCTCCGACGAGGAACTGCGCGCGGTCGTGGCACACGAGATGGCACACGTGAGCAATCGAGACGCCGCCGTGGTCTCGCTGGTCGCCCTCCCGACGGTGTTCGGCCGGTCGATACTGAACGGACTCGGCGTGGACGACGAGGAGACGCCCGTCACCTCGAACGCGGACGACCTGTTGGGTATCGGTGCGCTGGTCTTCGGCGGCGCGATTTGGCTCGTCGGGCGGTCGCTGCTCGCGCTGTTCGCCCGACAGCGCGAACTCGCCGCCGACCGCGCCGCCGTCGAACTCGCGGGGTCCGCGGCGGCCTTGGCAACTGCGTTGCAAAAAGTGGATGCGGAGGCGGTCGATGCACCGACGACGGACCTCCGGAAGGCCGATACCGTCGCGGCGTTCTCCATCGTCGAACCGCCGCGGACGTCGAACGACGGCTTTTCGATTTGGGCCGACGGGCGGACGCCGCCGGTGCTTCGCGTTCGAAATCGGCTCGACGACATCGGCAACTGGCTGTTCAGGACGCACCCATCGACGGAAAAACGGTGTGAACTGCTTCAATCGTGGTCGTAAGCGGTCGTCGGGGTGGGGAGTTGTGGTCGCGGTCACGGTGGTGATGTTCGTCGCGGGAGGAGTGTTGGAGCGTCGGTGGTTCGCCGTCGCCGTTTTCCGAGTCCGCCAATATTCCCTCCTCCCCCGACCTTTATCCCGGAAAGCGACCGACTTCCAGTATGGAACGCTACGACGCCCTCTATCGGCTCTACGACGAGTTCGACGCGAAAACCCTCAGAGCGTATCAGGACTTCGTGGACGTGTTTCCGCCGGTCGATTCGCGGGTCGCGTTGGAACACTGGCAGTCCGCGAGCGACGAACTGGAGCGACGGAAGGACGAGATTCGGGACGGATTCGACGCGGGCGAAACCTACGCTGACGTGGCGGCCCACGCCACGCGCGACCAGGCGTTCACCGCGCTCGACCTCTACTCGAAGTACGGCCGGTCGGTGAACGCGCTCGTACTGGACGTGGACGAGACGCTCCGGTCGGCGGGCGGAACGGACAACGAGATTCCGCGGGAGGTCCTCAACCTGTTGACCGAATTCCACGAGAAGGGCGTCCCCATCGTCGTCTGTACCGGGCAGACGCTGGAGAACGTCAAGGGATTCACGATTCAGGGACTCGGCAACGAAATCGTCCACTCCGGCACGGTGAGCATCGTCTACGAGGCGGGGACCGGCGTATTCACGCCGGGCCACGGCGCGGAGACCAAACGACTGCTGTTCGAGGACCTGGACGACGACATCCGGGACGTCTTCGACACCGTGCGCTCGCAGGTGCTCTCGTCCGCGCCCGAGGAACTCCGGCGGGGGACCCACCTGCAGGGTAACGAGTTCAACATCACGATGAAGCCGAACTTCGAGACGGGGAGCGCGAAGGCGGTGGAAGTCATCGACGACGCGCTGGTCTACCAACTCGACCTGCTCGGCGAGACTGTCGTCGAAGACGGAAGCGAGTGGGCGCGGACCTACTACGCCCACAGCGACCCCGAAATCCGCGGCGTGCTCGAAGCGCAAGGCGGAATGCCGGACGCGGACGTGGAAGCGATTCCGGAGGACGTGCGGGACACCTTCGACCGAATCGACGTGGCCTACTACGAGGGTGACGCCGCCGAAATCGGAAGCCGGGAGTTGAACAAGGTCGTCGGCGTGGAGGCCGCGTTGGACGTCCTCGGCGTGGACGACCCGTTCACGCTCGTCATGGGCGACAGCAAGAGCGACCTGCGCGTGATGCAGTGGGTGGACGAGAACGACTGCGGCATCGGTGCCGCGCCGGAACACGCCTCCCGCGACGTGCTGGACCACGTGGTTCGCACCGACGAACTCATCTTCGACCGCGGAAAGGCGGGCGACGTGCTTCGGACGGTGTACGCGCTGAATCGGTTGGCGCGACTGGGGTGAGAACTCAGTCGTACCAGTACGCGACGCCGACGACGGAGAGCGGAACCGTCGCAAGCCAGAGGAGAATACGGATGGCGAACAGTTTGGGACCGAGGAACGGATGGGCCGGTCCGACGCGGGACGTTCGAAGATAGTAGTAGGTGCCACTCTCGTTGAGGAAGCGAAGGGGACGAGGAATCTCCGACCGCGTGCGGACATGTCCCGTTCGAATCGCCGTCCGAAGTTCGGGAGCCGTTCGACTGGTTGCAGAGTCCGGGTCGTACGTGACGTTCGCGAGTACGGTGGCGAACGAGACGTTCCGCGCCGTGAGTACGGTCGTTCCGTTTTCCACCTCGACGGTCGGTTCGTAAAATCCGTTTCTGGTCTGGATGTAGTCGTAGTCGGGCCACGAACGCGAGAAGTTAGCGCCGACCGAAACGCCGCCGTGTATCGCCGCGAATTCGAATCCGCAGGTGCGGGCGAGCCTCGGGGAGCAGTCTTGGACCGACGAGGAATGCCGAACGTAGTGGGTCGTGTGCGAGTGATCCAACTCGACCGTCCGGTACTCGTATCGGAGGCCGTTACCGTCGGGAACCAACCAGAGCGTGTTCGCCGCGAACGCCACCGCGAAGAGAACACAGAGCGCGCCGACCGCTCGGCGGCGGTTCACGGAATCACACCTCGCCGGAAGCTCATGACGGAGAGGTATCAGAATCGAGTATAAGTTTTCTGTCCGAGACGGCGAGGGAAACGGAAGGAAAAACGGAGAGAGAAACCGAGGTTCCGAGGTCGTGGGAAGCGTCGCGTCGAATCAGGCGTGGACCTGTACGCGAACGGTGTCGCCCGCTTCGACGGGACTGTGAACCGAGAGCGGTTCGTGGTCGGACTCGCGGACGAGGCTGGTGTCCGAGCGAAGGCCGAATCCGTCCACGATTCCCGCGCGGACTTGCGGGCCGTAGCGCTCGCCGAGTTGTTCGACGACATCCTCGACGGTTGCCTCGTCGGGGACTGCCACGCGTGCGTCGCGGGTTCCGGTGCGCGCGACCATCGGGCCGGTGAGTTTGACTGTGACGTTCATACACACATCTTTGCACCCCCGGGACAAAAAGTTTACTCAGTCTCGAAAAACTCCTGCCGAGACGAAACCGCTTATTGGGCCGGGGGACGAGCGTCCGAGTATGTCGCACGCACCAGAACCGGGGACGGACGACCCGCTCTCCCTGCACGGCGTCGTTCCGCCCACGATTACGGCGTTTCACGAAGACGAGTCGGTGAACTACGAAGCGACGGCGGCCCACGCGCAGTACGTCGTTGACGGCGGCGCACACGGCGTCTTCCCGCTCGGCACGAACGGCGAGTTCCCCCTGCTGACCGGCGAGGAAAAGCGCGGCGTCGTCGAAGCGGTGGTCGAAGCCGTGGACGACGTGCCCGTCATCGCGGGCGTCGGCGCGCCGAGCACGTACGAGACCGTCGCGCACGCCGAACACGCGGAATCGGTCGGCGCGGACGGCCTCGTCGTCGTCACGCCGTACTACTACCCGCTGGACCACGACGCGGCGGTCGACCACTATCGGCGGGTCTGTGAGGCCGTCGATTTGCCGGTGTACGTTTACCACATCCCGAGCAAGACCGGCAACTCGCTGTCGCTCGACACCCTCGACGACCTCGCCGAAATTCCGAACCTCGCCGGACTCAAGGATTCGAGCAAGGACGTGCCGTGGCTCGGGCAGGCCATCGACGCACACCCCGAACTCACGTTCCTCGCGGGGTCGGACTCCCTGCTCCTCCCCGGCCTCCAACTCGGCTGTACCGGCATGGTCAGCGCGGTTGCGAACGCCTTCCCCGAACTGGTCGTCTCGCTCTACGACGCATACGACGCGGGCGACGTGGAACGCGCCCGCGAACTGCAGAGCGACGTGTACGCGATTCGGGACGCTCTGAAGGGCGGGTCGTACATGGCGGGCGTGAAGACGACGCTCGACGTGCTCGATTTGGACTTCTCCCCCGGCCCGCTCCGGAGTCCGCTCCGGAAGATGAACGAATCGGACCGCGCGGCGCTCGAATCGGACCTTCGCGCGCTCGACATGCTCTGATTGCCGACGCGTACGCTCCATTTCCGCGTCCTCACGCGACCGTTCCGACGAGTAGGATGCCCTTACGAGGATAGCGTATAACACGGGGGCCGTTGTGCGTGGGACCATGCTCCCCTCGCGCGTTCTCGTCGTCGGGTTGGTTTTCGTCTGTGTTGTCGGCGGTGTCGGCCACGTCGGCCGCCCGCCGGTCGCCAGCGCGTCCGCCGCATCGACCACAACAACGGCACCCGCCGCACAGTCCGCCACGGCCGTCGATTCCTGTACGGCGATTACGAAATCCGGGCGCTACGTCCTCGCACGGGACGTTCACAACGGGAAGACGGCCATCTCGACCGGATGTATCAAAATCCGCGCGGACGACGTGGTGTTGGACGGCCGGGGACACATGCTGGACGGGTTCGGCGTCAGCGACACGAGCGGCGTCCACGTAGCGGGGGCGTCGAACGTGACGGTTCGAAACCTCCAAACGAAGGATTGGAATCGCGGAGTCTACGTACAGAACGCGGCCGCCGTGACCGTGCGCGACGTCGTTACCTACAACAACGCAATCGGAATCGACGTGACGGACTCGGACGCCACACTGGTGAACAACACCGTCAGGGACGGCCTCCGCGGTCTCGTCCTCGACGACGCGTGGGACGACGACCTACGGCGCAATCGAATCCACCACAACGAGGTCATCGACATCTACGCGCCGATAGCGCTTGTGAACGTCTTCGGCGTCCAACTCACCGTCGGACCGCCGCTCGACCTCGACGGCGACGGTCGCTACGAGGACGTGACCGGCAACGGGAAAACCGGCGTCTGGGACGCAGTTTCGCTGCCGATCGTCGCCGTGGCCGAGACGGTTGGGGTCGCCGACATCCCGGCACAGCAACGGTCCGCCCTCGACTTCGACGGCGACGGGAACTTCGACCACGGCGACGTGCTGGCCTACGCCGGACTCACGCCTTCTCGATGACCTTCTTCGCCCAGTCGGGCCACTCCTTGCGCTCCCGGCCGTTGAACGTGTCGTCGCCGGACATGGCTTTGAGGGCGCTCGCGTCTTCTGTGCTCCAAACAGCGCCGTCCTCGTGGAAGACGCCGTTCAGGATGCCGCGTTTGCGCTGACTCAACATGTAGGCCGGTTTGAGCATGAGCGACCAGAAGAAGTTGCCGACGCCGGATTTCCGAATGACGGGCGCGAGCGAGGCGTAATCGGGGCCGCGCTGGGCCGCGGAGACGTCTTTCTGTCCCCATCCGAAGTTGGCGACGCGTTGCCACTCCGTCAGCCAGACGGGTTTGCTGATGCTGTTGCGGAGTTCGTTCGCCTGCTGGAGCACGCCGCGGTAGATGTCCGTCGTGTTCGGGTAGTTGTAATGGAACTGCACCACGTCGATGCCCCAATCGTAGTAGTCGGTGGCGTTCGCAAAGCTCGTCGCGCCGATTGTCAACGGCACCTCGCCGCGGCGCTCGCGGGTGTACTGAAACATTTCGCGGGCGAAACGCTTCTTCCACGGCCGCCACCCCGGTTCGTTCATCACCTCGATGGCCAGCACTCGCTCGTCGTCCCGGTAGCGGTTCATGATCCACTCGACGAACCGCTTCGGCCCGTCCCATTCGTCGCGATTGCGCATCACGTGCTTAGCCGGGGACCAGACCGACGTGCCCGTCCACGGGTCTGTGTCGTAGAGGTTCTTCGGAATCGGCGGACGACCGACGCCCTCGAAGACGCCGAGCAGAACGCGGATGCCGTGCGAGTCGGCGCTCGAGAGGAAGTGGTCGAGTGCCCGGCCGAACGACGCTCGGTCCTTGTGCCACGCCTCGTAGCTCAGCCACGTCCGAATCGCGTTGAGGTTCAGTCGGTCGGCGAACCCCATGTCGCGCTCCGTGACGCCGCGTTCGTAGGTGTGCCACATCTGGAAGGAGTTCATCGCGCGGGCGGGCAGATACATCGCTCCCCGAACGTCCACGGGGGGTCCACCATCGGCGACGCATCCGGCGAGAGAAACCGCAGATGTGACACCGGCGGCGAGGAACCCCCGTCTCGTACACCGATGAGTCATGGAATCGCCGACAACGGCCGGGCACCTGAATGTAGTGGTGGTTCTGCTGACATATTTCTACCCGTCCCATGGGGTCGCTCCCGCCACGCCGACCGCGGGGAGCCACGGAGAACGGAACGAATCGCGGGGTCCGCGTTCGGTAACTTCGATGAACGTTTCGGGACGGCCGTCTCGGTTAGTCGGTGTATAATCGACGGTAGAGACGGGAGTGGCGGTGATTCAGTCGGTAGGTCGTCTATCACCCAACGGAGAGGAACGGTGGGCCTATCACGGCGTGTAATCGGTTAACTAGTCAATAGTAAGGACACGACGCGTCGAAGCGGCAAACGAGATGCCTGAACAGCAGACCGAGCCGCGGGTCGTCGGGTACTATCGACGCGGGCGATACGAGCTTCGCGCAGAGGATTCCGTCCACGCGTGGATCAGCGCGGAAATGCCGGTCGGCGTGCTCCAGTAATAACGGACGATACCATTTGAACTTTTACTACGGGCGGAGTACCCGCCGGTATGGGACGCGATTACTCGACACTGCACGACCCCAACGCAGAGTACACGATGCGCAACCTCTCCGCCGATACGATGGGTGCCACGGCATCCCGCGGGAGCAAGCGCGACATCGAAATCACCGACGTACAGACGACGATGGTGGACGGCAACTTCCCGTGGACGCTCGTCCGCGTGTACACCGACGCCGGAATCGTCGGCACCGGCGAGGCCTACTGGGGTGCCGGTGTCCCCGAACTCATCGAGCGGATGAAGCCGTTCGTCATCGGCGAGAATCCGCTCGACATCGACCGACTGTACGAACACCTCATCCAGAAGATGTCCGGCGAGGGTTCCATCGAAGGCGTGACCGTCACCGCCATCTCGGGCATCGAAATCGCCCTGCACGACCTCGCGGGCAAAATCCTCGACATCCCGGCCTACCAGCTCCTCGGCGGGAAGTACCGCGACCGAGTTCGCGTGTACTGCGACTGTCACACCGCCGACGAGGCGGACCCGGACGCTTGTGCTGACGAGGCCGAACGCGTCGTCGAGGAACTGGGCTACGACGCGCTCAAGTTCGACTTGGACGTTCCCTCGGGACTCGAAAAGGACCGTGCGAACCGTCACCTCCGCCCTGGCGAAATCCGCCACAAGGCCGAAATCGTGGAGAAGGTCACGGAACGCGTGAAGGACCGCGCGGACGTGGCGTTCGACTGCCACTGGACGTTCTCGGCCGGAAGCGCGAAGCGCCTCGCGGAAGCCATCGAGGACTACGACGTCTGGTGGCTCGAAGACCCCGTTCCGCCGGAGAACCTGCAAGTACAGGAGGAAGTCACGAAGTCCACGAACACGCCCATCACCGTGGGCGAAAACCGCTACCGCGTCACCGAGGAGCGCCGCCTCATCGAGAACCTCGCGGTGGACATCATCGCGCCCGACCTGCCGAAGGTCGGCGGCATGCGCGAAACCCGAAAAATCGCCGACGTGGCCAACCAGTACTACGTTCCGGTCGCCATGCACAACGTCTCGTCGCCGGTGGCGACGATGGCGAGCGCGCACGTGGGGTCCGCCATCCCGAACTCGCTGGCGGTCGAATACCACTCCTACCAACTCGGCTGGTGGGAGGACCTCGTGGAAGAGGACGTCATCGAGAACGGCTACATCACGGTGCCCGAGAAACCGGGGCTCGGCGTGACGCTCGACATGGACGCCGTGGAAGAGCACATGGTCGAAGGCGAGGAGTTGTTCGACGAAGCATAGCTTCGTCGGGCCAGGGGCCAGTGAATCTTTGATTCACGCTGTTTGACGAGGCTCACGCCTCGTCAAGCCAGCAAAGCTCTGCTTTGCGTTGTTCGACGAAGCGTCACTTCGTCGAGCCAACAATTTTTTCGAGTCGTGGGGTATCACGTTCGACACCCACGAACACCCATCCAATCAGATATTTCTCGATTTTGAAGAGGTTTGGATTCGTCAAAATCGTGGGTGAATCAGGCAGAGAGGAGAAATTTAGAAACGCACAGAGATTTTCGGACACATTCATACACTGTCAAAATTAGAAGTATTTTTAAACAGAATGTCTGCACAAAGTATATTCGACGGCAATACTTTCAAATGGAGCATGCACGCGACAAATCGGCGGGAGTTTCTGAAGGTGGCGGGAGTTCTGGGCGCGACCGTCGCCGTTGGCACCGAGTTCGCGACGAGCGCGGAAGGGTCCGGCGACACGGGAGGTTCGTGGGCGACGTACCGCGGCAACGCGGGGCGGACCGGTGCGACCGATAACGTCGGTCCGGGGGCGAACGTGACCACCGAGCGGTCGTTCGATATGGACGGCGGCATGCACACGTCCGAACCGGTCGTCGCGGACGGAACGGTGTACATGGCCGTGACGACGGCACACACGCCATCGAACAGTGCGGGCTACGTCGCCGCCTACGACCCGGACGCTGACGAAACCGTGTGGAAGCACGAGGGGGTTTCCCGACCGGGAACGCCCACGGTCGGCGGCGGCACCGTCTACTTCGGGACGTACGGTTCCGAGGACGCCGACGGGGCGGGATTCTTCGCGCTCGACGCCGACACCGGCGAGACGAAGTGGCACAAACCCGCCTCGGACGGGTTGTCGAATCCGTTGGTCGCGGACGGGGACTTGTACGTCGGGGTAGCGGGTGGCGTCTCACGACTCGACGCCGAAACCGGCGATACCGTTTGGACGACCGACGGGGTTCAGGGAAGCGCGTGTTACGCGGACGGAACGCTCTTCTACACGGACGGAACTGCGCTGAACGCGGCTGACGGGTCCGTTCGCTGGGACGTCACCGAGGAAGGCGACGAACTGCAGGCCGTCGCGGATGGCGTGGTGTACGGCGTCGTGAACGAAAGCAGCGAGCACGCGATCAAAGCGAGGTCGGCCGACGACGGGACGCTCCAATGGTCGTCGTCGGTCAACATCGAGTACTACTGGCTCGGGGACCGCCTCACGGTCGCCAACGGGCGCGTGTTCTTCCGCGTCGGGAACACGATACTGGCGTTCGACGCGAAAAGCGGCGAAGAAGCGTGGACGACCGTGACGGACGCAGCGCTCGCGGGTGCCCTGTCGGTCGGCGGGGAAACGCTGTACGCCGGTGGGCGAGCGGACCCGGAGACGGAGACCGGAAACGCGGTCGTGCTGGCGCTGAACACGACGAGCGGGGACCTGGAGTGGCGACACGAGTTCGGAGGATGGGATTTCGACGAATACGGCCCGGCGGCCAACTCGCCCGTCGTCGCGGACGGGAAGGTGTACACCGCGACCTATCCGATGGGCTCGACGCTGGATTGGATGTACACGCAATACGGCGATTTCCACGTCCTCGGGAGCGACGACGGACCGTCCACTACGACCACCACGGAGGAGACGACCACCACGGAAGAAACGACCACTTCCGCCGAAACCACGACGACCACGAAGGAGACGACTACTGCCGCCGAAACCACGACGAGCGAGAAAACGACCACGACCGCCAGCGAAACGACCACGGCAAGTTCGACGACTTCGGAGACCACGACGACAACGACGACGCCGGGAACGACGACAACGACCACGACAACATCGGGGTCACCGGGTACAACCGAAACGACGGGAACGGGAGGGAATGGACAGCTCACCAGCACGACGACCGGGACGACGACCACCTCGGACGGACAGCCCGGATTCGGACTCCTCACCGCCCTCGGCGGCGTCGGCGGCGTCGGTGCGTACCTCCGGTCCAAAATCGAGCGCGAGGACTGACCCGACCACATCCATCGAATTTTTGACAGACGGGGGCGGATGGAACGGTGTGTCTCACGACGTTCCACCGGACACGCCGCGCGAGCAACAGACGCTTTCGCTCCCCGAGTCGAAACTGGCGTCGCTTCGGGAGTGGGCGGTCGACGGCACCGGGTTGACAGCGGCGGCGCGGGTCCGCGACGCGGCGGGGCGAATCGTCCTCGTGAAGAACGGGTGGTCCGAGGGATGGATTCTCCCCGGTGGCGGGGTCGAACCCGGCGAAACACCGACGGAAGCCGCGAAGCGCGAAGTGCGCGAGGAGACGGGATTGGATGCTACCATCGGCGCGCCGCTGGTCGTCCTCGACCAATCCTACGTCGCGGCGGCGAACGGGGAGGAACGGTTTTCGGCCCGGTACGTCGTGTACGCCGCTCGTTCGGAGGGAGACATTCCCGACGCGTCGCGGTTGGGCGTGCACGAGGGCGAGATTTCGGCGGCGGAGTGGTTCGAGCGACTACCCGAAAACCTTCACGACGGCGACCTGCTTCGGCCGTATCTCCGGGACGAACCGTGATTACGCCCGCAACTGCTCGATAACCGTCCTCCTGAACGCCACCGCGACCGCACCGGCCGCGAACAGCCACACCAGCACGATTTGTGCGGGCGTCGCGTTCCCGGACGTGAGACCCGTTCCGAGCAGGTAGTGAATCCCGATGGAGAGCAGGAAGACGAGGAAGGCGAAGTGCCAGACGCCATCGACGTACAGGTTGGGGTTGTACGAGAGCAGGGCGTACGCGAGGAGAAGCGCGACGCCAAACACGCCGAAAATCCCCGAGTTACCTCTCACGTCGAGGGCATCCGCCAACGGACCGACGAGGGTGGTGAGCGCCAGAATCAGCGCGAACGTGACGCTGACCACTCGAGAGCCACTGACCATGGCGCGAGTTGCCGGGGACGACGCATAACTGTAGCCATATCGAACAGTATATTTCGCTGGTAACGAAATGAAGCGAGAATGAACGGCGACCCCCGTTTTCGGGAAACGCAGCGGTTCCGACAGGGGTGGCTGTGGGCGTTTTTGCTCGTCACGAACGTTCCAATCCTCATCCTGCTGGGCGTCGTGTTCGCCGACGAGTACGGCGGATTGACCCCCGAAGCGATACGAGTCGGGGGGCTGACCCTGCTCGCGCTCGTCCTGCCGTTGGTCCTGATACACCGAGCGGCGCTCGTGACGGAGGTACGAGACGACGGCGTGTACCTCAAGTTCTTCCCGTTTCACCTCCGGTTCCGTCGGATTCCGTTCGGAGAAATTGAGGCGGTCGAAGCGGCCGAGTACAGCGCCATGCGTGACTACGGCGGGTGGGGAATTCGGTGGGGCGTCTCGCTGACCCGGAACGGGTTGGCGTGGGACGAGAAGGGGAAAGCGTACATCGTCGACGGAAGCGAGGGCGTGCGACTCGAACGCGACGGAGGGCGGCCGCTCCTCGTCGGGTCCGAACGCGCCGACGAACTACGCCGAGCGATAGAAGACGGGCGACGATACTGAAAGCCGTCCGTCGGCGCGGACGACACCGAAGCCGTACTGTTAAGTGGCGAGCGTCAGACGGTCGCCGCGCTCCGGTCGGCGACGACGAGGTTGACGACGGCACCGACGAGCAAGATGACGCCCGCGAAGTAGAGCCACGTGAGGAAGACGATTATCACGCCGAGGATGCCGGTGAGTCCGTACTTTCCCGACCCGCCGAGGAAGTACTGGAATCCCGCTTGGAGCACCAGCCAGCCGAGGGCGGCGAAGAGCGTTCCGGGCAGCGCTTCCCGAAGCGACATCTTCACCGGGGGGAGGACGTAGTACAGCGGGAGGAAGACGAAGACGAGGCCCAACAGCAGGCCTGAACTGGCGATGGCACCCACGAACGGGATGCTCGTCACCAGCGACGACCCGAGGATGGTCCCGACGACGACCATCAGCGCGACCCCGAGCACCACCGCGACGAGCGTCGCGAGGCCCTTTTTCACCTGCTCGACGATACCCATGTCCGGGAACGTCTGGTACACCTCCTCGAAGGCGATGACGAGGCCGCGAAACAGTTTGAGGCTACTCCAGAGGAGGATGACGATACTCACGACCGACGCGCCCGCGGTTCCGGAGGTGTTCTGTAACGTGCGGTCGAGAACGGTCGCGCCCTCGTCCGAGAGGAATCGACTGGCGGCGTCGATGAGCATGTTCGAGAACTCCTGTCCGCCGACGAACGTCCCGACGGCCAACGCGAGCAAGACGAGCGGGAACAGGGAGACGAACGCGTAGTACGCGAAACTCGCCGCGAGGAACGTGACGTTGCGCTCGCGGACGATATCGACGACCGACCGTATCGACTCGGTGACGCTCATATCAGAGAATCGTGCTCTCACGTAATGGATGATTCGGCTGTATGAATGACGAATCGGGGAGCGGTCACCGACTTCCGGCAGGACCGACCGAACCCGAAATCCGTTTGGCAACGCGCGCTATGTACCACGATATGGAGATAAATCCGGAGACGGTCGGTTCGCTGTACCGGACGTTGGCTGGTGCCGTCGTCCCGCGCCCCATCGCGTGGGTGAGCACCCGGAGTCCCGACGGCGTGGACAACCTCGCGCCGTACAGCTTTTTCAACGTGGTCAGCGTCGCCCCGCCGGTCGTGATGTTCTCGCCGGTGGACGGCGAGGACGGCCTGAAGGACACGCCGACGAACGTGCGGGAGACGGAGGAGTTCGTCGTCAACGTCGTCACCGAACCGCTCGCCGAGGCGATGAACGAAACCAGCGCGACGCTCCCGCACGGCGAGAGCGAGTTCGACCGCGCCGGACTGGACCGTGCGGAATCGACCGCGGTGGACGCGCCGCGCGTCGCCGATTCGCCGGTCGCCTTCGAGTGTTCGCTGTACGACATGGTGGACATCGGCGCGTCCACGATGGTGCTCGGCGAAGTCGAATGGGTCCACGTGGACGACGACGTGACCACGGACGGAAAGCTCGACGTGAACAAAATCGACGCCGTGGGCCGTCTCGCCGGGAGTCTCTACGCACGAACGGACGATCGATTCTCGCTGGAGCGCCCGCCATGACCGAGGGGGATGCGGTCGAGCGAACCCCGGAGCCGATAACGACCGAGCGATTGGAAGCCGACCTCCGCGACCTCGGCCTGTCGGCGGGCGATACCGTCCTCGTTCACTCGTCGCTCTCGGCGCTCGCGTGGGTTTCCGGCGGCGCACCGGCGGCCGTGGACGCGCTCATGGGCGTCGTCACGGCGGCGGGAACGCTCGCCATGCCGACCCACTCGACCCAGCTTTCGGACCCGACGCACTGGGAGAACCCGCCGGTTCCAGACGAGTGGGAGGAGCGCATCAGGGAAACCTCGCCGCCGTTCCGACCGGAACTCACGCCGACGCGCGGCATGGGCGCAATCGCGGACTGCTTCCGGGACTATCCCGGCGTCGTCCGAAGCCGCCACCCAACGACGTCCTTCGCGGCGTGGGGTGCGGACGCCGACGTCGTGGTCGCGGACCACGCCTACGACTCGCCGCTCGGCGAACGGTCGCCGCTCGCGCGCCTCGACGAACTGGACGCGCGGGTGCTCCGCCTCGGCGTGGACGCGAACACGTCGCTCCATCTGGCGGAGTACCGCGCCGACTACGACAAATCGTTCGAGACGAACGGCGGTCCGGTGCTGGAAGACGGCGAGCGTCGGTGGGTGACGTTCGAGGAACCCGAAAGCGAGGACGACTTCCGGGACGTCGAGGCGGCGTTCGAGGAGGACCACGAGGTGCGCCGCGGGCGCGTCGGCGAGGCGGACGCGACGCTGCTGTCACAGCGGGAACTGGTCGAGTTCGGGGCGAAGTGGATGGAAGAGAACAGGTAGCTCAGTCGTCCGCCGCCGCCGCGGATTCGTCCATGGCTTCCGCGTCGGCTTCGATGCTCGGCGGATACTTCCCGCGGTCGAGTTTCAGGTCGCTCTGCGGGCGAGCCATGCAGGTGAGCGCGTAGTGTTCGGATTCCTCTTCGGTCAGACCGCGAGCGGCGGGTTGGGTCACGTCGCCCTCGACGATTTCCGCCGAGCAGGCGAGACACATGCCGACGCGACAGGAGTACTCCTGCGCGATGCCCTCCTCGATGCAGGCGTTGAGGATGGTCTGTTTGTCCGAAACCTGGATGGATTCGCCGGTCCCGACGAACTCGACGGTGTACTCGGTCATACCCCGGCGTACGAAACAACTCGGCAAAACTCTTTATGCACGCCGTCGTGCATTTAGCGTCCTCCCCTGAAGGACACAATAGGGGATAAAGAGTTTTCTCGCTTCCCTCTCGTAGCGAAACGCATGAGCGAACAGTACGATATGGTCGTCGTCGGTGCGGGGACGTCGGGGTGCTACGCCGCGGCGACCGTGGCCCGCGAGGGGTACGACGTGGCGGTTGTCGAGCGGAAGACGGAGGAAGAAGCGGGCCACATCGCGTGTGGCGACGCCCTGAAGGGGGCCGACGCCTTCCCCGAGGCGATTCCCAAGGAGAAGCTACAACCGGCGTTCACCAACACGGGCGTGGACCACGGGCGATTCGAGATTCCGCGGGAGGACACGGTGCTCGAAATCCCCATCCCCGGCGAACTCGCCGTCATCGACCGATGGGAGTACGGACGGCGCATCATTCAGGGCGCGAAGGACGCGGGTGCGGAGTTCCACTACGATACGGTCGTCCAAGACGTGACGCAGAACGACGACGGACGCGTCACGGGCGTTCGAGCCATCCACAAGGGCGACGTCGTGGAGTACGAATCCGACCTGCTCATCGACGCCGCGGGGGCGCTCTCGCTGTTGCAGGACAAGACCGACTTCTCGGGCACCACGTTCGACACCAACGTCACCTACTCGCAGTTCTGTTCGGCCTACCGCGAAATCATCCACGTCGACGAACCGGTCGAGTGGGACGACGCCCTCGTGTTCAAGCCGACCGACCGCGCCGCGGGCTACCTCTGGTACTTCCCGCGCACCAGCACCGAAATCAACGCTGGGCTGGGCTTCCAGATGAACGAAGAGCCGATGGAACTCGTGGACGACCTGAAACACGACCTCCGCAACCGGGCCGAGTTCGACGGAGCGACCGTCGA
The DNA here is from genome assembly GCF_026008575.1 of Haladaptatus sp. T7. Lineage (NCBI taxonomy): Archaea > Methanobacteriati > Methanobacteriota > Halobacteria > Halobacteriales > Haladaptataceae > Haladaptatus > Haladaptatus sp. T7. The sequence goes on from NZ_BROP01000003.1 coordinate 101,869, forward strand.
GGACAAACTCGGCGCGGCGCTTCCGACCCGTCGCCCCTACGATTCGGCCGTCGCGCCCGGCTTCATGGCCGTCGGCGACGCCGCCGGACACGTCAACCCGACCACCGGTGGTGGCATCGCGGGCGCGGCGTACGCGGGCAAGTACGCGGGCGAGCAGGCTATCGAGGCCCTCGAAACCGGCGACGCGAGCGAGCACGCGCTGTGGGAGTACAACCGACGCGTCATGGACCACTTCGGAGCGCGATACGCCGGTCTGGACATCTACAACATCTTCACGACCGCCGTGGACGTGGACGACCTGATGGGGATGCTCGGCGCGCTTCCCGCCGAAAAGCTCTCCGAGGCGCTGTACTCGGGAAGCGCCAACATCGGCCTCCGTCTCAAACTGCAGACGGCGCTCGATGCGCGCGACCACTGGCGACTCGTCTACGATCTCTATAAGACGAAGAAGCTGGCCGACGAGGTTCTCGACCACTACGACCACTACCCGACGGACCCGCGCGGACTCGCCGCGTGGCAGGACGTGCGCGACGACCTGATGGACGAGGTGTACGCGACCACCGGTGCGGCGCCGAAATACTGAACTCGGTCACCCATCCGGTCCATCTTCCATGACCGGGTGATATTGTTCGGTGTGTGAAAGACTGCAGACGGATACGTCACCGCGACGGTTGTATGGTAAGCTATGTCTTAGCATGGCCGAGAGGATGAAAAGTCGAAGGGAACGGCAACGAACGGAAAAAAGAGGAGAGTCGTTATTCCTGTTCTCGAATAACAATCTCGCCGTAGCTCTGGACGGTCACTTCGTAGTCGAGGATGGTGAAGACGACTTTTCCACCCGTTCGAGGCGACCCGTCGTGTTTGTCGCTAAATAGATTGTCGAGCGCGTCGGGGTCGATGACGTCGTATAGCGGTACCCCGATGTCGCTGGGGTCTCCCCCGGTAATATCCGTAAGTGCCATGACGACCGCGGTACTGAGTTGTTCCCCGTCGGCGTAGATAGTGTACTGGTTCGTCTGCGCTGAACTCGTGATAACTGCACCGTCGTTGCTGTCGTTGATGTTCCCGTTCATAGGTTGTACCTCTCGAACACTGCAATACTGTTCGAATCTACTTAGACGGTTGTGACGGGTGCTTATAAAAATTACCGTGTTCAATTGAAACGGTTGGTGGAACGTAATCACAGCCTGAGGAACAGGTATCGGCAGCGTGGAAATCCGCACACTATCGTCGTTGTTGCACCAACTACGGACGTTGCTGTGCGATTTCGGTGATAGATGTCGAAAGGAGGTCTACGCCGATTTGGAGGCTGTCCTCGTCCACGTCGAAGGTCGCGGTGTGGTGGCCACCGGGGTGGTCGGTTCCGACGCCGACGTAGGCCGCGAGACCACCGTTCCCTTGGACCTCCTGCATCAGATACGTGGCGTCCTCGCTCCCGCCGAGCGTGTCGCGGCGAATCGGGTTCTCGACGCCGCTCGTGTTCAGGGACACGTCGTGGACGATTTCGACCAATCCCTCGTCGCTCTCGGCGCTCGGCGCTTCCCCTTCCGCGCTCAGTTCGACGGAACAACCGTGCATCGCCGCCGCGTTTTCGAGGACGCGCTCCGCGCGCTCTTTCATGTAGTCCTTGAGTTCGGTCGTCTCGCCGCGGACTTCGCCGTCGATGAACGCCTGCTCCGGGATGATGTTCGTGGCCGTTCCGCCGCCGACCTGCCCCGCGTTGATGCGCGTCGGACCGTCCTCGTGGCGCGGGATGGCGTAGAGGTTCTGGATGGCCGTCGCCATCGCCTGAATCGCGTTCTCGCCCGCGTTCGGCTGACCGCCAGCGTGGGCCGGTTGGCCGGTGAACTCCGCGAGGAAGTGGTCCACCGCGAGGAACCCATCGACGCCCGCGACCACCTCGCCGGTCGGGTGGTCGAGGCCGATGTGAACCGCGAGGAGGTAGTCCACGTCGTCCAGATGGCCGCTCTTGGCCATCGGCTTGCCACCGGCAACCATCTCCTCGCCGGGCTGGAAGAGGACCTTGAACGTTCCCTCGAAGTCGCTGTCCTTGATGGCTTCCAAGACGCCGATTCCCATCGTGATGTGCGAGTCGTGCCCGCACGCGTGCATCGCGCCCGCGTGCTCGGAGCGGAACCCTTCAGCGGCGGGAACGTGGTCCTCATCGGTCGATTCCTCGCGGAGCAGGCCGTCGATGTCCACGCGGAGGGCGACGGTCGGACCCTCGCCGCGGTCGAGCACCGCGATAGCGCCCGTGTTGCCGCCGTCGAGTCGTTCGAGGACGTCCTCGCGTGCACCCGCTTCGAGCGCCTGTTCGTACCACGTTTCGAGTTCGTCGTCGTCCGGGACCGACATGCGCTCTTCCTGTGCGAGCACCTCGGGACCGACGTACAGTTCGTCCACGCCGATGGATTCGAGTTCGTCTACGATTCGAGCGGTGGTGTAGAACTCGCGCCACGCCGGTTCCGGGTGGCGGTGGAGGTCACGTCGAAGCGAGACGAGTCTATCGCGGCTGGTCTGTTGACTCATGGCGAGGTGGACGGCGGGCGGGGCCTTAAATACTCGAAAAGCGGCCAGCCGTCGAATTTCGTTCTTAGACTCGCGCGCAGAATTGAAAATTTAGTGACTGTTTTGCACAGAAACGCCGCTGTCTGTCAATTTTTGCGGACTACTTTTATACCATCGCGGTTGCTTGACACAGGGTGTCAGAGGTAATATGAATGAGTTCGCCAACTGACGAGCGTGACGAAGAAGTCGAAGAGGAGTTAGCGCAAGCAGAACACGCACGACACGAGTCTCGCATCGAGTTCTACGGCGGGACGGCGATGAGCGCGCTACCTATCGGCTTGTTCATCGTCTGGGCCGTGTTCCAGAGCGGTTTCCTCGGCGTCGGGAGCACCTCGGGCCTCGTCGTGGGGATGCTCGTCTCGCTTATCATCGGGATGTTCTTCGCAAAGGGCGACTGGAAAACCTACGCCAACACCATCTTCGAGGGGATGACCCAGCGCGTGGCGGCGACGGCCATCGTCGCGTGGCTCTGGGCGGGCATGTTCGCGCAAGTGTTACAGGACGGCGGGTTCGTCCAAGGACTCGTCTGGGCCGCGGACGCGTTGCACGTCGGCGCGTCGCTGTTCCCGGCGGCGACGTTCATCCTCGCGGCGCTGTTGGCGACGGGCATCGGCACGGGGTACGGGACGACCATCGCGTTTACCGGCCTGTTCTTCCCGGCCGGTCTCGTCGTCGGCGCGAACCCGGTGTTGATGTTCGGCGCGATACTGTCGGGCGCGGTGTTCGGCGACAACCTCGCACCGGTCAGCGACACGACCATCGTGAGCGCTGTGACGCAGGATTCGGACATCGGCGGCGTCGTCGCCTCCCGGTTCAAGTACGCGCTCACCGCGGCGGTGTTCGCGCTGGTCGGCTACGTCGTCGCCGGGATGATGATGGACGGGGCGAACATCGCCGCCGACGTCTCGTTGGACAGCAACCCCATCGGCCTCATCCACCTCGTCTCGATGGGTATCGTCATCGTGACGGCCATCTCGGGTCGTCACATCGTCGAGGCGATTTCGTGGGGACTCGTGTTCGCGGTCATCGTCAACGTCGTCACCGGCCTCGCGCCGATTCAGAAGATGTTGGTGTTCTACGCACCGAACAACGGTCCGCTCGCGAGCACCTTCGGCTTCCTGCCGTTCGTGCAGACCGTCGCCGTGAACGCCGACAACGCGGGGACGGTCGGCGGAAGCCTCTACAGCGGCGCGTCCGGGTTCTTCCCGCTCATCGTCTTGACCCTGCTCATCGTCGCGGGTGCACAGATAATGATCCGCGGCGGCGGCTTCGAGGCGCTCCAGAACTGGCTATTGAACGTCGTCGCGACGAACGTCCGACGTGCGGAGACCACGATGGTCCTCGGCACGGCGGGCGTCAACGCGATGATAACCATCAACACCGCCGCGGAAATCGCCATCGCACCCTACGTCGCCCGCATCGGCAAGCGGTTCAACGTCAACGGCTACCGCCGCGCGAACATCCTCGACGCCAACAGTTCCGCGATGGGCTACATCTTCCCGTGGGGCGGCGGCGTCTTGGTCGGCTACGCCACGATGATTCAACTCGTTGGAAGCGACCAGTTCGGCTGGTTCACCCGGTCGATGGTCGTCAACCCCGCAGAGGTCTGGCCGTTCGTCTTCCACGGCTGGTTCCTGTTCGGCGTGTTCCTGATATCGGCCCTGACCGGGTTCGGACTGGAGTACGTTTCCGACCGCCGCGCCGAGGAGGTGGCGCGGGTATGAGCCTCCTCGACAAGTATCTCGCCGGGTGGTCGTTCCGGACGAACAAGCCCGAGTTCGAGGCGGGCGAGGAGATAGACGTCTACCTCACCGGCCACCGTAACGGGACCGCGACCGCACGTGTCGGCGACACCATCCTTCACGTCGAGGGTGCGCCGACGAACGCCGTCGACGAGCGCGTCCGACTTCGCGTCGAGGAGTTCGACGCGAACGAGCACGTCGGACGGGCGTCCTTCGTCGAAGCGCTCGACGGGGAGTAGTCACGGTCCGCGATTCGACGAACGTCGGTCGCATCAGGATGTCTGTTGCACCGGGACGTCGGCCGCGCCGCGGAGTCAGTTACGTCGGGTTACTCCGTAACCCGCCGCTTACGTCCGCTTTATCCCCGCGAGACGCCTCCCTACGAGTGCGTACCACGGGGGGTACGGAACGATGGAATCGAACGATGCTATAGAACTCCCGAACCCGAGCGATTCGCGTCGGGAGTTCATGAAGAAAGGACTGCTCGCGGCGGGTGCGGTCGGACTCGGCGTTGCAGGGGTGGGGACAGCGGCAGCACAGGACGGGCGGGAAGTACTAGTGTACTTCGACGACTACGTGGCGGACGCGCGGTTCCGCGTCGTCTCACTGCTCCCGGCGTCGATAACCGTGCGGATGCTCTCCCTCCCCGGCGGCGGTGAGGCGGCCGAAATATCGCAACCGGACGACTACAACGGCTACGCGATTCGGTACGACAGAGGAACCGGAAGCGTCGCCGGTGCCTCCTACGTGTTCACCAAAGGGACGCTACGGGAACGGACGAGATACGAGTTCGCGCGGGACGCGACGGTGTTCAGCAGCCGTCTCGGACTTCTCGACACGACCGTCAGTCGGCCATGAAAACTGACGGTCGTGAACCGAGCGGTCGCTGAACCACGTGTTTTTCGAATTCCGGAAGAGAGAAGAAACGAGCGGCGGTCAGGCTTTCCCCATGCCCTGAATCTGTTCGAGTTCGACCTCGACGCGGATTCCCGGCGGGAAGTCCATCTGCGCGACGCGGCGGGAGACGTCGTTGTGACCGACGATTTCCAGTCGTCGGGTGTAGACGGTGTAATCCCAGCTTCGGAACTGTCGCCCTTCGTCGCCGGAGAGCGTCTTGTACTGCGGTACGCGGTGTCGCTCCGGCGGGTCCGAATGCGGTCCGCGAAGGTCAGCCCCTTTTCGTCCGGCCAGCGAGCGAATGTCGGATACCACGCTGTCGAGAACGGGACGGTTCCCGCTCTGGAGTAGTATTTTCGTGATGAAGGTCATGGCTAGCTCTGTAGGCAGTACACAATCCTTCTACGTAAAACGTCTGCTTCCGGCCCGAGGGATTACTCCGCAGGAGATTCGACATTCACCAACGAACTATCACGAGGAATTCAAAACGGAGCGGGCTGGTGGCACGAAAACGCCCGTATTGGTTCGACATTCCTTTAATGGCTAACCTCGTAACTGAACACAATGGCAGTTAACGCTACGAGCGCGGGTGCGATCCTGTTCAGGGATACCCGCGGTCGACGAGAATACCTCCTCCTCAAAAGCCGACCGGGCGATTGGGAGTTCCCGAAAGGCGGCGTGGAGGGTGACGAAGAGCTACAGCAAACGGCGATACGGGAGGTGAAAGAGGAGGCCGGAATCGAAGACTTTCGGCTCCTCGACGGCTTCCGCGACGACTACAGTTACGTCTTCGAGGCGAACGGGACGACGATTCACAAGACCGTCCACCTGTTCATCGCGAAATCGTACGAGGCCAGCGCGGAACTCTCGACCGAACACCGGGACCTGCAGTGGCGCGACTACGAGCAGGCGATAAACACCATCACGCAGGACGGACCCCGCGACATCCTCCGGGATGCGGACGAGTTCCTCGACGAGTACGAAGAGGCCTGAGCGAAGAAAACGAACCGCGGATTTTTCGAGGTCTATTGCCGCCGTGCGAGCAACGCGACCGCCGCGAGCGCGACGACGGAGATACCGACGCCGAACCCGGGTTGACCGCTGCTGTCGGTGGTCGTCGTGGAGTCGTTCGACGTGGTAGTCGTCATGTTGGATTCATCGTACGTCGTCGGGGTGTTCGCCGCGGTCGTCCGCGACCCGTTCGTCGCATCCCCTTTGACGTTGAGACCGCCGTATTCGATGGTGGGAGCGCTGTCCCCGGTTCCGGCGTAGACGGTGATTCCGTACATGTTCGCGGGAAGAGTTCCATCGACCGTCGTCTCGTTTTTGACGGTGAGTTCGTCCGCGTCGGCCTTCGTCGTCAGGGCTGACCCGTCGCCGCTCCCCGCTTTCGCGGTGTCGAAAACGAGGACGACGGTACCGTCGCCGTTGCCGTCGGTGACGCTCGCATTGAGTTTGTAGTCCATCGCGCCGCCGCCGAGTTGGACGGTCATGGCGTCCAAGTCCTCCAGCGTGACGTTCATCGTAACCGTCTCACCCTGCTCGACCTCGTAGATGGAACGATTGAACGAGACCGTACCGTTCGCATCGTTCGACTGGAAGAGCGAGGGGGACTGTACAGCGGGATTGGTCGTGCTCGCCGCGTGTCCGGCGGAACCCGCCGCTGCGGGTCCGGCGAGGAGCGAGACGACCAACAGGGTCGTGAGGGCGTTTCGTAGGGTCATAGATATCGGGGTACCGGTACGGAAACCGGTTTACTCGTCAGTTGACGAGAGGGATTCGTCTTTCTCATCTTCCAACAAATATTTTTTGATATTGCGTAGTCGAATCGCTTACCAGCGCTGGGTGAGAGGGTACCGTATGGACGAATCGGAGTTCGTCTTCGAACTGCGAACCTGCCGGTGGGCCGAGCGACGGTGGCCGCCCGACGGCGGCGACCGGGCCGTCCTCGTCGCCCGACAACTCGGAACGAAGCGCAGACGATGGGATACCGTCGTTATCGAGGTCGATGCGGACGCGTTCGCCCACCGCGCTGACTTCGGCCGCCGTCGCCTGGACGGCGACATGCTCGGCGTCGTTCGACACGCTCCCGCCGAGTGGGAGTGGTACCGGGACGCCCTCCCCGACCCCGACTATCCGTGGCGGTACGTCCGCGAGACGATTCACGAGGCGGACGAACGGGAAATTTTGAAGGTGCGAAAGCGAGGCAACCGCCTCGAAATCAAACGGCGGTACGAGTACCCGGACTGGATTCGGCGCATCGTCGCCATCGAGAACAAACCGGACTTGGACGCCAGCGCGGCCCGCAACTTGCGACCGCAGTTGGAACGGGACGTGGCGCTCTCGTTGGCCGACGAGGTGTGGGTGGCGACGAACGCGACGGGCGAGACGGTCGAACCGGCACTGCTCGAATCGGTACCGGTCGAGGCGGGGATTCTGACGTTCGACGGGCACGACGCCGCAGTGGCGTGGTACCCCCGAACGCTCGACGTGGACGCGCCGGGGACGCGAATCCTCGAACGACCAAGCGGCGGGAAGTACGACCAGTCGGCCGCCCGGTTCGAGTACGTCCCGCCCGAGGAGAAAGCAAAAAAGCGGCTCGAAATCGCGGAACGGGCGTACGAACGGGGATGGCGCACGTACACTCGGACGATGCGTCCGGACTGTCGGCACTTCGAACTGCGGCGGGAGGAGGCGTTGGTACTGCCCTACTGTGACGCGAAATCCTGCCACCAGACCGCGCGGGAGTGTTCCGGGCGGTGCTCGGCGTTCGAACCCGAACCCCCGGCGTGGCGGCAGAAAGGATGGCCCATCGAGGGCGGGCCGGGGAACGCCAGCAAACGACTGCTCGAATCGCGTCGGGAACGCTATCGTCCGGGGCAGTCGGCGTCGGACGCCGAGTGATTCACCCGGACTCTTCGACCGTGATGTCGTCGCGGGCGACGGCGAGTTTGAAGGTCGGGACGGTCCGGTAGACGACCTCGACGACGCCCTTTCGTTTCAGACTCTGGAGCGCGGCGCGCACGTCGTCCACGTCGGGGTCGATATCGAACTCGTCGCGGACGCTGTGCAGGACGGAGACGACGCTCGCCGACCGGTCGTCCGGGTCGGGAACGACGTCGAACACCTGTCGCTGGAGGGTCGGGACGCGGACGACGCTCGGCGCATCGTCTTCGTCGTCGGCGACCATGCCGGGCTCTACGTCCACGAGGTCGTTGGCTTCCGTCGTCGCGCGGATGTAGCTGTTCTCGTCGCGGTAGTAGTACTCCTTCAGTTCGCTTTCGAGATACTGGTGCACTTCGCTCCCGCTCTCCAACCCCCAGCGGTCCTGCAGTTCGCTGTTTTTCGTCGGTTGGAGTTCGACCAAATCGGCGAGACGGTCGCGGGCCTCCTCGGACAACGTCATTGTCGCGTGATTATGACGGGGGGTTATTTCCCAGTTCCGAAGCGACACGAGGAATCACGGGGTGAGCGCGGGCCCGTCGCCGTCACCCGCCCGTCCGCAACGATTAACCGAATACCCCGAGACATCCCACGCATGCCCGAATGGGACACGGTACGATACGAGTTTTCGGACGACGTTGCGACGCTCACGGTCGACCGCCCCGACCGACTCAACGCGTTGAACGTCGAAACGCTCCACGCGCTCCGCGAGGCCATCGACGAAGCGGAGGCGGACGGTGCCCGCGCGCTCGTCCTCACGGGGGCGGGCGAGAAGGCGTTCATCGCCGGAGCCGACATCAGCTACATGCAGGACCTCTCCGTGACCGACGCACAGGAGTACGCGGAGTTGGGCCACGACGTCGCCGACTCGCTCGAAGCGTTTCCCGCGCCCGTCATCGCCGCCATCAACGGCTACACGTTCGGGGGCGGGTGTGAACTCGCGCTGGCGTGTGACCTCCGGGTGGCGAGTTCGAACGCCGTCATCGGTCAGACCGAAATCGACCTCGGCATCATCCCCGGATGGGGCGGCACGCAGCGCCTCTCGCGGTTGGTCGGCGACGAACTCGCCCGTCGGCTCATCTTCTTCGGCGAGCGCATCGACGCCCAGGACGCCCACGAGATGGGGCTGATCGGCGAAGTCGTCGCTCCCGACGAACTCGACGCCCACGTAGAGGAGATGGCGACCGACCTCGCGGAACGCCCGGCGTTCGCCCTGCAAGCCGCGAAGGAGGCGCTGAATCAGGTACAGGAAGGAACCCAGTCGGCGGGACTGCGCTACGAGCGTCGGCTGTGGAGTTCGCTGTTCGGCACGCACGACCAGCGGGAGGGGATGGCGGCGTTCGTCGAGGACAGGGACCCGAACTTCGACTGAGGAAAGAGCGTTTTCAATCCTGTGGCGTCGGACGGGCGTCCGGGGGTTTCGTAACCGTCTCTTCGACCTGCGTGTAGACGAGGGCGGCCCCGAGCGCCGCGAGGACGCCGCCGACTTCGAACGGCACTTGGAAGCCGAACTTGACGAGGAATCCCGAGGAGAGCGGCCCGATGGCGGTGCCGAGACCGAACGCCATGGTGAGAAGGGAGAGTTGCGTCCCGGACTGTCCCTTTCGTGCGATGTCGCCCGCGAGCGCCAGCGCGGGGGCGAACACGAGCGCACCGGCGACGCCCTGTACGAGTCGGGCGATCAGCATCTCCACCGGCGTTCCGACGAAGCCCTGTACCACCGTGGCGGGGATGAGCAGGACGAGTCCGGCGACGATAAACTGTTTTCGGCCGTAGCGGTCCGTCGCACGGCCGATGGGCGTCTGGAGGGCGACCTGTGCGAGGACGAACGCCGCGAACTCGATGCCGAACCACAGTTCGTTCTGTCCGAGTCGCCGGTTGATGGTCGTCTCCAGCGTCGAAATCAACGCGATGCTGATGGCCATGAACAGCGAGGCGAGCGCCAGCGTGAAGATGGGGTCGAGACCGCCGCGCGAGCCGAGAATCGTGATGGAGAAGTCGTCGGCCGCCTCGGCGTCGGCCTGTTCGGGGTCGCTCACGAGCAGCGTGACGAGCGCGAAGCTGATGAGCGCCCCCAAGGAGGCGATGTAGAAGGCGGATTCGAAGCCGGTCATGTGGATGCCAGCCACGGTGTAGGGACCGTTGTGAACCAGCGCACCGGCCGCTATCGGCCCGGCACCGAATCCGAGCAGTCGGAACGTGTTGAACACGCCCATGTTTCCGCCGCGGTTCTCGTCCGACGCGAGGTCGTTGACGAGCGCGATGGTGCACGGGATGGTGAAGGCCACGCCGATACCCTGAACGGCGCGAATGGCGACGAGCGCGGGGTAGCTACTGGCCAAGGAGAACGAGAAGTTCGTCACCGCCAGAATTCCCAGTCCGAGCAGGATGAACACTTTCCGCCGCTCGGATTTGTCCGAGAGGTATCCCGCGAACGGTTGCGTGAAGCTGTTCAAGAAACCGAACAGGGAGAGGACGATGCCCGTGATGGCCGTCGCGGTGAGTCCGAAAGAATTCCCGGTTATCACGCCGCTGGTAATGTAGAGCGGGAGAACGATGATGAGAAACGAATTGCCAGCCGAGTCGGCCATCCGTGCAATCGCCAAAGCTAGCACTCGCCTGTCCACACTGAACATTCGAGTCGAAATACCGACTGCACGGTGAAGACAGTTGTGATGGCGGTCGTCGTGGCAGCAATCGCGGGGGTGAGGGAGCGGTAACGGCGGTTCGAGAAGGAACGCGATAACACCTAAGCACGACCGGGGCGTCTGTGCTACCATGGCACAAAGAGTCAAATACAATCGGGTCGAGTCGGTGCTTCGAGAACTCTCCTATCCCATTCTGCGGGAGGACGCGGCCATCGAGTTGGACGAGACGACGCTCGTCCTCGCCGAGGGCGAGGAGAACCTCGGCGGCCTCATCGCCCAGACCGACCAAGAGGAGTACGAGTCCGCGCGCGACCTCGAAACGGAGATCAACAACGTTCTCCCGCGCGAAGCGGTCGGCGAACCGTACCAGTCGGAGGGGGAGGGATAAGCGAAAAAAGCGCGGAAAGCACGCTACTTAAATGGCCGCGTTTGTTAGTCCGGGACAACAATGGAGTTCTGTGACGAGTGCGGTTCCATGATGAAAGCAAACGACGGGTTCTGGGTCTGTGGTAGCTGCGGCCACGAGACTCCGCGGGGCGACGCCTCGGAGTACGTCATCACCGAGGACCAAGAGGCGAGCGAAATCATCGAGAGCGGCGGCGGCAGCAACGGCCTCCCGACGACCGAGGTGCAGTGTCCTAACTGCGACAACGACCAGGCCTACTGGTACCTCCAGCAGATTCGCTCGGCCGACGAGAGCGAGACCCGCTTTTTCGTCTGTACCGAGTGCGAACACAAGTGGCGCGAAGACGACCACTAAACGTAGATTTTTCACCATCAGGTTCTCTCCCACGTCTACAAACAGGGATTTTTCCGTCGGATTTCAAAAATGACGGCGTAGAGTAAACTCCGAAAGCCCCCGCCCGGTCGTCGCATGTCGTTTTTGATGGAACGGTGATTGACGTCCGTGAGAAGCAGTTTTCGAAAGCTCCCGTCCGGTCGCGGTCGCTCGCCGACATATCGCGGACCGAGCGGTGCGGAGAGGTCCGCGATAGGGGTCACCGAGACGACCACAGCAAACGCGACCGGACGGCCCCTTTCAATCCCACCCAGCACGGCACCGCGACGGCCACATCCTCCCCAGCCGATTCCTTCGCATCCGCTCAGTCATCCCTCGCATGGTACTCAACGGACCTTCGGCCGCAATGGCCTCAGGCCCGTTGACGCACGCGCCGACGTAGTTTGTCCAGATTCGCGTGCCTCTGATTCTCTGTCGTGTCGTACACTGACAAGGGCTTTCAGGACTTTACTTGTCTTACCGTCTTCTCGTCGCCATCGAAACGGACGTCTACACGTATCGAACGACTACATTCTTCTGTCGCCCTCGAAGTCGTCCGTCAATCCTTAAGACGAATCGTCGACAACAGTTCAGGCAATGTTTGACGCGGACGACCTCGACGAAATCCGCCGGGGGAAAGACGAGTGGGAAGCGGAGACGCTCGACCCGACGCTGGAGCGGTTCGGCGAGCGAAAGGAGGAGTTCACGACCGACACGGACGGACAGACGGTAGAGCGCCTCTACACGCCGAACGACGTCGCCGACACGGACTACGAGGAGGACCTCGGCTATCCGGGCGAGGACCCCTACACCCGCGGCGTCTACCCGACGATGTACCGCGGGCGACTCTGGACGATGCGCCAGTACGCCGGGTTCGGGACGGCCGAAGAGACCAACGAGCGGTATCACTACCTCATCGACAACGGCCAGACGGGGCTGTCGGTGGCGTTCGACCTGCCGACGCAGATGGGCTACACCTCCGACGCCGCGATGTCGGCGGGGGAAGTCGGGAAGTCGGGCGTCGCAATCGACTCGCTCGCGGACATGGAGGCGCTGTTCGACGGGATTCCGCTGGACGAGGTGAGCACGTCGATGACCATCAACGCGCCCGCGTCAGTGCTGTTGGCGATGTACATCGCGGTGGGCGACCGGCAGGGCGTCTCCCGCGAACAGCTCCGCGGAACGATTCAGAACGACCTGCTCAAGGAGTACATCGCGCGGAACACGTACATCTTCCCGCCCGAACCGTCGATGCGCATCATCACGGACATCTTCGAGTTCTGCGCCGAGGAGGTGCCGAAGTTCAACACCATCTCGATTTCCGGCTATCACGTCCGCGAGGCGGGCGCGACGGCGGCACAGGAACTCGCGTTCACGCTCGGCAACGGTATCGAGTACGTCGAGGCCGCGCTCGACGCGGGATTGGACGTGGACGAGTTCGCGCCGCAACTCTCGTTCTTCTTCAACGCGCACAACGACATTCTGGAGGAGGTGTCGAAGTTCCGCGCCGCGCGGCGGATGTGGGCGACCATCATGGAGGAACGCTTCGGCGCGGAGAACCCCAAATCGAAACAGCTCAAGTTCCACACCCAGACGGCGGGGTCGACGCTCGCCGCCCAACAGATAGAGAACAACGTCGTCCGCGTGGCGTACCAAGCGCTGGCGGCGGTTCTCGGCGGGACCCAGAGCCTGCACACGAACGGCAAGGACGAGGCGCTGGCGCTGCCGACGGAAGAGAGCGTACGGACCGCGCTCCGCACCCAGCAGATTCTGGCCCACGAGAGCGGCGTGGCGGACACCATCGACCCGCTGGCCGGGAGTTACTACGTCGAGGCGCTCACGGACGACTTGGAAGAAGAGGCGTTCGACCTGCTCGACACCATCGACGAGAAGGGCGGCATGCGCTCGGCCATCGAGAGCCAGTGGGTCCAGCGCCAGATTCAGGACGTGGCCTACGACCGCCAACAGGAGATAGAGTCCGGCGAGCGGACCATCGTCGGCGTCAACGAGTTCGAGGTGGACGAGGAACCCGAGATGGACATCCAGGAGGTCACGGAGGAGGACGAACGCCGACAGATAGACCGCCTGAACGAGGTCCGTGAGGAACGGGACGACGGGGAAGTCGAGGAGACGCTGACCGCGCTCCGCGAGGCCGCGGAGGGGAACGACAACCTCATGCCGTACATCGTGGACGCGGTGAAGGCCTACGCGACGGTGGGCGAAATCTGTAACGAACTCCGGGACGTGTTCGGCGAGTATCGGCCGGGCACGGCGATTTAATCGGGCGAGTCGAACTCCCTCGACCCGTCTCGAAAAGTGCTTGCTGAGTACCTCTTCAGCCGAGGTCGTCGGGCGAGAACGAGGCGGTGATTATCAAATCGGTGTACTCGCAGGTCTCGTGGCGAACCTGCCTGAGTTCCTGATAGGTATCGTCGTTGTACCACTCCTCGGCGGCTTCGACGGACGGGAATTCGAGGACGACGGTCAAGGAGTGGTCCCAGTCGCCTTCTATCACGTCGATATCAGTCGAGCCGACGAGTACCTCGCCATCGTGGTCCGCAATCGTCTCCCCGGTGGCAGGGAGGTACTCGTCCATGAAGCGGTCCACGTCGGTTATCCCGTCGACGGCGATAACGTATCCCTTTCGTTGCGTGTCGTGAGACATCCTTCTTCCCCCACCGTCGGCCGATACCGAACTCCTCGGTCCGACGGACGCATTCCACGACAACCTCTGACACGATGAACGTATGGGGTACGGTCGGCCCGATTCGAGGAGAGGAGGGACCGTAGCTCGGCACTCAGACGTACGCCAACAGCGCGTCGATGTCGTCCGCCGTGTTGAACACGTGGACGGAGGCGCGGACGGAGTTGGTCGGATACGGCAGCGAGCGGATGCGAATCCCCTCGCCAGCGAGTCGTTCGACGAACGCGTCCGGGTCGTCCACTTCGAAGGTCACGAGGCCGGACTCGTACTCGCGGGGACTCAGCAATCGCGCGTCGTCGGACGCGACGAGGCCCTCTTTCAGTCGGTCGGTTAGTTCCCGGATTCGGCTCTCGATGGTGTCGTACCCGACTTCCTCGATGACGTCGATGGCTTCCCCCAGTCCGGCGTACGGTGCGGGCGAGACGGTTCCCACTTCGAGTCGGTGCGCGCCGGGTTCGTAGGCGTACGCCTCGGCGTTGGGGTCCTCGACGCTCCGATAGCCGATGTGGGCCGGGTTCAGATGGCGTTCCGCTCCCGAACGGACGGAGACGAATCCGGCACCGAACGGCCCCAACAACCACTTGTGACCGGCACCGGCGACGAAATCGGCGTCCCATTCGGTCACGTCGAGCGCCATCTGGCCGGGACACTGCACGGCATCCACGAGAACGAGCGCACCCGCATCGTGGGCGATGTCGGTGAGTTCCCGCACCGGAAGCATCGTCCCGTGCGTCCACGTCAGCGCGCTGAAACAGACGAGTTTCGCGTCGGTTACGGCGTCTTTCACCGCATCGAGGTCGAGTCGTCCGTCCTCGCTCGAAAGAACGTCCGTCTCCACGCCCTGTCGCTCCAACCGCTTCCACGGGAGGATGCCCGAGGAGTGTTCGAGGTCGGTTCGAACGACGCGGTCGCCGGACTCCCAATCGAGCGCGGCGGCGATTCGGTTGATGCCGTCCGTCGTGCTCTGGGTCAGCGCGATTTCCTCGGCGGTCGCGCCGAGGTGGTCGGCGACCGTCTTCCGGGTCCGGTCCAGCACGTCGAACGTGAACGGATACATCCCCTCGTCGGCCGGTGTCTCGTACTCGTGGCGTTCGAGACAGGATTCGTTGGCCTCGACGACGCGGGTCGGGCTGGGGCCGCTCGCGCCCGTGTTCATGTACGTCGTCCGTTCGAGCGCGGGGATGTCGGCTCGCAAGGCAGTGGGTTCCATCGGATACTATCATGCACGGTACGCCTAATAATTCCCACCTCGCGGCAATCCGGTCGGCCGAATCACCACCGTTATGCCGCGATACGGCCATCGTTTCCGCATGCAGATAGACCACATCGGCATCGCAACCGACGATGCGGCCGGACTCGCGGAGACGTACGAAGCGCTGTTCGACGCCCCCGTCGCCCACGAGGAGGAGTTCGACGGACTCCGCGTCGTCTTCCTCGATTTCGGTGGCAGCTACTTCGAACTGCTCGAACCGCTCGAAGACGGAACGATTTCTCGGTATCTCGACAAGAACGGGGCGGGAATCCACCACGTCGCGCTCGAAACCGACGACATCGAGGGCGCGCTCGAAACGGCGCGCGAGCACGGCGTCGAATGCATCGACGAGGAACCGCGACCCGGCGCGTGGGGTCACGACGTGGCGTTCCTCCACCCGAAATCGACGGGCGGCGTGCTGGTGGAGTACGTCGAACACTGAAACGAATCCTCAAAACCAGTCGTCCGCTCGCAGTTCGTTCGGCGTTCGGCGTCCGAACGGTTCCACGTAGAGCCGTAAAACGGACGAACGGGGCGTCTCAGAACCGAGTTCCGGCGTTCACTTGAACCGGAACGTCTCCAGATTCTTCGGCGCGAACGTGCGGATGTTGAAGTCGTGGTAGAGCGACGAGGAGAGGTCTTGGGTGGAACTCTCGTCGCCGTGGACACAGAGCACCTTCTCGGGGCGGGGGTTCATCGTCTTGACGAAGTTCATCAACCCGGCGCGGTCGGCGTGGCCGGAGAAGCCGTCCACGGTTTCCACGTCGAGTTCGAGGTTGAGCGTCTTGTTCCGACCGCCGCGTCCGTTGATCGGGATTTCGTCCCACCCGCTCTGGATGCGGCGACCGAGGGTTCCCTGTGCCTGGTAACCGACGAACACCATCGTGCTGTCCGGGTCCGGGCCGATGTGTTCGAGCCACGACATGATGGGACCGCCGGTGACCATCCCGGAAGTCGAGAGGATGATACACTGGTCGCCGTCCGCGACGTCCTGTCGTTCCTCCTCGCCGCCGTCGATGTGGTTGAACTGCGGCGCGAGGAACGGGTTCTCGTCCTCGTGGAAGATACGGTCTCGGAGGTCGTCGCGCAGGTATTCGGGGTACGTCGTGTGGATGGCCGTCGCCTCCCATATCATCCCGTCGAGGTGGACGGGCATCTCCGGGATGTCGCCGTTTCGCATCGCCTCCTCGATGACGAGCATCATCTCCTGTGACCGACCGACCGCGAACGCGGGGATGACGACCTTGCCGCCCTTCTCGTACGTCTCGTTGATGACCTTCTTGAGTTTCTCCTCCGAATCCTTCTGGTCGGTCTGGTAGTCGTTCCGACCGCCGTAGGTCGATTCGAGGATGAGCGTTTCGACGCGCGGGAAGTCGTTCACCGCGCCGTTGAACAGGCGCGTGTCGGTGTAGTGGATGTCGCCGGAGAACGCCACGTTGTACAGGCCGTCGCCGATGTGGAAGTGCGTCACCGCGGAGCCGAGGATGTGACCCGCGTTGTGGAACGTGAGTTTCACGTCGGGCGCGATGTCAGTGACGTCGCCGTACTCCAGCGGAATGGTGTGTTTGAGCGCTTCCCGAACCATCTCGCTCTCGTACGGCGGGACGCGGCCCTCCTTCGCGGCCACGTCGAGGTAGTCGAGTTGGAGCAGTCCCATCAGGTCGCGGGTCGGTTCGGTCGTGTAAATCGGGCCGTCGTAGCCGTACTTGAACAGGAGCGGAATGAGCGCGCTGTGGTCGAGGTGAGCGTGGGTGAGCACCACGGCGTCGATGGTGGCGGCACCCGCGCCGAGCGCCTCCTCGACTTGGAGGTACGGCACGTCGTCGGAACCGGGCTTGTCGCCACAGTCGATGAGGATGCGGGTTTCGGGCGTCGAGAGGATGAAGCTCGCCCGACCGACTTCGCGGCAACAGCCGAGCGTCGTGACGCGGACCCACTCCTCGTCGCTCATCTCCTCGCGGTGTATCTGTCGGCCGACCTTCTCCAGGATGTTGCGACGGTCGTCGCGTTCCTGTTTGAGGAAGTTCCGGACATTGGAAACCGTCGAGGATTCGATGGGCGGCGTCCTGACGACTTCGGGCGTCCAGCCGACTTCTTGGGTTATCTCTCGGAGCGTACTCCCGTGCTTGCCGATGACCATGCCGGGTTTCTCGGCCTGAATGACGACTTCGCCGGTATCGGCGTGGAAGTCGAGGTCCGTCACGCCCGCTTCCTCGGGGATGACGTCAAGGATGTCCTCGCGCGCCGTGTCGGGGCGTGAGAGGACGTCGGGGTCGGGGCGAACCGTGATGCGCTTTCGCAGTTGGCTCGCCAGCTTTCGGATCAGGTCGCCGTTGCGCGCGAACTTCTTCGGGTCGCGCGTGTAGACGACGAGTTCCGGCCCTTCGTACTTGACGTCGGATACCGAAATGTCGCTCGGGAGTTCGCTCGTAATCGTTGCTTTGAGGTCTTCGAGTTGTTGCTCTACTTTACTCATGGTGAAAACAGTCCGCTTCGTCCGTTGGGAGAGCGAATGCTGTTGGTCCGGCGTATCTGGGATTGTCGCAGTCGGTGGTTTCGAACACCGTGACCACTACGACGTATACAGCACAGCATAGATTGTCTCGCTTGTTCTGCGGGATTGGAGCATACGCGTCAACGCGCATAATGTGGTCCTGGTCTCCGAAAGCAAACTGCTCATGGGTGACACAGGAAAACCCGCTTATCCCCCACTAAACGGTGTGGTTATAAAAGCCTTCTCAAAACCCCTAAATCTACTCTCCACGACGTATTCCCCATGCAACTCTCCCCTGCGACCGTCGCGGACGAACACGAGTGGGTCCGGGAACGAACGGAAGTCGTATCGCTCATCGACGACGTTCGAGCGAACCTCGGCGAGGCGTTCGGCACGGAGGTCGATTCCGTCTCCGTCGCCGACTACCGACGCGAAGTGGACGCCGTGTTCGCCGACGGCGACCTCGCGGTGAACGTCGCCGCACTCGTCGCCCTACTCCGTGACCTCGACGTCGAAAACGACTACCCCGGATTCGTCGTGGACGAACTCCTCGGGCGAGAACTCGCCGGAATGATTGCCGGGAACCAACCCCTCCGCCTGCTCGGCGAGGCCACGTTCCACTACGCGGACATCATGCACCACGTGGACGACGAGGCGGCGGGCGTGGACGACTTGGACGCCGCCCTCGCCGCCGGATTCCAGACGCGACTGCCGGGGTGGGACTGGACGGAAGGCGAAAGTCCGTTTTCGGTGAAGTGAGTTAGACCTCGGCGTCTGCGTCCACTTTGAAATGTCGCCCGCCGCGCATCATGTCGAAGCCGAAGAAGGCGAGCGAAAGCGCGCCGACCGCGTTCACCGCAATCCAGCCGAGTCCGTTGTCGGCGAGAACGCCGGTGAACAGGAACGACACCGCGAGGCAAACGTATCCCAGACCGGCCAACCGATACCAGCCCACGTCCCACGGCAGTTCGACACCCGAAAGTATCAACAGGAGACCGCCGAGGATGCCGACTCCGAACTGCGCGAGTTGTTCGAGGTGGGACAACGCGCGCGGTCCGAACAGGACGAGAAAACCGGCGTTCAGCAACAGCATGAACGCTCCGAGCCACTTGAACCACCGGCGCTTCGGTCCGCCCGTGGGTGCGCTGATGACCGGCGCTTTCATGATTTCGTGTTGATTGGCTGAACGTAAAAGGGTTCGCCCCGGCCCCTCCGACCGTTCGGAACACTGATTAAATCGGAGTGACAGCGAACAGACATGCAACCCGCGACGCTCTGTTATCCGATTCGCGGCGACGAAATCCTCCTCATCCGCAAGAAACGCGGCCTCGGCGAGGGGAAACTCGTCGGTCCCGGCGGAAAAGTCGAGGACGGCGAGACGCCCCGCGAGGCCGCGGTTCGTGAGGTCGAGGAGGAGGTTCGCGTCTCCGTTGAGAATCCGACCAAGGTCGGCGAGTTCGAGTTCGTCTTCGGCGAGAATCCGGAGATGTTCGTCCACGTCTTCCGCGCCGAGGAATTTTCGGGAGCCCCCCAAGAGACCGAGGAGGCCGACCCGCGATGGTTCGACGTCGAGGACATTCCCTACGGCGAGATGTGGGAGGACGACCGCCTCTGGATGCCGTATTTGCTCTCGGGAGAGCCGTTTTCCGGGTGGTTCCGGTTCGATTCGGACGGCGACGAGATGCTCGAAGAGGAGTTGGAAACCGGCGTGGAATTTTGAGTGCGAATTCGCGTCTATTGACGAATCGTGTTCGGTACTCGTCTGCAATCCGTCCGTTCGCTACGATTCGTGGCTGTATTGCTGTGATTGCAAATACAGACGTCAATGAAACCGCAACCGCTACCGCCCACACGCCTCCCCAACCGACTCCTTCGCGTGCGCTCAGTCGTCCCTCGCGCTGGCCAGGCGGCCCGCAACCTGCGGTCGGTTGCGGGCCTTCTGACGCACGCGCCAGTGTGGCTGGTCCCTATCTCGCGGACGAATTTCCACAGTGGCGCGCGCTGATGGGGTGGTGAGGCCAGCGAGGTTTCTTCGAAACCTCTGGGTGAGCGGTGAAATTGCCGAGCAACGCTCGGCAGTCAGCCAGACGGAGTCTGGCGAAACCGCGAACCAGCGGTGCGGACGGCCGAACCAACCCCTCGAAGCCGCGCGAGGGATGACGACCGAGGAGCGCCAGCGACGAGCGGAGGAGTCGGTTGGGGAGGATGTGGTTCGGGGCGGTTGCGGTCGGGTGGGAATGAAAGGGGCCGTCCGGTCTCGCGTTCATCGTGGTTGTCTCAGTGACCCCTCTCGACGCTGGCGAACGAAGTGAGTCAAGGAGAGATGTCACTGAGCAACCGCGAGCGTGGCGGGGGCTTTCGAGATCTGCTTCTCAGTAACTGCAATCACAGCGAAACCAGACTACCTCCGAAGAAGTAAACGCACTCCTCGAACGTCCAAAATCACCCCTCCTTGCCGTCGCTTCAGGACATTTAAGAGTGCAACCGGACTGGATAGGAGTAATGAGCAACGACGACCAGGAACTCGGCATCACCGAGTCCAAATCGTACAGTCCCGGCGACTGGTACGCCGAAGTGGTTCTGAAGGCGGGTCTCGCCGACTACGCGCCGATGGGCGGGTTCATCGTGACCCGGCCCCGCGGGTACGCCCTCTGGGAGGGCCTGCAGGACCACCTCGACGGCTGGTTCAAAGACACGGGCGCGCAGAACGCCTACTTCCCCGCGCTCATCCCCGAGAGCTACCTCGAACGCGAGAGCGACATCGTGGAAGGGTTCGACCCGGAAGTCGCGTGGGTCACCCACGGCGGGCACGACGAACTGGACGAGCGCCTCGCGTTCCGCCCCACCAGCGAGAGCATCATCACGCCGTTCATGAGCCAGTGGGTGCGGAGCCACCGCGACCTGCCGCTCCGACTCAACCAGTGGTGTAGCGTGATTCGGTGGGAGGCGACGGACACCAAGCCGTTCTTCCGCACGAAGGAGTTCCTCTGGCAGGAAGGTCACACGGCCCACGAGACCGAGGAGGAGGCGTGGGACGAGACGATGACCCGCCTCGAGCAGTACCAGCGGGTCTTCGAGGAGGTGCTGGCGATTCCGGTCATGCCCGGCCGCAAGCCCGAACACGACAAGTTCCCCGGCGCGGACACCACGACGACCGTCGAGGCGCTCATGCCCGACGGCAAGTCGGTGCAGGGCGCGACGAGCCACTACCTCGGGCAGGGCTTCGCAGAGGCGTACGACCTCTATTTCACCGACGAGAACGAGGACGAGCGCGTGGCCCACACCACCTCGTGGGGGCTGTCGTGGCGCGCGCTCGGGGCACTCATCATGACCCACAGCGACGAACAAGGGTTCGTCTGTCCGCCCACGCTCGCGCCCGAGCAGGTCGTCATCGTCCCCATCTGGCAGGAGGAAAACCGCGAAGAGGTGCTCTCGTACGCCGAGGGTATCGCCGAGGACCTCGAAGAGGCGGGCGTCCGCGTCGAACTCGACGACCGCGACGAGCGCAACCCCGGTTTCAAGTTCAACGAGTGGGAACTGAAGGGCGTCCCCGTCCGCTTCGAAATCGGCCCGCACGAGGTCGAGGACGACGAGATTACGGTCGTTCACCGACCCGACGGCGAGAACGTCGTGGAGGACCGCGCGGACATCACCGAGACCGTCGAGGACCACTTCGACGCGGTGTTCGACAAGATGTACGAGGCGGCCGAGGAGAACCTCGAAGACAACATCCGGGAAGCCGACTCCCGCGCCGACATCCTCGGCACCATCGGTCAGCACGGCGGCTACGTGAAAACCGCGTGGTGCGGCGACGAGGACTGCGAGGCCGAAATCAAAGACCAGATTTCGGCGGAAATCGTCATGGTGCCCCTCGACCGCGACGAGGAACCGTGCGGCGACGAGTGTTCCATCTGCGGCGACGAGGCCGAGGAGACGGCCTACTTCGCCAAGTCGTACTGAACTGAACTGGACTGAAGACGCGGACTCCCTTTTCTCGCCGAGGTGCCGACCGAGACAGGTGAACCGTGGAGTGGACCGTGATATGTGAACCTTGGATTAGATAGTCCCGCGCGTGCAACGAGGTACCATGCCGCGGTACGTCACACTCGACGACACGTACGAAGCCGCCCGCGAGAACTTCTCGTGGAACCTCCCCGAGAGCTTCAACGCCGCACACGACCTGCTCCGAAAGCACGACGACCCGAAGGGGTCCGTGGCGCTGTTCCAAGCCTACCCCGACGGCCGACGGGAGACGTACACCTTCCACGACATCGACGTGCTGTCGAATCGGGTCGCAAACGCCCTCTCGAACCTCGGTGTCGGATTCGGCGATAGGGTCGCGGTCGCCCTCCCGCAGAAACCCGAAAATCCCATCACCCACCTCGCGTGCTGGAAGCTCGGCGCGGTGTCGGTACCGCTATCGGTGCTGTTCGGCTCCGAGGCGCTCGGCTACCGACTCGACGACAGCGGCGCGACGGTCGCCGTGGTGGACGCGTCGGTTCGCCCGACGGTGGACGAAGTTCGAGACGACTGCCCCGACCTCGAACACGTGGTCGAGGTGGACGGGGACGAGGACGTGGACGAGGACATGGACGGGGGCGATGCACGGAGTTTCGAGGAACTGCTTCGGGACGGCGGGCGCTCGTTCGACCTCGCGGAGACGACGCCCGAGACGCCCGCAATCGTCATGTACACGAGCGGTAGCACCGGGCCGCCGAAGGGGGTTCTCCACGGGCACCACGTGTGGGTGGGTCACTGCCCGACGTACTCGATGGTTTTCGAGCGAAACGTCCTCGGGAAGACGGTGGCGTGGACACCCGCGGACTGGGCGTGGATCGGCGCGCTCGGCGACCTGCTCTTTTCCTCGTGGCACTACGGCCGCCCGGTCGTCGGCTATCCGATGGGGAAGTTCGACGCTGAGGAGGCGTTCGAACTCGTGGAGGAGTTCGGCGTGACGGACGCGTTCATCCCGCCGACGGCCATCCGCATGATGATGGAAGTGCCCGACCCGACCGACGCCTACGACCTCGACCTCGACGCCATCAGTACCGGCGGCGAACCGCTGACACCCGAGATTCTGGCGTGGGCCGAAGAGGAACTGGCGGGCGTCGCGGTGAACGAACTGTACGGCCAGACGGAGGCGAACCTGCTCGTCGCCAACTGTGGGGACTGGTTCGAGGCGAAACCGGGGAGCATGGGGAAACCCGTTCCGGGCCACGACGTCGCCATCGTTGACCCCGACACCGGCGAGGAACTACCGCGCGGCGAGGTCGGCCAAATCGCGGTGCGAAACCCCACCGAACCCGCGATATTCGAGGAGTACTGGAACGCCCCGAAGAAAACCGAGTCGGTTCGAGTCGGCGACTGGCACCTCACCGGCGACCTCGCGGTGCAGGACGAGGACGACTACATCTGGTTCAAATCGCGCGACGACGACCTCATCATCACGAGCGGCTACCGCGTCGGACCCGGCGAAATCGAGAAAGCCGTCCTCGAACACGAGTCGGTCGAACAGGTCGGCGTCGTCGGCGTCCCGGACGACACGCGCGGGGAAATCATCGCGGCGTTCGTCCAACCCGTTTCGGGAGTCGAGGGGACCGACGCGCTCCGCGAGGAGATACGAACCCTCGTCCGGGACCGCCTCGCGGAGTACGAGTATCCGCGTCGAATCGAGTTCGTCGCCCGACTGCCTCAGACGACGACCGGGAAGATTCAGCGAACGGAGTTGCGGGAGCGGGCGGTCGAGGAATCCAGTTCGTGAGCTATTGGTATAAATTCACATACGGATTGCTCTGACGCCTCCTGACGGGTATTATAAACCGTTTATACCGCGGACCGGTTGTGTTCCGTCGAAAGGCCGCTCACCGATGCGGCGAGCGGTCGCTACTACAACAATGGTTTCGAGTCCGACGTTCGACGACGGGGTGCCACACGAACGAATCGACGCCGACGAGTGGGAGGACATCTACGTCGTCGGCGACGTCCACGGCTGTTTGCCGGAACTCGAATCGCTTCTCGACGACCTCGCGCCGTCCGCCGACGACCTCGTGGTGTTCGTCGGCGACCTGATTCGCAAAGGTCCCGACAGCATCGGCGTCGTCGAGTTGGTTCGGGAGAACGACAACTTCCGCTCGGTTCGCGGAAACAACGAGCAGAAACTCCTCGACGGGGACGTCGAACTGGACGAGTTCGGGGAGGCCGAAATCGAGTACGTTCGGAGCCTTCCGGCGGCGATTTCGTGGGCCGACGCGCTCGTCGTTCACGGCGGCGTGGACCCGCGAAAGCCGCTTTCGGAACACTCAATCGACGACCTCGAAACGACGCGCTCGCTGGACCCGGACGGAAGCTACGACCGACCGTTCTGGTTCGAGGAGTACGACGGGCCGCGACGGGTGTTCTTCGGTCACACCGTCCTCGAACGACCGGTCGAACGGGAGTGGGCCGTCGGGTTGGACACGGGGTGTGTCTACGGCGGGACGCTCACGGCCTACGAGTATCGGGCCGACGAGTTCGTCACCCGGCCGTCCCAGCGAACGGACACGAGCAGAAGCGACGACTCCATCGTCACCCCTCGGTCCCACTGAACCCTCGAACCCGCTGAACCATCGGTCCCAGAAAACCCCCCTCCGCGACCAGTCATGCCACAACACGAGTTACCGGACGACGATGACGAGGAAACGACGTCCGAAAACGCGGCCATCGACCTGACGGACTCCGAGTACTACCTGAACCGAGAGTTGAGCCAACTCGAATTTCAAAAGCGGGTGCTCCACGAAGCGATGGACGAGCGCAACCCGCTGCTGGAGCGAGTGAAGTTCCTCGCCATCTTCACGACGAACATGGACGAGTTCTTCCGCAAGCGGGTCGGCGGCCTGAAACAGCAGATGGCGGCCGACGTGACCGAACTGTCGCCCGACGGTCGAACGCCGCGGGAACAGTGGGACGAAATTCTCGACGTGACGCGGGAGATGTTCCGCCAGCAGTCGTCCTGTTATCGGGACGTGATTCACGGCGAACTGGCGGGCGCGGGTATCGAAATCGTGTCGTACGACGACCTGTCGTCCGCGGAGCGAGACGACCTGCGCGAGTATTTCGAGGCGTCCGTCCTTCCCACGCTCACGCCGCTGACGTTCGACCCGGCCCATCCGTTTCCGTTCATCTCGAACCTGAGCCTCTCGTTGGCGGTGCTGACTCGGAAGGACGACGAGTCGGAGACGACCTTTTCGCGCGTGAAGATTCCGAAAAACCGGCCGCGTCTCGTCCGAATAGGCGACGAGACGCGATACGTCCTGCTGGAGGACGTCATCCGGGCCAACCTCGACCTCCTCTTTCCGGGCACGGAGATCATCGACCACTCCACGTTCCGCGTCACCCGAAACGCGGAGGTCGGAAAGGACGAGGAAGTCGCGGAGGACCTCATCGACATGATAGAGTCGGTGCTCCGCGAACGTCGGTTCGCCACCGTCGTCCGCCTCGAAATCGAGGAGGGGATGCCCGACGAGGTTCGGGAGTTGCTGGTCGAACAACTCGGCGTGGACGAACGCGAGGTGTTCTGCCTCCCCGAACCGCTCGACTTCCGGGATTTCATGGACCTGACGGACTGTGACCGATCCGACCTGAAAACCGCTCCGTGGACGCCACAGCCCCATCCCCGTCTCTCCGGCGGGACCCCCGACGAATCCGTGGACGTGTTCGAGGAGATTCGACGCAACGACGTGCTCGTCCATCACCCGTATCACTCCTTCGAGGAGACGGTCCAGAAGTTCCTGCGGCAGGCCGCGACGGACCCCGACGTGCTCGCCATCAAACTCTCCATCTATCGGACCGCGAGCGATTCGAAGGTCGTCGAGAGCCTCATCGAGGCGGCGAAGAACGGAAAACAGGTCGCGGTGATGGTCGAACTCAAGGCGCGGTTCGACGAGGAGAACAACATGGAGTGGGGCAAGAAGTTGGAGGAGGAAGGCATCCACGTCGCGTACGGGACCATCGGCTACAAGACCCACAGCAAGACCGCGCTCGTCGTCCGCGAGGAGGAAGACGGCGTGCAATTGTACTCCCACATCGCCACCGGAAACTACCACTCGGAGACGGCGAAGACGTACACCGACCTCGGACTGCTGACCGCGGACCGCGAAATCGGGCAGGACCTGAGCGACCTGTTCAACTACTTCACCGGCCACACCCGCCACGAGAAGTACCGAAAACTGCTCATCGCGCCGGGGAACATGCGCGAGCGGTTCACCGAGATGATACGCACCGAGGCGGGGTTGGCGCGCGAGGGGAAGGAGGGACGCATCGTCGCCAAGATGAACTCGCTCGAAGACCCGGCTATCGTCGAAGAACTCTACCGAGCGGCGATGGACGGCGTCGATATCGACCTCATCGTTCGGGACATCTGTCGGCTTCGTCCCGGCATCGAAGGGGTGAGCGAAACGGTGGACGTCTACAGCGTCGTCGGACGGTTCCTCGAACATTCCAGAATCTTCTACTTCGGCAACGACGGCGACCCGCGGTACTTCATCGGGTCCGCCGATTGGATGACGAGGAACCTCGACAAACGCGTGGAAACCATCACACCGGTGACGAACCCGGCGCTTCGGGAGGAACTGTCGATGATTCTCGAAACGATGCTGGCCGACAATCGGAACTGCTGGGTGATGGAGTCGGATGGCAGCTATCGCCAACGGCGACCCGGCGACGAACCGGCGGTGGCTACACAGGACGTACTCATGCGGCGCGCGGGTCGGATGAGCGACACCTGAAGAAATCAGAGCGGCCAGAAGTGATGGGTTGAAAACAATAACGGTTCCAAAACAATCGAGGTCGGAAGATCACGAAATGAATGCGAATTGCGGTTGTTGAATGTCTCACATTCGGAAACTAAGCGAGGTTTGACAGTATACCACAGTATCACGTGTTGTAATCCGTAGGCACACCATTTATCCAAATCACGAATCGTTAGCAAAGTTTTAGAAACTCGACTACAATCGATTATGTATG
Organism: Haladaptatus sp. T7; assembly: GCF_026008575.1. Classification (NCBI taxonomy): domain Archaea; kingdom Methanobacteriati; phylum Methanobacteriota; class Halobacteria; order Halobacteriales; family Haladaptataceae; genus Haladaptatus; species Haladaptatus sp. T7. The sequence continues at coordinate 128,895 of NZ_BROP01000003.1, forward strand.
GCCGAAGTCAATTTAGACAAAAAGGACTTCAAAATCCTACGCTGGCTCGACAGGGAGGGGGATATCGACGTCGACGAAGTGAGCGACGAACTCGGTATCAGTACCTCGACAGTGTACTATCGGTTGGACAAGTATCGAAAACAGGGAATTCTCTCGGGGACGGTTTCAAAAATCGACGCGCACGAACTCGGCCTCGAACTGACCGCTATCACCGAAATCCGAAGCACCTACGGACCGGGATACGACGAAATCGGCGATGAACTGACGGAGATTTCGGGCGTTCAGACGGTGTACTTCATGCTCGGCGACAAGTCGTTCACGATAATCGCCCATCTCCGCGACCACGACCACTTACAGGAGTACATCGACGACATCATCCACACCGACGGTGTGGAACACTCCTCGACGCAGGTCGTTCTCCAAACGTTCAAGGACGAGTCCAGACTACTGGTCAACTACGACGACGAGGACCTGGAAGCGCTCATCGAAAGCGAGTAGGGGCAGTTTTCGATAGTTGCGGAGGAAAGGAGAAACGGACGATAATCTCGTCCGAATTGGTACTCATTTACTACAACCATAGTTATTTCTCTCCCATTATCGTGTAAACGCCCAATATATAAGGAACACATATTGACAATAGCACACCCTTTTCCCTTCAGGAGAAACCTCTTATGCCAGTTTGTCATGCGCTCGCACATGACCAACTCTCTCGTCGACCCGACCGACCAGCGGTCGAACTGCGGTGTCGGTGTCGTAATGGACCTCGACGCCGACGCCGACCACGAAATCGTCGCCGACGGCCTGTCGCTCCTCGCCAATCTCGAACACCGCGGCACGACCGGCGCGGAATCGAACACCGGAGACGGGGCGGGTATCCTCGTCCAGCGTCCGGACTCGTTTTTCGCCGCGGAACTCGATTCCGACCTCCCCGAGACGTACGCCGTCGGGCAGTTGTTCCTCCCGCGCGATGCAGACGTTCGCGCCGAACTGGAGACGACTGTCGAGGAGGTTCTCGGTGCGGAAGGCGTCCCCGTCTTCGACTGGCGGACGGTCCCGACCGAGAACGACGACCTCGGCGAGACGGCGCTCGAATCGGAACCCGTCATCGCCCAGTGTTTCGTCCGCCCCGAGGAAGGAATGTCCGTCGAAGAGTTCGACGAGACGCTCTACGTCGCCCGACGCGCGCTGGAGCGGCGAGTCGAAGCGCGCGACGACGCCGACCGATTCTACGTCTGCTCGCTGGACCGCAAGACGCTCGTCTACAAGGGACTTCTCAAGGGCGATCAACTCACGGGATACTTCCCGGACCTCCGCGACGAACGCTTCGAATCCTCGGTCGCCATGGTTCACGCACGGTTCTCGACGAACACGCTCGGCGCGTGGCACCTCGCACACCCCTACCGGCGCGTGGTCCACAACGGCGAAATCAACACGATTCAGGGGAACGGCAACTGGATGGCCGCCCGCGAAACCGACCTCGAAAGCGAGCGCCTTGGCGACGACATCGACCGCATCACGCCCGTGACGACGCTCGACCAGAGCGACACGGCCGTCGTCGATAACGTCCTCGAACTGCTCATGCAGGACGGCCGCGAGTTGCCCCACGCGCTTCGCATGCTCCTCCCCGAGGCGTGGCGCGACCGGACCGACGGCGACCGCCGCGCGTGGTACGACTTCCACGCCTCTCTGGTCGAACCGTGGGACGGCCCGGCGCTCGTCGCCGCGACGGACGGCGACCGCGTGGGCGCGGTGCTCGACCGCAACGGATTGCGCCCCTGCCGGTACGACGTGACGGCGGACAACCGACTCGTGATGGCGAGCGAAACCGGTGCCCTCGACCTCGAACCGAACGAGGTGGTCGAGCGGGGACGCCTCAAGCCGGGACAGCTGTTCCTCGCCGACCCCGAACAGGGCGGCATCGTCTCGGACGAGGCCGTGTTCGACGACCTGACCGACGAGAAGTACGCGGAGTGGGTCGAAAACGAGCAGGTCCGACTGGCCGAGCGGCTGGAATCGAACTCGTTCCGCGACGCGGGTGATTCCGACGACACCGCCGAGTCCCCCGCCCCGCTCCGTGCCGGACAGGCCGCCTGGGGCTACACCCACGACGAACTGAGCGAACTCCTCGAACCGATGGCCAGCGCGGGCAAGGACCCCGTCGGCTCGATGGGCGACGACACGCCGCTGTCGGTACTCTCCGACTTCGACCGTCCGCTCTTTTCCTACTTCAAGCAGCTGTTCGCGCAGGTGACGAATCCGCCAATCGACTACATCCGCGAAGAACTGGTGACGAGCCTCGAAACCCGTCTCGGCCGCCAGCGCAACCTCCTCGGCGAGTCGCCCGCCCACGCGCGGCAACTCGTGCTGGAGTCGCCCGTGTTGACCGACGAGGCGCTATCGGGGGTGCTCGAAACCGACTTCCCGACCGAAGTCATCGACATCACCTTCGACCCGGACACGGACCTCGAAGCGGCGGTCGAACGGGTCCGCGACGACGCCCGCACCGCCGTCGAGGACGGTGCCGAAATCGTCGTCCTCTCGGACAGAGGGATGGGCGAGGACCGAATCCCGATTCCCTCCCTGCTCGCCACGGGCGCGGTTCACCACCACCTCGTGCGCGAAGGACTGCGGACCAGAACCGGCCTCGTCGTGGAGTCCGGCGACCCGCGAACCGTCCACCACCTCGCCACGCTGGTCGGCTACGGCGCGGGGGCGGTCAACCCATACCTCGCCTACCGGACCATCGAGGATTTGGTGGCCGGACCGGACGGCGCGGACGAGGAGGAGGCAATCGGCAAGTACGTCTCGGCGCTGGAGAACGGGCTGCTGAAGACGATGGCGAAGATGGGCATCTCGACCGTCGAGAGCTACCGCGGTGCCCAGATATTCGAGGCGGTCGGGCTGGACGGCGAGTTCGTCGACGAATACTTCACCGGCACCGAGAACCGCACCGAAGGCATCGGTATCGACGAAATCGAGGACGACGTGCGCGAGCGCCACGAAACCGCGTTCGGCGACGACCCGAACATCGACCGACGGGGCGAGTACGAACACCGCTCGAACGGCATCCACCACCAGTGGAATCCGAAAACCGTCGGCGCGCTCCAGCGCGCGGTTCGCGGGAACGACGGCGAGGAGTACGAGGCGTTCGCCGAGGAGATAAACGACCAGCAGGAGACGCTGCAGACGCTCCGCGGCCTGCTCGACTTCGACACCGACGCCTGCGAGTCGGTCCCCCTCGATGAAGTCGAACCCGTCGAGGACATCGTGACCCGGTTCTCCACGGCGGCGATGAGCCTCGGGTCGCTCTCGCCGGAGATGCACGAGAACAACGCCATCGCCATGAACCGCATCGGCGGCAAGTCGAACACCGGGGAGGGCGGCGAACCCCCCGAGCGCTTCGACACCGAACGAGAGTGTTCGGTGAAACAGGTGGCGAGCGGGCGGTTCGGCGTCACGAGCCGCTACCTCCAGTCGGCCGACGAGGTGCAGATCAAGATGGCCCAAGGGTCGAAGCCCGGCGAGGGCGGCCATCTGCCCGGCAAGAAGGTGAACGAGATGATAGCGCACGTCCGCCACGCGACGCCGGGCGTCGGCCTCATCTCGCCGCCGCCGCAACACGACATCTACAGCATCGAGGACCTGAAACAGCTCATCTACGACCTGAAGGCGGGAAGCGACGGGTCGGAGGTCAACGTGAAACTCGTCTCGGAGGCGGGCGTCGGCACCGTCGCGGCCGGCGTCGCCAAGGCCAAAGCCGACGTCGTACACATCTCCGGGCACTCGGGCGGCACGGGCGCGAGTCCACGCACGTCCATCAAGAACGCGGGCCTGCCGTGGGAACTCGGCCTCGCCGAGGCCAACCAGATGCTCCACCAAACCGGACTTCGCTCGCGCATCCGCGTCAGCGTGGACGGCGGCCTGAAGACCGGCCGCGACGTCGCCGTCGCGGCCCTGCTCGGCGCGGAGGAGTACTCGTTCGGGACGGCGAGTCTGGTCACGAGCGGCTGCGTGATGGCGCGCAACTGCCACGCCAACACCTGCCCGGTCGGCATCGCCACCCAGCGGGAGGAGCTTCGGGAGCGGTTCCCCGGCGAACCGGAGCACGTCATCAACTACATGGCGTTCATCGCGGAGGAGCTTCGGGAGATAATGGCCGAACTCGGCTTCCGCACCGTCGAGGAGATGGTCGGCCACGTCGAACTGCTCCGGCAGCGCGACACCGACCATCCGAAGGCGCGTCGCCTCGACCTTTCGAGCGTGCTCGCCGACCCCGCGAACGGTGGCAGCCGAACCAAGACGCGGGAACAGGACCACGAGTTGGACGACCACCTCGACCACGACCTCCTCGACGCCGCGCGCGGCGCGCTGGACGGCGAGGAACCGGTCGAAATCGAGCGTTCGATAACGAACCAGGACCGCGCCGTCGGCGCGATGCTCTCGGGTCGCATCTCCGCGCTTCACGGTGAATCGGGACTGCCGGACGGGTCCATCACCTGCCGGTTAGACGGTGCCGCCGGACAGAGTTTCGGCGCGTTCTGCCAGTCCGGCGTGGACCTGTTCCTGACCGGTGCGGCGAACGACTACGTAGGAAAGGGTCTCTCGGGCGGTCGGGTCGTAGTCGAAACCCCTGCCGACGCTGGCTACGATTCGAACGACGTCATCGTCGGCAACGTCGCCCTGTACGGCGCGACGGGTGGCGAACTGTACGTCAACGGCGTCGCGGGCGAGCGGTTCGCGGTTCGCAACAGCGGCGCAAAAACGGTCGTCGAGGGCGTCGGCGACCACGGCTGTGAGTACATGACCGGCGGCGTCGCGGTCATCCTCGGCGAAATCGGCGAGAACTTCGCGGCCGGGATGACGGGCGGCGTGGCCTACGTGTTGGGCGACGGCGACGAACTCCGCGAGCGCGTCAACGGCGAGAGCGTCTCGCTCTCGTCCGACTTGGACGCCCGCGACGAGGCGGTAGTACGGCGGTTGGTCGAAAACCACGCCGCCGCGACGGGCAGCGAAACGGCGCTGTCGGTGCTGGACGACTGGGAATCGGTCTCCTTCGTGAAGGTCATGCCCGATGCCTACCAGCAGGCCATCGAAGAGGGCAAAGAAGACGTTCGAACGTCGCCCCCCAGTCCGGTTTCGGCGGCCCGACAGTCGTCCGGCTTTCGAGTGCCGTCGGACGACTGACCCCGAAAAAAGCGGTCGCTGATCTTCAGAGGTACGCCGAGTCCCACCGCGCCGCCTTCCGCTTGTTGCCACACACGTTGCACTCGATGCGCTCCATGCTGTCCATCGCGTTGTCGAGCGTCTCGCAGTTCGAGCAGAAGTAGCCGTAACGGTCCTCACCCGCCTTGTCGTTGAACACGGCGAAGAACGGCGCTTTCGACCCCCGACTGGTTTCCGAGCGGTTGATGTATCTGGTTTCTCCGTCGAACTCGCGGGCTTCCAGTATCGGCTCGTCGCTCTCCGAGTAGATGTTCTCGGTGTACGTTTCGTCGCCGATTTCGGCCGTCCGCTCGCCAACCTTGGTGAACCCGTGGTCTCGGTAGAACTGGTTTCCCTCCTCGTTTCCGGCGAGGACGAGTCCGGAGAGGGTTTCGACCTCTTTGTCTTCGAGTTTCTCCTTCGTCTGCCCGAGGAGCGTCGTTCCGACACCCTCACCCCGGTAGTCGGGGTGGACGTGCAACCAGAGGATGTTCCCCTCGGGGACGTCGGGGAGCACCTCGCTCTGCGTGAATCCCGCCACGTCTCCCCCGTCGAGTGCGACGAGGTACAGCGTCCCCCGGCTTTGGAACTCGTTCTCCAAGTTCTCCTCGGAGTACCACTCCTCGATGGCGTGTTCGATTATCTCCTCGTCCAAGAAGTGTGCGTATGAAGCCGCAAGCGACTCCGCGGCGACGTCTTGGATTCCAGCGATGTCCTCGGTTCGCGCTTCGCGTACTTGCATACTTGGCATACTCCGGGATGAACAATAAACATTCTACCGGCCGCAGCTTCCTACTTGTCACCTCAGTTGCAGTCATTACGTCCGATTTTTGCGTATCGTCGCGCTCTATCCTCCCGTTCGGACGTTTTTAACGGGGTCGTTCCCGACCAACCGTCCAGTTTTTCGCCTCACAGCCCACCATCACGGAAATCGTGCGACGAGTTACGCGCCGCTCGTACTTCTCCGCCTTCGGTAGCGTTTTCCGCCCGCCACGCAATCGACCCGACATGAACACGGCACTCGTCATCGGCGGGACGCGATTCATCGGCCGCCACCTCGTGACCGACCTGCTCGACAACGGCTACGACGTGACCATCTTCAACCGCGGGAACCACGACAACCCGTTCGCCGACGCGGACGGCGTGAGCCACTTCGAGGGCGACCGAACGGACGACGGTGCGCTCGAAGCGGCGCGCGACGAGGTGGACCCGAACATCGTCATCGACTGCGTGGCCTACAAACCCCGCGAGGTCCAGGCGGCCACCGAAATCTTCGCCGACGTGGACGGCTACGTCTACATCTCCAGCGGAAGCGCTTACGGCAACGAAGTGATTCCCAAGCGGGAGAACGACACCGAACTCTGTGCCTGCACGGACGAACAGGCCACCGACGACTCCCACGACTCCTACGGCCCGCGAAAGGCGGAGGGCGACCGCGCCATCTTCGAGGCCGCGGAACGGGGCGTCAACGCCATGAGCGTCCGGCCGTGCATCGTCTACGGACCCTACGACTACACCGAGCGACTGGACTTCTGGATAGACCGCGTGAACGAACACGACCGCCTCGTCGTCCCCGGCGACGGCCAGAACGTCTGGCACCGCGCCTACGCCGAGGACGTGGCGAGCGCGCTCCGCATCGTCGCCGAGGAGGGCGACCCCGGCGAGGCCTACAACGTCGGCGACGAGCGGTTGGTCACGATGGACGAGATGCTGTCGCTCATCGCGGACGCCCTCGACACCGACGTCGAACTCGTCCACGCCAGCGACCGCGAACTCTCGACGGCCGACCTCTCCACCGACGACTACATCCTCTACCGCGACTACCCGCACGTCCTCGACACGAACAAACTCGCCGCGCTCGGCTGGGAGTCCACGCCGCTCGACGTGGCGATGGAACGAACCGTCGAGGAACACCTCGAAAGCGACCGCGACGGCAGCGAGTACGACCCCGGCCGCGAGAACGAAGAACGCGTGCTCGGCGTGCTCGACACCATCTGAGACGTATTCGGCGGTTACGGTGAACAATCAGCGACTGATTTCGTTTCATCTCGTTCGTGCACTCCGACTTCTCAATCTGGCGCGCGCTGGCGAGGCGACGAGGACAGCGAGGTTTCGAAGGAACCTCGAAAGCGAGCGGCACCGCCGCGAGCCATCGTCCGAGTCGTCTCGATAAAGCGTGCGAGGGATGAGCGAAGCGAATCGGCTGGGGAGGGTGTGGCTGATGCGGTTTGCGGTGCGGTTTCAATGACGTCTGTATTTGCAGTCACGGAAGAAGTAACAACAACTCGTGCCGAGCGGATTCGTGCCGAGCGGACGGGTGCTTTCGAGGTAGTCTTCTCGGTAGTTGCAGTCGAAGTAGCTGCAATGTGTTCTCGTAGGGGGAGGGGGCTTTCCGTGACTTCATAGTCGTAGCCGAAGAGTTAGAATGAACATCACGAAACGACCGGACGAGAACGGTCGAAGTCGTCGCATGCCCAGCAAAATCGAATCCACCTCGTAACCAAAGTCCCCAAAGTCGTCGGAGGAGGGGAAACTGTTTGACTGCGTAGGAGAGACAGACCACTATGTTCGAGAAATCTTCGTGGATTCGCCTGCCGCGGAACGTCGTGGTGGGCCATGGCGTTCTCTCGGAGACGACGGCGGCCATCGACGAACTGCACTTGCACGGGACACCGCTGCTCGTGACGAGTCCGACGCCGAACGAGGTGGCGGGACAGCGCGTCGCGGACCAGTTCGAGGACGCGGGATGGGGCGTCGAAACCGTCGTCATCGAGGAGGCGAGTTTCGAGTCCGTCCAGCGGGTCATCGACGTGGCGAACGAAGTGAATCCGGGCTATCTCGTGGGCGTGGGCGGCGGAAAGGCCATCGACATCGCCAAGATGGCGAGCGACGAAATCGGGCGGGGCTTCGTCTCGGTTCCGACGGCCGCGAGCCACGACGGCATCGTCAGCGGGCGGGGATCGGTCCCGGAGGAGGACACGCGCCACAGCGTGGCCGCCGAACCGCCGCTGGCGGTCGTGGCGGACACGGAGATCATCGCCGACGCGCCGTGGGAACTCACGACCGCGGGGTGTGCCGACATCATCAGCAACTACACGGCGGTCGAGGACTGGCGGCTGGCACAGCGGCTCCAGAACGTGGAGTTCCACGAGTACGCCGCGACGCTGGCGGAGATGACGGCCGAGATGCTGGTGGACAACGCCGACACCATTCGGCCCGGACTGGAGGAGTCCTCGTGGGTCGTGGTGAAGGCGCTGGTCTCCTCGGGCGTGGCGATGAGCATCGCCGACTCCTCGCGTCCGGCCAGCGGAGCGGAACACCTGTTCTCGCACCAACTCGACCGCATCGCGCCGGGGGCGGCGCTGCACGGCCATCAGGTCGGCGTCGGGTCCATAATCACGGAGTACCTCCACGGCGGCGACTGGCGCGGTATCCGCGACGCCCTCGCGACCATCGGCGCGCCGACGACGGCCGACGAACTCGGCATCGACGCGGAGACGGTGGTCGAAGCGCTCACGACGGCCCACGAGATACGCGACCGATACACCATCCTCGGAAACGGGATGAGTCGGGCCGCCGCGTACGAGGCGGCGGAGACGACGAAAGTTATCTGAATAGTTCGAAGTGGATTCCGAACGGATGGGGCATCAATTTCCGAACCGTTTGCGGGCATCACAGAATCGATACGAGTGGGAGCCTGACGAGATATGTCGGGAATATTGGTAGCGTTTCGAGAACGTATCGGCCGCGTTTTTGTAACCGTCACCGATTACGTGGTACCCGTTTTGATCGGAGTTGGCAACAACATTGATTACCTTCGCGTAACTGATTTCGCGTGGTGGTATCGAAAACAGATGAGTTCCATCGTTGAGATTTCGATATCCGCCGACGAGTTTGCACTCGGCCGCGCGTTGCAGGCGGCACCGGAGGTGCAAATCGAACTCGAACGCGTCGTCCCGGTTGGGATGTCTAGATTTCCCTTCTTCTGGGCACGCGGTGGCGATACCTGTCGGTTCGAAGCGGCGGCACGCGCCGAACCGGCGGTCAACGCGCTCACGAGGATCGACACGCTGACTGATAATACGTTGTTCCACGCACAGTGGAACGACGATATCACGAACCTCGTCCACGGAGTCGAAGAAGCCAACGCGACTATCGTGGAAGCGAGTGGGACGGCGGACGACTGGACGTTTCATCTCCGATTCCCGGCACAAGAAGGGATGTCCTCGTTCCAGACGTTCTGTCAACACGAAGGAATTCCGATAGAGGTCGAACGAGTGTACTCCATGCAGGAACGAGCGGTTCACAACTCCGCGGGTGTCACGCCCGCACAGCGGGAAACGCTCATCACTGCCTACGAGGGAGGATACTTCGAACAACCGCGTGGAATCACGCGTGAAGAGTTAGCCGACGAACTGGGTATCTCTCCACAGGCCGTCGGTGGTCGTCTTCGACGCGGATATGCGAATCTCATCGCCGGACTACTCCGTCCGATGAATGGATAGACGTTGAATCAGCAATGCACTTAAGTGTGTTTCGTGGGAAACATGTGGCCTCAACTACTTCGCGCCACATCGTTTCCATGTGATTGGACGTTCGGAAATAAGGCCGACGATGCGAGACGAAATCGTTCGGTCAGCGGTTACCGAGTGTTGTACTGATACGACGCTCACGACCCGACCCACGGGTGCCGACGGTGGCTGTGTGGGAAACCGGTCGGAGCGATGAAGCCCGGAAACCGACGTCGCCCACCCTACGTTGGAATCAGCCCGTCCAGCGACCCGGAGACTACGAATGAGTGAGTACCAAATACTCGTCGTCGATGACGAACAGCCGATTGCCGACCTGTTTACCCGCTGGCTCGAAGACGAGTACGACGTTCGAACCGCCTACAGTGGCGCGGAAGCGATAGCGATGCTCGACGATTCGCCCGATATCGTCCTCCTCGATAGGGACATGCCCGAGACGAGCGGCGACGACGTTTTAGAGGCGATTCGAGCCAGGAACATCGACTGTCGAGTCGGAATGGTGACGGCGGTCGAGCCGGATTTCGACGTACTCGAGCTGGGATACGACGCCTACGTCGTCAAGCCGATTACCGAACCGGACGAGCTGTACGACGTCGTAGAGAGCCTCCGCCGCCGGGCGACGTACTCGACTGACGTTCAACAGCTCCTCGTGCTGTCGTCGAAGCGTGCGACCCTCGAAGCGCGAATCGCCGAGACCGAACTGGCCCGACACGAGGAGTACCAGACGCTCGTATCGGAGATACGGCGCTTGAAACGGTCGCTTTCGACGACGCTCGACGGGATGGACGACGCGGAGTTGGACAAGGAACTGACCGACAGCAGAGTCGCTCCCGAACAGACGTAAGAGACGCAAGGCGCGAAAAAATCGATTCTGATGCGGGTTTAGCTGATGTCCGCCCGTTCGAACTGCCAGTAGCCGAGCGCGACGGGAACGACCAACCAGAACGCGAGCAACGCGAGCGCGAACCAACCTTCGAGGTAGAAGGGGACGGTCCCGTTGACGAGTTGTGCGTACGGACTCGCACCGTTCGGGTTGGACAGGAAGTTCGCCGCGACGCTGTAGGCGTTCGTTGGGTTGATGATTTGCAGGAGGAAGTACCACGGCGGGAGTCCGTCCGCCACGTTCGGCATTCCGCCCTCGATCAAATAGTAGACGCCGAACGGAACGATGTCCCAGATGAGTTCGAAGAGGAAGAACAGGCCGATAGCGCCCGCCATCGCGCGCGAGCGGGTGGACGCCATCGCGGAGAAGCCGATAGCGATTCCCACGAACACCATTCCGAAGATGAACGTCGTGACTCCCTGCACGAGGAAGTCCGACACGGGGAACGAGCCGTACTGAACCGCGAGGACGATTGCCCCGGCGATGAACGCGATGACGGTCGCGACCCCGACGACGAGGGAGCGGCCGACGAGTTTGCCGAGCAGCACGTCTCGACGGGTGTGCGGCAGGCCGAGCAACAGCTTGATGCTTCCCGATTCGCGCTCACCGGCGATGGCGAGGTACGCGACGACGAGCGCCGCAAGGGGAACGAGGAGCGTCGCGGGGGAACTGAGGAAACCGATGGCCTGTTTCGCGGTGAAGTCGTCGGTCAACGAGCCGACGGCGAACATCGTCCCCGCGGTTGCGAGCACGAACAGCACCGTGATACCCCACAGCATCTTCGAGCGCGCGGCGTCCTCGAAATCCTTGCGCGCGACGACGGCCCAGCTCATGCTTGGGCCTCCGATTCGATCCGCTGACCTTGAGAACCGGTCGTGTAGGCCTCGAAGAGGTCTTCGAGCGAGGACTCCTTCGTCCTGATGTCGGCGACGGTCGCGCCCGCCTGCTCGACGGCGTTGATGACCTTCGCCTTGGAACTCGCGTCGGAGTACGTGACGTGAATTTCGTTTCCGTCGATGGACATGTCCGAGACGCCCTCGACGCTCGTCAATTCGACGTTCGGGACGGTATCGACCGTCAGCACCATCGTGGCACCGGTTCCGACCGCATCCCGAAGGCCGTCGATGGTATCGACGGTGACGAGTTGGCCCTTGTTCATGATGGCCACGCGGTCACAGACCGCCTCGACCTGACTGAGGATGTGGCTGGAGAAGAACACGGCCGTACCGCGGTCGGCCTCCCGCTGGATGATTTGGCGCATCTCGCGGACACCGTGCGGGTCGAGCCCGCTGGACGGTTCGTCGAGTATCAGGAGGTCGGGGTCGCCGACCAGCGCCATGCCGAGGACGAGGCGCTGGCGCATCCCTTTCGAGTAGCCGCCCGCCGAGCGCGACGCGTCGTCCGCCGAGAGGCCGACGCGTTCGAGGATTTCGTCCGCGTCCTCGTTCGTGCCCTTGGAGTCGATGGCGAACTGGATGTGCTTTCGCCCCGAGAGCCGACCGTAGAGGTCGGTCGCGTCGGGGAGAATACCGATCCGCTCGTGGATCGCCTGCGTCTCGTTCTGTGCGTCGTAGCCGAGGACCGTCGCCGTCCCGTCGGTCGGGCGGATGTAGTCCATCAGCATGTTGATGGTGGTCGATTTCCCGCATCCGTTGGGACCGAGGAAGCCGAAAACTTCTCCCTCGTTCACTTGGAGGTTGAGATCACGGACCGCGACCACGTCACCGAACCGCTTGGTGAGACCAGTCGTTTGTATGGCGGCCATAACGCCCATATATTCCTTAGGGTAGTTAAAAGTATGCTGCCACGATATGTCATGCCATAATAGGTCAACCGAGGTCTGCGCGCTCGAACCGCCAGTAGCCGAGGACGAGCGGGACGACGAGCCACGCGGCGAGGATGACCAGCATGAACCACTTCTCCAGGAAGAACGGCACCGTCGCGTTCTGGCCGATGACGCGGAAGTAGTAGAGTTGCTGGTCGGTGAACACGAGGTCCGCGGCGCGTTGGAACGCGTACGGCGGGCTGACGAGGTAGACGAACTCGTAAATCTGTGCTGAGAGGTGCACGCCGAGCGTGTCGTCGGCGATGAACCGAAGCGCCCGCGACGGCGAAATCGCCGGGACCGTCCAGAGGACGTTGAACACGAAGAAGACGCCGACCGAACTGGCCATCGCCCGCGACCGTGACGCGCACGCCGCCGAGAGGCCGACCGCGATGGCGATGTACGTCACGGCGAAGAAGAGGAACAGGAGGAAAAACTGCGCGAGAATCGCGATATCGACCGATGCGAGGAGAATCGACCCTTCGACGGCCGCGATGACGAACGCTAACGCGAGACCGACGGCGACGACGGCCGACCGACCGACGAACTTCCCGATAACGAGGTCGAGGCGCGTGTTCGGGAGACCGAGGAGGAACTTGATGCTCCCGGACTCGCGTTCGCCCGCGATGGCGAGATAGGCGATGATAAGCGCACTGATGGGGATGATGAAGATGCCGACGAGCGCGAGGAGTCGAAGCACGTTCGTCATGCTGACGTCAGAGGGTGCAACGTACACCGTGAGGGCGAGCAGCGCGACGTACAGGCCGATGAGCGCCCACAGCCCCTTCGAGCGCCGGGAGTCGATGAAATCCTTTCTCGCCACCGACACCCAACTCATGCGGTGACCTCCATACGAGCATCGGGTTCGTCCTCGGGTTCGTCGCCCGTCGTGTAGGTGGTAAACAGCTCTTCGAGCGAGGCTTCCTCGGATTTGATGTCGGTGACGGTCGTCGCGGCGTCCACGCGCTTGACGACCTGCGGTTTCGTCACGGGGTCGGAAAACGACACGCGGAGCATGGATTCCTCGACGGACACCTCGGACACGCCGTCGATGGCGGTTAGGTCGAGGCCCGTCGGCACGCGCTCGACGGAGAGGAGGAGTTGCGAGCGGGAACCGGTCAGCTCCCGAAGTCGCTCGACGGTGTTCTGTGCGACGAGTTCGCCGTCGTTCATGATTCCAACGCGGTCACAGACCGCATCGACCTCGGAGAGGATGTGGCTGGAGAAGAACACGGCCGTGCCGCGGTCGGCCTCCTCGCGGAGGAGTTCGCGCATCTCCGCGATGCCGTGGGGGTCCAGTCCCGAGGAGGGTTCGTCGAGTATCAGGAGGTCGGGGTCGCCGACCAGCGCGGCGGCCAACGCGAGGCGCTGTGTCATCCCTTTCGAGTAACCGCCCACCTTCCGGTCGGCGTCCTCCTGTGACAGCCCAACGCGGTCGATGAGCACCGCGGGGTCGTTGGTCGCGTCCTTCGCGTCGATGGCGAATTCGAGGTGTTCGCGCGCCGTCAGTCGGTCGTAGAGCCGATACCCGTCGGGGAGGATGCCGATTCGGTCGCGGATGGTTCGGGATTCGTCCTGTGCGTCGTAGCCGAGGACCGTCGCCGTTCCGTCGCTGGGGCGCATGAAATCCAACAGCATGTTGATGGTGGTGGATTTCCCCGCCCCGTTGGGACCGAGGAAGCCGAATATTTCGCCCTCCTCGACCGTCAAGTCGAGGTTTCGAACCGCGACGACATCGCCGAATCGCTTGGTGAGGGACTTCGTTTCGATGGCGGCCATGGCGGGACTTTCGATGCCGTGCACAAAAGTTTTCTCCTGATTGACAGCTACCAACGTGTTCAATGGTATCACGCGACAGTGGCGCGAAAGGACTTTGCATCGCGGCGTTCGTCACTCTCGAATGACATCGCCCGCAATCCGTCCAGCGCGACCCGCCGACGCCGCCGGTATTCGGCGCGTCGCCCGCGAATCGTGGCACGCTGCCTACGACGACATCATCGGCGCGGAGACCGTGGACGACACCATCGACCGCTGGTACGACCCCGACCGACTCCGGGAGAGCGCGCGACGACCGAGCCACGAGTTCTTCGTCGCCGAACGCGACCGACTCGTCGGGTTCGTCCACGTCGCGCCCGACGCCGAGGAGGAGGAAGAGAAGAGTATCTTCGAACTCGTGCGCATCTACGTCGTTTCGGACGAGTGGGGGGCGGGGCTGGGAACCCGCTTGCTCGTCCGCACCGAACGGCGGTTGGAAGACCGGAACGCCGACCGACTTCGATTGACCGTCCTCGCCGACAACGAGGTCGGCGTGGGATTCTACGAGTCCCGCGGCTTCGAGCGCATCGAGGAGCGAGAAGACGCGGCGCTCGGCGTGGCGGAGTTCGTGTACGAAAAGGAGTTGTGACCGGCTATCCGACCGCGCTTAGACGTACTGCTCCAAGAACTCGGCCGTCTTCGTGTACGCCTCGATGCGGTTCTCCAGTTTCGAGAAGCCGTGGCCCTCGTCGGGGAAGACGAGTTTTTCGACCGGGACGCCCTGTTCGGCGGCTTCCTCGGCTATCTGCTCGGCCTCGCCCACGGGGACGCGCGGGTCGTTCTCCCCGTGGAGGACGAGCAGCGGCGCTTCGATTTCGTGGATGTTGTTGATGGGACTGATGGACTCCAAGAACTCGCGGTCGTCTTCGAGCGAACCGTACTCGGCCTCGCGGAGTTCGCGCCGCCAGTCGCCCGTGTTTTCGAGGAACGTGACGAAGTTGGCGATGCCCACGACGTCCACCCCGGCGGCCCACAGGTCGGGGTACTCCGTCAGCGCCGCGAGGACCATGAACCCGCCGTAGGAGCCGCCCATGGCGACGATTCGGTCGGGGTCCACGGCGCGCTGGTCGTGTAACCACTCGACACCGGCCTCGACGTCGGCGACCGAATCCATCCGCTTTTCCACGTCGTCCAGATGGGTGTACGCCGTGCCGTAGCCCGACGAACCGCGGACGTTCGGCTCGAAGTAGGCGTACCCGCGGTTCAGGAAGTACTGTTTGACCGGGTTGAACGACGGACGACGCTGGCTCTCCGGGCCGCCGTGGATGTCCACGATGACGGGCGTTTCGCCCGCGCTCGCGTCCTCGGGCACGGAGAAGAACGCGGGAATCGAACGGCCGTCGAAGCTCTCGAAGTGGACGAGTTTCGGGCGGACGAACGAGTCGGTCGGAAGCCCCGCCGTCGATGCGTCTGTCCAGCGCTCCGCCTCGCCCGTTTTCGTCTCGACGACGTAGACGTTGGTCGCGCTCGCGCTGCCGGTGACTGAGATGGCGAATCGCTCCGCGTCGGGGCCGAAACTGACGCCCCCCGCGATACCGTGCGGCAGGTTGGGCGTCGGGAACTCGCGGATGGTCGTCTCGCCGGTCAACTCGCCGACGGTGAGTTCCGTGTACCCGTCCTCGTTGCGCGAGTAGACGAGCCGACCGGTGTCCTCGTCCAGCGCACAGCCGTCAACGTTCCAGCTCCCGCCCTCCTCGACGAGTTCGATATCGTAGGTGTCGAGGTCGAGGCGGGCGAGATACATCGTGTCCGCCCCCTCGTCGGTGACGAGGTAGAGCGCGTCGCCGTCCGGCCCCCAGTTGATGCCCTGATACCGGACGTTCCCCTCGTGCGGCGTGACGTGTTCGATGTCGCCGGATTCGATGTCGAGGACGTACAGGTCCCGGTCGAACGAGGAGTGGGATTCGACCACGACGAGGCGGTCGTCGTCGGGACCCCATCCGGCGAGCGAGAGCCACCCGTCGCCCTCGTACACCATCTCGGCATCGTCCCCGGTCCCGGTGCGGTCCTGCACGTACACGTCGAAGACGGCGTTGTCACGCCGGTTCGACGCGAACGCGAACTGCGACCCGTCGGAGTTCCAGCCGCCCCATCTGTGTTTCGCGTCGGGCATCGCCGTAAGGGGGGTGATGGTTTCGCCGTCGCCGTCGAGGCGGAACAGTTGCTGGCGTTCGTTCCCGCCCTCGTCCATCCCGAAGGCGAGTTCGTCGCGCTCGGGTGACCACGAGACGAACGTCACCCGCTCGTCGTAGAACGTCGATTGCTGGGGCCACGCGCGGGGACCGTCCAACTGCCACACCTGCGGGACGCCGGTCGTGTTCAACAGGAAGCTCAGACGCTCCCCCGTCGGGTCGAACGACGCGCCGTACGCGCTTCGAACGTTCAGATAGCGTTCGAAATCGTAGGATGTCATCGTCGGTGGGTTTTCCCGCTGACGGGATAGAGCTTTGGTCGTCGATAACACCCGACGTTAGTGAACGATATATAATGAAAAGATAAAATACATCTCATCGTACTTAAAGAACGGAGATACAAAGGCACAGACTTTGGACGACCGATAGCTTGATTTGTAGTACGTTTCGTGATATAGTATGGATACGACATCTCAAAATTCTCATAGTGACTCCGATTTGATACGGGAATTCTCATTCGATAACACTGAAACCGATAGTGTCGTCGTTGCTGTCAGCGCAGCCGTTTCGGAGGTTACTGGGACGCCGATGGAGGAGATGCCGCCACTCCAAGAGACGCTCGACTGCGATGCGCTCGAATCCCTCTTTAGCTCGTTCGATATAGACGATATCGGGGAGATAGGACAGGTCCAGTTCCCGTTTCACGGGTGCACGGTGCGGATCGATACGACCGGAACGATCCAAGTGTTCGACGGTAATCGACGATTTACCGCCGACGGCACCGGGTGCTAACACCGTGGAGGGTGAACCGGAACTGCTCTCGGTGGACGAGTTCGAGGACGAACTCGGAAAACTGCTCGAAACGAGCGCGCGGAACGGAATCGATTTCGACCGGTCGTGGACGTTCCGCCTTTCGAACGATGAGCTTCCCGACATAATGGTCGAAATCACGAGTCTACAGAAGCCTACCTCCGATTCTGAAGAACGGTAATGGCGGCGTTCGAGGGGTAAAGTTGTCGTTTCCATAGAGTAGCCGGTATATAACAAAAACCCCTGCGTGAGAGGCGCGGATGCCATGCAAACCGAGAAACGACGCGTCCTCGCGGTCGCTATCGCCTGCCTGTGTATCGTCGGAAGCGGTGGCGTCGTCGCCACGACGCACGGACACCCAACCGACGGCCACCGGACGGGGACGATGACACACGAGCAACGAGCGAAAACGACGACGCACGACGGAGTGGGGACACACGACGAGCGGTCGGGAACGGAGACGTCGAACGAGACGGTTCAGGTCGAGTTCGTCAACAACTCGACGGTCGTGATTCACGGCGCGGCCGAGCGCGTCGGCATCGGAACGACGTGGTACGCGCCGGACGGCGTTGCGACGTCCTACTTCGAGTACGGCCCGCTGAACGGGACCACGCGCATCGCCGTGCCGGTGCAGGGCAGCGGAACCACGATAACCTACGTCACGGTGTACGACGACGAACGCGCGACGCCGATGCTGACGAAGCAACGCCCGACCGCGGCGAACATGACGACGGAACCCTGCCGCGGCGAATCGGCCGCGTGAGTGCGTCGATGTCGTAACGACGACCCGACGAAAAGCCTCGATTCGCCGCGCGGCCGCCGTGCGGGAATGGTCGGATTTGTTCGCGCCAACGAGCGAGTAACAGCCGATTGAGTCGCTGGCAGCGCGGAAACCGCATCGTTCGGCGTCCGGCCGTCGGTGGTGGGTTCGGCCGCACGTTTGTCAGTCGATAAACTGTTTACGAAATCGGGACATCGAGCGATACGGGGTAAACGGAGTCGCTGATTTATGCGGTATCTCGGCGTCTACGCACCGACAGGGTGGGAGGAATGAATACGACACAGACACGGGAGCGCACTGACCGGGCACGGTCGCGGGCGTTCTCAGAACAGGAGGTGTACGACGCGGTGAAGAACCTACGCAGGCGCTACGTTCTCTACTCGCTCAACCGGCAGCGCGGTTCCGTCGAGTTGGGAGAACTCGCCGAACAGATAGCGGCGTGGGAGAACAATATTTCTCGGGAGGAGGTGTCTCCGGAACAGCGAAAATCGGTGTACAGCGCGCTGTATCAGACCCATCTTCCGAAGTTGGAGAACATCGGTATCGTCAGCTACGACCGGGATTCGAAGCAGGTGTCGTTTACCGACGGCGCACGGGATTTCGAGTTGTATCTCGCGACGGACTCCCAGACGACGGTTCCGTGGCACAAACTGTACGTCGCGCTCTCGGCGGTCGGCGCGCTGTTGCTCGGGCTCGGATGGTTCGAACTCGTCCCCGCTTCGGGGTTCCAACTCGCGACGTTCGTCCTCGTCGCGTTCGGCATGACAGCCACGGCGCACTTCTACGACCGTCACTGTTGGCAGCAGCGGTTTCAGGGCGCGACCCCGGACCTCGCCGTGGAGTTCGGCGACGACGGCCGGTTCTTGTGAATCCTCGGCGACCGTTCAGGGGATTTTCACTATCGGCGCGCAGATGAAAGAAGACTTTTACTTTCTCGTTTCGTGGCGAGGAGTATGCGCGTCGCGTTCGTCGCAGAAGTGACGGCTCAACACGATGACACGGGGAGAACCCGCCGACTTAGACGTCTCGCAGAACTGCTCGCGAATCGCGGCCACGACGTCACGGTTTTCTGTGCCCAGTGGTGGGACGGCGACCACGAAACGTTCGAACAGGACGGGGTGGTGTATCACGCGGTGACGACCGACCCGCCGGGCCAGAGTCCGTCGCGGCGCTTCGCGCTCTCGCTCCCCGGCGCGCTCCGCCGTTCGAAACCCGACGTAATCCACGCGGCCGCGGTTCCGAAGCACGTCCTCGCGGCGAAGACGGCGAGTAAACTCGCGCGCGCACCGCTCGTCGTGGACTGGTACGAGTCGCCGTCCGAAATCGAGAGCACCTCGAAGTCGCTCCGGATGGCGGCGCGGGCACCGGACGAAGTTATCACGCCGTCCGAGACGATACGGACCCGCGTCCGGGAGTTGGGCGCGGACGGCGGCGACGTGCGGGTGATTCCGAACAGCATCGACATGGACGCCATCCGGGACGCGCAGGTCATCGACGGTGCCAACATCGTCTATTCGCGCCGCCTCGACGAGGACGCTAACGTCGAGAGTCTCTTTCTGGCACTGGCGGAACTCCGCGATAAGGGCTGGCACGCCGTCATCATCGGCGACGGCCCCGAACGCGAGGGGTACGAGCGACAGGCCTCGGACCTCCGTATCGACGACCGCGTGGAGTTCACGGGGGCACAGCCGGTCGAGAAACGGATTCCGGTGTTTCGCGGCGCGCACGTCTACGTCCAGACCGCGCGGCGCGAGGCGTTCCCGACGGACCTGTTGCGCGCGCTGGCGTGTGGCTGTGCGGGCGTCGTCGAGTATCACGTCGAATCGAGCGCCCACGAACTAGTCGAGCAGGAAGAACGCACCTTCCGAACGACGAGCGAGCAGGAACTCACCGACGCGCTTCGGTCGGCCGCCGACCTCCCGCGGATGACTGAAAACGAGGAGTTCGAGCGCTACGACCACGACCCCGTGCTGGAACGGTACCTCGACTGCTACCGCGACGTGCAGGATTCGTTCGGATTCTTTTGAGAGCAATCGCGGTCATTCGCATCCCGAGAGGCCGTCGATACGGGCGATGGACACCGCGCTCCGTCGATGACGGTCTACAGAGTGAACGAAACCCGTACTACCGACTACTGTTGGAGTCGGAGCGGTGACGATGGGTATATCGGGCATCGATACCCTCCGGAGGAGAATTCAAACCGACGCCACCCGTACCGGCGGACAACGCATGGCGACCAAACTCGAAACCGAACGACTCACGCGAGTCGTCGGCGGGGACCGAATCGTCGATGGCGTTTCCATCTCGGTGTCCGAGGGGGACGTACTCGCGGTGCTCGGTCCATCCGGGTCGGGCAAGTCTTCGCTCCTTCGGCTCCTCAACCGGCTCGACGAACCGACCGACGGAACCGTGTTTCTCGACGGGACGGATTACCGCGACCTTCCGCCCCGGGAAGTCCGTCGCCGAATCGGCATCGTCCCCCAGTCGCCCGCGCTCCGGGACGGGACGGTCTTCGAGAACGTGACCATCGGCCCGCGGCTTCGCGGTAAGACGGTCGCGGACGGAACCGTCGAAGAATTGCTGGGACGGATGAACCTCGACGGCTACGCCGACCGGGACGTCGCGGACCTGTCGGGCGGCGAGGCACAGCGCGTCGCCATCGCCCGGACGCTCGTCACCGAACCCGAGGTGCTCCTGCTCGACGAACCGACGTCGAGCCTCGATTCGTCGTCCGAGGAACGGGTCGAAGCGCTCCTCGAAGGACTCGTCCGCGAAACCGACCTGACGACGGTCCTCGTCACCCACGACGAGTCGCAAGCGCGTCGGCTGGCGGACAGCGTGGCGCTGCTCGAAGACGGACGGCTCGAATCGGTCGGACCGGTGTCGGAGGTGATGGCGTGAGCTTTTTCGACCAGTTCGGAAACCCGGACGTGCTCCGGGGACTCGGACAGGTCGCCGTCGCGTCGGCGTTGGCGCTGGTCGTCCTCGTCGTCTCGGCGGTCCGAAACCTCGACCTCGAAACGGAACTCGGGGAGTCGTTCGTCCGCGGGTTCGTGCAGGTGATAGCGATGGGGTCGGTCATCGGCGTGCTCTTCTCGGTGAGCCTCGCGTGGAGCGGGCTGGTGCTCGTGGCGATGATGGGAATCGCCGCGTGGATTTCGAAGGACCGCGGCGAGGACGTTCCCGGCGTCTTCCGGGTCTCGCTCGTCGGCATCGCGTTCGGGTCGGGACTCGTCATCGTCACGATGGTCGCCGCGGGCGCGATAGAGGCGACCGTTCGGAACCTGATTCCGGTCGGCGGGATGGTCATCGCGAACGCCATGAAAACCAACTCGCTCGCGCTGGACCGGTTCAAGGGGGAGATAGAATCGAACCGCGCGGAAATCGAGGCCGTCCTCGCGCTGGGCGTCGCCCCGGAGACCGTCGTCTCCGAGTACGTGACGACGAGCGTGCGGGCGTCGTTGATTCCGATGGTGGAGTCGCTGAAGAGCCTCGGACTCGTCTACATCCCCGGCATGATGTCCGGGATGATTCTGGCGGGCGCGAACCCCATCTACGCCGCCGAGTACCAGTTCGTCATCATGGCGATGCTGTTCGCCGCCGGGGGACTGACGAGCATGGCGAGCACCCTGCTCGTCGGTCGCTACGCGTTCACCGAGGCCGAGCAGTTGAAACCGTTCGACGGGGGAGAGGCGAGCGCGGGATAGCGGCGGCGGCTACTCCTCGCGGTCCGCGTTGGCCGCCTCGACGGCGCGGACGGCGGCGACGTTCTCCGGCACGTCGTGCACTCGAACGATGTCCGCCCCGCGTTCGGCCGCGATGGTCGTCCCGGCGACCGTCGCGGCCGTTCGGTCCTCGTCCGCGATGGGTTCGAACATGGATTTGTGCGAATGTCCGATGAGGACGGGACAGTCGAGGGCGTGCAGTTCGCCCGTCCGACCGAGGAGTTCGAAACTCTCCGCGGGTGCCTTGCCGAAGCCGAGTCCGGGGTCGACGATTATCTTGCTCCGGTCGAGTCCGGCCTTCTCGGCGAGCAGGACGCGCTCTTCCAGTTCCGCGATGACGTCCTCGACTACGTCGTCGTACTCCACCGTGTGCTCCGGAACCACCGGCGCGTCGAGGCTGTGCATGACGACCAACGGCGCGTCGTACTCCGCGGCGACGAATCGCATTTCGGGGTCTTCCAACCCGGACACGTCGTTCAGGATGTCCGCGCCCGCTTCCAGCGCGGCGCGGGCGACGTCGGCCTTGCGAGTATCGACGGAAATCATGGCGTCGAGGTCGCTGATTCGCTCGATGACGGGGACGATGCGTTCTATTTCCTCTTCGTTCGATACTTCCTCCGCGCCGGGACGCGTGCTCTCGCCGCCGATGTCGATGACGTCCGCGCCCGCCTCGACCATCCGCTCGGCGCGGTCGATGGCGTCCTCGTGTGCCTCGTACTGGCCGCCGTCGTGGAAGCTGTCCGGCGTCACGTTGAGGATCCCCATCACGGCGGTTCGACCCTCCCACGGGAAGCCGTGGTCGCGGCCGTCTCCGTCCCCGTCGGAATCCGACCGCCGGATGCCGAGCGTCTCCCGGATGTCGTCGGCGAAGAGCGACAGGCCGTATGGTCCGTCGTCGAGCGCCTCCGCGAGCCGTTTGTACTGGGTCAGCGTGCCCATCAACAGCACATCGATGTTCTCGTCGTCCCGGTCTTTGAGCCCGGAGCGCGCACACTCGCCGCCGAGGGCGAGCATCTCCTCTTTGATGCGCCGTGCCTGCCGGGTCTGAACGCGGGTTTTGACGACGCGATGAACCGCTTTTCCGCGAATTCTGACGTTCTCGGTGTGTGTCACGTGGCTGGTTTCCAACGCCTCGCGCGCGTCGTCCATGTCGGCGATTTGCTTCGGAATTTCGGCCCGCGTCCAGCGGGTCCGCGCCTCCGCCACGGCGAACAGCGACCCGACGACGAGGACGAAATCGTCCTCGTCGGCCGCCGCGAGCGCGCTCTCGAGCGCGCTCTCGACCGAGCGAATTCGTTCGACGTGCTCCACGCCGCTGTCCTCGAACACCCGCGCGATGACCGCCTCGTCCTCCGCACGGTCAATGTTCGCGTGGGTGGCGACGACGTGATCTGGCGTCGGGAGCGCGTTCGCCATCCCTTCGACGTCCTTGTCGTGCATCGCGCCGAAAACGAAGTGGAGGTCGTCGTAGTCGAACTCCGCGATGGTGTCGGCGAGGGCGGCACACGCACCGGGGTTGTGCGCCCCGTCGAGCGCGACGAGCGGGTCCGTCCCCATCACTTCGAACCGGCCGGGCCAGAACCCCTTTCGAAGCCCGCGGGCGAGTTCGGTGTCGGTCACGTCGGCGACCTGCCGGGCGAGCACCGCGGCGATACCCGCATTTTGGGCTTGATAC
This sequence comes from Haladaptatus sp. T7, assembly GCF_026008575.1. Classification (NCBI taxonomy): domain Archaea; kingdom Methanobacteriati; phylum Methanobacteriota; class Halobacteria; order Halobacteriales; family Haladaptataceae; genus Haladaptatus; species Haladaptatus sp. T7. The sequence goes on from NZ_BROP01000003.1 coordinate 152,272, forward strand.
TCGCCGAGCAGCGGAATCGATGTTTCGAGGTTCCAGTCCGGACCCGACAGCGAGATGGCCGCCTCGGTGTGATTCGTCCGTCCTTCGTAGGTCGCCCGCACGTCGCTGTCCTCGCCGTCGCCGACGACGAGCACGTCGCCCGCCTGTTTTCGAACCGCGTCGAGGGCGTCCCCCGTCGCGCCGGTGACGAGCGGGGCGTCCTCTGGCGCGACGTGTGCCTTGTCCGTGGCGATTTCCTCCACCGTCTCGCCGATGATGCCCGTGTGTTCGAGCGTGACGCTGGTGACCGCCGAGGCGACGGGGTCCACGACGCTCGTCGCGTCGTACCGCCCGCCGATGCCGACTTCGAGGACGGCGACGTCCACGTCCTCGCGCCCGAAGTACCAGAGCGCCAGCGCGGTCATCCCCTCGAAGAACGTCGGCGAGTTGCCGTGAGTCGCCCGTTCGGTCACGTACTCCGAGACGGCTTCGACGTACTCGACCATCGCCGCCTCGGTGATTTTACGCCCATCGACGGTGATTCGCTCACGAACGTCGTCGAAGTGCGGCGACGTGTACAGGCCGACCGACAGTCCCGCTTCGCGGAGGACTTGCTCCGTCATCCGAGCCGTGCTGCCCTTGCCGTTCGACCCCGCGACCTGCACGAATCGAACCCCGTCGTGCGGGTCGTCGAGGTGCGCGAGGAGGTCCGCGGTGGAGTCCGTCCCCGGCTTCGGACGGAACCGCCGCAAGTCGAAAAGAAAGTTCGCCGCCTCGTGGTAGTCCATGTCTGTGAGGACAGAAGCCGTGCGCTTTAGATTGTCGGAGTCGGAGGGCGTCGAACCCGTCGGCGCGCCGACCGGTCAGAACTCGCGTTCGAACTCGCGCTTCGTCCGCTCGTAGCTCCGTCGGGCCGAAGCGCGACCCCCGTGCTCGTTCTCGCCCATCAGCCGCATCATCCGCCGTTCGAACTCGTCCTCGTCGATTTCGTCCGCGACGTATCGCTCTTTCAGCTCGTCCATCCGGTCCTCTTTCGTCGGTTCGAGGCGTTCCGAGAGTCCGACGTCGCGGGCCTCCGGGGACAGTCGTTCGGCGATTCGAGCGAGTCCGGCGAGCCGTTCGCTTCGGGGCATCGAAGCCTGCCGTACCGCGCTCGAAACCATCCAGACGAACAGCACGGTGGCGAGTACGGCGTCCAGCAGGAACGCCACGACGTACGGGAACGCGGCGTTGAACACCGCGAAGACGAGCGGCGTGTTCGCGTACGCCGACCCCCCGAGGGCGGCGAGGGTTCCGAACACGCCGACGACGGCGATTCCGACGAGGAGGACGAGCGAGAACACGAACCCCGCGAACAGCGTCTTGACCTTCGTGCTGGAGAGCGCGCTCATCGCGTGAAGCTTTGTTCGGGGACCACTTTAACTCACCTTCCGCCGCCCACGAGCGGGGTGGCGAGGGTCCGCCGCGACGAGTTCGACGGCGGTGTTTTTGCCCGTTCGCGGCGTACTCCACCCGCCATGCCGTACGAACAGTGCAACGGAGCCGACCTGTATTTCGAAGACGAGGGCTCGGGAACCCCGCTCGTCTTCCTCCCCGGCGTGATGACCGGTGTTCGGTTCTTTACGCACCAACTGGGGGACCTCTCGGACGACTACCGGACCGTCGCGCTCGATTACCGGGGGCACGGCCGCTCCGAGAAGACGGAAACCGGGCACACGGTGGCCCAGTACGCCAGCGACCTGGACGCCTTCCTCGACCGGCGGGACTTCGACGACGCGGTTCTCGTCGGGTGGTCGATGGGCGCGCTGGTCGCGTGGGAGTACGTCGGCCAGTTCGGGACCGACCGAGTTCGGGGCTTCGTGGACGTGGACATGTCCGCGTCGGCGTTCCAGTGGGACTACTACGACCACGGGAGAAGCGACTTGGCACGGCTCACGGAGACGCTCGAATTCGTCCAAACCGACCACGCCGCGTTCATCGAGGGACTCGTCGAAGCGGCGTTCGCGGAGCCGCCGTCCCCCGAAACGAGGGCGCTGGTCTTCGACGAGGTATCGCGCACGCCGCCGCCCATCAAGAGCGCGATTCTGTTCGATTACACGATGCGCGACTACCGCGACGTTCTCCCCGACATCGAGACCCCGACGCTCGTCTGCGCCGGTGCCGACGAAAAGTGGCGAACCGTCGCGGCCGTCCGGGACGTCGCGGACCGCCTCCCGAACGCCGAGTTCGAACTGTTCGAGGAGAGCGGCCACTGCATCACGGTGGAAGAACCCGAGCGGTTCAACCGCCGACTCCGGGAGTTCGTTGAATCCCTGTGAACCCGACCACGACTTCCTTTTTCGCCCGTCGAATTCAGGCGTCGGCCAGCGGTTCGCCGCAATACCCGCACGAACCGGCGTCCGCGGCGTTTCGAGCGCCGCACTCGGGACAGTTCCGTTTCGGCGGTCGTTCCGCCGTTCCCGGAAACAGCCCGCTCCAATCGGCCAGTTTGATGACCGCGAGGACGAGGAGAACGTCGAGAATCCACCCGACTGGTCCCATGAAAGCGAACAGGACGAAGAAAACGCAGACGACGGCCGCGAGGACGAGGTAGACGCCGTGTTCGGCTTCGAGTTTCATATTAGGCGGTTGACGACAGTACCCATAAGTTTTCTCGCGATACGGACGACCCGCCGTTCGAACGTCGAGCAAAGTCGTTCGCAAGCGCTGGCGTGCTTTTGGTATGACTCGTCTCGGAAAATTTGGTGAGTGAGCTATCGCAAATGTTCGTCACTCGCTCACACCGTTCGCTCGTGACGAAAACACCGTCAGAGCGTGCTCTGACGTGCTTCCGACATTCCTCGCTTCGCTCGTCATGCCGGAAACCGCGCGAGACGGTCGCCCTTCGGACAGCTCTTGGATGGGATTCGTTTCAAGAATCTGCGTTGGATTACGCTATGGAGAGAATCCGCCACTCCCTCACTCCGTTCGGTCGTAGCGGAAACCGCGCGAGACGGTCGCCCTCCGGGCGCTGCGTCTCGCTGGCTTCCGGCACTCAATCGCTTCGCTCAATCGTGCCGGAAGCACCGACTCCCGGTGAACACCATCGCCATGTCGTGCTCGTTCGCGGCCTCGATAACGTCGTCGTCGTTCACCGACCCGCCGGGTTGGATGACGGCCTCGATACCCGCTTCGGCGGCCTCCTCGATGGCGTCCGGGAACGGGAAGAAGGCGTCGCTCGCCATGACCGCGCCGTCGGCGTCCTTGCCTTCAGCATCGCGGTCGGCCTTCATCTTTGCAATCTGCACCGCGTCCACGCGGCTGACCTGTCCCGCGCCGACGCCGACCGTCTCGGTGCCCGTGGCGAACAGGATGGCGTTGGACTTGACGTGTTTGATGGTCTGCCACGCGAAGAGCAGGGAGTCGAGTTGCTCGTCGGTCGGTTCGCGCTCGGTCACGACGTCGAGGTCCTCGCGGGTCGGGTCCTGCATGTCGCGCTCCTGGACGAGTCGGCCTCCCACGAGGTCCTTCTCGGTGTGGGTCTCGGTGATTTCACCGAGTTCGGAGACGTCGAGCACGCGGAGGTTCTTCTTCTCGCACAGCGTCGCCAGCGCGTCGTCGGTGTAGCCCGGCGCGACGACGACTTCCTTGAACGAGTCCACGATTTGGGTCGCGGTGGCGTCGTCGCACTCGCGGTTGAGGGCGACGATGCCGCCGAACGCGCTCTTCGCGTCCGTCGAGAGGGCGCGCTCGTAGGCCTCGGCGAGCGAGTCGGCGACGGCACAGCCAGCGGGATTCGTGTGCTTGATGACCGCGGCGGCGGGGCGGTCGAACTCCTTGATGAGGTTCAGCGCGCCGTCGGCGTCGTTGTAGTTGTTGTACGACAGCGCCTTCGCGCCCTCGTTCAACTGCTCCGCGTGGACCACGCTGGCCTCCTCGCACGTCGCGTCGGCGTAGAGCGCGGCGTCCTGATGCGGGTTCTCCCCGTATCGGAGGCTGGCGGCGCGGTCGAACGTTTCGACCTTCCGGGCGGGAAGCGCGTCGTCCGCATCCGCCTCGACGCGGACCGCATTCGCGTCGAAATCGACCGCCGCGTCGCCTTCCGCAAACCAGCGCACCGCGCGGGGGTACGCCTTGAACTCGCCCTGGTAGAGCACGCGCTCCTTCAGCGACTCCTCGTCGTCGCCGTCGTACACCGGAACCGGTTCCTGCGTGACGATGGGACCGGAATCGACCTTGGAGTGGTCAACCTCGCCCGCGTCGTCCGTCGCGTCGGTGACGACGTGAACCGTGCATCCGGTCGTGCTCACGCCCGCGTCCAGCGCGTCGCCCCACGCGTCCATGCCGGGGAACGACGGGAGCAAGGACGGGTGGATGTTGAGCGTCGTCGGCGCGTCGTCCAAAAACTCGTCCGTGAGGATTCGCATGTAGCCGTCGAGGCACACGAGGTCGAACTCGTAGTCCGCGAGCGCGTCGAGGACGCGGCGCTCGTGTTCCTGCCGCGATTCGTCGTCGCCCTGTTCGACGACTTCCGTGGGAATCCCGCGCTTTTCGGCTTCGTCCAGCACCGGCGCGTCCGCGCTGTTGGTGAGGACGACCGCCAGTTCCGCCCCGCCCGGCGCGAGGTCCGCGATGTGCATGAGGTTTCGACCACGGTTCCCGGCCATACCCGCAATCCCTGTCATACGAGAGAGACCGACCGGCGGGGCCAAAGTAGTTGCGGTCGAGCGGCGGATTCTATACAACTTCGTGGATATATTTCGGAGTCGCACGGTTATTTTTCCGTTTTGTATGCATACTTGTGCGTCATCGGACCGACACGCTTTTGCCGAACCGAACGGCAGGCACAGGTATGGATTCCCTTTACGCCGTCTCGCCGATAGACGGACGCTACGCCGGTCGAACCGCGCCGCTCCGCGACTACGCGAGCGAGGCCGCGCTCATGCGTGCTCGCGTGCGAGTCGAAATAGAGTACCTCATCGCGCTGTCCGACCTCGACGTGACGCCCTTCGACATCGCGGCGGACGACCGCGACGAACTCCGTGCCGTCTACGAGGAGTTCGACGCGGAGGACGCTGAAATCGTCAAGGCCCTCGAAACCGAGGGCTACGAGGACTACCCCGCGACGAACCACGACGTGAAGGCGGTCGAATACTTCGTCCGCCGCTCGCTCCCCGACGATTTGGACCTCGGGTCGTGGATTCACTTCGCGCTGACGAGCGAGGACGTGAACAACCTCGCCCACCGCCTGCTCGCCAAACCCGCCGTCGAGGAGGTTCTGCTCCCCGAACTCGCCGCCGTCCGCGACGAGTTGGCCGATATGGCCCACGAGTACCGCGACGTGCCGATGCTCGCCCGAACCCACGGTCAACCGGCCACGCCGACGACGTTCGGCAAGGAGATGGCCGTCTACGCCGCGCGCGTCGGACGAGCGGTCGGGGAAATCGAACGCGCCGCCGAATCGCTCTCGGGCAAGCTCGCGGGCGCGAGCGGCACCTACGCGGCCCACGTCGCGGCGTACCCCGACGTCGATTGGAGGGCCTTTTCCCGCGAGTTCGTGACGGACCTCGGTCTCTCCCACACCGCACTCGCCACGCAGGTCAACCCGTGTGACGACCTCGCGGAACTGTTCGACGCGCTCCGTCGGGCCAACACGATTCTCCTCGACATGGACCGGGACATCTGGCTCTACGTCAGCGACCGCTACCTCGGGCAACTCACCACCGAGAGCGAAACCGGCAGTTCCACCATGCCCCACAAGGTCAACCCCATCGACTTCGAGAACTCGGAGGGCAACCTCTCGAAGGCCAACTCCGACCTCACGTTCCTCGGCGACTACATCACCACCTCCCGACTCCAGCGCGACCTCTCCGATTCGACCGTCAAGCGGAACATCGGGTCGGCGTTCGCCTACTGCTTGCTCGGTTACACCAAAGCCCAAGATGGTCTCGGAAAAGTCGTCCCCAACGAGGAGATCATGCGCGAGGAACTCGAATCCACGCCCGAAATCATCGGCGAAGCGGTCCAAACCATCCTCCGGCGCGAAGGCCACGGCGACGCCTACGAACGCGTCAAGGCGCTCACCCGCGGGAAGCGCGTCACGCTCGACGACTTCCGAGACCTCTTCGACGAACTCGACGTGGACGAGGACGTGCGCGAGGAACTGCACGCACTGACGCCCACCGGCTACACGGGCATCGCCGCCGACCTCGCGGACGACCTCGACTGAGCGCTCGCCAACCCAGCCAGCCCAAACTGTTACGCTTCTCTCCGTCGTCACCGGTGACATGTCGTCGACGTACGAGCGACGCCGACTGGTGGCACCGCTCATCGCAATCGCCGCGCTGATCTACTGGTTCGCCGTCCGACCGTGGCACCTCCGCTGGGGTGCGACCGACGAGGAATCGAACGGTTCCCTCCCCGGTGACGGTTTGCTTCGGGACCCCGAGTCCGAGGTCACTCACGCCGTCACCATCGACGCCCCCGTCGAGGAGGTGTGGCCGTGGCTCGTCCAAATCGGGCAGGGGCGCGGCGGGTTCTACAGTTACGACTGGCTGGAAAACCTCGTCGGCGCGGACATCCACAACGCCGACCGAATCCTCCCGGCACATCAGGACCTCGAAGTCGGGGATACCGTCCGCCTCGCGCCCGAGGACTACTCGGTGCAGACGCCCGAGTCCGCCCCCGAAGTCGCGGTGCTCGACCCCGAACGGGCGATAGTGCTCCAACCGCCGGGTGAATCGCCGCGGTGGACGTGGGCGTTCGTCCTCCGTCCGCTCGACGACGAGACGACGCGGTTCGTCGCTCGAATGCGCTCGCACGGAAAACAAGACATCGCCGGGAGAGCGGCCGACGTCCTGTTCTGGGAACCCGCCCACTTCGTCATGGAGCGCAAGATGCTGCTCGGAGTGAAAGAGCGCGTCGAATCGTCGAAATACGGGACGCGGAAAAACGTGAATCGGGCGTGACTTCAACGAATTATTTGTAATAATCGCGCTTGCTGTAGACGTAGGCCAACAGTAACCCGCCGACGACGATGCCGAAGAAGGCGGCGAGATGCCCCGTGAAGAATCGGAACACGTCCATCAGCAGGCTCAACCCGTACACGATTATCGTGAGCGTCCAGGCCCACGGCTTGAGCGTCCACAGACCCCAGACGACGGCGAGTTTGGCGACTGCGAAGACGATGACGATGGCACCGACGATGAGGCCGATGGGGGACGAAAACAGCACCCCGAGACCGCGAAGGAGGCTTCCGAGCGCACCGAGCGCACCGAGGACGCAGATTATCTTGATACCGAGCGGGGCGGACTGGGATTTCCGTCCGTATGCGGAACGGTTTGTAGCCATACTGTTCGATAGAAAGCGAATCGTAATAAGCTTCGTTGACGTATCGACCACGAAGTATTTATTCCCACGAAATAGACACGTCGCTGTATGGACCCGGATATACGCGATACCTCCGGCTGCCCGAAATGCGGTCACACGGAAGTAACCACGGACTCCATCTCGACCACCGGCGGCGGACTCAGCAAGATGTTCGACATCCAAACGAAGAGCTTCACCGTGGTCTCCTGCTCCAACTGCGGTTACTCCGAACTGTACAAAGACGTCCGCAACCGCGGCAGCGACATCGTGGACGTCTTCTTGGGTTGAATCGCCACCGACCGCCGTTGTCGCTACCCACTACAACATATGACAGACAACAATAACCTCATCCACGCGCTCATCGGCGCCGTCGTAACTCTCGTCGTGTCCTTCGTCCCGTTTTCGCCCGTCCTCGGCGGGGGCGTCGCCGCCTATCTGGGGCGGACGACGCCCGACGAGGGACTTCGAGTCGGTGCCATCTCCGGTGCCATCGCCGCAATTCCCATGGCGGTCGTGGGGCTGTTCGTCATGAGCATCATCTCCTTCGGGTACATGCCCGGCGGATTCGTGGCGCTCCTCTTTCTCTTGGGCATGTTCGCCATGCTCTACACGGTCGGACTGAGCGCGCTGGGTGGGTACCTCGGCGCGTATCTCGCCGACGAGTTCTGAACAACGAATCGCCCTCCTCACCTGAACTTTTTATACCGACACGAAGCCACCTCGCGGCGTGACCGCCGAACGAATCGCAGCGCTGGTCGTCCTCGCCGCGCTCGCGCCATTGGTTCCCGGTGGTGAGCGACGACGCTCTTCGGCGCTACTTCCCGCGATTTCATCGCTTGCGGTCGTCACGCAACGACAGCGATCACAACAGCGACTGCGACGACAACGACAACAACCACGCCAGCGACGACAGCAACACCGACCGCGAATACTCGTTCTCGACCGACCACCGCCCGAGCGCGACCCGTCCGAAAGCGATGTTCGCAACCTATCGGACCGAGAGTGCCAACAGTGTCCCGGTCATTCAACGAGCGCCAGAAGAGTTCCCCGTACCGCATCCGCGGCCGCTCGGACGTCGGCGACATCGACGTACTCCCGCGGCCCGTGTGCCACCGCGCCCTCGTCGTCGGACAGCACGCCCGGCCCGAACACGACGGTCGGAGCGACGCGTGCGAAATAGGACGCCTCGGTCGCCGCGCCGAACGGACGTACCTCGCCGCCGCTCTCGTCGGAGAGCGTTCGCACCAGTTCCGAGTCGGCGGGCGTCTCGAAGGCTTCGAGAAACGGCGTGTCGCGTTCAGCGAGGGAAACGTCCACCTCGACCGCATCCACGGCGTCCCGGAGATGGGCTTCGAGGGAGCGGCGGAACTCCTCGGCACCTTCCGGCGGAACGCTCCGCCGGTCGATGACGAACGAGCAGTCGGCGGGAATCTGGTTCGTGGCGGTTCCCCCCTCGACCGTCGTCGGCGTGAGCGTCGGCGCGCCCAGTTCGGGATGTTCCCTGTCCGAATCGAACGTGGAGAGCGCCGACAGGACGGGGACCAACCCGCGTATCGCGTTGACGCCCGCTTCGGGGTGCGCGGCGTGTGCGTTCTCCCCCCGAACGGTTACCGTTCCCTGAAAACGCCCTCGCGCGGCGTTGCACACGTCGAGGTCGGTCGGTTCGCCGACGATTACGGCGTCGGGATGGAGTTCGGTCCCGTCCTCCTCGTCCCGAGCGAGGAAGTCGAGGGCGGCCGCACCCGTCGAGTCGGTTTCCTCGTCCGGCGTCACGGCGAGCGTTACCCGTCCTCGCTCCGGTTCGACCGCCAAAAACGCGTCAAGGAGCGCCGCGAGCGGTCCCTTCGCGTCACAGGAGCCGCGGCCACGAATTCGGTCGTCGTCACCGTCTCCGTCGCTATCGCGGGAAAACGGAACGTGGGGCGGCACGGTGTCGATGTGGGTGTTCAGGACGACGTACGGACCGTCCTCGTCGCTGACGCGTTCCGCGAGGACGTTCCCCGCGGCGTCGATGGTCGTCTCGACGCCCGCCGATTCGAGGGTTTCGACGAGCAGGGTTCGCATCGCATCGACCGATTCGTGTGATGGCGTCCGAACGGCGGTTTCGAGGAACGAAATCGGGTCGAAGTCCGTCACGGAATCACGCCTCTAAATCGAGTCGTCCGGCGTTCGAGACGCGGAGGTCGCCGCCGAACTCGCGTTCGACGGGTCCGGTGAGCGTCGCGTTTCGGTCGTCAACCGTGACTTCGAGGTCGCCGCCGGGCGGCGACACCGATACGTTCTCGCCGTCCGTGAGTCCGAGTCGGCGCGCGGCGGCCGCGATGGCGACCGCGCCGGTGCCACACGACTGGGTTTCGCCCTCGACGCCGCGCTCGAAGGTCCGCTGGTCGAACCCGCCGTCGCACGGCGAGGCGAAGGTGACGTTCGCGCCCTCCGGGAAGACGTCAGCGTGGCGAATCGGCGGTGCGTCCCGTTCGAGGTTCACCGCCGTCACGTCGTCCACGAACGCGACCGCGTGCGGAACGCCCGTGTTCACCGCCGTTACGTCGTAATCGCCGACGCGGGTCTCGATGAGGGGTTCGTCCCCCGCGACCGGGACGTCGTTCGGCCCGAATTCGGGGGCACCCATCTCGATGGTCGCACCGCCGTCGTGGATTTTCGCGTGGCGGGTTCCGGCGAGCGTGTCTATCATCACCTCGTCCGCGTTCGCGCGCTCGGCGGCCCAGACCGCGGCACAGCGCGCACCGTTTCCGCACATCTCGGCCGTGCTCCCATCCGGTTGCACCAGCGTCATGATGACGCGCGGCGGGCGGAATTCGGGTTCGAGCGCCAGAAAGAGCACGCCGTCCGCACCGATTCCGTCGGTCCTGTCACAGACCCTGCGGGCGAACCGCGAGCGGTGAGGAACGCATGCGTCCGGGTTCACGATGACGAAATCGTTCCCGGTGCCGTGGTACTTCTCGAACGAGAGGTTCATTCCCACGTCACCTCCGTTTCGGTCGCGATGACGTCCGCGTGGGTTTCGCGTCGGTGTGCGACCCCGGTTCGGTCGCCGTCCACGACGACGACGGCCGGACGCGGCCGCGAGTTGTACTGGCTCGCCATCTCGTAGCCGTACGCGCCCGCGTTGCCGACGGCGAGCAGGTCGCCGCGCGTCGGGTCGGCGAGCAGGTGGGTTCCGAAGGTGTCCGAACTCTCGCAAATCGGTCCGGCGACCGTCGTTTCGACCGCTTGACCGTCCGCTCCCACGCTCCTGATGTGATGGTACGAATCGTAGAGCGCGGGTCGAACGAGCGCCGTCATTCCGGCATCGACTCCGACCACGGTCGCCTCCGGTGCCTCCTTGACCGTGTTCACGCGGGTCAGGAGGACACCGGCGTCGGCGACGAGGTACCGACCCGGTTCCACGACGAGCGTGGCGTCGAGGTCGCCGAGCGCGTCCCGCGTCGCGTCCGCGACCGATTCGAGGTCGAGCGGCGGGTCATCGGGGTGATACGGCACGCCGAACCCACCACCGACGTCCACGAATTCGAGGTCGGGGTCGATGATGCGAGCTAACTCACCCATCCGGGAGACGAGTTCGCGGTGGTTGCCGAGGTCGTCGCCCGAGATGCCGCTTCCCGCGTGGGCGTGGATTCCCACGACGTCGAAGTCGTCAGCGGCCGATTCGAGCAGGGACGCGGCGCGGTCGTAAGGGACGCCGAACTTCGCGTCCGAACCCGTTCGCACCTTCTCGTGATGGCCCGCGCCCACGCCGGGATTGACGCGGAGACAGAGCCGTCCGTCGTAGCCGCGCTCGGCCAATCGGTCGATGGTGTCCGCGGCACCGACCGTAACCGTCAGACCGGGGTGGTCCGCGGCGAGTTCGACCGCCCTGTCGAGGTCGATTCCGGGCGGGTTGACGGCCGTGTAGTGGACACGCTCGCCCTCAAATCCGGCGGCGAAGGCGCGCTCCGTCTCGCCCGCCGAAGCGCATTCGATGCTCGCGCCCTCGGCTTCGAGGGTTTCGAGGACCGCGCGGGACGTGTTCGCCTTCGCGGCGAAGTGGACGTCGGCGTCAGGAAACGCCGCTGCGAGTCTGGCGTAGTTCTCGCGGACGCGTTCGAGGTCGATGACGTACAGCGGCGTGTCGTATTCGTCGGCGAGGTCGTCGAGTCGGGCGTCGGACCAGTCCGACAGCCGTCGTACCGGCGGGTTGTCGGCCGAAACGGTCGCGCTCATCGCAGGGCCTCCTCGCGCTCGACCTGAGCGAGCGTGTCGTCTTCAACGTCGAGCGCCACGACGGCGGGCTTGTACGCCCCGCCGTCGAACAGGTCGTGGTCGCCGAGGCTCGATTCAACGAATCTGGTGAACGCGCGTCGGTTCGGCGGAAGATGGCCGTACAGAATTTCCTCGTCCACGAGGTCGTAGACGGGGATTCGCGGCGTGAGAAGCGTGTTCTCGGCGACGATGCTTCCCTCACCGACGACGAACCCGGACGTGACGCGACAGCCAGCGCCGAGAGTCACGTCGTCTTCGACGATGACGGGCGTCCCCTCGACGGGTTCGAGGACGCCCCCGATGAGCGCGTTCGCACCGAGCTTGACGTTCTCCCCGATTTGCGCGCACGAGCCGACGGTATCACAGGAGTCCACGAGCGTCCCGTCGCCGATGGAGACGCCGATGTTGACGAAGCTCGGACTCATCAGGATGCAGTTCGACCCGACGTGTGCGCCGCGGCGGACGACGGTTCCGTCGGGCGTGTTGCGGGTACCCCGACCGGGGAAATCGTCCGTCTCGCGGAGCGGAAGGACGTCGTAGTAGGTGACGCCGCCGTATTCGTGGCCCTCGATGTGGCGAAGGCCGAAGTTCAGTAAAATACCCTGTTTCACCCATTCGTTCGCTTCCCAACTCCCGTCGCGCTTTTCGGCGGCGCGAACCTCGCCCGCCTCCAACGCGTCGAGGAAGGTTTCGAGGATTTCGTGTTCGTTCGGTCCGGCGCTGTCCGCGTTTACCTCGCCGGAATCGTATCGTTGCCACAGTTCACGTACGTCGCTTCGTATGTCGCTTTCACGTCTCATTCGCTGATCACCTCGCTAAACTCGTACCGCCCCGGATGTCGTCCGGTCACCCACGCCGCCGCGTCGAGCGCGCCGTCGGCGAACACGCCCCTGTCGGCCGCCCGATGGGAGAGTCGAAGGTCCTCGTGGTCGTTCGCTATGAGGACTTCGTGTTCGCCCGCGATTCCCCCCGCGCGGCGAGCGTGAACGCCGATTTCGTCGGGTTGTCGCGGCGCATCGCCTTCGCGTCCGTGAACGCGCTCGTCGGGACCGCCCGCCGCCGCGATTCGGTCGAGGAGCGTCTTCGCGGTCCCGCTCGGCGCGTCTCGCTTGCCGTTGTGGTGCGTTTCGGTCAGTTCCACGTCGTAGCCGGGCAGGTCGGAGACGGCACCTTCGACCGCTCGGAGGAGAGCCTGCACCCCGCGGGAGAAGTTGCTCGCCACGAGGACGGGGACCGATTCGCTCGCCTCGCGGAAGACGGATTCGTCGTCGTCGAACCCGGTCGTGCCGACGACGCACGCGACGTCCGCGTCCGCACACGCCGCGACCAACGTTCGGCTGGCGTCGGGGGTCGAAAAGTCCACGAGAACGTCCGGGTCGTACTCCGAGAGGGCCGCTTCGAGGTCCGCCGCGGATTCGGTCGGAACGCCGTCGATTTCTCCCGGCGGGTCGCGGCTCACGCCAGCGACGATATCCACGTCGTCCCGGTCGCTCGCCGCCGCGATGACGGCGCGGCCCATCCGCCCCGTGACGCCGCCGACGAGCACCCGCGTCACGCGCCCCCCTCCAGTTCGTCGAGTACCGCCGCGAGTTCCTCGCGGTTCTCGTCGGACAGTTCGGACAAGGGCAGTCGGAGGCCGTCCGGTCCGTAGCCGCGGTGTTCCATCGCCGCCTTCACCGGAATCGGGTTCGTCTCCGCGAACAGCGCGCGGAACAGCGGTCCGAGTTCGAACTGGAGTTCCCGCGCCCGGCCGTAGTCGCCCGAAAGGGCCGATTCGACCAGTTCACAGGTCCGTTCCGGTTCGACGTTTGCAGAGACGCTGATAGTCCCCGCCGCGCCGATGGAAAGCATCGGGAGCGTCAGCGCGTCGTCGCCCGATAGCACCGCGAACGCCTCGTCTCGGGTTCGTTCGATTATCTCGCTTATCTGCCCGAAGTCGCCGCTCGCGGCCTTGTAGCCGACGATGTTGCCGTGTTCGGCCAGCGAGACGGTCGTCTCCACGTCGATGTTTCGCCCGGTTCGAGAGGGGACGTTGTAGACGATTTGAGGCAGGTCAACGCCGTCCGCGATGGTGCGGTAGTGGGCTTCCATCCCCGCCGGTTCGGGCTTGTTGTAGTACGGGGAGATGAGAAGGAGGCCGTCGGCCCCGGCGTCCGCGGACCGTCGTGCGAGGTCGAGGGCTTCGTGGGTCGCGTTGCTCCCCGCGCCGGCGATGACGGGGATGTCGACGGCGTCCACGACGGTTTCCACGACTTCGACGTGTTCGTCGTGGCTCAGGGTCGCGCTCTCGCCGGTCGAGCCGACCGGAACGAGGCCGTCGACCCCGGCGCGTTCGAGGCGCTGGGCGTCGCTACGGAGGAGTTCGTGGTCTATGCTGTCGCCCGCAAAGGGCGTTGTCATCGCGGGATAGACCCCGCGAAACGGTGTGTCTGTGTCTGTCATCGGTCTGTGTCGGAAATCGGTTATCGTGCGGTGCAAAACGAGAATGGCTCGAAACGGGGGTGCCATGCCCGCCGCGAACCTCACGCCGCACGTTTTGTCCGTTTTCCGACTGTGCTGTCGCTGGCTCGCCGATACGCGAACGCGGCGGGCGCCACAGCACGAGGCATATTCCATTGGGTGTTTCGTGGTGACTTATGCCTTACGCCGACGACAGACTCTGCCGTCGGGGTCGGATTTCGGCAGATTCGTCGTCAAAAACCGGTCGGAGTCGCGAGGAAATCGGTCGAAAGTGGTCGTTTGCCGAAAATCAACCGGTTGGTCAGAAAACATTTATCGAGACATGAAAGATGTTCAGTATGAACTGGTCCCTCATCGCACGGTGTAGCCTCCGATACTCGCTCGTCTACGCGGGACTCACGGTGGGTGCCGTGTTCGCTCTCACAAAATCGGAACTCGCGCTCCTCGCCCTGTTCGGGGTTGGACTTACCGTTCTCCTGTTTGCGCTCGGTGGAACCGGAACCGTCCGAATGGGAACAGCCATGGCGAACGCGGATTCGATGGGGTTAGAGAGTTCCATCGTGGACCCAGCGGACCTCCAAGTGACCCAGTTGCAGAGCGACGTCAAGGTGCTCTTTTACGGCATCGGCCTCCTCGTCTGTGGCATCGCGGCGCTCGTACTGGTCGGGTAGGAAGGGCCTGTGTGCCGTTGTCGCGCAGGACAATCCGGCGGTCTTATCATACCTCCAGACATACGCTCGAAAAATGCTCGTCCTCGGAGACGCCCACGCCGACGACCGCGACAACCGGCGCGCACTCTTTGCGGCGTACCGCGAGGCGAACCCAGACGTCACTCTGCAGTTGGGAGACTTGATGTTCTACGACTTGCCCGCACCCACGTGGTTTATCGGTGGCAACAACGAGGATTTCGACACCATCGAAGCACTGCGGAACGGACTGGTTTCGAACTCGCACGTCAGAAACGCCCACCTCATCGCCAGCACCGCCGTCGAACTCGACGGCCTTCGAATCGCCGGTCTGTCGGGGAACTTCGCGCCGACGCAGTACGACCGCCCGCGCGCCAACCTCGTCGGCGACCGCCGCCGTCACTTCACTCACGAAGACGTGGAGAAGGCGATGGAACTCGACTCCGTGGACGTATTGATGACCCACGAGGCACCCCACGGTCTGCCCGTCGCCGAGGATTACGACGTCGGGTGTTCGCACATCGACGACCTCATCTCCGCGCTCTCGCCGGACCTCTGTCTCATCGGGCACCACCACCAGCACGCCGAGACGACCATCGGCGAGACGCAGGTCGTCAGCGTGGCACCGACATGGGAGCGATATTACATCCTCGACCCCGAGTCGCTCACGCTCACGTGGCATAAAACGCCGACATCGTGACAGTACCGGACAAGCAACTTCTTTATGCCAGTAGTTATCACACTAACGTATGACGGATATTCATCCGGGTCAGCGCGTCACGGTATTAGCCGACGCGCAAAACCTCTATCACACTGCTCAAAGCGTCTATAGTCGGAATATCGACTACTCATCTCTTCTCTCGAAGGCGGCACAGGAGCGAGAGTTGACGCGCGCCATCGCCTACGTCATTCAGGCCGATAGCCCCGACGAGGACCGCTTTTTCGACGCGTTGACCGACATCGGATTCGAGGCGAAAATAAAGGCGATAAAGACGTTCGGCGACGGGTCGAAGAAGGCGGACTGGGACGTCGGCATCTGTCTCGACGCCATCACGCTCGCACCGAAAGTCGATACGGTCGTGCTCTGTACCGGCGACGGCGATTTCGCACAGCTCGCGACGCACCTTCGACACGAGGGGGTGCGCGTGGAAGTGATGGGGTTCCAAGAATCGACCGCCGAAGAACTCATCGCCGCCGCCGACAGTTTCATCGATCTCAGCGAACGGACCGAAACGTTTCTCCTTTAGACCGGGCGACCGCCTTCGCCCGTGCCGAACATCAGTGCGCCAGCGGCGAGCGCGACAGTGGCGAGACCGGCGAGGGCGTTCCCCGTGAAGGTACCGATCATGGAGATGACGCCAAATATCAGGACGCTCCCGACGATGAGAAGCGCGATTCCCAGCAGTTCTTTCGTGTTCATACGTCGTCTTCGGACTCCCGCCTAATAAATCGCTCTCAAATCGATAGCCAGCTCCATGGTACACTGTGACAGAGAAATGGTAACATGCACCAAACAGTCCGATGTCGAAGGGCTTTCACCCTCACACGCTAAATCCGGCCCAATGACTGAAGACGAGGATCTACCCGCACTGCGTACGACCGCGGATTACCAGTTCGGCGCGGGGGCCGGTGCCGCGCTGTTCCCTCCCGAGGAGGACCTGGAAGTTCGCCATTCGTCCTCCGGGCGACCCCAGCAGGTGCACGCCGACGGGAGCCGACTCGTCACCTACGCCACCGACGGCCGATTCACGCTCGGCCTCGCGGGGGGCAGTCGCATCGCCGACGCTCTCGAATCGCCCGCGGGTCGCGTCATCGTCGGCGACGAGAGCGAGCCGTTCGTTAGGGACGGCAAGAACGTCTTCGCCAAGTTCGTCGCCGACGTGGACCCCGACGTCCGCGCCGGAGACGAGGTGCTCGTGACCCACGAGAACGGCGACCTGCTCGCCGTCGGTCGCGCCGAACTCGACGCAGACGCCATGTTCGATTTCGACACCGGAATGGCCGTGAAGGTGCGCGACGGCGCAGAAAAGTAAACCGACGGGTTTCCGACGCATTTGCGTCACGTTTTTCCCCCTCCGTTCCGACGATTCGGGTATGTTTGGAGGAGGCGGCGGTGGGCTCGACCCACGCAAGATGCAGCAGATGATGAAGCAGATGGGTATCGAAGTGGACGACATCGAAGCCGAAGAGGTCGTCATTCGCACGACCGACGGCGAGGAACTCGTCTTCAGCGACCCGGACGTCACCCGAATGGACGCACGTGGCCAGCACACCTACCAGGTCGTCGGCGACGCCGAGACGCGCGAAGCGTCCGGTAGTTCCGACGCGGGAAGCTCCGAGGAGTCCACGGAGGAATCCGCGGGCGCGATTCCCGATGCCGACGTCGAAATCGTCGCCCAGCGCGCGGGCGTGAGCGAAGACGAAGCCCGAGAGGCGCTCGACGCGGAGAACGGCGACCTTGCGGCGGCGATAGAGCGACTGGAGTGACGGTCCTACTCGTTCACGGCGACCGGGAGTACCTGCGAAATCCCGGCGAGGAGCTACAGACCGACCTCGGCGTCCTCACCGTTCCCGAGGACGTGCAACCCGGCGACGTCCTCGCCACCCACTTGGACGAGGAGTTCACGGTGCGACGGCTCCGCGGCCCGGACCTGTTCCACCACTTCGAGCGAACGGGCGCGCCGATGCTCCCGCGGGACATCGGCCTCGTCGTCGGCGAAACAGGCGTCGCGGCTGGCGACCGGGTGCTCGACGCGGGAACCGGAACCGGCGTCCTCGCCGCGTATCTCGGGCGAATCGGCGCGGAGGTCGTCACCTTCGAGCGGAAGGAAGATTTCGCCGAGGTCGCCCGCGACAACATCGAGATGGCGGACGTGGCCGGTACGGTCGAGGTTCGAACGGGAGACGTCACCGAAAACCTCGACGAACTCGGCGAGTTCGACGTTCTCACCCTCGATACGCCGGACGCGGCGGAGGTCGTCGCACGCGCGCCGGACCTGTTGGCGGACGGCGGCTCGCTCGGCGTCTACGCGCCGTTCGTGGAGAGCGCCCGTGACGTCGAAACGGCCGCTCGGGAAGCGAATCTCGACGACGTTCGCACGATGGAGACCATCCAGCGCGAGATGGACTTCGACGAGCGCGGAACGCGCCCGTCCACGAGTCCCGTCGGCCACACCGGGTATCTCACCTTCGCGCGGAAGACGTAGCGCGAGACGGCGGTTCTCGATATCATTTTTCTTTCGACGCGCCCCGCGGTAGCGGGGGGTATTCGGGACTGCTCGGAGCGGTGGGTGAAAGACGGTCGGTCGTCAGTGCCTGCCGGTGTCGTACTTGTAGGTCGCGTCGTCGGGGTCGATGCCGAACTCCTCGGCCATCTCCTCCGCGTCCTCGTCGCTCGAAGGCTCTCCCTCGTGCGGCCGGGCGTCCTTGAACCGTTCGCGGAGACGGTCGGGCATCTCGAAGGAATCGACGGCGAGCACCATCGGGATGGCGTCGGGTTCGATGTCGTCCCGTTTCGAATCGAGGCGGTCGCGGAGTTTCGACGGGAGGTCCCCGACGTCGAGGGGTTCGAAACCGAACTGGGCGAGGTAATCGGGCACGCCGACGAGGGCGTACACCTCCTCGAAGTCGTCGTCGCTCGCCTTGTCGATGAGGCGTTCGATGACGTGCGCGCCGACGCCCTGCCCGCGCCACGATTCGACGACGCCGATGCTCGTCAGCTCACAGATTTCGGGGGCATCGTCCGGCTTGTGGATTCGAATCCGCCCGAATCCGGCCTTTTCGCCCGACGTTTCGTCCACGACGACGACGTAATCCCGGGAACGAAAGGCGGTTTCGTCGAGCCCCATCGCTTCGATGTTATCGAGCAACCAGACCTCCTCGCGGTTTTTAGCATCCCGGACGTACATGTCGGGAGATACGTTCGCAAGCGTCAAAAAGTCATCCGTGGATGGACGTTGAAGTGGCTAGCCGAGAAACAACGACCGTCCGATGCGTGGGTCGAAGGTCATGAATCAGTGGGGAATAGTTCTCATGCTATCAGTGGTAGCGATACAGATAGCGCTCGAAGCCTACAGCGCGGTTACGAACAGCGGAATCGCCGAATTCGGCGGGCATCTCGCGTTTGCCCTGCTCTGGGTTGTGTTTGGTCTCGTGGCGTTTCGCCAGCATGGGACGACGCGACTCACCATTCTCACGGTTCCCCTGCTGGTCGCGGGTGCCTTGCTGTACGTCCTCCAGATTCGGATCAGCCCTTCACAGCCCTTCCAGCGAGCGTAGTTTCTGCTCGACGTCCGGCGGCGCGGCGCTCGGCCCGTCGCGGACGCGGTGGTCGGGGACGAGAATCGGGGCGGGGTTCTCGTCGAGCGCGGTCCTGACCAGTTCCAAGTCCGCGTCCTCGGTGTGGTCGATACCGGAGGTCATCCGGGCGACGGTTTCGACGTTCACCTGCTCGCCGTAGGGAACGTTGCGCACCGACTCGAGCACGCTTCGTTGGTCCGTCGGGAGGGTGAGCGCGACCTGTACGTCAGAAAAGTCGTCCTCGACGCCTTCCAGATACGCCATGATACGGTCGAGGACGGCGTGGTCTTCCAGTGCGTCGTCGTCGGGGTCGTGCGGAAACGTCACGCGCAAGACGCGTCCGCTGGCGACGCCGACCTGCACTGCTCGCTCCAAATACGGGGAGTGCTGCGCATAGATTCCGGCAGTCTCGTCCATAGCGACGGCAACGAACCTCATGACCTTCAAGATTCGTCCCGCGGACGCAAACCTTATGTACAAACTAGTCCGTTGATGTACTACAATGAACGTAGATGGTGCGCTCGCACCCGCGGTCGAATCCATCCTCCGGACCGCTCGGGAACGGACACCCGGCGAGGACGCAGAGCGGGTCTCCGTGGACGCGCGTTCGTTTTCGGACGCGCTCGCGGACGCGGAGGAAAACGGACGGGTGCCGCTGATAGCGGAGGTAAAGCCGACGAGTCCGACGACGGACGGCGAACGAACCGACGATCCGGTCGAACTGGCCGAAACGATGGTCGAGAACGGGGCGACGGCCCTGTCGGTTCTCACGGAACCGGAGCACTTCGGCGGCAGTACCGAGAACCTCCGTCGAATCCGCGAAGCCGTGGACGTACCGGTCCTCCGCAAGGACTTCATCGTCCGAGAGGAACAACTGGACGCGGTGGCCGCGGACCTCGTGCTCCTCATCGTCCGCTTCGTGGACGACCTGGAGGGACTGCTTTCGGCGGCCGAAGAGCGCGGCTTTCAGGTCCTCGTCGAAGTCCACGACGGGGAGGAACTCCGAGAGGCGCTCGATGCGGGAGCGACCATCATCGGCGTGAACAACCGCGACCTCGCGCGATTGGAGGTCGATTTGGGAACGTTCGAATCGGTCGCACCCGTGGTTCCCGAGGACACGACGCTCGTCGCCGAAAGCGGTATCACGACGACGGCGGACGTCGAACGAATGTGCGACGCCGGGGCGGACGCCCTGCTCGTCGGGAGCGCCATCATGGACGGCGACGTCGGCGAGAACACGCGGAGGTTGGTGAACGCATGAGCGATACGAACGACATGAACGGAGCGAGCGGAATGAACGAGACGAAGTTCGGAGAGTACGGCGGCCAGTACGTCCCCGAAGTGCTGATGCCCGCAATCGAGGAACTCCAGTCGGCCTACGAGCGCTACGTGCTGGAGAACGAGGACGGCTTCATGGACGAGTTTCGCCGCCACCTCCGCGATTTCGGCGGCCGACCGACGCCGCTCCAGCGCGCCGACGCGCTGAGCGAGCGATACGACCGCGAAGTCTACCTGAAACGCGAGGACTTGCTTCACGGCGGGGCGCACAAACTGAACAACGCGCTCGGACAGGTGCTGCTGGCGAAGTACATGGGCAAAGAGCGCATCGTCGCCGAGACGGGCGCGGGACAGCACGGCACCGCAACCGCGATGGCCGCCTCGTACCTCGACATCGACTGCGAGGTGTTCATGGGCCGCACCGACATCAACCGCCAGCGGCCGAACGTCTTCCGGATGCGAACCCACGACGCCGAGGTCAACCCCGTTGACGTGGGGTCGGGAACGCTGAAGGAGGCCATCAACGAGACCATGCGCGACTGGGCGACGAACGTCGAGGACACCCACTACGTCATCGGGAGCGTCGTCGGCCCCCACCCGTTCCCGAAGATGGTCCGCGACTTCCAGTCGGTCATCAGCGAGGAAGCCCGCGAGCAGATTCGCAAGAAGGCCGGGCGACTCCCGGATAGCGTGGTCGCCTGCGCGGGCGGCGGGTCGAACACCATGGGTGCGTTTCACAATTTCGTCGATGACGCGGAACCACGTTCCGCGAACAGGTCGAGCGGGCACGGCCCGCGAGACGACGAGAGCGTCTCCCTGTTCGCCGTCGAAGCGGGCGGTTCGGGTCTGACTATCGACGAGGACGAGGGCGTCGCGCCGCACTCAGCGTCCCTCTCCTCCGGACAGGACGGCGTGCTCCACGGTGCCCGAACGAAACTGCTCCAGAGCGGGGACGGTCAAATCCTCGAATCCCACAGCGTGAGCGCGGGACTCGACTACTCCGGCGTCGGGCCGGAACTCGCCCACCTCGTCGAAACGGGGCGGGTGACGCCCGTCAACGTCGGCGACGACGCGGCCCTCGAAGCCTTCCACCGACTCTCGAAACTGGAGGGAATCATCCCCGCGCTGGAGTCGAGTCACGCGGTTGCCTACCTGGAACGCGCGGCCCAACGCGCCGCGGATGGGTCGAGCGGGCATGACCAGCGAGACGAGGCGGACGAGTTGGGCGATCTCGTAATCGTCAACGTCTCCGGACGCGGCGACAAGGACCTCGATACGGTCATCGAGGAGAGCGCGAAGCGTGGTATCGATGCGGCACCGAGTATGGAGGTGTTTGAATGAGCGAACTCGAAGCCGCCTTTGCGGACGAACCGGCCCTGATTCCGTACGTCGTCGCTGGCGACCCGGGTATCGAAGAGACGAAGGAGTACGTCCGGGCGCTGGTCCGCGGCGGCGCGGACGTCATCGAACTCGGCCTGCCGTTCTCGGAACCCATCGCGGACGGGCCGACGATTCAGAACGCCATCCAGCGCGCGCTTTCCGGCGGGATGACGCCGGACGACTACCTCGAACTCGTCTCGGGGTTGGACGTGGACGTGCCCGTCGTCTGCATGACCTACTACAATCTCATCTACCAGTATGGGGGCCGCGAGGCGCAACGCGCCTCGGAACGGTCGAGCGGTGGCACACCGCGAGACGAGGAAGGCGTCGAAGCGTTCGTCTCCGCTGCCGCCGACGCCGGGGTGTCGGGACTCATCGTCCCCGACCTTCCCGTCGAGGAGAGCGGTCCGCTCCGCTTGGCGTGCGACGAGTACGGACTCGATTTGGTGTTCATCATCGCGCCGACGACGACGGACAGGCGCAAGCGGCGCATCACCGAGCAGGCCTCCGGATTCGTCTACGTGCAGGCCCGAATGGGAACGACGGGCGCACAGGCGGACGTGAGCGGCGACACCCACGACAGCCTCGCACGACTGGCCGAAAGCGACCTGCCGAAAGCGGTCGGCTTCGGCGTGAGCGCGGGCGAACACGCCCGCGAAATCGTCTCGGCGGGAGCGGACGGCGTCGTCGTCGGCAGCGCGCTCGTCGATATCGTCGCGTCCGGCGAGAACGTCGCGGAACGACTCGAATCCAAAGCCGCGGAACTCAAATCCGGGGCACGCGAAGGGGAACAAGAGATACCGGAACCGGAACGAACTTCAAACTAGCTTGCTACAGAGTCACATACAATGGATACAGGAATCACAGCGCGCCTCGACCGAATCGGGCGTGACGGACGCTACGTCATCGTCCCGATGGACCACGGAATCACACTCGGCGCGGTACGGGGTCTGAAGGACATCGAATCGACAATCGACGCGGTAACGCGAGGGGGTGCCGACGCCGTTCTCACGCAGAAGGGAATCGCACCGCGCGTCCATCCGAACAAGAACGACGCGGGCTACATCGTCCACCTGAACGCCTCCACGACCATCGGCCCGGACTCGAATGATAAACGAATGACCGGGACGGTACAGGAGGCTATCGCGGCGGGTGCCGACGCCGTTTCGCTCCATCTCAACGTCGGCAGCAACTACGAACCCAAACAGATCACGGACCTCGCGGAAGTCTGCGACACGGCGAGCAAGTTCGGAATTCCCGTCCTCGCCATGTCCTATGCACGCGGCCCGGGAATCGACGAACACGACGCGGAAAGCCTCGGCCACGCGGTGCGGTTGGCGGAGGAACTCGGTGCCGACGTGGTGAAGACGGCCTACAGCGGCGACGCCGAGAGCTTCGAGCACGTGGTCGAATCGACGCGCCTCCCCGTCGTCATCGCGGGCGGTGCACCCGAGGGCGACAAGGCGACCCTCGAAGCGGTCCGCGGCGCGATGGACGCTGGCGGTGCGGGCGTCTCCATCGGCCGGTCGGTCTTCCAGCACGACGACCCGGAGGCCATCGCACGCGCAGTGACCAGCGTCGTTCACGACGACCTGTCCGCCGAGGACGCGCTGGACGAGGCGGGGCTGTCGGTCGAAGCCTGATTATAGCAGTTCGGGAAACTCCGCGAGCGACGTGAGCGTGTGCGTCGGTTCGTGGGGTGATTCTATCCGTCGGTTTTCGTGGGGAACCCACACGGAGTCGATGCCGAGCGCGTTCGCACCGGCGACGTCCGCCCGCAACGAGTCGCCCACGTGGAGCGCGTCGTCCGGTGCCACGCCGAGGTCGGTCAGCGCCTTCTCGAACGGGGCCGCGTCGGGTTTCGGCGGGACGCCGTTTCGCGGGTCCACGAAGACGAGCGTATCGAACGCGTCGGCGATGCCGAGCGCGTCCAGTTTGACGGTCTGTGTCGCCTCGTCCCCGTTCGTCACGAGTCCGACGTTCGTCTCGCTGGCGGCCGCCAACGCGTCCTCGGCACCGGGTCGGAACGAAACCGCCGAGTGATCGACACACTCCTCGTACGCGGCGGCGAGCGCCGACGCGTGATGGTCCTCGACGCCCGCCTCGCGGGCCGCGGCGGCGAAACAGAGTTCGTAGAACTCGTGCGACGTTTCCGCGGTCGGGATGTCGTCCACCGCCTCGATAATGTCGGCGACCGTACAGTACTGTTCGACGGACGCGCGGTCGAACGCGTCCGTGAGGACCGCCTCCTCGTCTTGCTCGGAGACACACAGCGTCGAATCGAGGTCGAAGAGAACGGCATCGAGAGCAGTCATTCGTTAGTGGTGTTCGATAGTGTGATAAAAAGATGTCGAGTGGTGAGCGATGGGGGAGACGAGCGATGGAGTGGGGCGAGCGATGGAGTGACGAATGATGGAGTGGGACGAGCGATGGGTTCCCGCCGATGGCCGTCGATTCGGACGGTCCAACTGTGGTCGTCGTCAGCTGCAAATTCGATAGCGGGGAGCAGAGAAGTTGCGGATTCCGCCACGTTCAAGCCGTGGGGCTACGAGCGATTCAGCATGACACGCTCCGTATGGTTGAAGGCCGACGCCTCCGTCGGCGACTGGGACACCCGTCGCAAACGAATCACGGCCGGGTTGGAAGCCGGTGTGGACTGGATTTTGGTGGACGACGGCGACGTCGAGCGCGTTCGAGAACTCGGCGAAGTGAACGTCGCGGCGTTTCGCTCCGAGGGCGACGTGCACGTCTTCGACGCCGAGGACGACGAGCGCAACCGGGCCGACGCTCGAATCGTCGGGAAGGACGGCGAGGGCGACGGGACGGTCGACCTCCCCTCGGATTTCTCCGGCTCCGCCGACCTCTCGACGCTCCGCCGGGAGGACGAAGCCGAGGGTGCCTACGTGAGAATCCTGAGCGAGGAGTACGAAGCGTTCGCCGAGGCAGCGGCCCAGGAAGCCGACTACACAATCGTCGTCGGCGAGGACTGGACCATCATCCCGCTCGAAAACCTCATCGCCCGAATCGGCGAGGAGACGGACCTCGTGGCGGGCGTCACGAACGCCGAAGAGGCCCGAACCGCGTTCGAGACGCTGGAACTCGGCGCGGACGCCGTTCTGCTCGACAGCGATAACCCGGACGAGATTCGGTCGACGGTGGAAGTGCGCGACGCCGCCGAGCGCGAAACGCTGGACTTGGAGTGGGGCGAAGTTCTCACCATCGAACAGACCGGCAGCGCGGACCGCGTGTGCGTCGATACCGGGTCGCTGATGGAACACGACGAGGGCATGCTCGTCGGGTCGATGTCGCGCGGCCTCTTTTTCGTCCACGCCGAGACGGCGGAGTCGCCCTACGTCGCGTCGCGGCCGTTCCGAGTGAACGCCGGGGCGGTTCACGCCTACGTCCGCACCCCCGGCGGCGGGACGAAATACCTCGCGGAACTCCAGAGCGGCGACGAGGTGCAAGTGGTCGATACCGACGGCAAGACCCGCGAAGCGGTGGTCGGTCGGGTGAAAATCGAGAAGCGACCCATGTTCCGCCTCGAAGTCGAGACGGCGGACGGCGATCGCGTGGAGACGCTGCTCCAGAACGCGGAGACCATCAAAGTCGCCACGCCCGACGGACGGAAGGCCGTGACGGACATCGAAGTCGGCGACGAAGTAAAACTGTTCCTGGAGGGAGGCGCGCGACACTTCGGCGAGAGCGTCGAAGAGAGTATTATTGAGCAGTAGCGTCGGCGTCGAGCGGCGACGTACACCACTGACAGAAGTCGAGGTCGGCGTCCACTTTTCGTCCGCAGTTCGGACAGCGCCTCGTCCCGTCGGCAGCCTCTTGGACGGCGCGATTGTTACGAATCGCCGACCAGTAGGCGTCGAGGATGTTACACAGCGAGACGAACAGGACCGGGAGGGTCTGTTGTATGTCGATGTTTTCGCTCGCCTGCATGTAGCCGGACCAGCCGCCGTTCTGGACCGCCTGTATCATCTCCGGCGGGATGAACAGATAAGCGGTGAGGAACGCGAACCCGAACCAGAGGAACGCGCGAAGCCACTCCCGGAGATAGAGATGGCCCGCTCCGGGGTAAACGAACGCGAACAGGGCCGCGAGCCACGGGCGCTTTTTGTTCCGTGTCACTAGTCGTTGATAGCTGGTCGAGCGTGTTAAACCCTTCCGATGCGGCGTTTTGACGGGAATTCGCCGAGGCAGTCAGTTACCGCGCAGTTCGTCGACGAGTTGCGAGAGCGTCGCCAAGTCGTACTGACCGGGGGCGGTCGCATCCGCCAGTTCGAGGGGCGCGTAGCCGATTTTCGACCCGTACAGCGGAACGACGGCCCGCGAGTGACGACCGACTTCGCCCATCGCTATCGTCGCGACGGTTTGCCCGCGCTCCGTGAGGAGGTTCGTGACGCGGAACAGGTCGAGCACGTCGGATTCGGACTGGGCGGTGACGGCGAGTTTGCCCACGTCGGCGTGGTCGGTACAGTTTTCGAGCAGTTCGCGCATCCGTCGCTGCGACGGCGTTTCCTCGAAATCATGAACCGAGGCGATCACGAGTACGTCGTTGTTCCGCGCGTGCTCGGCGAGGTCCCGTCCGGGGGCCGTAAACAGCGTCTCCAGTTCGAGGTCGATAGCGTCCACCGCCGGGTGGTCGGTCGCTTCGCGGAGTGCATCGAGGCGCTCGTCGCCGGTCGCTTCGCCACCTTCCCACTCGGCGCGATTCGTGGCGATGACTGGCAGTTCGCCGTCGTAGGCGGACAGCATCGAAAGCGGGTCGTCCGCGAGGTCCATCCGGAACTCGACGATATCGGCGTGTTCACGGGCGCGGGGTTCGTCGCCGAGGTCGGCCGTGCTCACAGCGAGCGAAAAGGAATCGACGTCCATATCCGCGACTTCGACCCGCCGAATAAAAGATTACTCGGAATAGGGTTCGTGAGTGACGAAGAATCCGGTTTCGTCCCGCTCCACGTCGCTCACGGCGTACAACCGGATGTCGCGCTCTTGGGCCGTCTTGACGGCGAAATCGTAGTACGTAGCGTCGTACTTGAGGTCGCCGCCGTGGTCGCCGACGAACGCCCGATGGTCGTCGAGTCGCCGAGAGATGACGCTTCGGGAGAGTTCCGGCGTGGTTTCGGCCCGCTCCGCGAACAGTTCGACGAAATCGGGTTCGAGTTCGTACCCCACCGAGTTTCGACCCGCGACCATCGCGGCGAGCGAGGTCGTTCCCGTCCCCCAAAACGGGTCGAGAACGGTGTCGCCGTAGACGGAGAACATCGAAATGAGCCGATACGGCAGTTCGAAGGGAAACGCCGCCGAGCGCTTGCGGAGGTCGCCGTGGTCGAGCAGTTGCTCCTCGCCGCGAACGTCCGTCCAGAGGTCGGAAAACCACTCGTTTCGCTCCTCCCAGAAGTACGCGGACTCGTAGCGATGGTCGACGCCCGGTTCGAACGCGCGGGTGTCGCCGTTCCGGAAGACGAGGAGGTATTCGTGTTCGAGCGCGGCGTAGGCGTTCGGCGGGAGCATCCCCGACCCCATGAACTTCGTCAGGCGGTTCGAGGGTTTGCGCCAGAGAATGTCGGGAAGGGACTTCAGACCGCGCTCCCGGAGATCACGGAGAACGTGGGCGTGGTTCGGAAACGACTGAAACGTCCCGTCCACCTTTCGGGTGGCGTCGCCGACGTTTATCACCGCAATGCCGCCGGGTTTCAGCACGCGGACGAGTTCGGCCCAAACGGCGTCGAGTTCGTCGTGCATCAACTCGAACGCCGTATCACCGTCGCCCGCCGAAAGCGCCGCCTCGATTTCGGGGTTCGCGTCGGCGAAGAGGTCGTCCCACATCTCTATCATCGGATAGGGGGGAGAAGTGACAACGAGGTCTATCGAATCGTCGGGAAGCGAGGTATCGCGCGCGTCACCGACGTGAATCTCGTGCTCGGTTTCCATTGCGGTAGCTTTCTGAAGCTATCGGCGCAAGATAAAAACCTCTTTTCAAACGCGTCTACAGCGCGACGGTTCCTTCCTCGGCTTCGAGCAGTTCGTGATATCGGTTGCGAATCGTGACCTCGCTGATGTCGGCCACGTCGCTGACCTCGGCCTGCGTCGTCTTCTCGTTGGTCAGGAGCGCGGCGGCGTAGACGGCGGCCGCGGCGAGTCCAACCGGCGATTTGCCGCTGTGGACGCCCTGTTCTTTCGCGTTACGGAGGAGTTCGCGGGCGCGGTGTTCGGCTTCGTCGGAGAGTTCGAGCCCGGACGCGAATCGCGGGACGTAGCTCTCGGGGTCGGCAGGTTTGACTTCGAGGCTGAGTTCGCGCACGACGTAGCGGTAGGTTCGCGCCACTTCGCTTTTATCGACGCGGCTGACCTCGGTGATTTCGTCCAAACTGCGCGGGACGCCGGCCTGGCGCGCGGCGGCGTAGACACAGGATGTCGAGACGCCCTCGATGGAGCGCCCCGGCAGGAGGTCCTCGTTCAGCGCGCGGCGGTAGATGACGCTGGCCATCTCGCGCACGTTGTCCGGGAGGCCGAGCGCGCTGGCCATCCGGTCGATTTCGCCGAGCGCCTGCTTGAGGTTCCGTTCCTTGCTGTCGCGGGTGCGGAAGCGCTCGTTCCACTTGCGGAGGCGCTGCATCTTTTCGCGCTGGCGGGAACCGAGCGAGTTGCCGTAGGCGTCCTTGTTCCGCCAGTCGATGTTGGTCGATAGCCCCTTGTCGTGCATCGTGTTCGTCGTCGGCGCGCCGACGCGGGACTTCTCGTTTTTCTCCTTCGCGTCGAAGGCTCGCCATTCCGGGCCGCGGTCCACGTTGTCCACTTCGACGACCAGACCGCAGTCCTCGCAGATGGTTTCGCCGTGACCGGAGTCGGCGATGAGCTTACCGCTACATTCGGGGCAGCTCCGTCCCTTCTGCCCGCTTTTCTCTACTTCTGTTTCTTCGCTTCTCGTTCGGATAGTCGTGTTTTGCATGTGCAATACCTCCTCGGTGGGAGAGCGCGTCAGCTACCGGGCAGGAGAATCCTGAAAAACCCGGGCACCGCTAGTCTTAACACGTCGTTAGGACGAAAGGTACTTAAACGATTCGTTTTTCGGCCGTGTTGAGTTCGTGAAACACTCACACACGCCGTGAAATAGCCGTCCAGCGTCAGGCCAGCGAAATATTTAAGAATAGGTTTCGACGAGGTAACGAAACGTTTACTCGCTCCCGACCGAACCGCGGGGTGATGGTTTCGAACCGCGTCGTCTCCCTCGCGCCGAGCGTCACCGAAATCTGTCGGGCGCTCGATGCAACGGACCGACTCGTCGGCGTTACCCACCACTGCCGATCCGACGTTCCCGCGGTCGGCGGGTGGCTGAATCCGGATTTCGATGCGGTCGAGGCGCGCGACCCCGACCTCGTTCTCACGACCGACGCGTTACAGGCTGGCGTGCGCGACGACCTCCGGGACCGCGGGCACCGCGTCGTCCACGTCGAACCGGAAACGCTCCCCGAAGTCGTCGAATCGTTCGCCACGGTGGGGCGCGCCATCGGGAAACCGACCGCGGGGCGCGCCCTCGCGCGGCGCGCTCGGAATCGAATCGAGCGGGTTCGCCGACAGGTCGCCGACGAACGACGGCCGGTCGTCTACTGCGAGGAGTGGTCCGACCCGCCGACCGCGGCCGGAAACTGGGTTCCCGATGCGGTTCGGGCCGCTGGCGGCGAGTACCCGTTCGTGCCGTCGGGCGAGCGCTCCCACCGAGTCGATTCGGACGCCATCGAGGACGCGGAACCGGAACACGTCTTCCTCCACGTGTGCGGGCGAGGCGAACGAAGCGACCCCGAAACCGTGCTGTGCCGCGACTGGGACGTTCCCGCACTCGAAACGAGAGGCGTCCACGTTCTCGACGACTCCCTGTTGAATCAGCCGAGTCCGCGACTCATCGACGGCATCGAGACGATGGCGCGAACGCTCCACCCGGACGTGGTGGAGTAGCAACGTCCAAGTACGGACGGAAAGGAAAGCCACCATGCACGTCGGCGTTGGCAGTGGAAATCCGGTGAAGGTAGCCGCGGTGGAGTCCGCCCTCGGCGGACGACTCGGCGCGCGGGTCGAATCCGTCCCCGTCGAGTCGGGCGTCGCGGAACAACCGTTCGGCGAAGCGGAGACGATAGCGGGCGCGGAGAACCGCGCTCGGCGCGTCAGGGAGTCGGGTGACGGATACGAACTGGGCGTCGGACTGGAGGGCGGCGTCGCCGAGGTCCCCGGAACCGGCGGCCTCTATCTCATCATGTGGGCCGCCGTGACCGACGGTGAGACGATGGGGCGCGGCGCGGGGCCGCGGCTTCGACTCCCGGAACCCGTCGCCCGTCGAATCCGGGACGGGGAGGAACTCGGCCCCGTGATGGACGACGTTCTGGGGGAAGACGACGTGGCGAAAAAGCAGGGCGCGGCGGGCGCGCTCACGGACGGAATCATCGACCGGCAAGAAGCGTTAGAACAGGCGGTCGCCGGGGCGCTCGCCCCGTTCGTCACCGATTTCTATACGTCGTCAGTCGTCGAGTGAAGCGGGTTCCTCGACGGACACGTCGCGCCCCTCCTCGACCGCTTGGGTCAACGAGACGTTGAGCGAGAACATCGACCCGACGCCGCCGACGAGCGTGACGATGTTCTTCACCGCGTGGTCGAGGATGGCCGCACCGAGGGCCACTTCCCACGAAATCGGCGTCAGACCCGCGACGAAGACCGTGAACGCGGCCTCGTACAGGCCGACACCGCCGGGCGAGAGCGGGAGCACCTTGGCGAGGTTGCCGACGCTCACCGCGAAGAAGCCGATGGCGACCAACGTGACGGGGTTGAGCGACACCTTCGGGAACGCCGTCAGGACGAGGATGGCCGTCAGCACGTCGAGCGACCAGATGGCGAGGCTGCTCGCGCCGACGCGGGCGAAGGCCGTCCGGTCGCTCGCCACGGTCTGCACGTCTCCGGTGAACCGCTCGACGATGCCCGCGATGTGATTCGCGTAGGAGTCCGAACTGATCTTCGTCACGAACGAGCGGACGAAGTTGCTGTCGGAGCGGGCGCTGGCCACGATGATGCCGACCGCCGCGATGGCGGCGACGCCGACACCCGCCGCGACGTAGACCGCGGTTCGTGCGGCCTCGGCGTGCTGTGCGCCGGTGACGGCCTGCACGATGTCGGCCGCCTGTCCCGTCACGGTCAGCCCGATGAGGACGACCCCGGCGAGGACGGTTATCGTCAGCAGGTCGAAGACCCGCTCGACCGCGAGCGATGCGAAGCCGGACGGGTACGGGATGTTGCGGCGGGCCTTCATCACGTAGGCGCGCACGCCGTCACCGAGTCGGGCGGGGAACACGAGGTTCCCGGTCTGGCTGATGAATATCGCGCCCGTGAGGAACCCGACGCTTTCCGTGAAGCCGAGTTCTTCGAGGATGTTCTTGTACCGCGCACCGCGAAGCGGCCACGAAAAGACGTAAATCAAGGCCGCGACACCGACGAGCGCGAGGTTCGCGCTCTCCATCTGGGTGAGGACTTTCCCCAGCGGGAGGTATTTCCCCATCAGCACGACGGCGATGATGGTCAACAGGACGCCGACGGCCATGGAGACGCTCCGGGTGATACGCGGTTCG
Organism: Haladaptatus sp. T7; assembly: GCF_026008575.1. Classification (NCBI taxonomy): domain Archaea; kingdom Methanobacteriati; phylum Methanobacteriota; class Halobacteria; order Halobacteriales; family Haladaptataceae; genus Haladaptatus; species Haladaptatus sp. T7. The sequence goes on from NZ_BROP01000003.1 coordinate 183,578, forward strand.
ACGGAGAACTCCCACCAGCAGCGACCGATTTGGCTCCCCATCCCGAACACGTCCCGAACGAGGTCCACCTTCGTGTCGCCCTTCGGCGTCCAGTCCACCGAGAACTCCTTGATTTCGTATCCCTTGCGCTGTGCGCGAACGAGGACTTCCGTGTCCCAGAACCAGTGTTTGTCCTCGACGTCGGCCAGCACGTCGAGCAGGGCGGTCCGGTCGAACGCTTTGAACCCGCACTGGTGGTCCCGCAGGTCGGAACGCAGGAACAGTCGTGTCAGACCGTTGAATCCGCGACTCGCAATGTCACGTTTCGCTGGACGGTCGGCGACGTTTTCGGGCATCCAACGCGACCCCGTGGCGAAGTCGTACTCGCCGGAGCGAACGCTCTCGACCAACTCCTCCAAGTGTCGCATGTCCGTCGCCAAGTCCGTATCGAAGTAGACCAGCGTCTCCCCGTTCGCGGACTCGAACGCCCGATTCAGTGCTCCCCCACGACCTAGCCGTTCGTCGCTGTGAAAGTGGCGGACGCGCTCGTCTTGCTCCGCCATTCGGTCCGCGATTTCCGGCGTCCGGTCGTCACAGCCATCTTCAGCAACGATTACCTCGAAGCTATTTGGAGGGAGAAACGATTCCAATGTGTCGAGAGTCGTCTCGACGGTGTTCTCTATCGTCGCCTCCTCGTTGTACGACGGAAGGACGACACTCACCTCTACAGAACCACCGCTCATTATGAAACTGTCTCACCCTCGCACCGTAAGTAGCTTCTGGGCCATGACTGTCAGGATTGCACGTGCGAACCCGCCTACAACCGAGCGTTAACCAACCGTACCAACCACCCCCACGGGAGGAATTATATTCACAAGGATTGAAGAGGAAATCACAAGACGGCGTTGCGTTAACCACTCGTACCAAACCCACTAAGGTCGTATCCTCCCACTATAGGAGTATGAGCACCACCACTGCTGGCACGACCACGCTTACTGACAAACAACAGCGTATCCTCCGGTACCTTCGTGAAAACGGGACGACAAAAACGTACTTCAAATCGCGGCTCATCGGCGACGAACTCGGACTCACCGCGAAGGAAGTCGGCACGAACATGACCGCCATCGCGGAAGGAAACTTCGACGTCGAAGTCGAGAAGTGGGGGTACTCCTCCTCGACGACGTGGAAAGTCAGCGCCTGAGCGAGAACGCGTCGCCCCAGTGGGTTTCATCGCCGATATCGTCGGGACTGTCATCCATCCGTTTCGTCGAACCTGCTTTTATCGGCACGATTTTACCGGCATCGATACGGTCGTCTAACCGGTTCTTCGTCACGTCTCGAACCGGTCAACTCGAACCAATCAAACGGACGGAGATGTTCGAGAGTCGAACGGAAACGCCGGATTTCACGGGTCGAACGAGATCAGATTCGCCGCCTCGCCCGCGAACTGTTCCGCGTTCGCGTCGAAGGAGTCAGCGTACCGAACGAGCAAAGTGATGAGCGTCTCCGGGTGACGAACGGCGTACCCGTCTTCACGCGAGAGCAGTCCCTTCTCGTCCAAATCGGCGGCGTACTTGCTCACCGTGGGCCGCGAAACGTCGAGGGCGGCCGCGAGGTCGCCGCCGGTGGCGTCGGGGGTGCGGAGGAGTTCTATCAGCATGCCCCGCGGGGTGTCGCGCCGGAGGTAACTCAACGCGACCTGCTCGAACGCGGAGAACTTTCCGGCGGGGAAAAACCGCCTGTAATCGCCGTCCCGGTGACTCTCGACGACGCCGAGTTCGACGAGCTGTCGCAAGTGATGTTGCGTTTCGCCGGTTCCGAGTTGGAGGTCGTCGCGTACCTTCGAAAAGTGTGCGCCCGGTGTCGTCGTGACGTAGCCCGCAATCGCGTCGCGGGCTTCGCTTCGCTCGCCGCTGTGATTCCCATCAGCGAGCTTCGTCAATGGCGTTGCCGCTCCCAAAACCGCGAAACGGCGGAGCGTCGCACGCTTATTTTCATCGACGTTCCCGGGCTGAACCATCTACACATCCGTACAACTGGGGAACGTAAAACAGCTTCGCTTGACAGACAGTTACAATGACCGAACGGTCGGACCGAAAACGAGTCGGACGGTGGAGGACTGTTATTCGACTTCGGTTTCGAGTTCGCTTTCGGACTCCGAGTCGGGCGATTCTGCTTGGTCGGACTTCATCTCGGCGTCCATCTCCGAGATAACTTCGTCGGCGCTCTTGATGTTCGCCTTGTCTTCGCCTTCCTTGATGGCCTGTGCTTCCTTTTCCATCGCTTCGACGTCCATCTCGGCTTCCTCGTCTATCTGGCCGAGGATTTCGTCGATGTCATCGAGTCCGAGTAGTTCGCGGGTCTCGGAATCGAAGTCGAGGCTTTCCAAGTCCTGCTTGCCGTCGATGGCGACGTCGCTGCCGGTGAGGTGCTTGCCGTAGCGGCCGACGAGCGAGGAGAGCTCCTGCGGCAGGACGAACGTCGTGGACTCGCCCTCGCCGATGGCTTGGAGCGTCTCCATCCCCTTCTCGATGACGGCGCGTTCGCCCATCGATTCGGCGGATTTCGCGCGAAGCACGGTGGAAACTGCGTCACCCTGCGCTTCGAGAATCTGGCTCTGTTTCTCACCTTGCGCGCGGATGATGTTGGACTGCTTGTCACCCTCCGCTTTCTCGATGGCGCTCCGTCGTTCACCTTGCGCTTCGAGAATCATGGCGCGGCGCTTCCGTTCGGCGCTGGTCTGTTGCTCCATCGCCTGCTGGACGTCCTTGGACGGGTTGACTTCACGGACTTCGACGCTCTCGACGCGAATTCCCCACTCGTCCGTGGGTTCGTCGAGTTCGCGGCGGATTTTCGCGTTGATCTCCTGGCGCTTGTTGAGCGTGTCGTCGAGTTCCATGTCACCGAGAACGGCACGGAGCGTCGTCTGGGCGAGGTTCGAGACGGCGCGTTTGTAATCCTCGACTTCGAGGAACGCCTTCTTCGCGTCCATCACCTTGATGTAGACCACGGCGTCGGCGGTCACGGGCGAGTTGTCGCGCGTGATGGCTTCCTGGCGCGGCACGTCGAGCGTCTGTGTCCGCATATCGAAGCGATAGGTTTTGCTAACGAACGGCGGAACGAAGTTGATACCCGGTTCGAGGAGTTTGCGGTACTCACCGAAGACGGTCAGCGCTCGCTTCTCCGTCGCTTGAACGATTTCGACTGCCTGCCAGATGGTGACGACGGCGAGCAGTAACAACAGCAGTGCGACTATCATAAAGCCCCCAGTCATGGGAGCGCTCTGCAGGGGTATTGTGGGCAGCATTACGTTCGGATGTTGGGAGAGATACTTGTTAAGTATTCTGCTACTTTATCCCATATTATTCGACACGAAAGGAGTCGATAATTACAATTCTTCCGTCTCCTTCTCCTTGCCGGCTCGCTCGCGTGCGAGTTCGCGGTCGATGGCGTCCTCGATGAAATCGATGGGTTCGACCTTGACGACGTTACCGCCGCCGGGGTCGATGACCATCACTTCCGTCCCCTCGGGGATTTCACCGTCCATCGACCGAGCGGCGAAGTAGGGGTTGAAGCCGCCGCTTTCCAGTTTCACCTGTCCGCCCGAGCGCGTAACGCGTTCGGTGACGTGACCGGTCGTTCCTTTCAGCGAATCGGAGTCCTTCGTTCGACCGGAGCCTTTGCCACCGTACAGGTCGAGGTTCCGATAGCCGTAGAACGCGAGCGCGCCGAACGCGAGAACGAGGAACGAGAGCACGAACGGCTGGGCGAGCGGCGGAAAGAGGAGGGCGAGCAATCCGGCGAGGAGGAGGGCGATACCGACCACGATAAAGTGTGCACCGGGGATGAGCGCCTCCGCGAACGCGAGCCCTGCACCCGCGATGACGAGTAAAAGCGCAAGCGAATCGAAGGGCGATGCCATGGGTGGGCCTTGGTGTCGAACGATTAAGGGTTTGTGGGTTAGGCGACGCCGGTGACGTGGAGAAACATGAAGACGACAGTCAGAACACCGAGCAGCACGAACAGCACGTTCTCTGCCGAAGGGGACCCCGGTTCGAGAGGTTCGCTCTCGGCGAAAACGTCGGGAGATGCATCGTCGGCATCCTCACCAACATCGTCCACGTCGTACTTCCAGTCGGACATACGTCAGGATACGGGTCCGGTGACCAAAAGGCTGGCTACGAGCGGTCGTACGAGCGAACGTCGCCGTCGTACACGACGCCGCGTTCCGCATCGAGGGTGATCTCGTCGCCGTCGCTGACGGTCGGGCCGAGCGGCGCGCCGCTTATCATCGGGATCTCCAGTTCGCGCGCGATCAACGCCGGATAGCCGGTCATCCCCGGACGGGAATCCACGATACCGGCGAGGCGTGAGGTATCGCCGGTGAACTCGCCGTCGAAATCCGGTTCGAGGACGAGGATGCCCCCCGACGGAACCTCCGAGAGGTCGCCGGTCGAAGACCGCACCGCCGGTCCCACGGTTTGCCCGCGAACCACGCTCCGCCCCGTCGCGATGGTTTCCGCGGCGACGTGCACCTTCAACATGTTCGCCGTGTCCGAACCGTCCAGTTCGCTCATCATACCCGAGAGGACGACGACCGTGTCACCGCTTTCCGCGACACCGGCGTCGAGCGCGGCCTGCACGCCGTCCTCCACGATGGTTTCGACGCTGTGGCCGAGGTCGGTGTACTGGGCGTTGACGCCCCACGAGAGGGCGAGTTTCCGTCGAACCCTGTCGTTCGGCGTCGTCGCCACGACCGGCACGCCGGGGCGGAACTTCGCCACCTTCAGCGCGGTGTACCCGGATTCGCTGGCGGCGACCACCGCGCTCGCGCCGATGTCGCGGGCGAGGTAGCGGGCCGAGCGAGCGATGGCGTCGGTGCGCGTGTCGTCGCTCATCGGGACGCGCTGTTCGAGCGTCTCGTCGTACTCATCGCTCTCCTCGACCTCACGGACGATGCGGTCCATCGTCTCCACGACGCGAACCGGATGGTCGCCGATGGCCGTCTCACCGGAGAGCATCACGGCGTCGGTCCCGTCGAGGACGGCGTTCGCCACGTCGGACGCCTCCGCCCTCGTCGGCCGTCGGGAGTGGACCATCGAGTCCAACATCTCCGTCGCGGTGATAACCGGAACTCCGGCCTGCTGGCACGTCCTGATGATGCGCTTTTGAATCATCGGCACGTCCTCCATCGGACACTCGACGCCGAGGTCGCCGCGGGCGACCATCACGCCGTAGGCCGCGTCCACGATTTCGTCCAGGTTATCGACCGCGCCGCGCCGCTCGATTTTGGCGATGATGGGGATGTCGGCACCGAACTCCTCCAGTACCTTGCTGACCTCGTACACGTCGTCGGCGTCGCGGACGAAACTCGCGGCGACGAAATCGGCACCCTTCTCGGCCGCGAGACGGAGGTCCTGCCGGTCCTTCTCGGTGACGACGCTGAGACCCAGTTCGACGCCGGGGACGTTGACACCCTTGCGACTGCTCAACTCGCCGCCGCTCACGACGTGCGCGACGACGGCGTCGTCCTCGACTTCCTCGACCTCCGTCTCGATTCGACCGTCGTCCAAAAGAACGGCGTCGCCGGGTTCGGCGTTCGAGATAGAAACGGAGAGGCCGACCTCCTCCGGCGTCGCGTCGTCGCCCTCCACGAACCGGACGGTCGAACCGGTTTCGAGGGTGATGGGCTCGTCCACTTCCGCGGTTCGGATTTCCGGCCCTTGCATGTCGAGCATGGCCGAAAGCGGGTTTTCGGTCGCCTCGTCGACGCGGCGAATCGTGTCGATGAGTTCGGCTCGGTCCTCGCGCGAGCCGTGGCTCGCGTTCACCCGCGCGACGGTCATACCGGCGTTTGCGAGTTCTCGAACCGTGCTCCGGGAATCGGACGCGGGTCCGAGGGTACAGACGATTTTCGCGTTTCTCATGCGCGATGATTGGTGCGTGCCCCCAAAAAAACCCTACAGTTAACTCGCGGCCGAGTTCAAACGGTGACACGTCCGGCCACAACCGATATTTGTGTTGCCTCCAAAGCGGGAAAATATGTCGACGTACGCCTCGCTCGTCACCGTCGAACGGGACTACCAGAACGTACAGGAACTCGCGTCGATTTGGGGGGACGTCCGAAACGAACTGGAAACACACAGCGCGACGCTCGAATCGACGTACGCAATCCTCGGGGAGTACGATTTCCTCCTCGTCATCGATGCCGAGGACCGGGACGCCGCGTATCAAGCGTCGCTGTGCATCGAACGCTACGGCCTCGACATGCAGACGATGGAAATAATTCCGATGGAGGACTTCGCAACGCTCGTAGACGACCTCTGAACCGCGACTACTTGATTTTCGTGCCCGGTTCGGCGTCGGCGTGGGTCGTCAACAGGTCGGCCTCCTCGCCCGCCGCCAGCACCATGCCGTTGCTCTCGACGCCGAACAGTTCGGCCTTTTCGAGGTTGGCGACGACGACGATTTTCTTCCCTTCGAGGTCCTCCACGTCGTGGAGTTGTTTGAGACCGGCGACTATCTGCCGGGTTTCGGGGCCGATATCGACTTCGAGTCGAAGGAGGGCGTCGGCACCCTCTATCGGTTCCGCCGACTCGATGCGGCCGACGCGGAGGTCGAGGTCTTGGAATTCGTCGAAGCTGATTCGGTCGTCCGAGATGGGTTTGTGGTCACTCACGGTTTCGTCCTCGTGTTCGTCGTCGGCTTCGTCCTCGTCCGACGTAGCCGCTTCGATGCGTTCGTCGAGCGTTTCGTTCAATTCCTCGACGCGCTCGTCTTCGATTTGGGCGAACAGTTCGTCGGGTTCGCCGAAGTCGCCGCGCGGCGCGGCGAGCGCGTCCGCGACGACGGTCTCGTGCACCGAGCCGTCCTCTCCGAGTTGCGCCCAGAGGGTTTCGGCTTTACCGGGGAGAATCGGCTCGAAGAGCACGGCGAGCGCCTTCGACAGCTGCACGCAGTCGTAAATGACCTGTTCGGCCCGTTCGGGGTCCTCGTCGGTCAGTTTCCACGGTTCGTTGCGCTGGATGTACTCGTTGCCGAACGCGGCGAGCGCGGTCGCGGCGTCGCCGAGGTCCTTGATGGAGTAGTCGTTGACCGCCGCGGTGAACTCGTCTATCGCGTCTTCAATTCGCTCGCGCACCTCGTCGCTCGTCTCGGCGTCCGGCGCGCCGTCGTAGTTCCGCGCCGCGAACAGCAGGCTCCGGTAGACGAAGTTGCCGACCGTGCCGACGAGTTCGCCGTTGACGCGCTCCTGGAAGCGGTCCCACGAGAAGTCCACGTCCTGCTGGAAGCCGCCGTTGGTGGCGAGATAGTAGCGCAGGAGGTCCGGGGCGAAGCCCTCGTCCAGATAGTCGTCGGCCCAGACGGCGCGGTTGCGACTCGTCGAGAAGCCCTTGCCGTTCAGGTTGACGAAGCCGCTCGCCATGACGGCTCGAGGTTCGTTGTACTCGGCGACGTGGAGCATCGCGGGCCAGAAGACGGTGTGGTGCTGGATGATATCGCGGCCGATGATGTGGACGATTTCGCCCGCGTCCTTCCACGGTTCCTCCCAGTCGTAGGTGTCCGCACCCACGCGCTCGGTGTACTGCTTCGTGCTGGCGATGTACTCGATAGGTGCATCGACCCAGACGTAGAGCACGAGGTCTTCGGACGCTTCATCTCCCTCATCACCAGGATAATCGATGCCCCAGTCCATGTCGCGGGAGATACACCAGTCCTGTAGTTCGCCCTCTATCCACTCGCGGGGCTGGTTCTTCGCGTTGCTCGTCCCTTCGAGGCGGTCGATGAACCCCTGCAGGTACTCCTGTAGCTCCGAGACGCGGAAGAACTTGTGCGTCCGCTCGCGGTACTCCGCCGGGTTGCCGGTGCGGATGCTTGTCGGGTCCTCGATTTCGCCGGGTTCGAGGTGGCGACCACAGCCCTCGTCGCACTCGTCGCCGCGGGCGTGGGCACCGCAGTACGGGCAGGTCCCCTCGACGTAGCGGTCCGGAAGCGGGTCGTCCTCGATGGGGTCCCACGCGACTTTGATCTCCTTCTCGTAGATGTAGCCCTCTTCGTCGAGTTTGCGGACGATTTCCTGGGTGAGTTCCGTGTTCGTCTCGTCGTCGGTATGACCGTAGTTGTCGAACTCGATGTCGAACTTGGGGAACGTCGCTTCGTACTTGTCGTGGTGGCGAAGCGCGAACTCGCGGGGCGAGACGCCCTCCTTCTCGGCGTTGACGGCGACCGGCGTGCCGTGCATGTCCGACCCCGAAACGAACGCGGTCTGCTGGCCGAGCGTTTCGAGCGCGCGCGAGTAGACGTCGCCGCCGACGTAGGTTCGGAGGTGGCCGATGTGCAACTCCCCGTTCGCGTAGGGCAGTCCGCACGTCACCACCGCGGGTTCCTCGGTGGGATAGTCGTCGTGACTCATGCTATCGACTCCGTTTCTGTGGGTGTAAAAACCGCCGATTTCTCCGTCTGCCGTCGCTTCCGTCTCTCCTGTCCCGTCCGTCGATCCTGATTTCGTCTCGTCATGCGTGATGTGCTGTCTTCGATGGTTGGTGGGTGTCGTTCGTGTAGCGGTCGCTCTCCGAATATTCCAAACGGACGGGTTTCACCCCGGATACCGACCGACGACCGGCCCAGAAGGATTCACCCGACGCTACTGCTGCCCGCGCATAGGCATCCGAGTGAGGTGGACCGTCCGGCACATACCGTGCGATAGGTCCGTGACAGTATATAAACGCTCGCCCGCCGGAAGGAGGATAGAACCATCGGTTTCAGAAATCCGAGTTATCCACGGTACCGCGCGCGCTGGCGGGGAGACGAAGACAGCAAGGTTTCAAAGAAACCTCGCAAGCGAGCGGCACCGCCGCGAGCCATCGTCTGAGTCGCCCCATTGAAGCGTTCGAGGTCTTCGTGAGTGACAACGGAACGAACGAATGGCTCGTCAGAGCAACGCTCTGACGGTGGATGAGCGGAACGATGTTCTCGTGAGTGCAACGAACGAGAGCACGGAAGAGCGTGCTCTTCCGGCGTGGAAAGGCCAGAATATCCCGCACAGCGGTCACATGAACGGACGTGAATGTGACCACGGAAGTCGCACGCCCGCGAACGAAGTGAGCAGGAACGTTTTCCGACGACCGCGACCGGACGGGGGCTTTCGAGGGCTGCTTCGCTGTTGCTCCACTCGGAGCATCCTCTCAGGTAAACTCATTTCGTAGCGAGCGGACGAGAACGTCGGAGAAACGACGGTATCGACGCCGACCCGTCGGGTCCACTTCAGAGCGACAGGACGCCAGCACCGACGAGCGTCACCAACACCAGTCGGCCGACGCTCCCGGCGAACGACGCCAGCGCGAACTTCACGTAATCCGTTTCGAGAATCGAAAACGCGTAGATGGAGATGGTATCGGGGAAGCCGGGGACGCACAGCGCCCCTGCCAGTCCGAGGTACCCCCACTTCTGAGCGAGACCGACCGTCTTTCGCTCCGACCACTCCACGATGTCGATTTTCGAGCCGCGGAGCGCGCGGATGACGGGACCGGACTGTTTCGCCTCCTGACCGATGTGGAAGGCGAAGACGCTCCCCGCGGCCTTGCCGAGACCGCTGAGAAGGATGATGAGCGAAATTCGTCCGAGTTTGCCGACCCCGAGGTCGAGCGGGGCGAGGAGGACGACCTCGCTGGGGAGAGGAAGAAGGAACGAGATGAGGAACGAGTAGATGGCAATAAGTACGAGACCGAACCAACCCGTCGCGTGTTCGACGGCATCCGTCAACCCCCCAAGGGATCCGAGAACGACGCCGTTCGTGGCGACATCGACGACCGAAGCGAGGATATCGAGCACAGGAGTAGGTCCGCAATCGACCGATGTAAAGGTTGAGATTGGACCCCGAAACGTGCTACCAGATAGCAAACAGACTGATGCCGACCCGTGACGAACCGAGGGTGTGAACTCGGACAGAGAATACCGCGTCACGGTGCATCCGACGCTGCAAATGCGGGTGGCGTACACGGACGACGGCTCGGCGGTGACGGCGACGGTCGAGTACCGACGCGACGGGGAATGGGAGGAGTCGGCCGGAACGGTCGAACTCCGCGGGCGGGAAATCGCCGTCACCCGCGACGGCGAATCGGTGCTGGAGAAACGCCTCAGCGCGGAGTTGATAGAGGAGTACGGGTCGGCGGTCGCTGGGTTCGTCGGCCGATTGGCGAACAGGGGCGGCGTGGGGAAATCGACGACGAGAGAGACGGGCACCGAGCCCGATTCGTGGCCCGTCGCGGTGACGCAGGAGGACGGGGGCGTCGTGGAGGCGCTCCGCCCGCCAGCGCAGGCGACGTTCGAAGTGTACGAGGACCACGGCGGCGAGTGGCGCTGGCGACTCGTACACCGAAACGGGAACATCATCGCCGACGGCGGCGAGGGATACTCGTCGAAACAAGCCGCGAAGAAAGGGATACAGAGCGTCAAACGAAACGCGCTCGGCGCGCCGGTGGAAGAGTCGGAGCGGCCAGCCGAGTCGTAACCGACGACGATTACGCGCGAATGGCGTCCAAATCCGCGACGAACTCCTCCAGCATCGTGCGGGTGACGTGGGGCATACAGACGATTCGGAGTTCTCCCGAGCCGGTCGGCGAGACGCGCCAGCCGCGCTCCTGCAGGGCTTCGACCGTCTCGCGCGGGACGTCGATCGCGACCAACGGGAGCACCGGGTCGACCACATCGTAGCCCCGCGAGTCGAAGGCGTCCGCTATCCACTCCGCGTTCGCCTGTGAGCGTTCGAACTGCTCGCGGTAGCCGTCACGCCAGAGCGCGTCCATCGCGGCCCACGCGCTGGCGACGCCCGCGCCGCTTCGCGTTCCGGTCAAGGTTGCTTGGGATGTCGATTCGAGATACGGTGTTTCGACGGCCAGCGCGTCCAGGACGCGCTTTTCGCGGGTCAGAAAGCCACCGGCCGGGACCGCCGCCTGCCCCATCTTGTGCGGGTCGATACCCATCGTGTCCACGGCCGCGTGCTCGAAGTTCCACTCGTAGTCGGTGAAGGGAAGGACGAAACCGCCCCACGCGGCGTCGACGTGGAGCAGTGCTCCCGCATCGTGGGCGATGTCCGCCACGGCAGGAATCGGGTCTACGCGCCCGTATTCGGTCGTTCCCGCGATGCCGACCACGAGAACGGTGTCGTCGTCCACCAGTTCGGCCATCACGTCCGGGTCGGCACGGCGGTCGTCCGCAACCGCCGCGAGTCGGAGTTCGACGCCGAGCACGTCCGCCGCCTTCTGAAAACTGAAGTGGGCGCTCTCGGGCGCGACGACGTTGGGGTCGTCCGTCGCCGCGAGGTTACGCGCCGCTCGAACCGCTTGGATGTTCGCCTCCGTGCCGCCGCTCGCGACGTAGCCGTGCGGATTCGAAAGCCCGGTGATATCACCGAGCAGTGATACGGCCTCATCCTCCAACGCCGAGACGGAGGGGTACGTCGTCGGGTCGCCCGGATTCGACGCCAAGAATCGTTCGGCGGCGTCGCGCGCCGCCGGATGCGGTTCGGTACACATCGAGGAAAGTACCCGGCGGAACGATTGGCTCGCGGCCACCTGCATACCCCAGAATTCGACGCAACCCGTTTATTGGTTCCGTTACGCGACGACTCGCTACGGCGCGCTCGACTCGTCGTACCCGACGGAAAAGCCGCTCGACTGGACGATGACGTCGGACGCGGTGACGATGGTCAGCGAATAACTGCCCTCGAACCGCGTGCCAGCGTCACGACCTGGGTCGGTCCGGGTCAGCATCGGGTCGCCGCCGTCGCTCGGGAAGTAAAAGTACGCCGTCTCGCCGGGTTCGAGCGCGTGCTCGAACGTCGCCGCGTACGTCGTTCCATTGTGGCCGAGTTCGATGCTCGAACCGGCCGGAAGCGCGTCGCCGCTGCGGTGTTCGATTTCGAGACGACCGGAGTCAGTCGTGGTCCGAAGGTCGGCGCGAACCGCCCGCCCCGCCTCGTCGGTCCACTCGGGACGGTCGATGGCGTCCGAGCGCGCCGCGAGGAGTTCGAAGTCGATGGACCGGGTTCGCCCATCGGTTTCGATGGACCGATGGAAGCGGTGAACGCGACCGGCCGAATCCACGACCAGCGTGGCGTCGTAATCGGTGACGTTCTCGAAGCCGCCGTTCCCGGAGAATCGGTCGGCGTGAAGCGTGATTCGGGTTCCGTCATCGACACTCGCTACGTGGTCGATGGCGAACTCGCCGGAGTGGAGTATCGACCGAATCGTGTTCGATTTCGCCACGCCGCGTTCTTCTCGCGGACGGATTCGGTACCGCGTCCCCTCCTCGCTCGTGCCGCGCGAAATCACGGTGGAGTCGTTCTTCCACACCGCGCTCCGATAGTGGAAATTACCGGTCATGTTCAACCGCGTGAACACGGTGGACAGCCCCGCGGTGGCGCGGCCGTGCTGGACGGCGACTGTGGTATTGCCGTCCGCGCGGGACGTTTGGCGGGCCTCGAACCGAAAGCCGGTTTCGCGCAGGGCGGATTCGTGCGCCGAAACCAGCGCGTCCACGTCCGAAATCCCGTCGGTCGTGACGCCCGGCGGGAGGTCAGCGTTCGCCGGGGAAATCGTCGTAGTCGCCGTTCCGGTCGTGGTCGTCGTTCCGGTCGCCGCGTATGTCGCGTTCCGTCCGTCCGTCGTCCCGGAACCGGCGGGACCACCGAGACAGCCTGCAACGAGAACCATCGCGGTGAGGAGGGCGGTTCCGAGCGGTTTCCAATTCATCTCCCGATACAATTCTTCAGTTTGATATATAAAATTTCAGGAACGACGTCGGAGTAGGATGACTGGTTCACGGTCGGCACCGACACCGAATAGAAGTACATACAACAGTTGTCTTCGATACGTCTACAAAGGATATATCGATGGAAAGGGCTGACAAATCGGTATGAGACAGCACGTAGAAACCGGTCTCTATGCGGGGTTTTTGTTTGCCGTTCTCGGATTCGTTGCATGGATGAGCGGTGAGCCGTTTATTTTCCCGAGCCTTGGCCCATCTGCATTCGTGCTGGCGTTCGAGCGCCGGAGAGACCGACGACAGGTGTATCGGATTGTCGGGGGGCATCTCATCGGCGGTGTCGCCGGATTTGTTGCGTTTCATTTGCTTGGAGATGGTGCAGCGATCACAGCACTGCCCCCCGCCCGCTCAGCTGAAGAATTTCACCTCGTTGCGAGTGCAGTCGTCTCGATTGTTCTCACTAGTTGGGCGATGATTGCAACCGACATGATTCACGCTCCCGCCTGCGCAACGACGCTTATCGTCTCCCTTGGATTACTCTCGACCCCGACTCAAGTTGTGATTATCGTTGTGAGTATCGTTCTCCTCGTAGCGTCGGATACTGCTGTACTGTTTCTGTTTAAACGAGTAGTTGGTAGACCACATCCAATCTATTCCGGTGAATAAGCTACCCTCCCTACTGCTCGCCCGGCGAACCACGCTTTAGCGGCGAGCAAATACGGTGTTGGAGCGCTTTCCGAAATCGTTCGAAAAATCGGATTGTTCGTTACCGCACCGAATCCAACATCAGTTTCTGCTCGACGCGTTTGACTTCGTGTTGCACGTCGCGCACGGCGTCGATGTTCGCCGAGATAGACGACACGCCGCGGTTGACGAGGAAGCGAACCATCTCCGGTTTCGACCCGGCCTGCCCGCAGATGCTCGTGTTGATGTCGTGTTCGCGGCAGCAGTCGATGGTTTGGCCGATGAGTTCGAGGACGGCGGGGTGGAGTTCGTCGAACCGGTTGGCGACGTTCTCGTTGTTGCGGTCCACCGCGAGGGTGTACTGGGTGAGGTCGTTGGTGCCGAAACTGGCGAATTTGATGCCCGCTTGTGCCATCTCCTCGATTTGGAGCGCGCTCGCGGGCGTCTCTATCATCACGCCCCACGAGCGTTTGTCGGGGTCGATGCCCGATTCGGCCATCAGCCGACGGGCGCGGAGGACGTCCTCCGCGTCGTTGACGAGCGGGAACATGATCTGTACGTTGTCGTAGCCCATGTCGTACAGCTCGCTGAAGGCGTCGAGTTCGTGCTGGAAGACGCCGGGCTTGTCGAGGCTCCGGCGGATGCCGCGCCAGCCGAGCATCGGGTTGTGCTCGTTCGGCTCGTTCTCGCCCCCTTGGAGCTGTTGGAACTCGTCGGTCGGCGCGTCGAGCGTGCGAACGCGGACGGGTCGGGGGTAGAACTCCTCGGCGACGCCGCGGATTCCCTCCACGATTTCGTCCACGTAGGCGTCCACGCCGTGGTCCTCTATGTAGCGTTCGGGCGTCTTGTTGGTCGAGAGGATCATGTGCTCCATTCGGAGCAGGCCGACGCCGTCGGCTCCCGTGGCGGCGGCGCGTTCCGCGGCCTCCGGGATGGAGACGTTCACCTTGACCTCCGTCGCGGTCATCGGTTTGACGGGGGTCTTCGGTCGCGCCTCCTCGATGGGCTCGCGCTCCGTCTCTCGCTCGGGCTTGCCCTCACGGATGGTTCCCTTGTCGCCGTCCAACGTGACGACTTGCCCGTCTTCGAGGGAATCGGTGGCGTTGCTACAGCCGACGACGGCCGGGACGCCGAGTTCGCGCGAGACGATGGCGGCGTGGCTGGTCATGCCACCTTCGTCCGTGATGATGCCCGCCGCGCGCTTCATCGCGGGCACCATGTCGGGCGTCGTCATCTCGGTGACGATGATGTCGCCCTCGCGCACCTTGTCGAGTTGGTCGAGTTTCGTGACGAGTCGGACCGCGCCGCTCGCGATACCGGGGCTGGCCCCGAGTCCGTCGACGAGGATTTCGTGCCCGCTCGCGCCGACCGCTCCGGCCGCGCCGCTGCCGTCGGCGACGCCTTCGGACGACTCGGCCTCGATGGTGCCGTTGTCGCTGATGGTGGTTATCGGACGCGACTGGAGCATGAAGACCTCTCCGTCCACGATAGCCCACTCCACGTCCTGTGGGGTTTCGTAGTGGCTCTCGACCTCCTCGCCGAGTTCGATGAGCCGGTCGATGTCGGCCTCCGAGAGGACGCGTGCGTTCCGTTTATCGTCGGGAACGCTTCGTTCGACCGTCTCGCCGGTGTCCTGGTCTTTCACGTGCATCACCTTCTTGTCGGCGATGGTGACGTCCTCGGCCGCACCGGTTTCGCGGTCGATGACGTAGTTGTCGGGCGACACGGACCCGGAAACGACCGCCTCGCCGAGCCCCCACGCGGCCTCGATGATTATCTTCGGCTCGCCGGTCGAGGGGTGGCTGGTGAACATGACGCCGCTCTTTTCGGCGTCCACCATGCGCTGGACGACGACGGCGATGTCCACTTTCCTGTGGTCGAAGTCCTTCTCCTGTCGGTAGTAGATAGCGCGCTGGGTGAACAGCGACGCCCAACACTCCTTCACTCGCTCGACGAGATCGTCGCGCGTGATGTTGAGGAACGTCTCCTGTTGTCCCGCGAAGGACGCGTCCGGGAGGTCTTCGGCCGTCGCGGAGGAGCGGACGGCGACGAACGCCTTCCCGTCATCTAGATTATCGTAGGCGGCGAGGATACCCTCGCGCATGTCTTCAGGAATGTCGGTACCGAGAATGAGCTCTTCCGCCCGCGACTCGGCCTCCGCCAGTGCCGCGGAATCCTCGGTGTCGACGTCAGCGGCCTCGAACAGCTCTTCTGCGATACCGGTTTCTTCGATGAACCGTCGATAGGTTTCGGCGGTCACGACGAATCCCGGCGGGACAGGGAGGTTCGCACCGGTGAGTTCACCGAGCGAGGCCCCCTTGCCACCGACCAGTTCGAGGTCGTTTGCACTGATTTCGTCCAGCCAGAGTACAACCATTGCGTATGGGGGGAAACAAGCAGGTACATAAAGAATGTTCCGACCAGTTCGTCGTGGAAAAGTAACTCAGAACCGAATATACTCTGGAATCGCCACCAGGACGCCGGGGGCGATTTTCGTCATTCTACGAACAGGGGAAGTAGCTCATCGACGTCGGCGCACGGACGGATTACGAGGGTCGTTCTGTCGTAATCGATGAACCCGTAGTCCGCCAGCTTGGGAAGATGGTGGTGATGAAGCATCGACCGGACGAGGGTTTCGTCCGTACCAGTCAATCGAGACGAAACGTGCGCTCCGAGTTCGTCCAACTTGATGGTGTCGGCGTCGCACTCGTGAAGGAACGATAGGACAGTTCGACGTTCCGGGCGTTGCAAAGCGTCGAAGACGTTCGACAGGTCGCGCGTGCTTGGTACGGCTGTAGAAATTCCGGTTTCGGTTGGCGTCTCGCTGTTAGTCATGGCTTCTCCGACCACCCGGACAGCACGACGGACTGGATAAATGGACGTGTAGAACCGTCCGGATTGGCACACCATAGAAGATGTCGATTATACATAAATAACTTTCTGTGCCTCTGTATAACTTACAGCAATGATTTGCGGGCCGATGCGTTGAGGGTCGTTCGAATCGTGGCTTCGGCGATGAAAGCGCGCACACGCGACGGCGAACGAATCGAGTGCGACGAATTCGAGGAAGGGAACGAGGGAATCGTCCTCCGGGGACGCCACGCGGGCGTCGTCGGATACGTCCCGTACGACATGCTGGCGTCCGTGACGCGAACCCGGACGCCCGTAGATTCGACCAGTTTGGCGAGCGTCGGCTACGACCCGGAGGAGGAGACGCTCGAAATCGAGTTCCACAGCGGCGGCGTGTATCGGTACGCCGACGTTCCCCAATCGGTGTATCAGGAACTCCTGAGCGCCCGCTCACACGGGTCGTACTTTCACGAAAATATTCGGGGAGCGTACGACTATCGTCGGATTCGATAACGTCGTTCGCGTCCGTCGTCAGCACTCGATGATGTCGTCGTCCGCCGCGTCGGGGGCGACCAAACTGCCGTCCAGCGCGGTCGTCGCCCGACCCCCGACTCGCACGCCGGTTTCATTATCGACCCGCACGCGCACGTAGCCCGGTCGGTCAACGAAGTGACCCTGCTCCAAGCGGAGTTCGTCCGGGAAATTCCCGGATTCGCCCTCGTTGTCGAACGCGTCGTACGCGTCCAGATACGCCGCGACCGACCCGCTCGCCGTGCCCGTCACCGGGTCCTCCGGAATCCCCACCGCGGGGGCGAACATCCGCCCGTGGAGCGTCGAGCCCGCCTCGATGGCGTCGAACGTGAAGACGTAGACGCCGAGCGCGCCGACCTCGTTCCCGATTTCCTCGATGGCCTCCATGTCAGGGTCCGCGCCGCCGACGTGTTCGAGGAAGTTGACGGGGACGATGAGAATGGGAAGTCCCGTCGAGGAAACCGCCAGCGGGAGGTCCTCGCCCACGTCGCGGAGCGCCGCCGGGTCGATGCCGAGCGCCTCGCCCACCCGCTCGTACTCGACATCGACGGGTTCGACGTCGGGGTCGTCTTGGGTCATCCAGACGGTGCCGTCCGTTTCCACCTCGATGTCCAGCACGCCGACGTTCGTTTCGAGCGCGTGCGTTCCCGGTTCGATGCGGTCGTCTTCGAGCAGGTGGACGTGCGAGGCGACCGTCGCGTGTCCGCAGAGGTCGATTTCGGTGGTGGGCGTGAAGTACCGAACCCGGCGGTCCGCGTCCTCGCTTTCGACAAAAAAGGCCGTCTCGCTCACCGAGAGTTCGCGGGCGATGGCCTGCATCTGGTCGGCCGTCAAATCGTCGGCGTCGGGAACCACACCGGCGGCGTTTCCGGCCAGCGGTTCGTCCGTGAACGCGTCCACGAGCAGCGTTCGACAGGTTTGCATACCGGGGCATGGTCCGACGGGGTGTTTAAGCCTCGGTTCTCGATACCCGCGGGATGGTTGAATTGGATTCCCCGTTGTCCATTCTAACCACGGTCAAACCGAGTCCGTAATCGGTTCTCCCTCGTCCTCGATATCACTCCGTGATTCTCCTGCCACACTACATTTCTCACTATCGGTGGAGGAGGAATAAGAAACACCCATTACATTCGGTTCGTAATCAGTAGCGGCGGGAAGCATGTCTGCTTTCGCTTTTCAGAGGGCAGTAAACTTGGACCACTTGTACATGAAAGTAGATTGGTTGAAGCCCATTTGTACCACTGCTTCATGTTGCACTAAGCAGACGTGGACACACCCAGTCTCGAGTGAAATACAGTAGAGGCGACAGTCATTGACTCCCCCTAATGGCTATGAAGTGCCCGATGACAATAGAGATAACAACCATCTATCTCTTTGGTGGTGATTCCGAACCAGACCTTTAGGTGACTGGCGTGCATAGGTGTCTTTGACGGAGAAGCAAGAACATACTGTGTATCTGTTTCCAGGCGGCGGAAACAAACCTTTCAGAAACAGTCTGGCTGTTTCACATCCCATGTGTGGGTACATTCTAGAGTTAGTACTTCTCGCACCCACACCATGACCGAACACCCCCCTTCCGACGACGAGCACAAGCAGACAGACGATGCGGCCTACCAAACAGAGTTTGATCCGAGAACGGATAATGTTAGTGAAGAGTTGATTAAGGCTGTTGCAACACTGAACGATGCTGATCCCACCGAACTCGCACTCCTCTCGGAGTTTGTTGATCCCGAAGCACTCGATGCGCTCTTCGGACCACGGGCTGCAGGTGAACCGCGTGAAACAAATGGGCATGTGCTGTTCAATTATGATACGTACCACGTCAGAATCGACAGCAGCGGGCAGATTACGGTTCACCAGTCAGACTCAGAGTTGGACAACGACCACTCGCCAGAGGAAGGACCCGAGTAGATTCAGTCTGTGTCCGCTTCGTCCGTAGTAAAGTGGATCTCGGTTGGTCGGAGTGGTGTGTCGGTCAGCTGTTCAAGGAGCTCATCGTCGATATCTCGTATTGTGCCTGTAATGTCGAAAGCAATGATTTTTTTTTTCAACACCAACGTCGAGCGTGTCGAGCTCGATATTGGGCTGCTCGTCCAAACGAACGACAAACTCTGCCATACGCTAGCAAACAGAGTGTGCTGGTAAATGGATACCGATCGGTGTCACTACCGCGAGGATTCCGAATGAGAGCATCCACGCCGCTCAGAGAGTGAAAAGGAGTCTCATCGAGGTGTAGACCACCGATGAGAGTGCACTCGTATTCACACTCATTGGCGAGATATCCCCGAGCATGGTTGACTGTCGGTGACTCCGCTTTCTCAGGAGCTCTCAAGCAGTGTTGCTTGAACATCACCAGTTCCTGTGACAACGACTTGGCAGCCGCTATACTCGAAAATAACACGGCCGCTGGCTCGGAGCGTTCCGTCGGTCAATGGGTCGAATAGCAAATCAAGGGCTTCCGGGTCGATTACCTCGTATAGCGGTCTGAGATCGCTGGGGTTCACTTTTTTCTCGGCGGCGACGTGCCTGACGATCGTTGTCGACAAGGATACGGTGGCACCGCCGTCGGAGAGTGTTGGCCGTGCAGGCTGGGTCGTATACGATGGTAAATCAGTTGAATGTGACTTACCAGATTCTACTGCCGCTTATACTGCCCACAGGAAGTCAATCACCCAAATTGGCCAAATTCAAGAAATCAACCTTACCACCGTCGCACGTTCCACTTCGGTTATCAAACCAATCACGCACCTTATGACGCGCTGAAATCCCAGAAAACAAACTACTCTTCTCCAAATCGTTCGGAATAGCCGAATCCGATATTGTAATCCATGACATATGAGATTATTTTAAAAGATTCCCACAACTCAGTAAGTTGATCTATGGAACGAAATACGCTCGCCTCCGCCCTCCTCGCGTACACCGTCATTACGCGGGTGTAACGGTCGTCCCGCTCGCGTATTTCTATGGCAAAGCTATCGGCCTGCTGCTAATCGTGTCCCTATTCTCCTTTCTCCATGCGCGGACTGGAAGCGGTGGCAGTGTGGTCACTGTCACCCAGGAACTGAAACAACAAAAGCGAAACCCAACTCGACTCGAATGCCGTTACGACGATTGAACGACGTAGCCGCCGGTGACGCGCAAATCGAAGGTATCCGACGAGGAGTCGGGAACCTCGACGGACAAGGACACGTCGCGGGCGAAGGCTCCGTCGCGCTCGTGCTCGTCGGTCAACTCGAACGTGGTTCGGTTCCCCTGCACGGAGAGCCATCCGGTTCCGACGGCGGTGCCGGACACCTCGGCGATCGCTTTCACCTGCTTACCGGAACCGGTCGCGTCGGACACGGAGAACGACTCCAAGGACAGTTCCGGGCCGTCGGTCGAAACCGTGACCGTGGTGTCGAACGTCTCGCGGTAGGTAACCGACCCATCGTCGCCTCCGCCCGTACCGCCACGGCCGCCGTCACCGTCTCCGCCACGACCACCATCATCGCCGCCGCGTCCGCCACCGCTTCCACCGCCACCGCTCCCGCCCTCGCCGGGTTCCTCGGTCAGCAGTTCGACGCCGAGTTCCGACTCGACGGCCGCGATTTTGGAGAAGATGGTCTGGCGCGAGGACCCGGCGAAGAGCAGGCCGACGAGTTCGCCGGTCGAATCGAGGAAGACGGGCGACCCGCTGTCGCCGCCCTTCGACATCGGTCCCGCAATGAGTTGGTCGCGGAGTTTGATGGTGCCCGCGTCGCCGTAGTTCACGCGGACGCTCGCCCCGGTCGCCTTCACGTCGCCGCTCGTAACGCCGGTGGTGCGGCCCGTCTTCGTCACCGTCTGACCCTTGAGCGAGCGGTAGTCCTCGCGGCGGACGCTCGTCGGCCACGAGTCGTCCAACTTGTAGTACTCGGGCGATTCCCGCTCGGGGTCGACGGAGCGCGCCGCGACGTCCACCAGCGCGCCGTCGTCGATGGTGACGTAGCCGCGCAGTTCGCCGGTCTTGTCGTCGGGCATGCTCCCGCCGTCCCTCGGCGATGGCTGGATGACCGGTTCGCCGAACTCGCCCTCGTTCACCCGGGCGTAGACGTGATTGTTCGAGAGGCGAACGACGTCGCCCTCGGAGACCGACTCGGCCCAGTTCGCGGCGTCGGTGTCGGTCACGCGGGCGGGATACGGCCCGGCGGTCGCGGCCGTCGATTTCGCGTTGATTTCGCTGATACCGCCGACGACCGGTCGATGGCGGTCGTGGCGGCCCGCCTCGGCATCGGGGAGGGGTTCGAGAAAGGCGAGCGCGTCGAACCCGTCGCGTTCGTCGCCGTAGCCCGCGTCTTCGACGCGGACGGTAACGCCGGAGACGCGCTTTTTCACGTTGTCCTCGTCGTCGAGTTCCGCGTCCGGGAGCTTTTGCGAGACGAAGACCGTGAGCGTGTTCGTTTCCTCGTCGTAATCGACGCCGAGGACGTTCTTGCAGTCGAGGAGGTGTTCGAATTCTTGTGTGTGCGTCATGGTTTGGGGGCGTCAGGACAGGTCCGTCTCCAGTCGTTTCACTGCCTGATTCGATGATATTAAGGAGCGAATCGTAATATAGTTGATGGCGCTGGCGTGGTGGCGTTTCCACGGGGAACGACCGACCATCGCGGACGGGAACCACTACGCGACGGCGCGTTCCCTCCGTCATCTCCAAACCGGCGAATACACTCCGCAGTGAGCATTTCTCGGAGTTCGACGACGCGTGCAACTGGGGGTACGCGACCACCTGTAAACCGTTAAGTGTGCCGACGCGCGACGTTCGGATAGAATGAGCGATATCCCGGACGATTTCAAATGTACCATCACCAACTGGGATTACATCTACAGTCTCTGCCGCGACGTGAGCGAGCAGGTGAAAACTTCCGAATTCGAACCGGACGTCATCGTGGCGCTCGCACGCGGCGGCTGGTTCGCCGGGCGATGTATCTGTGATTTCCTCGGCTTGGACGACCTGACGAGCCTCAAGATGGAACACTACGTCGGGGCGGCCCAGAAGTCGAGCGAACCCGAAGTCCGCTACCCCATGCCCGAGGGGAGCGTCGAGGGCAAGGACGTGCTCATCATCGACGACATCGCGGATACGGGCGGGTCCATCAAGCACGCCGCGGAGTACGTCGAGGACCGCGACGCGGGCGAAATCCGAACCGCCACCCTCCAACTGCTCCAGACGAGCGAGTTCGACCCCGACTACATCGGCGAGCGACTGGAGGAGTGGGCGTGGATAGTCTACCCGTGGAACTTCATCGAGGACATGATAGACATCACCAGCGGCGCGCTGGACCGAGCCGACGACGAGGTGTTCACGAAGGACGACATCCGACACTACCTCAACGAGTACCACGACGTGGAGCGAATCCAGATGGAGATCGCCCAACCGGACCGCCTGAGCGAAGTCCTCGAAGAGATGGTTCGGCGAGACGTCCTCGCCCGCGAGGACGACGGCTGGCGACTGCTGGAGAACTCGACCGGCGTGCAGTAGAAACCGTGGACACCATCGACGCGCTCGCGGAAGCGTTCGCGCTGAAGGACGAACGCCGAACCGGGTGGCAACTCCGGGAGGTTTCTGACCCCGAGTCGGTCGCGGGACACACGTGGGGCGTCGCGTTGCTCTGCTTGCAGTACGGAAACGAAGCCGACATCGACACCGACAGAGCGCTCCGCATGGCGCTCGTCCACGACCTCGCGGAGGCGAAAACGGGGGACGTTGCGACGCGCGTGGACGACGCCGACCAGCGGGTTTCAGCGGCGGAAAAAGACCGGCGGGAACGCGAAGCCATGGCCGACCTCGCACCCGCGCTGGACCCCGAAATCCGCGACCTGTGGGAGGAGTACGAAGCCCGCGAGACCCCCGAGTCCGTCTTCGTCAAGGACATGGACCTGGTGGACATGTGCCTGCAAGCGCTCGTCTACGAGCGCGAAGCGCGGTACGACGGCGAGCGGGAGAACGACCGGTTCGACGAGTACGAGGATTTGGACGAATTCTTCGCCACGGCGGAGCCGCGACTCCGAACCGCGATCGGCAAGGAACTGTTCGAGGAAATCGAGACGCGCTACGAGGCCGTTCGGGACGGGACGGACGAATAAGCGGTCCGCAGCCGAGAGGTCCGTTCCCGAGCCAAGAGCGGGGACGATACGGAAGGTCTCCGATATCGCATTTCGGGTCGTATGTCGCGGTATCGTGCGGCACGGACGGGCGAAAAAGGCTCCGAATCCCCGTCCGAACCGAACCCGTGTCGTTTAGGTGGACACCGGGACGAGTACCCGTCATGATAGGCTTCATCGGCGGAAGCGGCATCTACGACGCACTGCCACTCGAAAACACCCGCGAGGAGAACGTGACGACGCCCTTCGGCGAACCCAGCGCGCCCGTCACCATCGGCGAACTCGCCGGGAAGGAAGTCGCCTTCCTGCCCCGCCACGGTCCGAAACACCAGAAGACGCCGACGGAAGCGCCGTATCGGGCGAACATTCACGCGCTGAAGCAACTCGGCGTGGAGCGGATTCTGGCGAGCAACGCGGTCGGTAGCCTCCGCGAGGAACTGCCGCCGCAGACGCTCGTGATTCCCGACCAGATCTTCGACCGGACGAAACACCGAACCCCGACGTTCTTCGGCGACGGCATGGTCGTCCACATGCCCTTCGCGGACCCGTACTGCCCGCACATGGTCTCTCACCTCTCGGAGGCCAGCGGCGAGGCGACCGACGCGGACCACCACTCGGGCGGCACCTACGTCTGTATCGAGGGCCCGCAGTACTCGACCCGCGCGGAGAGCGAGTTCTACCGCGCACAGGGCTTCGAAATCATCGGCATGACTGCTATCCCGGAGGCGAAACTCGCCCGAGAGGCCGAAATGTGCTACGCGACGGTGGCGGGCGTCACGGACTACGACGTGTGGAAGGAGGACAGCGAGGTGACGTTGGAGGAAGTGCTCGACAACGCCGCGAAGAACGAGGACGCCATCAAGGAGGTCGTCGAGCACGCGATTCGAACCATGCCCGACGAGCGCGAGTGCGACTGTGACCACGCGCTCGAAGGCACCATCAACACCCCGACGGAAGCGATTCCCGAAGAGACGCGCGAGGAAGTCGACCTGCTCGCGGGCGAGTACCTCTGAATCCGAGCCGAACTCGGTAACGAAACCGACGTAGGAAAACGACGAGCTTTTCCAGCGGCCCAGTCCGGTCTTCGACCGTCCCCAGGGTCCCGGACAGGTGGAACGTCCCCAGGGTCCTGGTCGGTGGAACGGTTTAACTTCGACGGCGAACGCAGGGGACCTATGGACGAGAACACGCTCACGATGACGCCGGGGCCGACCGCCGTCCCCGAGGACGTTCGAGAAGCGATGGCGCAACCGGCAATGAACCCCGACGTGAATCCCGAGTTCGAATCGTACTATGAAACCCTCCTCGACAAACTGGCGCGGGTGTACGGAACGGACGACGAGATGGTCGTCCTCGGCGGCGAGGGAATCCTCGGACTGGAAACCGCGGTCGATTCGCTGGTCGCGCCGGGCGACGACGTGCTCTGTCTCGCCAACGGGGTGTACGGCGACGGCTTCGCGGACTTCGTGGAGATGGCGGGCGGCACCCCGGTGGTCCACGAGGGCGACTACAGGGACGCATTCGACCCGGACGAGGTGGCCGCACGCGTCGAATCGGGCGACTTCGACGCCGCCACGATGGTCCACTGTGAGACGCCGACCGGTCTGCTGAACGAGTTCGACGAGATTCTGGCGACGTTGCAGGAGGCGGGGATTCTAACCATCGTGGACGCCGTGTCGTCGCTCGGCGGCACCGAAGTCCCGGTCGAGAACATCGACGTGTGTCTCGGAGCCTCGCAGAAATGTTTCAGTTCGCCGCCCGGCCTGACCACCATATCCGTCAGCGATGCGGCGTGGGAGAAGGTCGAGGAAACCGATCAGAACGGCTTCTACACCAGTCTGGAACCGTGGCAGGACGCCGACTACTCGTTCCTGCCGTACACGCACCTCGTGTCGAACCTGTACGCCCTGGAGGCGTCGCTGGACCGGATTCTCGACGAAGGTCGGGAGAGCGCGTTCGCGCGCCACGAAACGGCGGCCGAACGCTGCCGGGAGCGCGGCGAGGAACTCGGACTCGAACCGTTCCCCGGAACGGAGTCGCTCTGCTCGCCCACCGTCACGGCCTTCGAGATCGAGGGACGTGCGGAGGAGATACAGGAGCGATTGTACGAGGACCACGACGTCCTCGTCGCCACCGGACTCGGTGAGATGGCATCGGACCTCCTCCGAGTCGGTCACATGGGCTACAGCGCCGACGAAACGCGCGTCGAGAAGACGATGGACGCGCTCGAATCGGTGCTCGATTAATCAGCGAGGAGTTCCGGCGGTTCCGCGTCGTCCGTCTCGCGGGCGTCCTGCACCCAGAGGTCGCCGAACAGGTCGTCTTGTTCGAGCACGAGCGTTCCTCTATGGGCAAGAAACAGTAGAGCGAGGTACGTCATGACCCGCGTCGAACCGACCGTTTCGATTTCGGCGTAGAGCACTTCCGTTCTCCCCGCTTCGTACTGTTCGACCAGCGCACCCCGCACGTCGTCGATGACCGTCTCGATGTCCTCGTCGTGGGTCGTGCCCGTCACCTCCGACTCCGTGGGTTCGTCGTCGAAGCGCATGTCGTCGCCCGAGTGGTAATCGAGCGTCTGGGTTCCGCGCTGGAACCCCTGCGGCGACCCGCTCGTGTCGTAGGTCCGCGACTCCTTCCACCAGGACCCGCGTTCGCGCTCCCGGAGTTCGCGGACGAGTTCGTCCAGCGTCTCAGGCTTGCCACGGGCACTTTTCCGGTCGAGTCGTCGCTCCATCTCGTCTTCGAGTGACGCGACCGGATCGAACCCGTCCGTCTCGTCCATCGACATCGGCGCTTCCCACGGTTCGAGTTCCGCTTCCTCCTCCGGTTCGTCCTCCGAGAGGAGCGCGTCGCTCTTCATCCGAAGGAGTACGCTGGCGTAAAACAGCGCCCGTCCCGAAGTTCTGAGGTCGGTGCCGTCCAACCGGTCGAGGAACTTGTCCGTCACGTCCACGATGTCGATGTCCCACGGCTCGATTTCGCCCTCCTCCGCGAGCTGCACGAGCAGTTCGACCGGTTCCACCTCGTCGTCCGACTCCTCCGTCGGCAGGTCGGAGAGGAGGTCCGACTCCCCCCGCTCCCGGTCTTCGTGACCGGCGATATCGAGCGGTATGTCGTCGTCTCGCGGCTCCGCCGCTCGACTGTCCGCGGAACGGATTTCCGCGCTACTCGCGTTCCGATTTTCCTTCGGAGAATCGCTACTCGCGGCTTCGCCAGACTCCGTCTGGCTGACTGCCGAGCGTTGCTCGGCAACTTCGCCGTTCGCTTCTGGAGATTCCTCCGGAATCTCCTCAGTCATCCGCGGGCACCTCCTGCTCCCCGTCCAACCGGATACCAGTCACGCTGCTCACGTTGTCCCCCTGCATCGTCACGCCGATGGCCCGCTCCGAACGGTCGAGCATCGCGGAGCGATGCGAGACGACGACGAACTGTGCGTCGCCCGCCAGTTCGTGCACCATCTCACCGACGCGTTCGGCGTTCACGGCGTCGAGGAAGGCGTCCACCTCGTCCAGCGCGTAGAACGGCGCGGGGTTGTAGCGCTGGATGGCGAAAATGAACGCGAGCGCGGTCAGCGACTTTTCGCCCCCGCTCATGGCGTCGAGACGCTGGACGGGTTTGTCCGCCGGTTGCGCCTTCATCGTCAGGCCGCCGTCGAAGGGGTCGTCGTCGTTTTCGAGGAACAACTCGCCCGACCCGGCCGACAGGCGAGTGAAGATATCCTGAAAGTGCGCGTCGATGGCGTCGAAAGCCTCCATGAACGTCTCCTTCTTCTGTGATTCGTAGGAGTCGATACGCTCGCGGATGCCGTCGCGCTCTTCCACCAACGTCGCTTTTCGGTCCTTCAGGTCGTCCAACTGCTCGTCCACCTCGTCGTACTCGTCGATGGCGAGCATGTTGACGGGTTCGAGCGCCTCCATCTGTCGAGTGAGTCGGTCGATGTTTTCCTGCACTTCATCGTGGTCCGGCACGTCCTCGGGGTCGTACTCGCCGACCTCCTCCCGGAGTTCGGACACCTCCTCTTCGAGACGACTCGCGCTCCGCTGCAGGCTTTCGAGGCGGTTCTCGACGCCCTCGACCTTCGACTGCTGGGCGTCGCGTTTCGACTTCGCCTCCTGTAGTTCCTCCTTCAACTCGGCGCGTTCGTCCTTGAGTTCGGTCAGTTCCTCTTCGAGTTCCGATACCGCCTCGCGCTTTTCTTCGAGGATTTCCTCTCGCTCCTCGATGTCCGATTCGAGTTCCGAAATCAGCTCTTCCTGCTCGGCTTTTCGGTTCTGTGCGGACTCCACCTCGTCGTGGAGGTCGTCGATGGCGTCCTCGGCGTACTGCTTTTCGAGTTGCAGTTCGTTGAGTTTGCCGTCGAGCGAATCCATTCGGTCCGAAAGCGCGTCGATTTCTTCGTTCACCTCGTCGGCCTCGCTCGTCAACTCGGGAATCTTCGAATCCGCGAGTTCGCTTTCGAGGTCCGCGATGTCCTCCTCGATGGACGCGATGGTTTCGTCGTGGGCCGACACCTCGGCGTCGAGTTCCTCCATCCGCTCGGTGACCGACTCGCGTTCGTCCTGTAGCTCCTCGATTTCGTCCTGGAGCGACCCGATGCGCTCCTCGATGGATTCGAGTTCGGACTCCTTCCGTTCGATGTCGTTCTCGATGCTTCGAACTTGGTCCGTCGCGTCGGTCTGCCGGTCGCGGGCGTCGTCCAACCGCTCTTCGACGCCGTTGATGGACTGTCGAATCGACTGGCGTTCGTCCTCCAACTCGTTGATCTGGCGCGCCACGCGCTCGATTTTCCCCTTGCCGGAGGCAGAAAACGAGTAGCGCGACCCGCTGGTCGAACCGCCGGTCATCGCCCCGCTCTTCTCCACGAGTTCGCCCGAGAGCGTCACGAGGCGGAAGTCGCCCATCAACTCGCGGGCCGTCTCCATGTCCTCCACGACGAGCGTGTCGCCGACGACGTAGGAGAAAACCGAGGCGTACTCCGAATCGAAGTCGATGAGATTGTACGCGAAATCGACCACGCCCGGCGTGTTGGGCAGGGACGGTAGGCGGCGCTTTTGCATCTTCGTGATGGGCAGGAAGGTCGCCCGGCCCGCATTTCGCTGTTTCAAATACTCGATACAGCGCTGTCCGACGCTGTCGTCGTCCACGACGACCTGCGCCAGTCGGCCGCCCGCGGCCGTCTCGCAGGCCGTTGCGTACTGCTGGTTCACGCTTCCGAGTTGTGCCACCGCGCCGTGAACGCCGTCCACCCCGCCGTTCAGAATCGTGGAAACGGCTCGACCGAACGACGAATCGCCGCTCTCGTTGGCCCGCGCATCCAGTTTGGCGTACTCCTGCTGTTTGGACTGTATCTTCCCTTCTACCGCGTCGAGGTCCGACTGAAGTTCGGACTTTTCTTCCTTCAGATCCGACACCACGTCCTCGATTTGCGCCGCGTTTCGCTCGGCTTTCGTCAGTTCGTCGGCCAAATCGCCGAGTTCGGTTTCGAGTTCGGGAATCCGCTCGCGGGCCGACGAGAGTTCGTTTTGCTTCTCGTTCACCGCGTCCGAACGCCGCCGCGCTTCGTCCAGCAGGCGGTCTTTCTCCCGCTGGCGCTCGTTTTTCTCGCTCTTTTCGGCTTCCAGAGCGTCTTTCTTCTCGGCGAGGTCGGCTTTCACCTCGTCGTACTCGGTGTCGACGTTCTCTATCTCATCCTCGATTTCGGCGAGTTTCGCTTCCTTGGTTCCGATTTCACCCTTAACCGAGGCCTTCTCGATTTTGATGTCTCGGATGTCGCCGTCCAACTCGTCGACCGTCTCCTGTTTACGGTCGATTTCGACGAACGCCTGCCGTCGCCGGTTTTCCGCGTCCTCGATCTTCTCTTCCGCCGTCTCGATTTTGTCCTCGAGACGGGAAATTTCGCCTTTGACCTCCTCGATTTCGCTCTTGATGGCGAGCTGTTCGTCCTCGCCCTTGCGCTCGATTTCGGCGTTGAGTTCCTCCAGTTGGTCTTCGAGACGGACGACTTTTCCCTGCTTTTCGTCCAGTTCGCGCTGGAGGGAGACGAGTTCCTCCTTTCTGGCGTCGATATCCGTTCGAGTCGCGTCCAAATCCGACCGTTTCTCTTCGAGTTCGGCAGCCTTCAGATAACCTTCGTACTCCTCTTTTTCGTCGCGGAGACCCTGATATTCGAGCGCCGTCTCACGTTCGTCCCGCAACTGGTCGAGCCGGTCTTCTTTCTCCTCGATTCTCAGTTCGGCCTCCTCAACCCGGTCTTTGACCACTTCGAGTTCTTCCAAGGCGGCGTCCCGCTTCGCGTCGAACTCCGCCACACCGGCGATTTCGTCGATGATTTCGCGCCGCTCGTACGGCGTCATGTTGATGATACCGGTCACGTCGCCCTGCATGACGACGTTGTAACCTTCCGGCGTCACACCCGCCTGTGCGAGCAGGTCCTGTATGTCCGAAAGGTTGACCGAGCGGCCGTTCAGATAGTAGTACGAGTAGTAGTTGTCCTCGGTCTGTTTGACCCGGCGCTTGATGGTGATTTCGTCCACGTCACCGACGTTATCCGTCCCGGCGGCGTTGACGACCTGCGTCCGGTCGAGGGTGCCATCGCTGTTGTCCAGAACGACTTCCACGGATGCTTCGAGCGGTCCGTTGCCCGCCGCCTCGTCACCGTCGTGGCCGGGGTTGTAGATGAGGTCGGTCAGTTTCTCGGCGCGAATGCCGCGCGTTCGGGCCAATCCGAGCGCGAAGAGAACGCTATCGATGATGTTACTCTTCCCGGAGCCGTTCGGGCCGGTCACGACGGTGAAGTCCTCGTAAAACGGGATTTCGGTCTTCCGGCCGAAGCTCTTGAATTTGTCGAGGACGAGCGTTTTGATGTGCATGGATTGCTCGTGGGGTGAGGAGAAGTCCTACGCGACGATGATGTCGTCACCGAGTCCGGACGACTCCTCTTCTTCTGTGTCGTCCTTGGACTCGTCAGATTTAGCCTCTTCGTCCTGCGCCGATTCCGATTCTGATTCCGATTTCGAGTCCGCGTCCGCCGTTTCCTGTGCCTGCTCCAGTTCGCGGATTCGCTGGTTCGCGTCCACGAGTTCCTCCGTCAGGCCACGAATCGTCGCTTCCAGTTCTTCCATTCGAGATTCGAGTGAGCCGATACGGTCGCGCTGGCTAGTCATATAACGTATGCGTGACGGTTTGCCTATAAATGTGCGTCAGACATGTGGCAGACTCCTGTGAAGTAAATCGCTCCGTCACAACCAATAGGACAGTAGGTCGAGCACCGACAACGTATCGACGGCGAATGCTCACGGAAACCGAAGCGGGACCGATTAGCTCGTTCCGTTCGTGAGAGGCGTCGTTGGAAGCGTCCCGTAGGCTTTTAACACTCACCCGACCAACCAGTCTGTAATGACTGCTCAGGCTGTCCAAGAGGGCGAACTCGTGGCCGTTATCGGCCTCGAAATCCACGTCCAATTGGAAACGGACACGAAGATCTTCTGCGGGTGTTCGACCGACCAAGACGACGCCGAACCAAACACCTACACCTGTCCGGTCTGTCTCGGGCTTCCGGGGGCGCTCCCGGTGTTGAACGAGGCGGCCGTGGAGTACGCCGTCAAGGTCGGCAAGGCCATCGACGCCGACATCCCCGAGGAGACGACCTTCCACCGGAAGAACTACTTCTACCCCGACCTCCCGAAGGGATTCCAGATTACCCAGTACGACGCGCCGATCTGTCAGGACGGCGAACTGGAGTTCAGCTTCGAGGGTGAAACCCGAACGGTCGGTATCCACCGCGCGCACCTCGAAGAGGACCCCGGCAGTCTCCGGCACGTTCGGGACGGAACGGGCGACATCGAAACCCGGACCGTCGGCATCGACCGCGCCGACTACACCCTCGTCAACTACAACCGCGCCGGGACGCCGCTGATGGAGATCGTCACCGAACCCGACTTCCGTGAACCCGGCGAAGTCGTCTCCTTCCTCGAAAAGTTGGAGGAAGTGCTCGAATACCTCGGCGTCTTCGACTCGACGCGGGACGGTAGCCTGCGCATCGACGCCAACCTGTCCATCATTCCCGAGGAGGACGTTGCGGACGACGGGTCGATTCCCGAGGACGTTCTCGCGGAGGCGAACCGGACCGAAGTCAAGAACATCTCGAGTCACAAAGGGGCCGAAAGCGCGCTGGCTTACGAGGAGAGCCGACAGAAGAACCTCATCCGCCGCGGAAAGGCCATCGAACAGGAAACGCGCCACTTCAACGAAACGCACGGTTCCACGGTTTCGATGCGCTCGAAGGAAGCAGAGAAGGACTACCGCTACTTCCGCGAAGAAGATCTACCGCCGCTCCAAGTGAGCGACTGGAAGCAAAAGCTCGAAATCCCGGAACTGCCGGACGCCCGCCGCGAGCGGTTCCGCGAGGAGTACGGCCTGAACAAGGAGGCCGCGAGCAAGCTCACGTCGAGCAAGCAGGTCGCTGACTTCTACGAAGACGTGGCCGAAGCGTTCGACCCCGACCTCGCCGCGGCGTGGGTCGCCGACAGCCTTCTCGGGGAACTCAACTACCGCGACATGGAGATCACGGACGTCGAGGAACGCCTCGGGGAGTTCAAGAACCTCATTCGACTGGTGGCCGAGGACGAGATTACGGCCAAGAACGCGGAAGAGACGGTTCTCCGAGAGATGCTGGACGATGGCGACGACCCGGAGACCATCATCGACCGCGAGGGACTCGGCAAGGCCGACTCGGGCGAAGTCGAGCAGGCCGTAACGGAAGCCATCGAGGAGAACCCGGACACGGTGGAGGATTACCACGCCGGGGAAGGTGGCGCTATCAACTTCCTCGTCGGACAGGTTATGCAGAAGACCGGCGGCAGCGCCGACCCCGGAAGCGTAAACGGCATGCTCCGCGAACGACTGGACGAGTAACGAACAGGCGACGTGGAAACGACCGCGAGGGGAGCGTCGCACACCCGCCTCGACCCCTTCGCGGCAATCGGCTACGGCATGTCGGCGGTTGGTCTCTTCTTTCGATTTAAACCTACGTGTGGTTCTCGGAGCAAGACATATGATTCGTGACCGGCCTGGGCGTTTTCGTCGCGACGTTCGTCGTCTATTCGCTTGAATACGCGATTCCGGGCGAATTGCCGCTGTTCATCGTGCCGTTGGCGATGACAGCCGAGCGTGGCGCGTCGGCTATAAAGTACGAGACGTTATCACATGGGTTCGCTACGGAACGGTATTGTTCGACAACAATAATATTGAGATTATTCGCCATGAAAAAATTAATTATGGAGAACGAAGAAGGGGTTATCGAATGTTCGATTGGCTAGCCAATACCATTCTCTCGTTCGTCGTGAAATACGGGTATTTGGCAGTCTTCATCTATTTGACGCTCGAAACGGCGTTCATCCTCCACTTCGCGCCGAGCGAAATCGTCGTCCCGTTCGCGGCCACGCAACTCGTCCACGACCCGATGTCATTCGGGTTCTTCGTCGCGGTTTCCACCGCCGGAGCGACCGCCGGGAGCCTCCTCGGGTACTACGCGTTCGGGAGGAACGGCAAGGCGGCGCTCGACCGGTACGGACACATCCTTCACGTCTCCGAGTCAGATTTGGAGCGAAGCCAACGCTGGTTCCGACGATGGGGCCGGAGTTCCGTTCTCTGGGGACGGATGCTTCCGTTGATGCGCGCCATCATCTCGATTCCGGCCGGAATCGCCGAGATGGACGTGCGGACCTTCACCGTCTACTCCGCGAGCGGTTCGCTGGTGTTCAACGTGTTTCTCACGTACCTCGTCTACGAGGGGTCCGGGGAAACCTCACCGCTCGACTGGGCAGTCACGACGATTTCGACCACGGTCACGCCGTATATCGAGGGAATCGGAGGAAACTGGGCCGTCATCGCGGGCATCGGCGTCGTCCTCGCGGTTGGAACCGCGGGCGTCTGGCTTGCTCGTGAACACCTCATCCGAGAAATCGCCTCACAACGGTGAAGGCGCGCCCGATTCGCCCGCTTTTGTCCGGCCGGAAGCACCGCCGAGGACGGTCGGATACTCCGTCCTGGCAATTTTATTTCTGGAATTTGGAGAAAAATATATTTCTCTGTAGACTCGCCAGATAATTGCAGATGCCATCCAGACGCAACATACTAAAGAAAGTCGGTGCGACGGGAACGGCGGCGGTGACCATTAGCGGCCTCTCGGGGTCCGCGGCGGCGACGCCCGGTTCCATCCCGTCGAACTATCTGACCGAGTACCAGCAGACGGGAAGCGACTACGGAATCGACTGGACGTATCTCGCTGGCGTCGGCTGGATCGAGACCCAACACGGCCAGTACGAGGCGGGGTGTGACACCTCGTCCGCCGGGGCGAAAGGCCCGATGCAGTTCATGCCCTCGACGTGGGACTACTACGGCATCGACGGGAACGGCGACGGCGTGGCCGACATCTGTGACTATCAGGACGCGATTCCGGCCGCCGCCTACTACCTGACCGACAGCGGCGCGCCCGGCGACTGGGACAGCGCGCTCTACGCCTACAACCACAGCTGGTCGTACGTCAGCGACGTGAAGGACGCCGCGGCGTACTACCGCGACACCTACGGCGGCGGCAGTGGCGGTGACAAATTCGTCGATGGCGACCGAGTAACGCCGACGGTCGATCTGAACACGCGGGAGCAGCCGGGAACCGGTCAGCCAATCGTCGCAACCATCTCACCCGGCGAGGTCGGCGAAATCATGAACGGTCCGACGGACAAAGGCGGCTACACGTGGTGGGGCGTCCACTGGCTCGACCGAGGCGTGTGGGGCTGGTCGGTCGAGCGGTATCTCACCGACGCGTGAGGATTCGAAGCACCGTGCCCGTTTTTTGTTGACCGTGCCGACGTTCCGACCGCTCAGTCCGCGGTCGTCGGTTGTCGTTCCTCGTCCCCCAACACGCCCTGTCGCCACGTGCCGAGGCTGAACCAGAGGACGCCGATGACGAACGACCCGATGGCCGAAATCGACCACGCCCACCAGAGACCGTTGACGCCCCACGCGAGCCCGGAGAGGGTGAGCGGACCGAGTTGCAGCGTCCACTGGTAGGCGAGCAGTATCGCGACGGGAATCCGAAGCATCCAGCGCGAGAGGAACGAGAGCGCCATCGCGACTCCGGTGTTCCCCGCGCCGCGGAACCCGCCCTGAATCACCATCAGCCCGCCGAAGAAGGCGAGAAACGGCCCGATGACTTCGAGGAAGTGAGTGCCGACGCGGACCACCTCTGGGTCGTCCGTGAACACGCTGATGGCGACGTCGGGAAAGAGCACCATCAATCCGCCAGCGCCGAACAGCACCACTAACGTTCCGATGGTCGCCTTCCGCGTCACCTCGGCTGCGCGGTCGGGCGTCTCCGCACCGAGGTTCTGACCGACGCCGGTCGCGGCGGCCTGTCCGACCGCCCCCGAAACCGTCCACGAAACGGACATCATTCGAACGCCGACGCCGTAGGCGGCGGTTGGCACCGGTCCGAACCGAGCGACCAACGCGGCCATCGCCACGGCGGCGAAACTCCGCGCCGCACCGTCGATGGTCGCAGGATAGCCGACCGTGACGAGTCGTTTCAGCACCGGCCAGTCGGGGCGGAGGTCGTCGAGTCGAAGTCGGATCCCCCAGTCCCCCTGCAGGAGGACGTACACGCCGACGACGGCGGCGAACACGCGAGCGACGAGCGTGGCGACCGCCGCACCTTGCGTTCCCATGGGGTCGAACGGGCCGTAGCCGAGGATGAGTATCGGGTCGAGGACGACGTTCATCCCGGCGGAGATAACCATCAACCACATCGCGGTTCGAGTGTCGCCAGCGCCGCGGAGAACCGCCCTGAAGACGAAAAACAGGAACGTGAACGGGATGGAGATGAACAGGACTTCGATGTACTGGAGCGCCTGCACGTAGACCGGCCCTTCCGCACCGACGAGCGTGAGGAGTTGCGAGCGAAACGCGTAGCCGAACGCGGCGAGGACGACCCCGGCGAGGACGGTGAGGAGGGTCGTCTGTGCGACCACGTTGTCCGCGGCCCGGTCGTCACCGGCGCCGATATGCTGTGACACCAGCGCGACCGACGACGCGGTGAGTCCCATCGCGAGCGAGACGAACAGCCACGAGGTCGGGAACATGAGCGAGACGGCCGCGACCGCGTTGGTGCCGACCCGGCCGACCCAGAACATGTCCGCGAGGTTGTAAAACGTCTGGAGGAGGTTACCGACGACCAGGGGCCACGCCAGCGCCACCAGTTTCGGCGTGATGGCACCGTCGGTCATATCGACGCGTCCTGTAGGTCGCCCGGACATAAACGTTTCAGAGCAACGGTCGAATGGTTCTTAAACGAACGTATCCCGTCCGCTCTCTGCCGGTTTCTCGTGAGTACAGACTACTGAATCTCGCGGAGGACGTGTTGAAACTCGCGGTGGTCGTCGACTTCGAGGGACGAGTCGAGACTGCGGCGGACGGACTCGATTTCCGTTTCGAGCGAAACGAACTCGTCGTTCTCTTGCAGGTCGTCGTAGGAATGTTCCGCCAAGAGGTTGGCGTGCGTCGAAACGAGCGAATAGTAGTGGGTCAACGTCTCCGCGTACTGTGCCCGACTGTACAGCGCCTCGACCGTCCGTCGAATGGTATCGCCATCGACTGGTTTCGTGATGTACTCGTCGAACGACATGTCGATGATATCGTAGTCGGGTGCCACCGCGGTGATCATGGCGACGCGACAGTCGTACGCTTGTGCACGAATGCGTTCGAGGACTTTGGAGCCGCTCAACGTCGGCATTTTCCGGTCGAGAAGAACCACATCGATCTCCTCTCCTCGCCGGTCGAGCACTGTAAGGGCCTCCTGTCCATCGTGTGCAACGTGTGTCCGATGCGCGGCGAGCCACTCCTCGTAGAGCGTGGTCACCTCCACCTCATCGTCCACGATTAGCACACCGATATTCCCATCTGCATTCATATTCTAACCGTGTGGTGGTAGAGATAATCAATCAGATGCACATATATCTTTGGTTTCTTAGATTACAGCTCTGGAACATTCCCGAAAGCGAAGTGACCGTTCATGTGAGTGGAGCGTCCGCTGACAGTTGCGGGAACGAGAGGATGGCCACCGTGCCGCACGGATTCGCGTCTTCGAACCACACCGAACCGTCGTACTGCTCCATCATCACCGAGACGAAGTAGAGACCGAACCCGATGGAACCGGTCGATTCGGACGTAACGTTGCGGTCGAAGACCCGCGTTTTCATCTCCTCCGAAATTCCCGGTCCGTCGTCCTCGATTTCGACGCGGACAGTCTCCTCCGACCGCCGTGTCCGAATCACGAGCGACGGGTCGTCGCGGTCGTGATGTTCGATGGCGTTCAGGAGCACGTTTTCGACGACCTCGCCGAGCAGTTCGTTGCCGGAGACGGCCAATCCGTCCTCGATGTCGGCGTCGATACTCACGTTCGGGTACGTGTTCCGGACCTTCGTCACCCGCCTCGACAGCGCGTCGGAAAGGGACACGGATTCCAACGATACCGACTCGGAGTCCGTAACGGTCTGACTGACGGACCGCACCTTCTCCGTCAGTTGCCCGATATCCTCGCTCCAGTTACGGACCGTCTCGAAATACGACTCCCCGGTCGCCGCGACGTGAGGTTCGAGGAGTTCGAGATTGCCGTTGACGACCGTAATGCCGTTCAGAATATCGTGACGCAAGACGCCGTTGAAGAACTCTATCTGCTCGGTTCGTTCTTCGACCATCGCTTGACTCTCCCGAAGGTCGCGTTCGCGTTGTGCGCGGTCGAGGGCCGTCTCCGTCGTGCTCGCCAGGATACGGGCGAATCGGCGGTCGTTCTCGGTGAACGTCCGTTTTCGGGTGTCGCTTCCGACCGCGAGGACGCCGTGTTCGCCGAGCGGCAGCGACAACAGACATCCGAGGGGGAGATACCCGTACGGCGGCTTCGAGAGTTGCTCGACCGATTCGTACACGACCGGCGTTCCGGATTCGAACACCGACCACATCGATTCGGCATCGCGCGAGAACGTCAGTTCACCGTCGAGACCGTCTCGCATGAGGTCGGTCATCGCAACCGACCGAAGGACCGCCCCGTCGTCTTCCGGGAAGAAGATGGACGAATAGGGGTGGTCCAACACCTCGTCGGCGGTTTGCACTGCGATTTCGGCGATCTCCTCCGGTCGCTCCGCGTTCATGAATCGCCGGGTCGCGGATTGAAGCGCGCGGAGCGTCTCTTCCCGCCGTTTCTGGCTCGTTATCTCGCGGAGGACGAATATGTCGCCGCGATGTGCGTCGTGGTGATCGCGTATCGGCGTCGAGCGAGGGTCGTAGATGGGCGTTTCCCCGACGGAACCGCCGTCCGCCAGCACCGAAGGCGGGGAAAACGGTTCGTCGCTCGAAACGGCGTCCAACAGCCCCGGAACGACCGATTCGAGGTCACGGCCGACGATGGTGTCGCCGTCGAACAACGGCTTCGCCGCCGGGTTGTACTCGACGATTCGCTCGTCCGCGACGACGATAACGGGGTCGTCCATCTCGGACAGGACGACCTCGGAGGCGAGCGGCGCGACGTTCAGAAAGTCGTACCGAAAGAGCGCGAGACAGTCTAAGATGGCGCTGGCGGCGAAGAAAACGGGGGCCAAGCCGAACGCGATGTTCAGGTCGACGAAGGAGAAAACGGCGGTCCCGACGAGGGGGAGCAGTCCCGCGAGGATGATGGCGACCGTCTGTTTTCGATAGAGTCGGTCGGCTTGGACCAAGAACGCGGTGAAAAATCCGAATCCGGTGACGAGGACGACGAACAGGTAGACGAGATGGAAGTAGAACGACGGCGTGTGGACGACCGACAGGGCGGTGAGACCGTCGCTCGTCACCAGCGCGGCGCTGTCGTTCGCAAAGCCGTGGTGGGGGCTCGATAACGAACCGACGGTGTAGAGGACCGGTTCCGCCCAAATGAGCGGCAACGTCTTGCGCGAGACCCAATCGTCCCGACCGGTGTATTCGAGCGCGAAGGTCAACCAGAGGACGGGGATGGCGGTGACGCAAACCCCGATGAGCGTCGTCCAGAGACGGGCGCGAGCGAGCGACGTACTCGTCAGTAGGAGGAGGGAAAAAACGCACCACCCGGCGACGGCGAGGATGAGCGAGGAAAAGAGCGTCGCCCCGGGAACGTCCCGATTCGACCACGCGTGTCGCGCGAGGACGAAGCCGACACCGCCACCGAGGGCGGTACCAGTGAGGACGACACCGCCACCGAACGTTATCGAACCGAACATATCAGAGCATGTTTTTGTACAGGTCTTCGACACATAGCAGTTTCTTCCATTATCACCCCAGATAATCGGGGGAACATCGGGGGTTCCCGTGGAATCCTACTTTCTTTCGTTGGCGAAACGTTTACCAGCGCCATGGCCGTAGCCGAGGGCGATGACCGACGCGAACCGGGGTGGTGCGTAAGTGGAACTCATCATCACCGAGAAGGACAACGCCGCACGTCGAATCGCCGACATACTCTCCGGCGAGAGTGCGGAGGCCGACCGACAGAACGGCGTCAACGTCTACAAGTGGGGCGGGAAGCGCTGCATCGGTTTGTCGGGCCACGTCGTCGGAGTGGATTTTCCACCCGAGTACAACGACTGGCGCGACGTGGAACCGGTAGAACTCATCGACGCGAGCGTCGAGAAACAGCCGACGAAGGAGAACATCGTTCGGACGCTCCGCCTGCTCGCGCGTGATGCGAGTCGGGTGACGATTGCGACGGACTACGACCGCGAGGGCGAACTCATCGGGAAGGAAGCGTGGGAACTCGTCCGCGAGGTGAACGAGGACGTGCCCATCCAGCGCGTTCGGTTCTCCTCGATTACCAAAAACGAGGTCTCCTCGGCCTTCGAGAACCCGGACGAACTCGACTTCGATCTGGCGGCCGCGGGCGAAGCCCGCCAGATAATCGACCTCATCTGGGGGGCAGCGCTGACGCGATTTCTCTCGCTCTCGGCGCGACAACTCGGCAACGACTTCATCAGCGTCGGGCGGGTCCAAAGTCCCACGCTGAAGCTCATCGTGGACCGGGAACGCGAGATTCAGGCGTTCGACCCCGAGGAGTACTGGGAGATGTTCGCCGACCTGCAGAAGGACGACGAGGCGTTCGAATCGCAGTACTTCTACCGCGACGAGGACGGCAACGAGGCGGAACGCGTCTGGGACGAAGAGACGGCCGAGAAGGCGTACGAAACCCTCGAATCGGCCACGCAGGCGACGGTCGATAGCGTCTCTCGGCGGACGCGAACCGACAGCCCGCCCGCGCCGTTCAACACGACGCAGTTCATTCGCGCGGCGGGGAGCCTCGGCTACTCCGCCCAGCGCGCGATGAGCATCGCGGAGGACCTCTACACCGCCGGGTACATCACGTACCCGCGGACCGACAACACCGTCTACCCGGACGATTTGGACCCCGAGGAACTGCTCGATACGTTCGTCGGAAACTACCACTTCGGCGACGACGCGGACGGCCTGCTCGAACAGGACGACATCGAACCGACCGAGGGCGACGAGGAGACGACCGACCACCCGCCGATTCATCCGACCGAGGACATCCCGACGAAGGGCGAGTTGGGCGACGACGAGTGGGACGTGTACGAACTCGTGGTTCGACGCTTCTTCGCCACCGTCGCCGAGTCGGCGAAGTGGGAACACCTCAAGGTGGTCTCCACGGTGGGCGACCTGACCCTCAAGGCCAACGGAAAGCGCCTCCTCAAAGAGGGCTACCACGCCGTCTACCCGTACTTCAACACCAGCGAGAACTACGTGCCGAACGTGGAGGAAGGGGAAGACCTGTCCATCATCGACACGCGAATCGAGGACAAACAGACCCAACCGCCGCGCCGGTACGGTCAGTCGCGGCTCATCGAGAAGATGGAGAAGATGGGCATCGGGACGAAAT
Organism: Haladaptatus sp. T7; assembly: GCF_026008575.1. Taxonomy (NCBI): domain Archaea; kingdom Methanobacteriati; phylum Methanobacteriota; class Halobacteria; order Halobacteriales; family Haladaptataceae; genus Haladaptatus; species Haladaptatus sp. T7. Next base: position 223,449 of record NZ_BROP01000003.1, read on the forward strand.
CGACCCGCCACAACACCATCCAGAAGCTCTACGACCGGGGCTACCTCGAAAGCGACCCGCCGCGGCCGACCCGCCTCGCGCAGGCGGTCGTGAAGGCCGCGGAGGATTACGCCGACCTCGTGGTGAGCGAGACGATGACCCGCGAACTCGAAGAGGACATGACCGCCATCGCGGAGGGAGAAGCGGACTTGGAGGACGTGGCCGATTCGTCGCGCGAAATCCTCGCAACGGTGTTCGACGACTTGGAGGAGTCGCGCGAGGAAATCGGCAAACAGCTCCAACAGTCGCTGAAGGAGGACAAGACGCTGGGGCCGTGTCCCGAGTGCGGAGAGGACCTGCTCGTGCGCCAGAGCAGGCGCGGGTCGTACTTCGTCGGCTGTGACGGGTATCCCGACTGCACATACACGCTCCCGCTGCCGAACAAGGGCAAACCGCTCATCCTGGACGAGACGTGCGAAGACCACGACCTCCGCGAGGTGAAGATACTCGCCGGACGAAGCACCTTCGTCCACGGCTGTCCGCTCTGCAAGGCGGAGGAGGCCGAGGAAGCCGAAGACCGGATCATCGGGGAGTGTCCCCAGTGTGGGGAAGGCGCTGGGTCGGAGAGCCAGCGAGACGAAGGCGGTGAAACCGCCGAAGAACACGGCGGCGAACTCGCCATCAAAAAGCTCCAGACCGGTTCCCGACTCGTCGGCTGTACGCGCTATCCCGACTGTGACTACTCGCTGCCGCTCCCCCGCCGGGGCGAAATCGAAGTGACCGACGAGCGGTGCGAGGAACACGACCTTCCCGAACTCGTCATCCACAACGACACCGAGCAAAGCTCGGCTGGCCAATCGGACGAGTCCGATGACGGGGACGAACCGTGGGAACTCGGCTGTCCCATCTGCAACTACGAGGAGTTCAAACAGCGCGAACGCAAGAGCGGGCTCGAAGTCATCGACGGCATCGGTGCGAAGACCGCCGAAAAGCTCGCCGAGGCCGGTATCGACACCATCGACGACCTGAAAGACGCCGAGGCCGAGACGGTTGCCGAGCAGGTCAACGGCGTCAGCGAAGATAGACTGCGAAACTGGCAGGCGAAAGCGGACTGATTCGTCCCCCCCTCATCTACATCACGAATCGTGCACGGCGTCCGCATTATGCCAGAATCAGCAGTGACACAACCACCAGTAACTCGCATTTTCACAACCACCGGAAACAGCCGATGAAAAACCGCGGAGACCAGTCTTCTTTCCGGAAAATCTTCGATTTTCCGGGCCGACGACTGAATGGAGCCGAACGACTCACCCAGCGAGTCGTTCGGGAAAATAAAGGAGGAGTGTCTTCGTGAGCGGAGCGAACGAAGGCCAGGAAGTCGCAGCCCGCGGAGCGAAGCGAGCAGGAACGTCTTCTGCTGCTTTTGGTCGAGCTTTTACAGGGAGCCGGTCGGCGGGACGACAGCGGTTGTCGTCCCGCCGACCCGCGAGCGTCGTAAAAGGTCGTTTCGAAGCTGTTTTAGCCGGGAGTTTTGAAAGGAACCCTATGACTGCGCCATGGGACGACTGGGACCATATAACTAAACTCGATCCGGACAAGAGCCTCGCGGATGGCGATACGTTCGCCGACGTGTGCGCGACGGGGACGGACGCGCTCGAAATCGGTGGCACGTTGGATATGACACAGGATAAGATGCAGCGGGTCATCGACGCCTGTGCCGAGTACGACGTGCCGCTCTATCAAGAGCCTAGTAACCCGGCCGTGGTCGTGGAGAGCGACGCGCTGGACGGCTATCTCGTCCCGACCGTGCTGAACACGCGAGACGTGGCGTGGATAGCCGGACTCCACAAGGAGTGGATTCGGATGGCGGACGTGGACTGGTCGGAGACGCACACGGAGGGCTACATCATCCTGAACCCCGAGGCGAGCGTCGCGGAATACGCCGACGCCGATTGTGACCAGACGCCGGAGGACGTGGCGGCCTACGCCGAACTCGCGGAGAAGATGCTCGGCCAGCAGATAATTTACATCGAGTGCTCGGGTACGTTCGGCGACCCGAAAACCGTGAAGATGGCACAGGAAGCGTTGGACGAGGCGACGCTGTTCTACGGCGGCGGCATCCGCGACTACGAATCGGCGAACACGATGGCGGCGCACGCCGATATCGTGGTCGTCGGCGACCTCGTGCACGACGAGGGCGTCGAGGCCGTCCGCGAGACGGTCGAAGGTGCGAAAGACGCGAAGAAGGCGCGCGCGGAATCGGCGTAAGGAGCTTCGACGTACGAGAGTTCGTTTTCCGTCGGTCATTCGGAGTAGTGGCGACGCTGGGGTAAAGCGCCGCCAATTGTGAGTAGAGACGGTGATTGTGAGTGGAAACGACGCAAATAACCAAAAAAAAGCGCTGACGGACGTGAATAAGAGATTCGAATATTCATGAACAGAATATTCATATATTCATAGAGCGGATATACGGTCGGGATACACATGTCCGCACTCGAAACGGTCGGTCTGACGAAGTACTACGGAGAGACGCGGGGTATCGAAGACCTGACGCTCTCCGTCGAATCGGGCGAGGTGTTCGGCTACCTCGGACCGAACGGAGCCGGGAAGACGACGACGATTCGGACGCTGCTCGGATTCATCGCCCCGACGGACGGGGAGGCGACGGTGCTCGGGTACGACGTGCGCGACGAGCGTGCGCTCATCGAAGCGAAAAAACGCATCGGCTACCTGCCGAGCGACCCCGGATTCGACGAGGGCGCGACCGGAACGCAGTTCCTCGACTACCAAGCGTCGCTGAAGGGCGACGACCGACGGGAGGAACTGCTCGAACTCTTCGACGCCCCGGTCGAGCGGACCATCGAGGAGTACTCGCGGGGGAACAAACAGAAACTCGCCATCGTCTCGGCGTTCATGCACGACCCCGACCTCGTTATCATGGACGAACCGACCTCGGGCCTCGACCCGCTGATGCAGGAGCGATTCTACGACTTCCTCGAAGACGAGCAGGAGCGCGGAGTGACGTTCTTCTTTTCGAGTCACATCCTGAGCGAGGTTCGGAAGGTCTGTGACCGCGTGGGCATCATCCGCGACGGAAAGCTCGTCACGACCGAGGACGTCGAGACGCTCCTCGACCGGAACGGCAAGCGCGTGCGGCTTCGAACGAACGAACCAGTGGCCCGCGAGGAGTTCGAGTTCGCGGGCGTCCACGACCTCGTGCTCGACGGCGCGGTGCAGTTCACCTACACGGGGGAGTACGACGTGCTCTTGGACCGTCTCTCCGACTATCACGTCGTAGACGTCGATATCGAAGAGGCACCGCTCGACGAGGTGTTCATGCGGTTCTACGGCGGCGAAGCGAGCACCGACGAGGCGGGTGAAGTTTCCGCGAGCGAGGGAGGTGAAGTCGATGCTTGAAATCGCGCGCTACGAGTCCTCGCGGCGGGTCAAGGGAGCGGTCGCGTTGGCGGTGCTCCTCGGCGTGATGTCGATACTGTTCGTCGCCCTGTTCCCGTCCATCAAGTCCTCGGGGGCGAACATCGACGCGTACTGGAACAACCTCCCCCCGGCGATGAAGGCGGCCTTCGGCGCGTCGGGAGCGGGGTTCTCGCTGACGACGATGGAGGGATTCCTCGCCGTCGAACTGTACCAGTTCTTCTGGTTGCTCCTGCTCGGCGTCTACGTGGCGTACCTCGCCGGGAGCCTCATCGCCGGTGACGTGGAGCGCGACCGGATGGACATGCTCCTCGCCACTCCCGTCTCGCGTTCGAAGGTGCTGGTCGAGAAGTTCGCCTCGTTGCTCCCCACGCTCGTCATCCTCAACGTCATCGTGGGCATCGTGGTGTACGGGAGCGTCGTCGCCGTCGGCGAGTCGGTGTCGCTGAGCGATTTGGCCGTCGTGCACCTGCTCTCGATTCCCTACCTGCTCGCCTGTGGCGGCATCGGACTCTTGCTGTCGGTGCTGTTCGACCGGGAGGACATCGCCCAGCGCGGGGGACTCGGGGCGGTGTTCGCGCTGTTCCTGCTCAACTCCGTCGGCGAATCGGCGGATATGGGCTGGCTCGGAGCCCTCAGCCCGATGCACTACTACGACCCGACCGCCATCCTCGTCTCCGGGTCCTACGACTGGACGGGGGCGGGAATCCTGCTCGTCGGAATCGCGGCGTTGGTGTCCGTGAGCCTCGTCATCTTCCAACGGAAAGACATCGCATGAAGGGATTTGACGACGCTGAGCGCGAGCGGATACGGGACCAGCTGATGGAGACGGGGACCGACCTGTTCGCTCGGTACGGGGTGAAAAAGACCACCATCTCCGACCTCACGGATCCGGTCGGAATCGCCAACGGGACGTTTTATCGGTTTTTCGACTCCAAGGAGGCGCTCTACTTCGAAATTCTGCAACGCGAGGGGCACGAGACGGCCGACGACCTCATCGCCAACTCGTTCGAGACGGAAGACGACCCCGAGCGCGCGATTCGGCGATTCATGACGCTGTTGGCCGATGAGATGGAGGAGAACCCGCTGTTCGAACGGTTGGTCGCGGGCGACGAGTGGGAAACCGTCTTGCGGACGATGGACGGCATCTCAAAGGAGGAGTACGAATCGATGCGTGCCGCGTCGTTCGCCCACCTCCTCCCGTACGTCGAAGCGTGGCAGGCCGAGGGGAGCGTCCGCGACGGCGACCCGGCCGCCATCGTGGGCGTGATGGGGTCGGTGAAATTCCTCACGGCGTACCGGGAACAACTCGGCGAGGAATACTACCCGGTCATGCGCGACACGTTCGTCGAGACAGTCGCCGCCGGGTTGACGCGCCCGACGGGGGAAAACGAACGCGTTTAAGCACGCCCCGGGAGAATTGGGCCGTATGCAGAACCGAACCTACACCGCGGATGCCGAACCCGGCGAGACCGTCACGGTCGCCGGCTGGGTCCACGAAATCCGCGACCTCGGCGGTATCGCGTTCCTCATCGTCCGCGACACGACGGGGAGGATTCAGGTCAAGTTCGAGAAAGACGACATGGACGAGGAGCTCGTCGAGACCGGCCTCGGCGTCAACCGCGAGAGCGTCGTCGAAATCACGGGCGACGTGAAAGAAGAACCGCGCGCGCCGACAGACGTCGAAATCGTCCCGACGGACGTGGCGGTCATCGCGGAGGCCGAACCGGAACTCCCGCTCGACCCCAGCGGCAAGGTCGATGCCGACCTCTCGACGCGTCTCGACAACCGAACGCTCGACGCGCGCAAAGAAGATGTCGAGGCCGTGTTCAAGATTCGCGGCGAAGTGCTCCGCGCCGTGCGCGAGAAATTCCGCGACCTCGGTTGCAGCGAAATCAACACGCCGAAAATCGTGGCGACGGGGACGGAGGGCGGAACGGAACTGTTCCCCATCACCTACTTCGGCGAGGAGGCGTTCATGAACCAGTCGCCGCAGCTGTTCAAACAGCTCATGGTCGGTTCGGGTCTCGAACGCGTCTTCGAAATCGGTCCCATCTTCCGCGCGGAAGAGCACAACACGCCGCGCCACCTGAACGAGGCGACCAGCATCGACTTCGAGAGCGCCTTTTACGACCACAACGAGGCGATGGACGCCTGCGAAGCGGTCGTCAAGGCCGCCTACGAGGGCGTCGCCGAGAACTGCCAGGACGAACTCGACGCGCTCGACATCGACTTCGAAGTACCCGAGGGCGACTTCCCGCGACTCACCTACGAGGAGGCCATCGAGCGCATCAACGCCACCGGCGAACTCGACGAGATGCTCGTCTGGGGCGACGACCTGCCGACCGAGGGCGAGAAGGCGCTCGGCGAGGACGTGGGCACCCACTACTTCATCACCGACTGGCCCAGCGAAATCAAGCCGTTCTACATCAAGGACCACGACGACGACGAGGAGCTTTCGACCGGTTTCGACATGATGCATCCGCGCATGGAACTCGTCTCCGGCGGCCAGCGTGAACACCGATACGACCGCCTCGTCGAAGGCTTCGAACAGCAGGGGCTGGACCCCGAGGCGTTCGACTACTACACGAAGATGTTCAAATACGGCATGCCGCCGCACGCCGGGTGGGGTCTCGGCGGCGAGCGTCTCATCATGACGATGCTCGGGTTGGACAACATTCGAGAGGCTGTTCTGTTCCCGCGAGACAGACAGCGGTTGAGTCCGTAGACGAAACCGCTGTCTTCGAGCAGAATCGTGGACGGCATCTTCGCGCGAACAAAACCGCCGAATGACGACGACGAATTTTAACCGTTATACGCTGTCGCCCGAAAGCGGGGGTATGAGCGACGAGGTTGGTCGCGCGTTCGTTCCCGGCCACATCACGGGGTTTTTCAGCATTCACGAGGCCGACGACCCCGAACGGGCGGGGTCTCGCGGGGCGGGGCTGACGCTTTCGGAGGGAGTCACCGTGACCGTCGAACCGGCCGCGGAGACGAGTATCGAACTGAACGGCGAGTTCGCGGCCGTCGAATCCGGGCGACGCGTGTTGGACGAACTGGACGAGACGGCACGCATTTCGGCCGAGACGACCCTCCCGCTCGGTTCGGGGTTCGGCGTCTCGGGCGCGGTCGCGCTCGGAACCGCGTACGCCGCGAACGACGTCTTCGGCGACGGACGCTCCGAGAACGAACTCGTGACGCTCGCGCACAAGGCGGAGGTCGCAGCGGGAACCGGACTCGGCGACGTGGTGGCACAGGCGCGCGGCGGAATCCCCATCCGACTCGAACCCGGCGGACCCGAACACAACCGTCTCGACGGCGTGCCGACGCGGGCGACCGTCGAGTATCTCTCGCTCGGTGAACTGTCCACCGCCGAGGTGCTCTCGGGGAGCACGAACCGACTCTCGCGGGCGGGCGTGGACGCGCTCGTCGCGTTGGTGAACCAACCGACGCTGCAGACGTTCATGGCAGAATCGAACGCCTTCGCGGAACGGACCGGCCTGCTCACCGACGAGGTTCGGGCGGTCATCGACGACGTTCACGCGGCGGGTGGGTACGCCTCGATGGCGATGCTGGGTGAAACCGTCTTCGCGCTCGATACGGGCCTCTCCGATGCGGGGTACGACGCACACGCCTGCAAAACGCACCACGCCGGAGCGACGGTGCTCGAATAGGCGTTCGGAATCGAATCACGGCTGTTTTCTCCCCCCGCTTCGGAGAACCGGGTATGACCGACGAGGTGGAGATTCCCGAGGACCATCCGCGATACCAGTCGCTTCTCACGCGCCACCGAATCGAGGAGGGCGTCGAGAAGGGTATCACGAGCAAACAAGGACTCATCGCCGAAGGTCGCGGCGAGTCGTTCGACTACCTGCTCGGCGAGGAAACCCTCCCGAGCGCCGACGCGGCGGAGCGGGCGGCCGCGGCGCAACTGCTCCTCGCGGAGCACGCGGTGCTCTCGGTGAACGGAAACGTAGCGGCGCTCGTGCCGGGCGAAACCGTCGCCCTCGCCGAGGCGACCGGCGCGGACATCGAGGTGAACCTGTTCGGACGGACGGAAGAACGCATGCGGGCCATCGCCGACCACCTCCGTGAACACGGCGCGACGAACGTGAAGGGACTCGCCGCGGACGCTCGCATTCCCGGACTGGAACACGAGCGGGGGAAGGTGGACGAAGACGGGATTTACGATGCGGATGTCGTCCTCGTCCCGCTGGAGGACGGCGACCGGGCCGAAGCGCTCGGCGAGATGGGAAAGACGGAGATCGTCATCGACCTGAATCCGCTCTCGCGCTCGCCGCGAACCGCCGCGATTCCGATAATCGACAACATCATCCGCGCGGTGCCGAACGTAACGGAGCACGCCCGCGACCTCGCGGACGCGTCCCGCGACGAACTGGAAGCTATCGTCGCCGACTTCGACCGCGAAGCGGTCCTCGACGACGCCGAACGAGCGATACGGGACGTCTAGTCGGTGACGGCGTTCCGAACGGACTCGGCCCACGACGGCCATTCGGGGCGTTCCTCGCCCGAAAAAGTGGGGTCGCCCGACATCGCTTTGATGGCCCGGGCATCGTCCGCGCTCCAGACCGTGCCGTCCTCGTGGAATATTCCGCTTATCAATCCCTGTTCTCGGCGATAGACCTGATACGCGGGTTTGACCATGAGCGACCAGAAGAAGTTGCCGACGCCCGCCCGCCGAATCAAGGGAGCGAGCGACGCGTAGTTCGGCGGATGTGTTCCGGTTCCCTTTCGGGGCGGTGCGAGTCGCTGCCACTCCGTCAGCCAGACGGGGCGACCGGTCCGACGCTCGGTCGCGTTGATACGGCGAAGCAACCGACGGTACTGCCCTTCGGTGTGGGCGAAGTTCTTGTGGCACTGGTACACTTCGCTCCCCCACGTTCGGTAGTCCCGGTTGTTCGGGATGTTCGTCGAACCGACCGACAGCGGGACGCGTCCGCGCTGGTCGGCGAGCGTTCGGAACATCGCCCGCGCGAACCGCATCTTCCACGGCTTCCAGCCGGGTTCGTTCATCAGTTCGATGGCCAGCAGGCGCGAATCGTCGCGGTGGCGTTCCATGAACCACCGGATGAACCGTCGCGGCAGGTGCCAGCGCGCTCGCTGTTCCATGATCTCCCGCGACGGCGAGAACACCGGCCGAGCGGTGAGCGGGTCGGTGTTTTGCAGTTGGCGTTCCGTGGGATTCAACCCGATACCTTCGAAGATGCCGAGCAGGACCCGGAGGCCGTGGTTCGCCGCCGTCGTCAGGAAGTGTTCGAGTCGGAGTCCGAACCGCAACGGCTCGCGCCGCCACGTTTCGAAACTCAGCCACACCCGCAGCGCGTTCAGGTTAATCCGACTCGCATAGCAGAGGTCGCGTTCGATGACGTCGGGGTCGTAGCCGTGCCACATCTGGAACGTGTTGTACGCTCTGGACGGGAAGTAGATGGCTCCGCGAACGTCGACCGGAGCGTCCGCTTCGCCGTTCGTCCCGCGGTCCCCGGACAGACAATCAACGTCGCTCTCGGTTCGTCGGCCGGAACTCCCCGCCACGCCGACACCGGCCGCTACCGCGCCGAATCGAAGTACTCCTCGCCGCGTCGGATTCCCCTCCCACATCCGAACGTTCAATCACGTCAATCGCGTTCCGAGGACATATTAGTTCGCGGATAATTTCGACGAGGACGCTCCGAAACGGAGCGACCTCGGTTTGCGGCGGTGGGAGAGGAAGGGAAGGAAGGCGGTGGGGAAAGTGGTGGGAGAATAGTAGAAAACAGTATATTATAGTAGAATTCAGTGAAATTTAGTGTCACAAATATGAGTTCAGTAATTTGCCGTAATAATCAGTACCCCAACACGAGACGGTAGGAGTCGTCATTTCCGTACTCGCGGTCGGTGACACGGATGTCCGGAGCCGCCGTCAGCGCGCGCCGAGCGGGATAGTTCGACCACCACACGTTGCGTACCGGAAGGCAGCGAGGCGAACCGGAACAGTTTACTCCGACATGTCTGGTCAAAGTGAGTATGGACGAACAAGAGGCGGTTGCCGCGTTCGTGGCGGAGCACGACCTGGAGAGCGACCCCGCGTATCGAATTCTCGATTTGGCCGCGGAGGTCGGGGAAATCGCGGCCGACGCGACGAAATCCACGGGATGGGGTGACGACCCGGCGGCGCTCGACGTGACGGAAGACGAACTCGGCGACGCGCTGTTCTCGTTGCTCGCGGTGGCGAACGCACTCGACGTGGACGCCGGAGCCGCGTTGGACGACGCGCTCGAAAAGTATCGCCGCCGGATTCGAGAGACGGGAACCGCGAGTTCGGCCGAAAAATAGCGTCGGAGACGTTACATCGGGAGCCGTTCTCTGGCGAATCGCTTGAGGAGCGGGATGTCCTCCCAGTGGAGGAGCTTCATGATGCCGCGAAGTTTCCCGTTGTTCGCGTTCGCACGCATCTCGTGGCTGAGTTGCTTGAGGTCACGAATCAGCGTGTCGTAGCGCTCGTTCTCGGCGAGATAGAGCAGTTGCGTCATCAGCAGTCGCGTCCGCATCTGCGGCGCGACGTCGCCGTGCCAGAGATTGTCGTATATCGACATCTTCTCCGCGGAGGTGTCCGATGCGCTGGTCATGAAACAGCGATCAGCGGTTATCGCCGCCGCTCGCGCGGATTTCATGCCGGTGTGAATCCCCTCACCCCAGAGCGGGTCGATGGTCGGCACGGTGTCGCCGATGGCCATGAAGTTGTCCGTGGAGAGGCCGCCGGGCATCTGGATGTGGGCGGACCCGCGGTGTTGTTTGCCTTCCATCCGTTCCGCGTTCTCGAACCGCGGGTCGGTGTCCAACCAGTGTTGGAGGTAATCGTCGATACCCATTCCCTCCTTGGCGTAGTCGTGGTGGCTCTCGTTTTGGATGTAACAGAGGCCGACCTTCGCGGTGTCCTCTCCGGTGTGGAAAATCCACGAGTAGCCGCCCGGCGCGAGGTCGTGGTCGAGTCGAAGCATCATCGCGTCGGTGAGGTCCGCATAGCCGTCGGCGTCCACATCGACGCCTTTCATCTCGAACTCGACGCCGATGGCCTGATTCTCGCGCTTCAGGTTGGTCACGCCGAGACTCTTTGCGAGCGGCGCGCTCGGACCGGTCGCGTCGATGATGATGTCGCCGTACACCTCTTGGTCCCCGGCGTAGCGGACGCCGACGATTTCGTTGCCGCTCATGATGGGCTTCGAGACGCGGGCGTCGAACCAGTATTCGGCACCCTCGTCCCGACCGTCCGCCACCAAAAACCGCTTGAAATCGGCGAATTCGAGGACGGCACCGGGTTGTGCCTGGACGAAGTGTTCGTTCGGCGATTCGAGGACCACGTTGTCGGTGAAGTTCATCACCACGTCGTCCGGGATGCCGAACGCCGCCATCATGGACGAGAACGTCCCGGCCGTGGACTTGTTGCTCTGGCGCGGGAACGTGTCTTCCTTTTCGGCTTCGAGGACGACGACATCGTAGCCCCGTTGGGCCAAATCCCGGGCACACTGTGCACCGGCCGGGCCAGCGCCCGCGATGATAACGTCGAAATGGTCGCTCATACCGCCACCTTCGTCCGATACGGGGACGGTGTTCGCTCCGCTGTGCCGGGTGCTCGAACTGACGACGCGTCGACGGTCGAACGGCCGCCGATAGCGTCGCAAAGTCGGCCAGTGTCGGGGGAATCGAGTAAAACGGTCGCCGCGGCGGGGGGACACCCAGCACCGCAGACGACAGCGCGTATCTCCGCAGTCATCTCTATCCGTTCTTGCCGGTCATATCATAAAAAACAGACGCAAACGGCCGCGAGAAACGGATTTAGTCGTACGTCGTGGGTCAGAAGTTGAACCGGAGACGTCGAGAGCAATCGAGGTGGAACGAGAAACCGGTCGTTGGCAGGCGAGTAAAAACAAAAGGAAACCGAGCCGTCGAAAGCGGGTGCCGGGTCAGTAGAACTCGCGCACGAGGTCCATCGCGTCCTCGGGTGCGCCGTCGGGAATCTCGGACATGTTGCCCTCGATGCCGTGGAGTTCGCTGTACGGAACGCTATCTTCGTCCTGGTAGATGACGCCCTGATACTCCTTGCTGGCGTCGAGAATCTTCTCTTTGGCCGCCTCGTAGTCGTGCGGGTCGTGACCCTCGTCCGCGAGGTCGACGATGGAGTCGCGGAAGTAGTCGTACGTGTCCACGTCGTTGAACGTGACGCAGGGCGAGAAGACGTTCACGAAGCCGAAGCCGTCGTGCTCGATGGCCTTCTGGACGATTTCGGCGTGTCGCTGTGCGTCGGTCGAGAAGGACTGTGCGATGAACGTCGCACCCGCCGAGAGGGCGAGGGCGAGCGGGTTGACCGGGGGCTGTTGCGGGCCTTCCGGCGTCGTACTCGTCTCGAAGTCCTCGCGGCTGGTCGGCGAGGCCTGTCCCTTCGTCAGCCCGTAGATGCGGTTGTCCATGACGACGTAGGACATGTCCACGTTCCGGCGCACGGCGTGGATAAAGTGACCCACACCGATGGAGTAGCCGTCACCGTCGCCGCCCGCGACCATCACTTCGAGGTCGGGGTTGGCGAGTTTGACGCCGGTGCCGACGGGAAGCGCACGCCCGTGCACGCCGTGAATCGCGTAGGAGTGCATGAACGTCCCGATTTTTCCGGAACAGCCGATACCCGCGACGACGAACGTGTCGTCCGGGCTGTTGCCGGTTTCGGCGAGTGCCTTCATCATCCCGTTCATCGTCCCGAAGTCGCCGCATCCGGGACACCACGTCGGTTGCTTGTCCGACTTGAAGTCGGTGAATCGAACCTCTGAACTCATGCTTCTACCTCCTGTCCGAGTTTCGCTTTGATGTCGTCGGCCAACTCGTCGGCCTTGAATCGAATACCGTTGTACTTGTTTATCCGCTCGACACGAGTGAGCGCGTCGTGTTCGAGAACGTTGGCGAACTGCCCGGTTTCGTTACACTCGACCACGATGACGGTGTCCGCGGACTCGATGTCCTCGGTGAGGTCGGGGCGGGGGAAGATGTACGGGACCGAGAGGAACCGAACGCTCACGTCGTCCTCTTCGAGGAAGTCGAGGGCTTCGCGCATCGGCCCTTCGTTCGACCCCCACGAGATGACGAGCGTGTCGGCGTCTTCGTCGCCGAACTCGCGCGGACTCCAGTCTTCTTCTTCCTGTGCTGTCTCGACCTTGCGGTTTCGCTTGTCGACCTGCTCGACGCGGATTTCGGTGTCCTCGGTCCGCCGACCGAGCGCATTGTGTTCGAGACCGGTGGACATGTGGGCACCGCCCTTCGTTCCGGGGAACGCGCGCGGGCTGATGCCGTCAGCGGTCGGGAAGTGGGGCTGGAACCGGTCCTTCTCGTCCGTCCACGCCTCGATGTCGTCCTCGTCCACGATGTTTCCGCGCTCGATTTCGACGGAATCCATGTCGAACTCCTCGGGCGAGAACGTCTGCTCGGTGACGGCCATGGCGAGGTCGGCGAGCAGGAAGACGGGGGTCTGGTACTTCTCGGCGAAGTTGAACGCCTCGACGGTCTTGTGGAAACACTCGGCGACGTTCGTCGGCGCGACGACGAACCGCGGAATCTCGCCGTGGCCGCCGTACAGCGTCATGTTCAGGTCGCCCTGTTCCTGTTTCGTCGGCATCCCGGTCGAGGGACCGGAGCGCATCACGTCGCAGATGACGAGCGGCGTCTCGCTCTGTGCGATGAGACCGAACGTCTCGGTCATCAGGTCGATACCCGGACCGGACGTCGCCGTCATCGAGCGTGCGCCAGCGCGCGCCGCGCCGAGCGCCATGTTGATGGCCGACAGTTCGTCCTCGGCCTGCATCACGGTGCCGCCGAAGTGCTCGATTCGGCCCGTGAGATACTCCATGACGTTCGTCGCGGGCGTGATGGGGTAGCCGGAGTAGAAGCGACAGCCAGCGGCGATAGCACCCATGCCGATGGCCTCGTCACCGTTGAGCAGGACGTAGTCGTTGTCCGTCGTTTCCACGTCGTACTCGAAGTCGTAGTCGTACTCCTCCTGGACGTACTCCTGTCCGAGACGGGCGGCTTCCTTGTTGTTCTCGACGATGGCCTCACCCTTCGCGCCGAACTTCTTGTCGAGTGCGCTGTCGAGGTTCTCGATGGGGAAGTTCGCCACTTCACACGCCGCACCGAGCGCGACGGTGTTCTGCATGATGGTTCCACCCGCGTCCTTCGCCAGACTGCGGAGCGGAACGGCCAATCCGATCATCTCCTCGGGGATGTCGACGTCCTCCATCTCCGTCCGTTCCCCGTCGTAGATGATCACGCTGTCCTCGTGAAGTTCGTCGAGGTTCTCGTCGATGGTCCGCTGGGTCAGTGCCACGAGGATGTCCAGTCGGTCGACGACGCTCTCGACTCGATCGGTAGACGACCGGATCTTGTACGCGGTGTAGCCCCCTCGAATACGGGACGCGAAATCCTTCGACGTGAAGACATGTCGGCCCGCTCGGGAGAGTGCCTGCGCAAAGATTTTCCCGGTCGAATCGATTCCATCGCCGGCTTCGCCGCCGATGGCCCAGTTCAGGTCTTGCATCACTGCTACGTTACCCGGTGGCAAATCAAAAGCCTTCTGAAGCAGAGTCGGCGAAGTGGGAAGGAATTTGGTTCTTACGGCCAAACGTCCCACCATGGATGGAACCGAAGTCGAAGTGAAATCGGTGAGAAATGTCGGACCAGGGACGATTGCGCTGGAGATCGAGTCACCGCCGGGATTCGACGCCCGTCCCGGACAGTTCCTCCAGGTCGCTGGAATCGTAGACGGTGAGGAAATCACGCGCCACTACACGCTCTCGTCGCCGACCGCGACGGAGACGTTCGAAATTACGGTGGGAATCGACCCGGACGGGGACCTCAGTCCGTGGCTCGCGGAGCGCGAGGCCGGAGACACGGTGTCCATCGCGGGTCCCTTCGGTCGGTCGTACTACGAGGGCGAAGCCCGCGTCATCGTCCTCGCGGGTGGGCCGGGCATCGGTCCGGCCGTCGGAATCGGGGAGCGCGCGTTGGCGGACGGAAACGACGCGACAATCGTGTATCGGGACGACGAACCCGCCCACGAGGACCGACTTCGAGAGTTGGAAGCCGACGGTGCGACGGTCGTCCTGACGGAGGAGGCGGTGAGCGAGAGCGAGGAAGTACGGACCGTCCTCTCTCGCGCGGACGGACGGTCGTTCGTGTACGGGTTCGCCGACTTCCTCTCGGACGCTCTCGACGTTCTGGCAGCGACCGGACACGACCCGGACGAGGCGAAAACGGAAAACTTCGGCTAACGTTAGAAAAAACAATACCCTTTTATCACACCGTGAAAATAACCCTCACTCAATGGGTCTCAGATGTTCGCTGATAGGGCATGACTACGGTGAGTCCGAAATAGAGCGCGAGCGCGAAGAGCAGGGTAACGAAGTCATCGTGACGGTCCGGGAGTTCGAGGAGTGTCAACGCTGTGGAAACGAGAAGGTGGTCAGCGAGAACAAGGAGGTGACGGCGATAGAGGAACCGGAACCCACGCCGGAACCCATCGAGAGCAAGGCGGCGGACCGACAGGCCGAACCACCGGCCGAGACGGAAATCATCGACTCCTCACCCACCACGGAGCCGGGTCCTGAATTGAACCCGGAGCCGGTGAGCTTCAACGACGACGACTTCGAGCCGCCGGAGAGCGCGGAGGAAGACGATGGCGTCATCCTCGAAGACGAGGACGACGAGGAAGCCGACGAGGGCGAACGCGGCCACGGCGAGTGGCCCGAGGCGGAAGATACGAACGTGGGCGACGCGGAGCGGGAACCGATGGAGTGGCCCGACACGGGGATGGAAGACGAAGGGTTCGATGCACAGGTCAGCGACGGAAGCGACGCCGAGGTGAGCTTCGGCGGGAGTTTGACACCCGAGAGCGCGCCGAAGATGGACGACGAGACGGAGTTCGTGGAGGCCGAACCGCGCGAGGAGACGGGATTCGTGCGAACCACGCGACCCGACCCGCAGACGGACACCGGTTTCACGCGGGCGCGGGAAGCGCCGAAGCCGGACCAAGCCTCGGAGTCGAGCGTCGACGCGGAACTCGTCTGCCCCGAATGCGGCCAGTTCGGTGGGGTAGCGTCGGGATCCTCGCTTCGAGCGGGCGACATCTGTCCCGAGTGTCGAAAGGGATACCTAAGCGAGCAAGAGTAAGCGCGACGCGAAAAGGGTAAACATCCACCCCTCCAATCTGGGGCCAACTCATGAAAGAATACAAAATGCGACGCGGTGAGCATCTCGAAGACCGAATGCCCGACCTGAAAGCGAGCATCGAGGACTACTTCGGTCCCGTAACGGGGACGGAGGAGTTCAACGGGCACGAACTCTACGTGGTCGAGGAACCCGACAATCCGGTGTTCGAGCGGATCGTCGCCGGTGCGGCATCGTACAGCGGCAAGAAAGACAAACTCGCCGTTCACTTCGAAGAGCGACCGGCCGAGGACGTCATCGCGGAAGGAAACGCTGACGCTGCTGCCGACGCGGTAAGCAAGAAAAACGAATTCCTCCTCGAAGCGACCGGCCGCGACGCGAAAGCACGCCGCGATTCGCTGAAACGAACCGTCGAGGACGATGCGGATACGCCGGATAACGTCTAATCCCGGCCGAGTTTTGTTCGGCTGATACTGACGCTAGTGGGCGTCACGATGAGTTGGTCGTCGCCTTTCTGAACGATATCGCCGTTGACTTCGCGGGCGACCTGTTGTAGTTCGTCCGTGATTCGTTCGACGGTGGTATCCTGCGTTCGAAGTCGTGTGATGTCAGCGATAACGATGTCGCCGTCGTACACGGCGTCCTTGATGGCGATGACGTCCTGTTGGCCCTGAATTTCGGCGATGTGGACGCTGGTTTGCGATTCGTCGGGTGCAGCATCGAAATCGTCCAAATCGAGCTCGACATAATCCCCGGCACTCCCGGATGGAGTCTCGCCGAGAATTTTATCCATGAATCCCATAGAACTACGGGGCCATCGAACGAGTATAGTTCTTACGTCAGACGAAGCGTGCGGGAACGTGGCGGCGAGGAACAGAATGGTTCTATCGTGAGATGGTTCGATAAATTATATAGGTAAATATTATATAATATTAGATAGTAATTCTAATCGTATGGTAGACAAAGACAACCATACGTCACGGCGTGACGTACTCAGGCGATCCGGCGTCGGTATCGGAGCGGCAATCGGCATCTCGATGACGGGCACAGTAGCCGCGAGAGTTCCGTGTACGGGTTGTGACGGCGGCGGTGGCGGTGGAAGCGGGAGCGGCAGTCCACCTCCGACACCACAAACGGGACCGTACACCGTAGACAACGGCGAGGTAGAGCTCACCGGCTGGGCGTACGGCACCGACGTCGAGGCGTGGTTCGAGTGGGGTCCGGAAGGCGACGGGTTCCCGTACGATACCGAACTTCGCCTAATCGACGATAACGCGAGTTTTACCGGCCATCCGGTCGGTGAAGAAAGCGGCATCACCTACGAATATCGCGCGGTTGCGTACAACGACTACGGGAGAACCGAGGGCGCAACGAGGACGTTCTCCTTCTAGGCGGAACCTCGCTTCAACGGGAACGCTGATTTTCCGTTCGAGACCCTCGAACGGTATCGGTTGCGGTTTGGACAGTTACCGACTCGAACACGCGTTCTCCGTAGAACGACCTACGAGAGCCAATTTTCCGGCACTCTACGCCTGTACAAATATAGTTAATAATTGATAAGACAGTACTTGTTTGATGGCTCATAAAAACGAAACCATCTCGCGTCGAACAGCACTGAAAGCGACGACCGGTTCCCTCGTCGTGTTCGGAACCGGATTCGCAAGCGCGACTCCCGGAGACACCGTAGAAGTGAACGTCGGGTTCGAGAACGCCACGGGGAAGGCGATGGCGAGGGACGCCGCCGATACCGTCGTCCGCGAGTTCTCGTTCTCGGCGATGACGATGGAACTCCCCGCCCGCGCCGCGGAACGACTCCAGTCCCACCCGGCCATTCGATACGTCGAGGAGAACGGCACGGTTCACGCCAGCGGACAGACCCTTCCGTGGGGTGTCGACCGTGTGGACGCGGACGTGATTCACCCGGAGGGCGGAACGGGTCGGGCCGCCGACATCGCCATCCTCGACACCGGTATCGACTCCGACCATCCGGACCTCAGCGGGAACGTCTCGTCGGGTGAATCGTTCGTCGGGTCCAGTTGGGAGGACGACAACGGGCACGGGACGCACTGTGCCGGTATCGCCGGTGCAGCGGACAACTCGTGGGGCGTGGTCGGCGTGACGACCAACGCCAGACTCCACGCGGTCAAGGTCTTGGATTCGAGCGGGTCTGGGTCGTGGTCCGACCTCGCCGCGGGACTGGAACACGTCGCCGACCAAGGTTGGGACGTCGGCAGCATGAGTCTGGGCGCGTCGTCACCCTCGTCCACGGTACAGGACGCGTGTCGGTACGCGAGCGACAACGGCGTGTTCCTCGTCGCAGCGGCTGGAAACGAGGGACCCTGTACCGACTGCGTGGGCTATCCCGCGGCGTACAGCGAAGTCGTCGCCGTTTCAGCAACCACGTCGAGCGATTCGCTCTCCTATTACTCCTCGCAAGGGCCGGAAATCGAACTCGCCGCGCCCGGCAGCAGCATCTACTCGACGTACAAGGGAGGGACCTACGAGACGCTCTCGGGCACGTCGATGGCGACCCCGCACGTCGCGGGCGCGGCGGGTATCCTAATGGTGAACGGCTTTTCGGCGGCCGACGCCCGCATCCGCCTCCGCAACACCGCGGAGGACATCGGCCTTAGCTCCGACGAACAGGGCTACGGTCTCCTCGACGTGGAGGCCGCAACGGCGGGCATCGACTTGGACAAGGACCCGATAGCGACGACGGGACCGGTGAACGTCGATGCCGAAACGCAGTCGGCGGAAATGAGCGTCGAAGTAAGCGATCTCGGCGGCGCGAATTCCGCGACCGTCCACTTCGAATGGGGGCCCCAGAAGGACCAAGAGCTCTTCCCGTACACGACGCCATCGACGACCATCAGCGGCCCGGACACCGTGACGAAGACGGTCTACACGCCGACCGACGGCGAGGGATACACCTTCCGAGCCGTCGTGGAGGCCAGCGACGGAGACACCGTTTACGCGCCGGGATTCTTCTGGATGCCGACGGACGGCGGCGGAATCATCCCCACGCCGAAGGGCGAGACGACGAACTGACCCGAACGCTTCGCCGGAAAACCGACTTTTTTGCTCGCACGCTGTGTTACCCGGTTCATGACGTTCAGTATCTGCGTCCGGGAGCGGTACACCGACGAGGAGGGGGACGACCAAACGCGGTTCGGCGTCGCGGTCACGACGCGCTTACCGGGGGTCGGAACGCTGTGCCCGTTCGCCAGCGAGAACGGGGCGATAGCCACCCAAAGCCTCGTCAACGTCGAACTCGGACGGAAAGGTATCGAGTACGTGGACGACGGACTCGCCATCGAGGACGCCCTCGACACGCTCCTCAACGCGGACGACGGGGCCGAGAACCGCCAACTGCACGGCGTCGACGCCGACGGAACGTTCACCTTCTCCGGCGACGAGTGCAACGGCTGGTACGGCCACGAGAGCGGCGAGAACTACACCGTCGCCGGAAACCTGCTGACCGGCGAGTCGGTCGTGACCGAAACCGCCCGCGAGTACCGGGAGAACGAGGACGACGACCGACCGCTGGCCGAGCGACTCATCGACGCGCTGGCGGCGGGTTACGCGGAGGGCGGAGACAAGCGCGAGGAACTGCACGTCCAAAGCGCGGCGCTGCTCGTCGAGACGACGGAGGCGGACGAGACGGAGCCGTACTACAACGACTTGCGCGTGGACGCGACCGAGACGCCGATTCTGGATTTGCGGGAGGCCTACGAACTCGCCGGGGACGGCTTCGCCGCGGCCGTCGAACGCTACGAAGCGGCGCGGGACGAAGCCGACTCGTAATTCGACTTCGGACCGGCGGTCGATTCGGCTGTCGATTCGGCGTCGGTTCGGCTGTCGAATCGTCGGTATCCGCCCCGTGTCGGTTCAAACGGGTGGGTTTATGCACGAGACGAACGCACGTCGGATTATGGAAGTCAAGTCTCGCCATCATCTCCGAAGCGACGAGGTTCGAGAGATAGAAACCTCGCTCGAAGACGCGCTCGGCGTCGAACTGGACGCCGACACCTACGAACTGGTGGAGTTGGAGGATTCGAAGTTCGACATCGTGCTCGTCAACGGGGAACCGATGGTCGTCTACATCGACGACGAACCGTTTCTCACCGTGCAGGGCGCGAACGCCTACCCGCCGACGAAGCGGGTCGTCACCGTCGACGCGGGTGCCGTCTCGTTCGTCAGCGACGGCGCGGACGTGATGCGCCCCGGTATCGTGGAAGCGAGCGACGACATCGAAGCGGGCGACCTGGTCGCCATCGCGGAGGAAACCCACGGGAAGGTCCTCGCCGTCGGGCGCGCGAAAACGACCGGCGACGAGATGGTCGGCGACTCCGGGAAGGTCGTCGAATCGGTTCACTTCGTCGGCGACGACCTCTACGAGTTCGTGGTCTGATTCGCGGCGGCAAAAAGGGGAAGTGGGGGGGCGTCGAAGGAGCTAGTATGTGGGGTTCCCGGCGGAACCGGGAGAAAAAGTCAGTCATCTGCATCGCGTGTGGCGACGCCGTTCGCCGCTCCGCGGCCCGCGAATACGATAAGGAAGGGAACCGCTGGGAGCGAAACGGAAAGACGTTCGAGCACCTCTGTAAGGCGTGTCACCGTGAGCTATGCCATCAACCGCGCGACGAACTGGAGGCGCTGTTGGTGGACATCGACGCCGGACGTGTCGATCAGATTGAGTTTTTGACCCGGTACGAAAGGGCGGTTCAAGACCGTTATGGCCCGTTGGAGGAACGCGAAGGGTAGTCAGTCGATACGCCTAACTTCCCAACACCCTTACCAGCGGCCATGACGAGCGACGCACAGGCCGAGGCGGGAACCGCCGAAGGCCAAGGGCCGGTCGAAATCTCCGAAGACCTCGCCGAGCGACTCGACAGCAAGCGCGAAAAACTGTTCGAGAAGTTCGAAATCAGGGACGGATTTCCACAGGCCGTGATGACCGAGGCCGAAAAGCGAACCGAGAACATCCAGCAGGAGATTCAGGACGAGGCCGAAGAGCGGACCGACCTGCGCGATATGACGACGTGGACGACGGACCCCATCGACGCGCAGGACTTCGACGACGCCATCTCCGTCGAGGAGCGCGAGGACGAGTACGTCCTCTGGGTCCACATCGCCGACGTGACCCACTACGTCCACCCGGAATCGAACATGTGGGAAGAGGCGGTCAAACGCGGGAACACGGTGTATCTCCCCGGCTACACGATTCACATGCTCCCGCCGATGCTGGCGGAGACGGTCTGTTCGCTCGTACCGAACGAGGACCGCCTCGCGCACACCGTCGAGATGCACCTCGACAAGGAGAACCTCTCCTACGAAACCATCGACATCTACAAATCGGTTATCCAAAGCGACGAGCGACTCACCTATTCGCAAGCCGAGGAGCGAATCGACGACGAGGACGCGCCGCTACACGAGGAGTGTAAGCTCTCGTTCGAACTCGCAGACCGGATGCACGAGCAGCGAAAGGAGGACGGCAGCCTCGTCCTGAACCCGCGGCGCGACCGCGCGCACACCATCATCGAGGAGTCGATGCTGAAGGCGAACAAGGCGGTCACGCACGAACTGATGTGGGGCCGCGGCGTCGAGGCGATGTACCGCGTCCACCCCCAGCCGACGCCTGACGAGTGGGGGAAGGCGCTACAGGAAATTCAGGACCTGAACGGCGTCTCGATTCCGGGCAGCACGTGGGATGACCCGCGGAAGGCCGTCAACGCCACGCTGGAGGATGCACCGGGCAGACAGCTCGACAAAATCCAGTGGGCCGTGATGAAGGTGATGCCCCGCGCTCGCTACATGAGCGACCCGTTCGGCGGCCACCACGCGCTCAACTTCGAGATCTACGGTCACTTCACCAGCCCGATTCGGCGGCTGTCGGACCTCATCAACCACTGGATCGTCTACACGAACGACGTGCCCGAGGACCTCGTGGCGCTCTGTGACCGCGCCAGCGACAAGCAGGCCGACGCGGAGGCCTGCGAACGCGAGTACAAACAGTTCCTCGAAGAAGTCGGACTCGACCCCAACGCGGTCAACAACCGCGGCATCGAAGTCGTCGAAGACGACGACTGAACGCGGTCGAACGGACGATTTTCCAGCCATGTTTCCAGACTCGCGCACCGTCCTCGAACCCGACTGCTCGCGGTGTCCCGAACTCGTCGAGTGCCGAAACCGCATCTCGTGGGGGACCGGGCCGCGTTCGGCCGACGTGATGGTCGTCGGCGAGGCTCCCGGCGCGGGGGCACCGGACGCGGAGCGGTGGCGGGGCGGCAACTGGACGGGCATGGCCTACACCACGCGCCACTCGGGGCGAAAAATCAGGTCGCTGTTTTCCGACCTCGGGTACGACGCGTACTTCACGAACGCCGTGAAGTGCTTTCCAGAGGGCGAGGACGGGTCGAATCGAGAGCCACGGGCGGAAGAACTCGACAACTGTTTCGACCACCTCAGAACGGAGCTAGCGACGGTGGACCCGACCGTCGTCGTCTCGACAGGGAAACACGCCACGAAAATTCTACTCGATTTCGAATCGATACCGATGGAGGGGTTTCTCGACCGGGTGCTGTCGCCGGTGGAGTGCGAACGCCTCGGCGTGGTACTGTTGCCGCTCCTCCACCCATCCTACGAGAATGTCTGGCGAGAGAGGCTCGGCTACGACCGATCGGAGTACGTCGTTGCCATCGAGTCAACGCTCGCGGCACTCGTCTGACTCGTCTTCTCACTCGTCTGCGGGTGCAGTTCCGGACGCGTCGGCCGGGGGGTTCGCGTCATCGGTGATGTGGATCCATCCGTCGCTCTCGTACGTGATTTCGTAGTCGCGATAGCGGAACACCGCTTTGCCCCCGTCCCTGGCTGCGCCGTCGACCCGCGGTCGGAACAGCGAATCCAGCGCGTCGGGGTCGATAACGTCGTACAGGCGCGGTCCGATATCGTCCGGGGAGGCATCTTCGTAATCCGCAATCGCATTGACGACGGCGGTACTGGGACGCTCACCGTCCTGCACACGGTAGGGAGTATGTTCCATTCCGGTACACCCCCTAAGATTCGTCAATGGATAAGTATGTCGGAAAAATCTGTGTGAATTCGATTCTGAAGATAGTATTTTCCGAATTTCGAAGTGACCGCGCGCGAGTCACTCCGAGACGGTATCGCCCCCGAAGTGGTCGAACGGTTGCACGTGCTCGTTCTTCACCAGCACTTCCTCGACGACTTCCACCCCGAGTTCGTCGAGTTTCCGCGCGACGTCGGCCACGTCGTCGCGGGTCGTCGCAACCGCTTCGACGTGGAGATTTTCGACACCGGCCATGATCTCCCTGACGGTGACCACGCCCGGCGCGTCGAGCGCGCGTTCGGCGAGGGGCTCGCGGTCGGGTATCGGCGCGGTGCAGATGAAGAGGACGCGGAGCGGGAACCCCGCGTCGTGGTAGTCGATCTGGGGATAGTAACCGTCGATGACTCCCTTCTCCCGAAGTTCTCGGAGTCGATTGCCGACGGTGCTGGCGGAGACGCCCACGGCGTCGCCGATTTCGGTCGTCGTCACGTTGCGTGCGTCCTGCTGGAGCAGGTGAAGGATGCCGCGGTCAACCTCGTCGAGTGTGTCGTGGCTCATTGTTTTGGTAGCGACCTCGGTACTCGGTTTCGGTCCTGAAAAAGTCGGCAGGCGTTCGAGATGACAAACTTTCGTGGGAGGCATGGCCGAAACACGGCGAGAGGCCAGCTCGCCACCAGCGCCTCCGGCACCGTCGAACGCTTGCCTGGGAGTACACCCGGGCTTCGGGCGTATTTCACACGAATACCGCTATCGGCTTTATTATATCCCGGCTAAGCGGGGTGCGACGGGCGCGAACTCGGTGAAACAGTTAGGAGAACGGAATCGGGCGATGTGGGCGAATCACCATCGTAAACCGGTCGTACCGCCGGAATCCGCCGTGAAACGGTGGTCCGCCCGGGGGTAATTGACGGACGAAAAACAACTCTCCGACACGTCGGTGAACGAGGGACGTGCGAATCATTCGAAAATCTCACGAGAAGCTGGGATTTTCTCACCGCTCGAAGAAATCACGCGCGGTTTCCAACCCGACCGAACAGCCACAGGGCCGACACTCGTGGGTGTCCGGCCCGCGCGTCACGACCAGCAGGACGGGCGCGCCACAGACGGGACAGTCGGGGACCGACACGGATTCCGTATTCTCGTCCGACGAATTCTCGGAGCACATAGTTTCTCACAGGCGTGTACGGAAGCCACACGGACTCGATTCCTGACGCTTCGACTCGCCAAAATGGGGCTGGGTTGGCGATGAGGTGGTCCGTCATTGACTTCCGTATGATGACATCTTCGAGCAGTCACTTAACACTAGCGTATCAAACCATACACTCAGTGTCTCGATAGAGATGGTGAGAAATTGGAATCAATCAAATTAACATACGAATTGGTTTGGTTACAAGCGGATGCGACGCCCTCGGGTAGAATGGATGACGCGGGCAGACAACGTTATTTTGGAGTTTCTACTAAACGAGGGTAACAAGCCGATCAACGCGAATCCGGCAGTGGTTCAGGCCAACATCGATTATCAAATCTCCCACATACGGAGTCGCCTCCGTGAACTTCATTCGGCAGGGCTGGTCGAGTACTACGACGAGGACAGGGGAATCTACTGCATCACCGAGAAAGGCAAGCGATATCTCGCCGGTGAACTTGAGGCGAGTGACTTGGAGCGAGACAAGGAGTAGATGCGGTATGCGCCCTCGGGAAGTAATCGACTCCAGAAGTCGTGCTGAATACATGGCGCGTCTGTGGCAGGCATAATTTCAGGTCTATTCGATTACTTTTGTTGCAACAAAAATTTATACAAATAGAGACCAGGACAGATAGTATGTCACCCGAAACCCCAACAGGAGACGGAGGTTCAATTAGAGAACGAGTGGATGATTTCGTTGATAAATACAATGATTGGACTGGATTCTCAGCGAGTGAGGGAGTCATGATTGCTGAAAACTCCCATGTATCTCGTAAGAATGTATTTTTAGATGGAGTTGTGCATAACCTTTCCTTGTTAGAGCTAAGGGAATTCCCACGATATTTGTGTGATGTATCTCTCAGGGCGAAAAATTTCGTAGTCACTGCTGAGCACTATTCATACTGGTCGTGGACCTTGGCTTTCGTCCAATATCTCCGGAGGAACAGTAACGTATTTGAAAAAATAACAAATCCATATCATCCAGACCCCGCTCCTTCTCCTGGGAGCGCTAATTTGATAAATGATATGTTCTTGATGAATCGATTACTCAATTTGCCATTGAGAATGAGTGCCCCATACCCAAATCCATCAGTAGAAAATTATATTCAAAACTCTCTCAGGCTAACTAATGATGTCTCTGAGATAGACACTTTAAGACTATTTTCTCCTGTTTCACTCGCTTTATTGGACGGATTGGTTTGTCGACACTGTAGTAGGTTTCTGACAATTGATGGGAGGCTCGAAAATCCACCGGTAAGTAGTCCATGGAGTAGCAATCACAGTTCAAAGTCCGGGGTAGGATATCATGATCGGCTACAATTATGGAGATATCACGTCGCAAATCCAACTACTAATGACACTCTCGCACAAGTGGATGACATTAGTCGATATGAATCAAAACATCTGAAGTCTTTATCTGGAGTAATAGATTCAGATGAAGATGTTGATGAGATGGACCACTTTTTACAGATTCTCTCCAACCAACGACATTACAACGTTCATGGAGAAGGTAGCAGTGTTTCTATCTTACCCATAACATTCAGTCTGTGTTGTTTGATATTTTGGGATGCTATAGAACAATCAGACTTCGATAATTATCGATCAGATCTCGTTGACGAAGTAAGGGCGGCTGTTCCAGGCAATCCACGACAAAGTGAGTATACGGATTATTATCCTATCTTTCGATGGGAGGTTGTTAGTCTAATGCAGTTATCTCCCAGCAGTGATTAAGAGCATTTGAGGCCGCCCGCGCACTTGTCACAGGTCACGCCGCGCTCATGACGATGAGGGGTTCATTATTCGTGCTCGTCTTAGGTCGTCGTTCTGTAAGATAGATTCTCTGTATTCGACAAGCAATTCGTGTCTTCTGTGAAGAGTTTCAACAGAGTCAGCGTTGAGCATGGCGTCAGCCCCATCCAGTCAGCTTGACGCCCCCCTGCTACCCGACGACCTATCGGAGAGGATGAACGTAAACTGGATTGTCATTCTCGTCCTGCATAGAATGTGGTGGCGTAGTAAATTCCCGCTCATCATGGACTCGCCGGGAGTCCCGCGAGCGAAGTTCTCGTGAACGAAGTGAACGAGAGCACGGAAGAGCGAAGCTCTTCCGAAGCGAGGGGGACTACGGCGAGTCCACTGATCGAACGGAACGAAGTGGAGTGAGAGAAGTGGACTCGCCGGGATTTGAACCCGGGGCCTCTTCCTTGCGAAGGAAGCGATCTGCCACTGATCTACGAGCCCTCGACTTATTGTACCGCCCGGTCGTTACTTGTAGCTTGTGTTTCGACGCGGAGTATGTGAAGCCGTCCCGCGATTAGGCCGACGGCGAAGCCGGTGAAGTGGGCGAGGAGCGCCACGCCGGGCGCGGCCGTCATCAGGGTGATGAGGGTGGTGAACGCGACGACGATGACGGCCTGTGCGCGGCGCGAGAGGCGAAGCCGTCCGAACACGGCGTCCGAGACCGGGTTTCCGGCGAGGAGGTAGCCGTACAGGCCGAGGACCGCGCCGCTGGCTCCGAGGACGGCGGGGGCGGTCGGGGAGAACAGGCCGCCGACCCACACCTGAACGAGGCCGGAGAGCATCCCGACGGTGATGAAGAAGGCGTGAAAGCGCGCCGTCGTCGTCACCCGCTCGACGATGAGTCCGGCGAGTACCAGTGCAACGGCGTTGGAGAACATGTGCCCGAAGTTGGCGTGGGAGTACACGCTCAACGGGAGCGTCCACGGGTGAACCGACACGGGCGGCGCGAGGGCGAACAGGCTCACCGCCCAAAACGGCCTGATGAACCCGACCACGGTTTGGAGGACGAACACGACGGCGAAGGCGACGAGCGTCTGTATCGTCGGCGAGCGAGAGAGACGCATACTCCTACTCATCACCGAGAGCACAAAAAACGACCACACGGTGCGCCCGCTGGTCGATGGGTGAAAAACGAAAGAAGATTGCGCGGGCCTCGAACTGAGCGGGATACGGGGTATCCCTTAGTCTTCGAGGACGATTTCGATGCTTACGTCGTTCGGAACCTGGATGCGCATCAGCTGTCGAAGCGCGCGTTCATCGGCGTCGAGGTCGATGAGGCGCTTGTGGACGCGCATCTCCCAGTGTTCCCACGTCGCAGTGCCCTCTCCGTCGGGCGACTTGCGCGTCGGAATCTCCAGCGTCTTCGTCGGGAGCGGAATCGGACCGCTCAGGGAGACGCCGGTTTTCTCGGCGATTTCACGAACATCGTCGCAGATGTCGTCGAGGTCCGAGGGGTTGGCTCCTGCGAGTCGGACTCGTGCTTGCTGCATCGTTTACTTCTCGTTGACTTCGAGGACTTGACCGGCCGCGACGGTCTGGCCCATGTCACGGATAGCGAAGGAACCGAGTTCCGGGATTTCGCCTGCCGGTTCGATGCTGAGTGGCTTCTGCGGTCGGACCGTGACCTTTGCCGCATCGCCGGACTTGATGAAGTCCGGGTTCTCCTCGGCGACTTCACCGGTGGACGGGTTGATCTTCGCGTCGATGGACTCGATGGTACACGCGACCTGCGCCGTGTGGGCGTGGAAGACCGGCGTGTAACCGGCCGTGATGACGCTCGGGTGCTGCATCACGACGATGCGGGCCGTGAACGTGTCGGCCACTTTCGGCGGGTTGTCGGCCGGGCCACACACGTCACCGCGACGGATGTCGTCCTTGCCGATGCCGCGGACGTTGAAACCAACGTTGTCACCGGGTTCCGCTTTCGGAACTTCTTCGTGGTGCATCTCGACGGTCTTCACTTCGCCGCCGACGTCGCTCGGCTGGAACGACACGTTGTCGCCCACGTTGAGCGTACCGGTCTCGACACGTCCGACCGGAACCGTACCGATACCGGAGATCGTGTACACGTCTTGGATGGGGAGACGGAGGTCCGCGTCCGTCGGTGGCTCGGGTGCTTCGAGGTCGTTGAGGGCCTCGAGCAGCGTCGGGCCGTCGTACCACGGCGTGTTGTCCGATTGCTCGGAAACGTTGTCGCCCTCGAACGCCGAGGTGGGGACGAACGTCGCGTCGTCGGACTTGAAGTTGACCTGCTTCAGGAGCTTGGAAACTTCGTCCTTGACTGCTTCGTACTTGTCCTCGCTGTAATCAACGACGTCCATCTTGTTGACCGCGATGATGAGTTCGTTGATACCGAGCGTCTTCGAGAGGAAGACGTGCTCCTGGGTCTGGGGCGCGACACCGTCGTCTGCGGCGACGACGAGGACCGCGTTGTCTGCCTGCGATGCGCCCGTGATCATGTTCTTCACGAAGTCACGGTGGCCCGGACAGTCGACGATGGTGAAGTAGTACTCGTCGGTGTCGAATTCCTGGTGGGCGATGTCGATGGTTACACCACGCTCTCGCTCCTCTGCGAGGTTGTCCATCACGTAGGCGAACTCGAAGCCGCCCTTACCCTTCTCTTCCGCTTCTTCGCGGTGCTGTTCGATAACGTGCTCCGGGACGCTCCCTGTCTCGAAGAGGAGTCGCCCGACCATCGTACTCTTACCGTGGTCGACGTGGCCGATAACGGCCAAGTTCTGGTGTGGTTTGTCGCTCATTGTATATCTCACGCGCAGATGCGCTCTGGAGGAATTATTTGGCAGAAGCGGTTAAAACCATTTCGATACGCTATGCAGGCCATCTCGCCGCCGTCTGGCGGTTAATGGCAACAGATGACATGGTTAGTTGCGGCACGGACGCCGGTCACATTTCCCGTTCGAGGCGACTCACGTCCGCCAGAACCGCCGTCGCCGTTTCGTCGCCGCCCGCACCGCGTCCGCTGATGTTCAGTTGCCCCGCGTGTTTCGTCTCGAACTGGACGATGTTCTGCGTCCCCGAGACGGCGAGCGTCCCGTTTTCGGGTACCAACCGCGGCGCGACGCTGACGCCGTTCGGGGACACTTCGCCGACCAGTCGAATCGTCCACCCGTCCTCGGCCGCCAGTTCGAGGGCGCTTCCCGGCAGGTCACGGATACCCGAAACGTCCGCGTCCGCGAGCGTGTAGCCGCCGTCGAACAGCACGTTGGCGAGAATCGCGCATTTCAGCGCGGCGTCGGTTCCGTCCACGTCGAACGAAGGGTCGGCCTCCGCGACGCCGAGGTCCTGTGCTTCGGCGAGGACGTGCTCGTAGCTCAGCCCCTCGGTCGCCATCCGCGAGAGGACGAAGTTGGCCGTCCCGTTGAGGACGCCGCGAACCGCGGTGACGTTTTCGGTCCCGACGTCGGTGATGGTAGAGAGGACGGGAATCGCGCCGCCGACCGTCGCCTCGAACAGCAGGCTTCCCTCGCTCTCGCGTTCGAGCGCGCGCAACTCGTCGTAGCGTTCCGCGACCGGCCCCTTGTTCGCCAACACGACGTCACGGTCGCGCGCGAACGCCTCGCGTGCGTGGCCGAATCCGGGTTGCGCGTCGCCGAGCGTCGTCGGCGTCGCCTCGACCAGCACGTCGTATTCGCTTTCGAGCGCGGTTTGCGGGTCTCCGTCCCCGACGGTCCCGTCGCTGGCCTTGCGTTCGAGCGTCGCGGCCACGTCTATGCCGCTCGAATCCACGACCGCACCCGACGAGTCCGCCAGCGCCGTCACGGTGTGCCCGTACTCCTCCGCTAGCTCGACGACGGACCGACCGACGGCACCGGCACCGAACACGGCGAGTTTCATGCGACCCCCTCCCCGTCGGTCAACGGCGCGATGAAGCGCAAATCCTTGTCGTCCGCGACCGTTTCGACGGTTTCGAGAACGTCGCTCGTATCGGCGGAGTCCGTGGCGAGACGGAGGCGCGCGCTCGATACGTCGCTCGTCCCTGCGGGGGCCGACAGGGAGATATCGACGACGGACGCGTTCGATTCGGCGGTGATCCGCGAGAGCGTATCCGAGACGTTCGTGTCGATGATATGACCTGTTAGTATAACGGTCACTTCCTCGTCGTATCGCTCCGCACCCGCGCGGATGACGTTGATGCTCGCTGTGCGAAGCGCGGAAACGATAGTTTCGAACCGGTTGGGATGACACTCGAAATCGACTTCAACCGGGATGTTGCCGCGAGGAGTGAGTGAGCCGCGTTCGTGAAAGACACTGAGTAGATTGCCACCGTAGTCGGCAATCGGTTCGAGAGCCCGGAGCAGTTCACCCGGTTCGTCCGAGAGTTCCAAACGAACCGTGTACGCTTGTACCGGGCCGCCGCCGTGGTCGCTCATGATGACAGGATTGGGGGGCGGGAGGCAATAAGCCTTGAGTCGGTCGCAAAATTCTCCAATCGAAGGACGGCAACGGGATGCAACGGAGAAAAACGATGTGAAACCGGCGTTAGTCACAGCCTATGTCATGCGTTAACGGGGTCGTAGTAATACCCGTGGACCGTGAACGGGTGAATCGGTGATAGATGATGCGATTTACCGACGCGGTCGGTGCGAGCAGTACCAGTACGAATGAAGACCACGTGTGTGCGTTCTGCCAGACGGCCTTCGATAGCCGTGACCGCGTGTGCCCGGTATGCGACGCGGAGATCGTCATCCGGGGTGACCGATAGCTGCGCAGTCGTACTCGGAACGAGACGCCCATTCTGACGTAGTGACGTCGAAAACCATGCGGTGCGCGATGCGGACGATTCTACGCCGACGATCCCGTGAGACGCATCTCGCCGCGAAAGAGCGAGCGCTGGTTGGTGGCGATGGCACGTGAGAAACGATATCGCGCGGACGGCGACGTGACGAGCGAAATCGAGTTCCTGACTCGGGAGAGACTCAAAAGATAGGGGTTCGAAAGCGGTGAGCGTCGA
Source organism: Haladaptatus sp. T7 (assembly GCF_026008575.1). Classification (NCBI taxonomy): domain Archaea; kingdom Methanobacteriati; phylum Methanobacteriota; class Halobacteria; order Halobacteriales; family Haladaptataceae; genus Haladaptatus; species Haladaptatus sp. T7. Next base: position 254,091 of record NZ_BROP01000003.1, read on the forward strand.
TTAGAAGTAATCGACGGCCTGCGGGAGTTCCAACTTCATCCCCTTGCGCTCTCGGATTTCCATGATGGTCTCGGGTTGGAGGTTGTCCGCCATGACGCGGAACCCGGCGTTCTCGGTGTTCCACGACGCACGACCTTCCGTCGCACTGCGGATGTCCGAGGAGAACCCGATCATCTCGTCAACGGGCGCGATACCTTCGACGACCATGAGGTCGCCCTCTTGGTACATGTCGTCCACGCGGCCACGGCGACCCTGAATCTCGCCGGACGCGGCACCCATGTGCTCGTTCGGAACGTCGATGCGGACGTTCTGAATCGGCTCGAGGAGTTTGACGTGACCGTGGATGAGTGCGTTGTGCACTGCCTGTCGGACCGCAGGGATGACCTGTGCCGGACCACGGTGGATGGTGTCCTCGTGGAGACGCGCGTCGTGAAGTTTGATGAGCGTCCCCTGAACGGGTTCGGCCGCGAGCGGACCGTTATCGAGCGCCTCTTCCAGCCCTTCGATGACGAGTTCCATCGTCTCGTTCAGGTGCTGGATACCCTTCGTGTCGTCGATGAGGATGTTCGTCCCGTGGATGTGCTCCACGTTCTGGCTGGTGTCCTTGTCCATACCGGCTTCCTGCAGGACCTCACGGCGGTCCTGCTCGGGCATGTCCATCGACACGTCGCCGAGTCGAACCTTCTCGACGATTTCATCGCCAAGCGGTTCGACCGTGATGTAGAACCGGTTGTGGCGGTTCGGGGAGATACCTTCGACTTCGGTGGTCGCCCCCTGAACTTGCTCGCGGAAGACGACGATAGGCTCACCAGTCGTCACCGGGATACCCTGGTTGCGCTCGATACGCTGGGTAATGACTTCGAGGTGGAGTTCACCCTGTCCGGAGATGAGGTGTTCACCCGTGTCCTCGTTGATGTCGATCTGGATGGTCGGGTCTTCCTTGGAGACCTGTCGGAGCGTCTCGATGAGTTTCGGCAGGTCGTCCATGCTCTTTGCCTCGACGGACTTCGTGATGACGGGTTCGCTGATGTGCTCGATGGACTCGAACGGCGTCATCTCCACGCTCGATACCGTGGAACCGGCGATAGCGTCTTTCAGACCGGTGACGGCCGCGATGTTCCCGGCAGGGACGCGCTCCACTTCCTCGCGTTCGCCACCCATGTAGATACCGACGCTCTGGACGCGGTTCGTTCCGACGGTTCCGGAGATGTAGAGGTCTTGTCCTTTCTCCAGCGTGCCGGAGAAGACACGACCGGCGGAGATTTCGCCAGCGTGCGGGTCGATACCGATGTCGGTGACCATCAGGACGACTTCGCCGTCCGGGTCAACGAGTCGCATCTGTTCGGCGAGTTCCGAGTCGTCGTCACCACGCCAGACGCGCGGGATACGACGGGGTTGGGCCTCGATGGGGTCCGGGAAGTGCTCACAGACCATGTCGAGGATGACGTCCGACAGCGGCGTCTTCTCGTGAAGCTCTTGGCGATTGTCGTTGCGTTCGAGTTCCATGATGTCCCCGAAGTCCATGCCCGTCGCCTGCATCGACGGCATGGAGACACCCCACTTGTAGAGTGCCGACCCGAATCCGACGGTTCCGTCTTCGACGGAGACGGTCCAGTCGTCCACGTCGTCCATGTCCTCGGTCATGCCGCGAATCAGCTCGTTCACGTCGTCGATGACGTTGAGCAGGCGGCGTTGCATCTCCTCGGGACCCTCTTGGAGTTCCGAGATGAGTCGGTCCACCTTGTTGATGAACAGGGTCGGCTTAACACCTTCGCGGAGTGCCTGTCGGACGACGGTCTCCGTCTGCGGCATCGCGCCTTCGACCGCGTCCACGACGACGAGCGCACCGTCGACGGCGCGCATCGCACGAGTCACGTCGCCACCGAAGTCGACGTGGCCCGGCGTGTCGATGAGGTTGATGAGGTGGTCTTCACCCTCGTACTCGTGGGTCATCGAGACGTTCGCCGCGTCGATGGTGATACCGCGTTCCTGTTCGTCCTCCTCCGTGTCCATCATCAACTGGGTGGCTTCGCCTTGGTCGGCGATCATGCCCGCACCAGCGAGAAGGTTGTCCGTCAGCGTCGTTTTACCGTGGTCGACGTGGGCGGCGATGGCGATATTCCGGATCTGTTCCGGTTTGTCCATGAGCCGCTCACACTGTTCGACGATCTTCTTTCGTCTACCCATATATGGGTATCCCTACCTGTACGAGGTTGAAAAGCGTAGTGTTTTCCCGCCCGTAAAACGGCCGGAAACGGGCCATTTCCCTGCTAAACAGTCACATATGGCACAAGAGTAATGGCGGTGTAGACCGTGCCAACGACACGCATGGATATCCGAGTGCACGGTTTGACGTCCCCGAGCCCGTTTCTCAGCGCCTCCGACATCTTCGAAACCGAACTCGACCTCGAACGACCGGTCCACGTGCGCGTCCGCGACGACCCCGACGAGCGGACGTGGACCGCCCACCCCGAGGACCACCACGTGCTCAACATCTCGCGGCAGGCCGCGACCAGCGTCATGGCCCGCGAGCTCGCGCTCCACGAGTATTCCCACATGGCGCGCAACGAGCAGTCTCACCCCTCGCACACCCAATCAACCCCGGAGGTGCTGTTCCTCGCGTTCGCCGGACAGTCGGTCGAGCGGCGGAAGCTCACCCACTGCTATCAAATCGCGAACCACATGAAGGACATCTACGCCGACGACATCACGCTCCGAGTCGGTCCGAGCGACAAACTCGTCACCTTCCTCGAATCGGAACTCGCGGCGGCGGTCGCGGACCGCCCCGCCGAGGTTCGCGGACGGCGACTGACCGCCACGTCAGACCCGGAGATGACCGCCGTCAACGCCGCGTTTGCACTCGCCATGGTCGAGCGTCACGACCTCGTTCCGCGCGACCACCGCCTCTACGACCTCGCCCGCACCGCCTCCCGAGATGCACCCACCGTCGACGTGCAGGGGTTCAAATACCGATTCCTCTCGTTGACCGACGACCCGACCGAGAGCGAATACAGAAAGGCCCTCGTGGACACCGCGCGCGAGTACGTCCTCGGAAGCGGCGACGGTGAGCGCACGCAGGCGGCGGACTGAAACGCAGAGTCGAGACTCACGACGAACGATAAACGAGAGAAGTACGAGAGAATTTAACGGGCCGCGGCGGCGACGCGCTCTTTCTCTTCTTTCTGGTTGACAGCGTAGGTCTGGACGTCGTAGTCCGCGGCACCGATGAGCTGGGAGGCGAGTGCCTCTTCAGCGTCGGTCGAGGTCTTGAACGACGCGCCGTGGGCACCCTCCGCGATGAACTTCAGGGACTGGTCGACGCGGCGCTGGGGCGCGACGTCGACTGCCTTGGGGACGGAGATACCACCGTATTTCAGGCGAACCGTCTCTTCACGCGGGGCGGCGTTCTCGACCGCGCGGACGAGAACCTGAACCGGGTTCTCCTCGGTGCGCTCGTGAACGATGTCGAACGCGCTGCGGACGATCTTCATCGTCTGCTGTTTCTTGCCCGTGTTCTCTTCCGTCTGCATGAGACGGTTGATGAGGCGCTCGACGATGCTGATTTCGCTCTTCTGGAACTGCTTGGAGGCGTGGCGGCCCATCGTGTGAGCGACGGGCGTGATGTTGATGTAGCGCTCGGTGCTCGGGTCGTTGAACTCGATCTCCGAGACGTCCCACGTTCCGAACAGCTTCGCGGCCATCTCCTCGCCTTCGGTGCCGACTTCCTGTTCCGGCTCTGGTTGTTCTTCGTCTGCACTCATGGTTATCGGACCGGTTTCTCCGCGTTTCCGCGAACCAGTTCTTTCAGGCTCACGCCGTTGACCTTCTCGACCTTGTAGTTGACACCCGAGATGTCACCCATCGCACGACCCTTCGCACCACCGATACCGGCGATGGTAACCTCGTCGTGCTCGTCGATGAACGAAATCGCACCGTCACCGGGACAGAACGCGGAGACTTGCTTTCCGTTCTTGATGAGCTGAACACGGACACACTTTCGGATTGCGGAGTTGGGCTGTTTCGCCTCGATGCCCACTTTCTCCAGCACGATACCTCGGCCCTGCGGCGCGCCTTCGAGGGGGTCGGATTTCTCCCCGAGACCGCGCTCGCGTCGGGCGTAATCGGAGTCAGACCACCGATGCTTCTGGCGGTCCTTCTTCAGCTTACGAGCTGCGTACTTGCCGTTCGCCATATGCAGTGGACTATCCGACGAAGGTACTTAAGCGTCCCCTTTTGGAAGCGGCGAAACGCCCGCAGGTCGCTCGAAAGGGGTCGATAAAGCGATTTGAGACCGTTTCAATGATTCTAAGCCGAGCCAACGGGTTCGTTCGAACCGGACCGCATCATCGGTTCAGCAGGGTTCCCATCCCCGACGCCCGCGAAACGGCGTCCGTAAACCATCCGAACAGGACGAACAACCACGCCACCGACAGCGAAACGCCGACGGCCACGGCAACGAATTGGACGCCGAGCGATTCTCCGAGAAGCACGCTCAGGCCGAACCCACCGAGGTACGTCACAATGAGCGGCCACCCGACGGCCACACCGAGCAGTCGCTCGACGTCACGAAGCCACACCGGCGTCGTCGTCACGTCGAGTAGTTGAACCGCGAGCAGCAGCGAAACGACCGCGAACAGCGCGAGTGCGCGATTCGAGGGGGCGAACAGCCAGCGCCTCCACGTCGAAGCCGAATCCGAATCTCCATCGACCACTTCGACGACCGCGACGGCGACGACGTAGCTCACGAGCACGGCACCCGCGGTGAATCTGAGTGCCCGCGTAACGACGCCGGATTTCCCGTACGCCATCGCGATGTGCGCGTCCCGAACGATGAACCAGAGAAGCGGGTACAGAACGGCGACGAACGGGAACGCGAGCGCCCGCCGGGGGCGGACGAGGGAGCGGAGGCTCATACCTCGAAAATGGCGATTCGCTAAGATAAATCTTGACACGCGCGTTACTCTCGGCGGTTGTACCGACCATCCCCGACGCTCCGAGAACGTGTCGATGTGCAGTTCGTCCGAACGTCCCAAAAATCAGCAATCTGTGCAACCGCCGCACCGACGACCACCCACCGCGAGCGGGAGCGGAGCGACCGGCGAGCGGACCGAGCGACGACCAAAGCGAACGCAGTGAGCGACGGGAGGAGCGCTGGCTTTTGGTCCAGCTTTTTCCAGGGAGTAAGGCAGAGAGCGAGCGCGGGTCGCGCTCGCTCTCTGCTCACGACCGCAGAAAAAGCTGGATCAGGTCAACTGGATGTCGTCCACGTCGAAGTGACGCGACACCAGCAGTTTCGCGGCTTCGATGTTACGGCCGTCCGTCCCGATGGCGACGCCGGTGTCCTGCTGTGCCACCTCAGCGTAGGCGACGGTATCGTCGTTTTCGCTGATGGTGACGTGCCGGACCTCCGCCGGTGCCAACGCGTTGACCACGAATCGATCAGGTTCGTCCGCGTCTTCGACGAGTTCCACGTCCGCACCGAGTTGGTCCTCGACGCTCCGAACGTGTTTTCCGCCCGGTCCGATGGCCTGTCCCATCTCGCCGGGTTTGACGACGAAGATGACACGCTTGTCGTCGTCACCGAGGACGACACAATCACGGGCGGTCGCACCCGTCTCGTCCTCGAAGAGGGCGATGTACTGTCGCGCCGTGTCGGTGAGCGTTACCGTCATCAGTCGGACGGTTCCGCACCGCGACTAACCGAACCCATCCGGAGGTTCACGTCGCCCGTTCCGAGTTTGATCGGTTTACCGACGATGACGTTCTCGATAACGCCGTTCAGGTCATCGACTTCGCCGTGAATGGCGGCATCGAGCAGGTGGTTCACCGTCACCTCGAACGCCGCACGTGCGAGGACGGACTCCTTGCTGCCGGAGATACCGTGTCGGCCGATGGATTCGATAGTACCACGGTTGGTCATGATGTCGGCCACGAGCATCAGGTGCCGAACGTTCACGTCGCCGAGACCCTGTTCTTCCAGCGTGTCCATCGTCTCCTCGATGATGGATTCGCGGGCCGCCTCGACGCCGAGCGTTCGGTAAATCTCGTGGATGTTGTTACACGTCGTCCGGGAGGCATCGACGCCCTCGATTTCGAGCGTGTCGCTGAACGCCGACCCCTCGGTGTAGAGGACGAACTCCTCGCCGTCGTCGAGCGATTCGCGGCGAATGACGACGCGGGAGATCTCCTCGATACCCTTGAAGACGATTTCGCGGAGTTCCTCGACCAACTGCAGGAGTTTGCGGTAACTCGGCTGGTCGGGACCGAACTCGATGACCGACCCCTGTTGTGTCGTCTGGACGCCCAGACTGTCCTCGATGATGGATGCAACCTCGTCGATGGTTATCATCCGCTCTTCGAGCGTGTCCTCGTTCAGGTTGATGGACACGATCATGTCGGCGACGTTCGTCGAGATGTCACCGAGCGCGAGGATTTTCGTCGCCTCGATGTTCCAGACGACTTCGTGTGCCTTCTCGCGGTTTTCCGCGTACTCGTCTTCCAGATAGACGGTCATGATGGGCGTGTCGGGCGTCTTCCGTGCGTCCACGAGTTCGATGAGGCGCGGAAGCCCCTGCGTCACGTCCATCTCCGCCACGCCCGCGTAGTGGAACGTGTTCATCGTCATCTGCGTTCCCGGTTCGCCGATCGACTGTGCGCTCACCGTTCCCACGGGGTCGAGCGGGTCGACCCGCGTGTCGAGGTAGCGGTGTTCGACCGCTTTGGCGATGTCCGTCACCTGTTCGAGCGAGATACCATCGCGCGATTCGATGGTCTCGTACACTTCGTCCTTGAGTCGTCGGGGAAGTTCCGTATCCTCGACGATCGCTTCGATGTCGTCAGTTATCTTAGTCATCTGATTCCACCTGCCGTGTGTCTGCGTGTTCGGACAGATTCGTCGGCGGCTGCCGTTCGCCGAGGAATTCGAGTTTGCGGTCCTCGCTGTCGAACTCCTCTTCGAGAATCTGGTCCGCGATTCCTGCGACGTCTATCGGGTTCTCCTCGTCCGAGGAGACCTGCGTCGGCGAGGTACCGTCCTCGCCGAATTCGAATTGGACGATGGTGTCGCTGCTGTCGCGCACCGTTCCGTCGTACTGGGTTTCGAGTTCGGACAGGGCGTTGATGAGGCGGCGCTGGAGGTAGCCGGACTTGGACGTCCGAACTGCCGTGTCCACCAGCCCCTCACGACCACCCATCGCGTGGAAGAAGAACTCGAGCGGCGTCAGACCGCCGGTGTAGGAGTGTTCCACGAAACCGTGGGCGTCGGCAGACAGGTCGTCCGCCTGATAGTGCGAGAGCGTCCGGTCCTCGTATCCGCGGTTAATGCGCTCGCCCCGAACTGCCTGCTGGCCGACACAGCCAGCCATCTGGGTCAGGTTGAGCAGCGACCCACGCGCACCGGAGTCGGCCATGATGACCGCCGGGTTGTCGCTGGCGAAGTGGTCTTCCGCGATGTCACCGGCGGAGTCACGCGCCTTGCCGAGCGTCTGCATGATCTTCATCTCCAACGTCTCGTCGACGGTTCGGCCCGGAAGCGATTCCAGCTCGCCGTTCTCGTACGTTTGGATGAGGTCCTGAACGCGCTCGTAGGCGTTGTCGATGGCTTCGTCGATCTGCTCCTGTGCGCCCACCGGAATCGTCTCGTCGTCGATACCGATGGAGAACCCGAAGTGCATGATGGCACGCATCGCCAACGTCGCAACTTCGTTGATGAAGTGACGGGCGCGGGTTTCGCCGTACTCCTTACAGATGGTATCGACGATCTCCCCGCCGAACGCGCCGACCGCGTCCTCGTCTATCGTCCCTTCGATGAGCTGGCCGTTTTCGATGACCACGGTGTCGCCCGTCGAGCTCGTGAACTCGAGTTCGATGCCGTTCGGCAGGAGTTCCGAGAACAGCGTCTGTCCCGTCCAGTACGGGGTTCCGTCCTCCTCCGTCCCGTCCTCTTCCGGCAGTTCGTCGATCCGCGTCGCACGGAGCAGGTCGAGCGCCTGCGTCTCGTTGAAGTGCGGATTGTGGTGGGTGAGCAGGTACGTCCCCGAGATGTGGTCCTGAATCGCGCCGATGATGTTCTCACCGAAGCGCGGGGAGATGATTTGTTCCTGCACGCGCATGAGCACGCGCGCCTCCGCGCGTGCTTCCTCGTTCTGGAGCGCGTGCATGTTCATCTCGTCCCCGTCGAAGTCGGCGTTGTACGGCGGACAAACGACGGTGTTCAGCCGGAACGTCTTGTACGGCATCACGACCACTTCGTGGGCCATGATGGACATCCGGTGCAACGACGGCTGTCGGTTGAAGATAACGATGTCGCCGTCGATGAGGTGTCGGTTGACCTCCCATCCCGGTTCGACCTTCTCCGCGAGTTCCTCGCAGTTCTTCTCGGTGACCTTCAATCGTCGTCCGTCCGGCCGCTTGACGTAGTTCGCGCCGGGGTGACCCTCCGGTCCGTTTCGAACGTAGCGTCGGGCCTCCTCGATGCTTCGCGGCGTGACGTTCATCGTCTGGGTCATCTCGCGGGCGACCCGTCGCGGGACGCCGACCTCGTTCAGCGAGAGCGTCGGGTCCGGCGAGATGACGGTCCGTGCCGAGAAGTTCACGCGTTTCCCGGACAGCGAGCCACGGAAGCGACCTTCCTTCCCCTTCAACCGCTGGGAAAGCGTCTTCAGCGGACGCCCGGAGCGGTGACGGGCGGGCGGCGTGCCCGAAATCTCGTTGTCCATGAACGTCGTGACGTGGTACTGGAGCAGTTCCCACAGGTCCTCGATGATGAGCTGTGGCGCACCGGCCTCGCGGTTCTCCATGAACCGCTGGTTGATGCGGATGATGTCCACCAGCTTGTGGGTCAGGTCGTCCTCGGAGCGCTGGCCGTTGTCCAGCGTGATAGACGGACGAGCCGTCACCGGCGGCACCGGCAGGACGGTCAGAATCATCCACTCGGGGCGCGAGCGACTCGAATCGATGCCGAGCGCTTCGATGTCCTGGTCCGGGATGTCTTCGAACCAGTCGCGGATGTCCGAGGGCATCAGCTTGTTCATGTCCTCGGTCGTCAGGTCGATGGAAAGCGCCTTCTCGATGGCCTTCCGGTCCGCCTCGCGCGGACGGAATTCGCCGGAGATTATCTGGTTGATGCGCGAGAGGTCGATGTCCGTCTGGTCGGCCAACTCCTGCGGCGAGACGGGTTCGAGGTCTTCGTCCTCGTCGCCCTCCTCGTTTCGACCCTGCATCCGGGACGCGATTCGCTCCGAGTATTCGCTCGTGAGCACCTGCTGGACCTCGTAGTAGGTCGTCGGCTTTTCGTGGTTGATGTCGTACTGAACCTCACCACAGTGCGGACACCGGTCCTTCTTCCGCGCCTCTCGAATCGCCGCCTTCGTCACATCGGTGATGTCGTTGCCGAGTTCCTTCGTCCGCGTGAGCATGCCGTGGTACTTCTCCTTTTCCTCCTCGGTCAGGAGGAGTCGGGAACAGTCGCGGCAGGTACCGCGAAGGAGGCGGCGGATGAGTTTCGTGAATCCGACGTGGATGACCGGGGCGGCCAGTTCGATGTGACCGAAGTGGCCGTTACACGAACCGGAGTGTTGTCCGCACGTCTTACACTCCAGACCGGGGTCGATGACGCCCAATCGCGGGTCCATCAGCCCCATGTCGATGGGGAATCCGTCGTCGTCGTAGGTGTCGGCGGTGATGATTTTCGTCGCCGACATTTCTCGGTACTCCTCCGGGTCCATCAGGCCGAAGCTGACGGAACCGATCTCCTTGGGAGTTTGATTTGTTGACATTTTAGACTGTATCCTCCAGTTCGAGTCGCGGCGCGATGCCGAGGGCTTTCATCTCGTCGAGCAGGAGCTTGAAAGCGTAGCTCATATCGATTTCGTGAATGTCCGTTTCCTCCTCGCAGTTCGGGCAGTAAACGCGGTTCTGGTCGATGTTCTCGACCGCGCTCATGCCACACTGACCGCAGACGTAGATCCACTCGCGGTCGGAGGAGTCGAGAAGCCGTTCTTTGAGCGCCAGTGCCGCGCCGTGTCCGACGAAACAGTCACGCTCCATGGTCCCGATACGGAGACCACCTTCGCGGGCACGACCTTCCGTCGGCTGACGCGTCAGCACCTGCACCGGGCCGCGCGACCGGGCGTGGAGTTTGTTCGACACCATGTGGTAGAGCTTGTGATAGAGAATGGTGCCGACGAAAATCTCCGCCTCGATCTTCTCGCCCGTCACGCCGGAGTACATTATCTCCTTGCCGGACGACTTGTAGCCGCGCTCTTGCAGCGCCGAGCGGAGTTCTTCTTTGTCCTCGCCGGAGAAGGCCGTCCCGTCGACTCGGCGACCTTCCATCGCACCGACCTTTCCGCCGATCATCTCCAGCACGTGACCGACCGTCATGCGCGACGGCAACGCGTGCGGGTTGACGATGAGGTCGGGAACGACGCCCTCCTGCGTGAAGGGCATGTCCTCCTGCGGCGCGATGTGGCCGACGACACCTTTCTGTCCGTGCCGCGACGCGAATTTGTCCCCGAGTTCGGGAATTCGCTCGTCGCGCACCGACACCTTGGAGAGCTTCGAGCCGTCCTCACCCTCCATCAGCGTCACGGTGTCCACGACGCCGGATTCGCCCGAGCGCATCGTAACGCTCGTCTCGCGGCGTTTCTGCGGCGACAGTCCGCCCATGTCGTCCGGTTCTTCGAGGAACCGGGGCGGACTCGTCTTGCCGAGCAGAACGCTGTTTTCGTCCACGCGCGTCTCGGGGTTGACCAGTCCGTCCTCGTCGAGGTGCGTGTACGCGTCCTCGCCACGGGCACCGCGAACGTCGTCGCTCGGAATCTCGAAGCGGTCCTCCTGTCCACCGGGGTAGCGACGTTCTTCACCCTCGTAGGTCCGGAAGAAGTGCGAACGAGCGAGCGCGCGTTCGACCGAGCCTTTGTTCATGACGAGCGCGTCCTCGATGTTGAACCCTTCGTAGCTCATGACCGCGACGGTGAAGTTCTGGGCGGCGGGTCGGTCGTCGAACCCGATCTGCTCCGTCGTCTGCGTCTTCACCATGGAGAGCTGCGGATAGTGGAAGAGGTGCTGGCGCGTGTCCGGGCGAATTCGATAGTTCGCCGACGGCAGCCCGATGGACTGCTTCATCATCCCCGCACCCATCGTAATGCGCGGGCTGGCGTTGTGTTCCGGGTACGGAATCATCCCGGCACCGATGCCGAAGATGAGCTGCGGGTCGATTTCGAGGTGCGTGTGGTCCTCGTTCAACTCGTCGTCGTCGACCGCGACGTAGATGTCCTCTTCTTCCTCGGCGTCGATGAACTCGATCTTACCGCGCTCGACGAGTTCGTCGAACGAGAGGTCGCCCTGGTTGAGCGCCTCGACTTCCTCGTCCGTGATACGAGTCTCGCCGTCTTCGACCACGAGCAGCGGACGGCGGGCACGACCCGCGTCCGCGTTGATGATGACTTCGCTGGTCCGTCCCTTGACCGAGACGTTCACCATCTCGCTCACGTCGCCGCGCCGACGTGCCTCTCGTACCTGATTTGCGAGCTGTTCGGGGTCGGGGTGCGTCCCGACCAAACTGCCGTTGACGTATACTTTCGCTTCTCGTCCCTGACTCATCAGTCTGCGCTCCCTTCGATGCTCTCGATTCCGGGAATCCCCTCGACTCCCATCGACGACAGTTCCTGTTTGAGTTCCTGTTCGTCCTCGATGTTCTGGCTCAGCTCCATCGCCTGCGCGAAGTTCTTCACCAGACCACAGTTCGGTCCCTCAGGCGTCTCGGACGGGCAAATACGACCCCACTGGGTCGCGTGCAGGTCACGGGCCTCGAAGTGAGGCTGGCTCCGCGACAGCGGACTGCGGAGACGGCGAAGGTGTGACAGCACACCCATGAAGTCCGTCCGGTCGACCAACTGCGAGACGCCGGAGCGGCCACCGACCCAGTTCCCGGTCGCAATCGGGTGTTCGAGACGTTCGGTGAGAACGTCGGACCGAACCACCGTGTTCACGGACAACTGCCGGTTGCGCATGTTCGCGCGTTCGAGCTGGTACTTCACGTCGCGCGCCAGTTTGTTCAACGCCGTGCGGAACAGGTCCTTCATGAGGTCGCCGGAGACCTTCAGCCGCTTGTTGGCGTAGTGGTCCTTGTCGTCGGAGTCGCGGCGTCCCAGCGCGAGTTCGAAACACGCCTCGGCCATCCGCGCGAGGTAGTACGCCTTGTTGATGCGCACTTCCTCTTCCTCGACACCGTCCTCGTGGAGGTGCGGCAGGAGATAGCGGTCGATGACGTAGTTCGCACGCTTCAGCTGGTAGTTCTTGCCCTGTCCGGAGGCGACCCGCTTCCCGAGGGTTTCGATGGCCTCCTCTTGGGTCTGGACTTCGGCGGCCTCCAGGTTTTCGAGCATGAACTTCACGATCTCCGGGTCGTCGGAGACGCGGTGGACGATCTCCTCGTCGGATTCGAGTCCCAGCGCGCGAACGAGCGTGACGAAGTTCACGCGTCCGGACACCGACGGGAACGACACTTCGAGCAGGCCGTCGCGCGAGCGCTCGACGAGAACCAGCGCGCGGTAGCCGCGGCGTTGGCTGAACGTCTTTGCGACCTGAATCTCGTCGCCGTACTTCGTGTCGTACTCGGCGAGAATCTTGTTCGGGGCGAGGTCCTCGGAGGTCATCAGCACGCGCTCCGAGCCGTTGACGATGAAGTAGCCGCCGGGGTCGGCGGGGTCCTCACCGATCTCCACCAGGTCCTCCTTGTCGAAGTTGGCGATGTTACACTTCTCAGAGCCGACCATGATCGGCATCCGACCGACTTTCGTCTCGGTGGAGTCGACGACGCGCTTGTCGTCGCCCTCTCCTTTGACGATGGTCATCTCCATGAAAACCGGTGCGGCGTACGTGATGTTGCGGAGGCGCGCTTCCTGTGGATACAGGAGCTCTTCGCTTCCGTCCGCCTCACGTACGCGCGGGGTGACCACGCGAATGTCGCCGAGTTCGACGAACACCGGTTCTTCGCCCTCCTTGTCACCGATGTCCGTGTCGATTATTCCCTTCTCGGTTACGACTTCCTGCATGCCGCGATTCAGGAAGGCGTTAAACGAGCGATAGTGATGCTCCGCGAGTCGTTCTTTCGAGAAATACTCCCTCGATAGTGTGCGTCGATCTTCCTGTTGCATTATTCCACCACGAGTCGATACACGACGGCGTTCTCCGTCGTTCGGGAGTTGCGGACGATTTTGATGACGTCACCCGGCTCTGCGTCGTCCGGCAGCGCGGGGTCGGTCCGCTTGATTTTCGGCAGGTCTGTACTCTTGATGTCGTATTCCGCGAGCACCTCGTCGATTTCGTCCGAATCGACGATTGAGTGCTCCGGAACCATTTTGTGTTGGCTTACGTCTACCATGTGTGCGCGAGTTTCCGGCTAGCGGGAGAAATGGCTATCACGAGATACTACAGGGTATTACACGCAGCACTCATTTAAGACTTGCTAAGTCGGTTCGCACACGCTCGGCTATCCCGAACCCCCGTACAAATGGACGGAAGTTCCCAACTGAACACCTGTATCTACTTCGTTCTGGTATAAATGGTTTGGGCAATCGGGATGTGTTAGCATCCCTCGGTACGAACCCCCACACGGGACGGCTTTGGAAAGCCTTAAGAGTACAAGCCAGAAAGGAAGAGATGCGTTGAAGGCCCGGGTGGTGTAGTGGCCCATCATACAACCCTGTCACGGTTGTGACGCGGGTTCAAATCCCGCCTCGGGCGCTTTCTAACGGAACGACGATTCACGAGCAGTGCATCCGCTATTTCTCGTCTTCGCGCAAACGGGTATTTGGATTTGGCCTTGGACATTACCAGATAGAACAATAACTCGCGTATGGTGAGTCCATCTCTCAACCTCGATGGAAGCCGAATTCTGTCTCGGACGTTGTTTGGCTGAATGACGATTAGCGATCTAAGTCAATCACACAATTGAAATCCGCTAATATATTTCACACCGAAATAGTCAATAAGATGGAATCGAGCCTATTTTCAACGGATGTCAAAAGAGAGAGGTAACACGAAAGATCGAGGTGATAAAACAGAGGCGAAGATAATCCACGAGATGATATCCTATGGATACAGCGTTTCAATTCCATTCGGTGACAACGATAAATACGATTTGATAATAGACGATATGGGTGATTTATATCGAGTTCAATGTAAAACCGCATGGCAGAACAAGGAAAAAACGATGCGGTTCAACACTCACACTCAAACGACAAAGGAAGGGAACTACCACGAGAACACGTATGATGGAGAGATAGACGCGTTTACTGTTCGGTACCCTAAAAACAAGAAGACCTATTGGATAGCGATTGATGAGGCGACCGAGCAAAAGATGGAACTTCGCTTTGAAGGGGAAATAGACCATCCGTCGATCAATTGGGCAGAGGAGTACGAGTTCACCGGAGAAATCCCTCCGAAAAATAAATCGTACCGGACCCCGCGATAACGGATGCCAAAGGACGACGAAATCGACACCCCTTAATAAGGGCGGGGAAAAGAAGAAGATGCGTTGAAGGCCCGGGTGGTGTAGTGGCCCATCATACAACCCTGTCACGGTTGTGACGCGGGTTCAAATCCCGCCTCGGGCGCTTTCTAACGAAACAACGATTCACGAGCGATTGCTCTGTCTCAGTTTCTATCGGCCGAGAAGATTTGAACCCTGCAAATCGGAGTTAGTCGAGAACCGTCAACCGGGTTCGGTAGACGACGATATAGGCAGTCAGAGAGGCCGCGACCCAGACTATCGCTCGTGGAACCGGGTTACTCCCGGCTAACGAAAGCCCCGAGACGAGTATCACTATCATCCCGAGGAGTCCCCACCCGAATGTGGCGACGGTAAGGACGAACACGTATTCACCGAGCTGTCCGAGCGACCAATCGCCCGCAACCATGGGATACGCTCCGCCGACCGCCAGCACACCGAGAACCAAGCCGATTGTCGAGGCCGAAGCCGGCGACCCGAAAACTGCGTTTCCGAGCGAGACCATCGGATACAGCACAATTATGAACCCGAACACTGCCAGAAGGAAATCAACGGTCGCTGATACCCACGAGACCAATCCTCGCTCGGCAGTTCCCATATTTACAGTTCATATCGAGGCTACGAACCATTTGTGGTCGATACGGAATCTGAAAGTGAGAAGGAGACACAAATAATCGGATGTCATGATAGATACGCGCCCGTATCCAGCAGGATCACTAAATCTCATCACCGCGGGGGGATTTCTACAAGGCCACATTTTGTGAACGACCGAGACACATCCCCGTCGAACTGACCACCCGGCATCGTTCGACGGGCCAAACCTATAGGAATCATGACGACGTGACAAGAGAGCGGGGGAAACGAATGGCGCAAATGGGGGAGACGGGTTCGACGGGACGTGACGGATGAACGGTCGAGCCGTCATTTCGATAGGACTCCTGCTGCTGGTCGTCCACGGGGGACTGTGGACGGGAACCGCAAATCCGACGAGCGGGGCGGCTATCGAACAGGAAGCACAGGCACCGACGGGTCAATTCAGAATCGTATCGGTCGCCTCGAACGTACCGATAAACGGGACCGGGAACCTCTCCATCACGTTCGAGAACACCGGGGAGGACGTTTCGAACGCGAGCATCTCGGTTCGGTCACCGAACGAGAGCGTTCGGTTCGGACCATCACAGACCGCCCGAAAGCAGGTCGGAAACTGGGCGGCGGGCGAGCGACGGACGGTGAAATACAGCCTCCTCGCGGAGGAGTTCGCCGAAGTCGAGAACTACCCGTTCGAGGCGAACATCTCGTTCACGGCGGGGGACGGCTCACAGAGGCGGGCGGGACCGTACACGTTCGGCGTACAACCGAGCGAGCGGATTCGACTGGAGCGGTTCGAGGTGACGTCCATCTCCTCGAACGTGCAGGCGGGCGATACGGGAGTGATATCGGTGACCGTGGAGAACACGGGGCGGGACGTGAACGACGCCATCGTGTCGCTTCGGTCCGCGAACGAGCAACTCACGCTCGGCCGGTCGCCCAACGCCAGCCAGTTCGTGAACGAGTGGTCGTCGAACGAACGGCAGACGTTCCAGTATCGGGTGACGGCGAAGAACGATACGGTCGGCGGGAGCTACCCGTTCAGCCTCTCGATTTCGTACCGGGAGGAGGGGACCAGGAATCGGACGGAGCCGCATCTCATCGGCATCATTCCCGACCCGGAGCAGTCGTTCTCGTTCGATACCGTGACCAGCACGTTGCGCGTGGGACAGGAGGGAACCGTGTCCGGGACCGTGACCAACGAGGGACCACAGCGCGCGCCCAACGCCGTCCTCGTCCTCAGGTCGCAGGGGGAGAACCTCTCGCCGAAGGAGACGGAGTACGCGCTCGGGTCGCTCGATGCGGGCGAATCGACGCCGTTCGAATACCGAATCGACGTGAGCGACAGCGCCGACCGCGGCCCGCGACAGCTTTCGTTCGTCGTTCGATATCAGAATCAGGACGGCGACCCGCGACAGAGCAAGCCGCTCGACGCGCGGGTTCCGGTCGGCCCGCGACGGGACGAGTTCCGAATCGACGCGAAACGCGCCTCGGTCGAGGCGGGATCGACGGCGACGGTTTCGCTCGTCGTCACGAACAACGACGACCGAACGGTGCGGAACATCGACGCGCAGGCGTTCGTGGACAGTCCGTTGACCATCAACGACAACGGTGCGTTCATCGAGAAACTGGAACCGAACGAATCGGCGACCATCAGGTTCGACGTGAGCGCCGACGGGGGGACGCTTCCGAACGCGTATCCGATGTCGGTGGACTTCCAGTACGACACGCCGGACGGGGAGACGAAACTCACCGACACGTACGAGGTTCCGATTCGGGTGACGGCCCCGAGGCAGGAGGGTGTGCTGTCGTTTTCGAGCGGAACCGGGGGACTCGTCGCCATCGTCGTGCTTGCCGTCCTGCTCGTCCTCGTCGCCGTCTTCGTCATTCGACGGCGGTGAGTTCCGATGGTGGACTATCAACGCGTCATCGATTGGCTCGACGTGTGGATAGCCGACCGATCGAAGAGGGTGATACTCGTCTTTCTCGTGCTGACGGTCGTCCTCGGTACCGGGCTCGTTCGCGTTTCGACCGAATCCGGGACGAGCCAGTTCACCGAGGACAGCCCGGCACAGGAGGCGTTCGACGCCGTGAACCGCGAGTTCACGCCGCCGTTCGCGGCGGAGAACGGGAGCACCCAGCTCATCCAGACCGGACGGAACGTGCTCTCGAAACCCGAACTGCTGGCGATGTTGAAGGCGCAGTATCGCCTCGAACGCCGCACCGAATTCCGCGTTTCCTCGACGACGAGCGCGGCGAGAATCGTCGCCGGGACGCTCGACCCGAACGCGACGACGCTCGAAGCGCAGATTCGAACTGTGCGGCGTGCGACCCCGACCGAGGTCGAAACCGCAGTTCGGCGGGCGGCGACGAACCCCGGCTTCCGCGCCCTGTTGAGCAAGGATTTCAACCGTCGGTCGGCTTCCGCGTCGGCGACCATCGGCATCGTCGAGCACGAGATTCCGCGCGGGTTGGCACAGCAGGCGGGTGCCGAATCGAGCGGCGACGACCCGCTGACCCGGATTCAGGTTCGGTCCGAATCGGTCGTCGGAAGCGTCGATAGCGACATTCGGGTGTTCGGGAGCGGCGTCATCTCGTCGGAACTATCGAACGTCACCTTCGACTCGCTCATCATCGTCACACCCGCCGCCGCGGTGCTGATACTCGTCTTTCTCCTCTTCGCCTATCGCGACCCGCTCGACCTCCTGCTGGGCGTCGTCTCGCTGGTGATGACCATCATCTGGACGTTGGGGTTCATGGGGTGGATCGGCATTCCGTTCACGCAACTGCTCGTCGCCGTGCCGCCCCTGCTCCTCGCGGTCGGTATCGACTACGGTATCCACGCCATCAACCGCTACCGGGAAGAACGCGTCACCGGGTTGGACATCAGCCCTTCGATGCGTCGGACGACCGACCAGCTGCTCGTCGCGTTCTTCATCGTCACGGGAACGACCACGTTGGGCTTCGCGTCGAACCTGACGAGTCGCCTCCAACCGATTCGCGAGTTCGGGTTGGTCGCTGCGATTGGCATCGTGGTCACGGCCCTCATCTTCGGCATCTTCCTCCCCGCGGCAAAGGTCACGGCTGACCGGTTCCGGGACCGCGTCGGGCTTCCCGTGTTCGGGCTTCGACCGCTCGGCGAGGAGGGGTCCGCCTTGGGACGACTCCTGCAGGGGAGCGTCACGCTCGCCCGCCGGGGCGCGCCGGTCGTTCTCGCCGCCGCGCTCGTCCTGACGGTCGTTTCGGGCTACTACGCGACCGGCATCGACACGTCGTTTTCGAACGAGGATTTCCTTCCGCCGGAGCAGACGCCGAGCTATCTCCAATCGCTTCCCGAACCGTTCGCGCCGGGAACGTACACCGTCACCGAGACGACGAACTTCCTCGACGAGAAGTTCGCCGCCGTACAGGGGGATACAGTGACGATATACGTGCAGGGGCCGCTCCGCGAGGATTACGCGCTCGAATCGATTCAGCACGCCAACCGAAATCCGCCGAAGTCCTTCGCTCAAGCGGACAGACGGGCGGAGTCCGAAAGCATCATCACCGTCATCCAAAATTACAGCCGTCAGTCGGACGAGTTCCGACAACTCGTCGAACGAAGCGACATCGACGGCGACGGCGTTCCCGACGATAACCTCGGACAGATTTACGACCGGTTGCTCTCGTCCCCCGCTCGCGGGCAGGCACTCCAGTACATCACGGAGGATCAGCGGAGCACACAGGTCGTCTACACGATGAAAAGCGGCGCGTCGCAGAACGCCATCACCCGCGACGCCCAGCAGGTGGCCGACCGCTACCGTCTCGACGCGACTGCCACCGGCGAAACGGTCGTCTTCCAGTCCATCGCGGCCATCATCTTCGCGTCCGCGCTTCGAAGCCTCGCCACTGCACTCCTCGCCACGGCCATCTTTCTCGCGTTCGTCTATCGCGTCCTCGTCGGCCGGGCCGCGTTCGGCGTCATCAACCTCTTTCCAATCGTCGTCGCGGTCTCACTCCTCGCCGGGACGATGCGGTTGCTCGGCATCCCGTTCAACGCGCTGACGGCGACAGTGCTCGCCATCGCGCTCGGGCTCGGGACCGACTACTCCGCCCACGTCGTTCACCGATTCACCGACGAATTCGAACACGAGACGGACGTGTTCGCCGCCCTCACGCGCACCGTCCGCGGAACCGGGGGCGCGCTGACCGGCAGCATGCTCACCACGGTCGCCGGGACGGGCGTCCTCGTCCTCGCCATCACCCCCGTTCTCGGCCAGTTCGGACTCGTGACCGCCCTGAGCATCTTTTACTCGTATCTCACGGCGGTCCTGTTGACCCCCTCCGTCATCGTCGTGTGGGAGCGGTATTTCGAGTAACATCCACCTTCCCTTCGAACGCCGTGGCTGCAGTACAGTTATTCCGATGCCCACCGAACGTGCGGGAGATGTACGGCGAGATACTCGTTCCGACCGATGGCAGTCCCGAAATCGAAGACGCCATCGCGGAGGCGCTCGACCTCGCGGCGTTCACGGGCGGGCGGATACACGCGGTGTCCGTCGTCGATACGCGCGAGTACAGCACCTTGTCGGATGCCAAGTGGCTCACCATCGAACGCGACCGAACCGAACGAGGCGAGAGCGCGATTGCGGACGTTCGAAAGCGGGCGGACGAACGGGGCGTTCCGGTCGAAACCGAACTCCTGCGAGGGATTCCTCACGAAGAAATCCTCGACTACGCAGACGAGAACGGCATCGAAGTCGTGGTGATGGGAACGCACGGCCGAAGCGGGGTCGAACACTTCCTGAACGGGAGCGTCACCGAGAAGGTCATCCGCAATTCGACCCTGCCGATACTGGTCGTTCGCGTGACGGCGTGAGCGGCAATCGGCGGGGAATCAGCAACCGGCGGGAGACTGGCGACAAGTGGAGACGAAGGGTCCGCACTCAACTAGCCGAGAAGTTGGACGACGCCCCACGCCACCCCGATGGCGATTCCGGCACCGGCGAGGTTGCCGAAGGCGTTGACGGTCGCGCGCAACCGTTCGCCGGTCTCCCACAACCGGAAGGTCTCGAAGGAGAACGACGAGAAGGTCGTAAACGACCCGCACGCGCCGGTCCCGAGCAGCAGCGCCAGTTGGTTGTCGATGGAGAGGAACGTGAGAAGTCCGAGGACGAAACTCCCCGCGACGTTCACCGTGAACGTCCCGATTGGGAATTCGTCGGCATCGACCCGTTCGCTGACGAAATGGCGACAGAGCGCCCCGATTGCGCCACCGGTCCCGACGATGTGCGCGGGGTCGAGCGAGGTCATTCGCTCACACCCCCGTTGACGAAGCGGGCGAGCGAGCGGCCGAGCATGACGCCCAGAAACCCGAGGCCGTAGTTGGCCACGACGTTTCCGACCATCCACAGCGGCGACGCCGCCTGCGTCGTCTGAACGGCGAACGTGCTGTACGTCGTAAACGAGGAGAGGAATCCCGTGCCGACGACGAAGTGCGTTTGGTCGGCGAGGTAGCCCATGTAGATGGCTTCGTACAGGATGAAGCCGAGCGCGAAACAACCCGCGACGTTGGCGATGAGCGTCCCCGTCAACCCGGGTTCGACGAGGCTGACGAAGTACCGGAGGTTCGACCCCGCGAATCCGCCGACGCCGATCAGCAGCAGGACTTCTATCGTGTGGAGTGGATGTTTGCTTCCCATATCTGTCGCTCTCGAAAAGGAGTCATCAGCCGACGCGTTCGGCGGTTGGGGAAGGCGGACTCCATCGCCCAGTTAGTCCGGTACTCCTTATCGAACGCACTTAACGGACTCGAAACGACCCGGCAGTCACCGACTACTCGACGATTCTCGGTTGCTCGATGGGTATCGTCTGCCGGCGGTCACCCGTCTGCCAGTTCGCTCGCGCTCGGACTGCCGCCGCCGTGTTCGACGCGCCGCGTTCGAACCTGCACCGCGTGGACGCTTTCGGTCGCGTCGTCAACGACCAGCGCCGACCCGGGCGTCTCGGGCATTCGGTCGGCGAACGACCCGTGCATGTACGTCGGGCGAGCGCGGGCGAGGGCCTCGCGGTCGCCCCGCGAGGTCAGACGGTGGGAGACGAGCAGGTCGGACTGTGAAACCGCCACGTCGGGGAGACCGGCCGGGCGCTGTGTTGCGGCGACGAAACTGACGCCCGGCCGCCGTCCGCGCGTCACGATGGTTCGAAGCGCCGGTCCGGCGATTCCGTCGAAGAAGGCGTGCGCTTCGTCCACGACGAGCCACGGAAGCGTCGCCACGGATTCCGTGACCCGAGCGCGATACAGGTCTTCCGCAACCGCCCGAACGACGGCGTTCATCGGTGCGGCGTCGTAGCCCGAACAGTCCAGTATCGTCGCCGCGGACAGGCAGTCTGCGGCGGTGAGTCCGTCGGGGGAAAACACGTCCCACGAATCCGCGAGTACGAGGTGATTTCGGGCCGCCCGGCGGGTCGCCCGCGCGACATCGGCGTTCCAGACGTACTCGTCCATCGCCGCGAGCGTTTCCGTCTTCGCGGCCGCCTGCCACACCAGCGACCCGACGGCACTCTCGTGGTCGAGACCGAGGAGTTCGCACCACGCTCGCGGCGAAAGCGCGTTCGCGGAGACGCACGGCTCCTCGATAACCGAGAATCCCGGAACGTCCGCGAACGTCCGAAACGCGCCCATCGGGTCGGCGACGACGGGAGAAACGCCGTCCGCGCGTGCGAGTTCTTCGACCAGCACGCCGAGAGTGTAGGATTTCCCGTAGCCGCGTTTGCCGACCACCAACGCGGCGTGCGGGCCGTCCAAATCGATTCGAACAGGTGCACCCGCGCTGCCGTCGCGTGCCCGGTAGGTTCCGAGTGCACCCGAAACGCCGCCGTCGCCCGTCCGACCCAGAACGTCCGTCATGTGGGGTGCTGGTCCCGACTTCCGATATAAACCCTCGGACGAAGGTTTATATTCGAAACCAGAACCACTCCGGGCCATGTCTGTGCGTCAACGGCTTCGGACGAGGCGAACCAACCGCAAACTGCAACTGTTCCGGTCGGACGACCGAGCCATCGAAGGACTGCCGATTCGGCTGGTCATCGCGCTCGTCGTGGGGGTCGCCAGTTTAAGTGTCATGATGAACATGCTGTCGGGACTCAACGGATTGGCGGTGAGCGAACTCGACGCGAAACCGACCCCGGAAGTAGTTCAACCGGGCCACCAGTCGGTCGATATCTCCGTCATCGATTCGGACGGTAAACCGGTGTCGGGGGCGACCGTCGTCGTGAAAGGGGACTCCGCCACGTTGGAACACATCCAGACGGCGACGACCGGAAAGAACGGAGGTGCGACGCTCTCACTCGACCCCGAACTGGGGCCGAATCAGGAGGACGGAACACTCGAAATAGACATCAAACCACCCGCTGGGAGCGAGTTTGCGGACAAGCGAGCGAACACGCAAATACTGGTCGTTGCCGACTAAGAATTAGCTGTATCCGTCCCAGTCGATCCACTCGTGTTCCCAGCCGTGGCGGGCTTGGGCGTTGCGGTCCGCGAACTCGCGGTCCTCCCGAGTAGTGCGGTTGCGCTCGATGGTGTCCGACTGCTCGCCATCGACGAGGAGCGGGGCGAACGCGACGGTGCCGAACTCACGTCCGATGTCGGGAGTTCCGTCCGAAGCGCGTTCGACGGCGGTCAACCGCTGTATCCCTCCGCCCAGCGGAATCACCAACCGGCCGTCCGCTGTCAGCTGTTCGACGAGGGTGCGCGGCGGTTCGATGGCCGCCGCCTCGACGAGGATGCGGTCGAACGGTGCGTACTCGGGCAGGCCATCGGCACCGTCGCGGCAGTCGACGAAGACGCCGCCGTAGCCCGACGAATCGAGGTTCTGCCGCGCCTCGTAGACCATGGTTCGCGTGATATCGACCGCGTGGACGTTCTGCTCGCCCACGATTTCGGCCAGCACCGCGGACGTGTATCCGACGCCCGCACCCACGACGAGGACGGAATCGTCCTCACGAACGTCGAGGGCTTCCATCAGTCGGGCGACGGTGCTCGGGGACAGTATTCGCGTCCCCCGGTGGTCGAACGACCGGTCGGAGTACGCGCCGTCGCTGGCTTCGAGGGGGACGAATTCGTGACGAGGGACCGTTCGGAGCGCGAGACCGACGTGCTCGCTCCGGACGAGCCCCTTCATCTCGTGTTCGAGGCTGGCGACCATATCGTCGCGCAGCACCGTCGGTTCCATGAATCCGGTTTGGGGTCCGACGTTCTTCAATGGCGCGGCCTGTAGCCGACGATGGCTTGCTGGTTCGTTCCCGGAACGTCCCGAATCTCGAAGTCATCGAACCCGGCGTCATCGAACCAGCCTTCGAACTGGTCTTCGGTGTACGTATCGCCGTTCTCCGTCTGTGCGAGCATGTGTGCGCCGAACAGCGCCGCGTCGTCGGCCCACCCTCGAACCTTGTCGATGAAGACGGCGACGCCGCCGGGTTCGAGGGCGTCGTAGACGTTCTTCGAGAGCGCGCGGTTTTCGGCCGGACCGAGCGCGTGTGCGACCCGCGAGCAGAACGCGAGGTCGAACCCGGTCGGAAGGTCGTCGGTCGCGTCGCCGGGAACGAGTTCGATGGGTTCGTGTTCGAGGAACGTCCGGTCGACATCGATGACGTCGGACTGGTCGAACAACGTCACGTCGTAGCCGCGACGGGCGAATTCCTTCGAGAAACTACCGGGGCCGCCGCCGATATCGAGGACGCGCTCCGCGTCGGGGTTCTCGTGAACCGCTTCCGTGACACACGTCCGAACCGTCCCGTCATCGATTGTCGCCATCGCGCCCATGAAGTTCGCCGTCCACTCGTCGGCTGGCTCGGGCGGACGTCCGGTTCGCATCGTCTCGGGAAGCGCGAACCAGCGGTCGAGACAGTCCATCTGGTGTGGCACCGTCCCGATGGAACGCACGTCCGTTTTGGCGAACAACCCGAGCGCCCGGTTGGTCGCCTCGTATTCGCCGTCGACGCGTTCGAGAAAACCCAATTCGGTCATCGCGGAGAGCGTGATTCGGGCGGCGCGCTCGGTAACGTCTGTTTCGGCGGCGACTTCTGCGGGCGTTCCGGCGCGGAACATGACGGCATCGATGATGCCGGTCTCGCGGGCAGCCCACAGTAAACAGAGTTCGCGGTAGTCCATGTCCGAACGACGATTGCGAGGCGAAAAAAGCTAGGTGCTGGCGCGGTCGATTACCACGCGGACCACGCGGTCGAACCCTCGTCCTCGGCGTAAATCCGTTTCACGTCCTTGGCGAGCACGGCGTCGCCGTCGAAGTCGAGACGGTCGTGGTCGTAGCCGGAGGCGTCGTCCGTGACGAGGATTCCGTCGATGGTGAACTCCTCGTCCGCCAGTTCCTCGGTTTCGCCGACGACGAACTCGTAGTCCCCGGGGATGCTCACCTTGACGCTCCGGGAGTTGTCCCGGCGGCCGTCGTTGGGGTGAATCGTGACGTTGACGCTCACGTTGTCCACGGCGCGCGTCCAGATGGTTTCGACGTCGGGTGCGAGCGATTCCTCGACGCGGCGATTTTGGTCCTGTTCGAGGCTGGTAATCCTGACGACGAAGATGGCCTCGTCGGTTTCGAGGACGAACTCCTCGCCGACGGCGAGGTTCTCCTCGACCGGAACGTCGGCCTTCGCGGTGAACGACTCGCCTTCCTGCGAGACGACGACGTCTATTTCCTCGGTTGTCTCCTCCTCGATTTTCGTCTTGTGAACGTGGTCGCACTCTGTGCATCGTACCGTCGCCTGTCCACCCGGTTTGAGGACCTCGTGAACCGTCTCCAAATCGGGGGAACAGGATGGGCAGACGACTGCCACACGTTCCGCTGTATCGCTCATGGAGCGGTGTAGGGACTCGGCGCGTAAAAGTGCGTGGAGTTGGGCGAAGGGGGGTGTTCGATTGCCGTCGTCAATTTCGGTTCTCGCTGGAGAACGCTTTCTCGTAGACGACATTTTCACCGTCGATGATTCCCGCGGCGTCCTTGACGTGCGCAACGACGACCCGTGACGGGAGGTCCGATTCGAAGTTCACGCTGACCGTGTACGGGACAATCCCCAATTCGAGCGTGCAGACTCCGTGGGAGATATAATCGTCGAAGACGGCCACCGTGAGCGTATCCGATCGTTCGTCGTACCGGAGTGATTTGAGCTCCGTCTCCTTGCACGACCGTCCACCGCTTTTAACCTGTCCAAGCACGCGAACTCGGTTTTCGGTCGAATCGAATTCGACCGTGGCGTAATTACCGAACTGCTTTCCAGGGTCGTAGTTTTCGTCGTCGAATCCCTTCGTCACGTCTACCAGTTCGAATTCGTGTTCAGTTATCGGGGGACCAGTTCGGATGGAAAAGTCCTTGTCGCGGCGATAATCGAGTTGCTGTGCGACGACGACGCCACCGCCGACGAGCGGAAGGGAGATTCCAGCGAGGAGCGTGCGACGGTTCATACCATCCACTACCCCCCATGAAGTAACAATTTTGTGGTGAGTGAGACGAGCGCCGTCCGGTTGGAACATCCGCGTACCGAACTCGGTCGAACTCACCCGTCGAAATACAACCCGTAGTGGTTCGCACACCCCGGATTGAACGCCGCACCGCAGTCCGGACAGCGCGAACCGCAGTCGAGGTACGCGGTAATCGTCATTTCCGCGCCGCAAACGCCGCACAGCACCGCCTCCGTGTCTCGTTCGTCTTCGGGCCACGGTTCCCGCGGATGGTCGGCAACCGCGTCGTGACACCGAAAGCAGGGATAGTATTCCTCACAACACGCGAACCGAATGGCGATTACGTCCCGCTCGGTGTCGTAGTGCGCACAACGGGTCTCGGCGTCCACATCGACGCCGTGGATTGCGGTTCCGTGGATGATTCGCATCGCTCGACCGTTTTAGGGCTGTGGCAGTTCGACCTCTTCGCCATCAGCGTACACCGTCGGTTCCCGAATGATGCCGTCCAAGTGAAGCGGGGCGTCCGTGTCGCCGCCGATTCCCGCGTCGTCGCCGATGGCGATGTGGACCGTGCCGCCAGCCTTCTCGTCCAGTAGGACGGAGCCGACGAGTTCGGACACCGCAACGTTGGTTCCGATGCCGAGTTCGGCGAGGTTGTAGGCGTCTTGGCCGACTTCCTCTGATGCAGTTTCGACCTGAGCGCGAATCTCGTCGTCGCTGATACTCGTGACGTAGCCGTCCTCGACTTCGAATTCGAGGGTTTGTCCCTCTTCGAGGAGGCCGTGCGGGCGCATGGTTCCGTCCACGACGTAGCGGCCGTTGACGTTCTCGGGGCTGACGAACACCTCGCCCGCGGGGAGGTTGGTGAAGTCGCCGGGGTCGTGACAGAGGCCGGTGTCGTCGTACCACTCGCGGTCGCCGGGTTCGAAGGTGATGTCGGTTCCGGCCTCGGTCGTGACGCGGATTTCCTCGGCACCTTCGACTTGCGCGAGCACGTCCGTGCAGTGCTGGTCGATGGTCTCGTAGTCGGCCGCGAGTCCGGTGATCATCACTTCCTTCGTGATGCCGGGGAGGGTGGCGATTCGCGCGCCTTCCTCGTTCGCGTCTCCTCGGGCGCGCGTGTGGCTGAGGCTTTTCGTGGTCGGCGCGAGAACGACGTCGGCGGCGGCCATCGCGGCGGCGACGGAGGCGGGCGGCTCCTCACCGTGCTGAGTTCCGACGGGATAGCGCGTAATCGTCACGTCGTCGGTAATCTCGCTCGCGGTATCGTACAGCGCCTTGCCGATGTCCCAGCGCTTGTCGTCGGTGATTATCGCACACGATTCGTCCGCTTCGAGTGCCATACACTGCTCGACGGCGGTTCTCGCGGCGTCGTCCAGACTCATACCTAATATGCCGACTCCAGAAATAGTAGGTTTTCCTTTTCTATCCTACTAAGCAACTCTCGGAATACCTATTTCGAAATACTTTATTTTCAATATTTGGGAAGAGGATTTGATTCACATATAATTATCAACCCAATTCTGAATCTGATTTTGAGTGCAGTTGGAAACGAAGTTCGCCTGCTTCGAAGCGTTGCTGTCTACGTTCCCACAACTTGCGCCGCTTTTTAACCCACCTCCTCTTGTCGCAAGCGAATACTGTGGTAACCCGTTGATCGTTCTCGTTCCTGCAGAGTCCGAGTACACATTAAAGAGAAGACCTGCTGCCCGGAACCCAGTTCCCTTAGCGAATGTGTCTGCGAAGAACCCACCAGAGTCATACTCCCAAGTGGCATTTTCGAAAAATGCCATATCAACTATCGCTGTCTTTTGCTCGCTTCCGGCGGCGCCTCCAATCTTGCCATAGCAGGCACTAGCATCCCCGAGGTTTATATCTTTTCCTGAGTTATAGTCTAGAAGTAATATGCCGTCCGCGTCATCATAAGTTTTTTTCCAGTACGACGAGTTTCGTAGATACTCGTCGTACTGGTTAGCACGAGTCGATAGGTAATTAGAACTTACATTAGTTGCCTTTACACCGCCGTGGTCACCCCATTTAAAATTAACATCGTACCGACCATCGTCAGGTGCGACCCCATCACTCCAAATCTGTTGGATACTCGCTCCCATATAAGTATTAACTCCGCTAGCACTTCGATCACGGAGGTCATTATTATCACCATTCCAATCTCGAACAAAAGGTACAGTATTTAATACTAAAATGCTTAAATTAGTACTAGATGCCCTAACTCCTTGGGACGATAGGACTGAAATACCACTGATTCCTGCGCTGGCTCCGACCGATTTGATTATGCTCCGTCTACTTACTGTCTTTTGGTGCTTTTTTTCCACCATTGACTTATTGATATTCTATACTAATATAAATCTTTTCATAGTTTATTTCTAATACTTGTTTCAACTGTTTAAATAACTGTTGTTCGATTGTAACACCCCCCAAATTACTCATTTTCGAGTTATTTCCTTCTCAGGTTGGCTCGAAACCGTTTTAGTCGCGGGGGTTGGAGCGGCAGATGTACATGCTACAGGTCGGCATTAACGGGTACGGGACTATCGGGAAGCGAGTCGCTGACGCCGTTCGGGCGCAACCGGACATGGAAGTCGTCGGTGTCGCAAAAACCCGGCCCAATTTCGAGGCCGAGGGAGCCGTCGAGAACGGCTACCCACTCTACGCCGCTATCGAGGAACGGGCGGACCGGTTCGACGACGCGGGAATCGAACTGGCGGGAATGGTCGAGGAACTGGTCGAGGCGGCCGACGTCATCGTCGACGCCTGTCCGTCCGGCATCGGCGCGGACAACAAATCGCTGTACGACGAGTACGACACGCCCGCGCTCTATCAGGGCGGTGAGGACGCGAGCGTCGCGGACACGAGTTTCAACGCGCGTGCCAACTACGACGAGGCGGTCGGCGCACAGCACGTCCGCGTCGTGTCGTGTAACACGACCGGGCTCTCGCGGCTCGTCGCCCCCCTCCGCGAGGAGTACGGCGTCGAGAAGGTTCGCGCGACGCTCGTCCGCCGTGGCGGCGACCCGGCCCAGACCGGCCGCGGTCCCATCAACGACATCGTTCCGAACCCGGTGTCGCTGCCGTCGCACCACGGCCCGGACGTGAAGACCATCTTCCCGGACCTCGCCATCGACACGCTCGGACTGAAGGTTCCGGCGACGCTGATGCACATGCACAGCATCAACGTCTCGCTCGAAGCCGAACCGGACGCCGAGGAGGTGCGCGAACTGCTCGAACGCCAGTCCCGCATCTTCGTGATTCCCGAGCACATGGACATCGACGGCGCGGGCAAGCTCAAGGAGTTCGCCATGGACAGGGGTCGGCCCCGCGGCGACTTCTGGGAGAACTGCGTCTGGGGCGAATCCGTCTCGATGGAAGGAAACGACCTCTATCTGTTCCAAGCCATCCACCAAGAGAGCGACGTGGTTCCCGAGAACGTGGACGCCATCCGTGCGGTAACGAACGCCGCCGACGCCGAGGAGAGCATCGAAACGACGAACGACGCGCTCGGAATCGGCTTCTAACCAACCGCTTCTGACCGTCGATTCGACGGTTCGTTTTTCGTGGGGCGACGGGACGGTATTCGTTCATACGCCCGAGTAACGCCGACAACTCGTGGAGGGGTCCTGTTATTCACCGCGGGGAATTGTGGCAGATGTTAACATGGAACTTTTGAATTGTGAATTATCATCAATCAGCGCCGGATTCCGCCATTCGAAACACGGGACGAAACGTTTACCGACACGTATCCGCGACCGCGGCAGACGTCCTACGCCCCCGATTTTCCACGTTACCGACGTTTAGGTGCGAGTTCCGTCGTTCACAAACGGCGCAAACGGACTCAACGATGCTACCCGTTCATTTACGACACCCCCGATGAGACGCGGTGGGTGGGGCGGACAGCACCGCGGACAGGTGGTGTCCAGTAACGGACTCTCCCGCCCGGAGAGAAAAACAATGAGAAAAGCACTCAAGATCCTGCTCACGATGACCATCGTGGGAAGTTTGTTCGCAGTCGGATTCGCGGGTAACGCGGCGGCATTCGCCGACGACAACCAAGTACAAGTGAACGGCCAGTACGCGAGTTCGGACGTCAGCCAGAGTCAGTATGTCGCGCAGGGTAACGCCAACCACCAAGAGGACAATTACGCGGTCTCGGCCGCTGGCAGCATCGGTGGCGATGCGGAATCCGACGATGCAACGGCCATCCAAGCGAGCTACCAGAGTAACAAGAACGCGCAGGTCGCCTGGTCCAACGCCCAGAACTTCAACTGGCAGAACCAGGACGACTGATCGACACGTCCGCGGATAGCGGCATTTTTTCAGACGGGAGGCGAGTCAGCGTTCCGAAAGGTCGGACGTGAGTCCGATTCGTCGCAACGGAATCGGAACGGTTGACGCCTGTCCAAAACCTTTTGCCCGGGAAGGGCTTAGCCTCAGGTATGCGACGAGACGACCGCGACGACCCCTTCGACGATCTCTTTCGAGAGATAGAGCGCATGATGAACGATATGATGGGCGGCAACGTCGATATGCAGGTCGATACCGGCACGACCGGATTCGGTGCCGACACGCACGTCGACATCCACGAAGACGACGAACTGATCCGCGTCATCGCCGACCTCCCCGGCGTCGAGAAGAACGACATCGACCTCAAATGCGACGGCGAAGCGATGACCATCAGCGCCGCCAGCGACCACCGCGAGTACGACGAGCGCATCGCGCTCCCGGCGCGCGTGGACGAGAGTTCCGCGAAAGCGACCTACAACAACGGTGTCCTCGAAGTCACGTTCGAGAAGACCGACGAATCAGCGAACATCAGCGTCGAGTAGTCCGAACGAGTTCGGCGAGGCGGTCGTAGAATCCATTTTCGTACTTCGTTTTCACGTCTATCGTCGGCCGCGCGTTCGTCTCGTTGACGACTACCCGGTCGCCGACGGCGAGCAGGTCGATGCCACAGAACGGAATCCCGAGCGCCTCCGCCGTCCGTTCCGCGATATTCCGGTGCTCCTCGGATAAACGGACGCCGCGCGCCTCGGCACCGCGATGGACGTTGTGTTTCCAGCGTCCGGCGGTCAGCGCGTCCTCGGGCAGTTGCCGCTCGACCGCACCGACGTACTCGCCGTCGACGACCATCGCGCGGTAATCGACCGCCTCCGGGAGGTACTCCTGCACGAGAAACGATTTGTCCCCCGTCGCGCGGTAGTCGTGGACGAGGTTCAGGTAGTCCACCACGCCGAGGAAGGAGTCCACGTCGTCCACTTTTGCGATTCCGGTCCCCCGCGTCGTGGAGTTAGGTTTGACCACGACCGGCGGGTCGAACGCCTCGAACGCGTCCACGAGGTCCGCCTCCTCGACGGGGTTCGAGACGACGACGGTTTTCGGGACCGGAATCCCCGCTCGCCCGAGTCGGGCGATGACGCCGCCCTTGTTCCGCGAGGTGAGGACGGCCTCGCGGTCGTTCACCCACGGAATGTCCAACAGCCCATCGACCACGCCGCCCTCCATCATTCGTGACGGGTAGACGAAGCCCGCGTCGAACTCGTCGGGACCCCACGGCGGGTCGGCGAGGTCGAACGTCCGCGACTCGCTCGGAACGTGGCGGACCCTGATTCCGCGCTCTGCGAGCGGGTCGCGGAGTCGCTCGAACGTCTCCTTTCGATAGGCGACCGCCAAATTCAGCATTGGCTATGGGTTGGCGTCGGCCGATAAAAAGTTCGCCCGTCTCGTTCGTGTGTCTGTCCTGTCCGTCCCGTCCATCCCATACATCTACTCCGTTCGCCCGTCCATCTCGTCCCGCTCCGCCGTCCTCACTCGACAACTTCGAAGCGATGTCGGTACACCGTCGCGCTGTCGTCCCATTCGAAGTCGTCGTGGGCGTGATTCAGGCGCTCGCGGTAGGCGTCCAAGTCCTCCGAGCCTTCGGCTTGTGCGTCCTCGTCGGTTAAATCTCCGAGTTTCCGCTCGGTCACGTCGACGACCTCGAACGTCTCGCCGTCGATGTCGAAGGTGTCGCCTTCCTCGGCGTACGGGTTGCCACGGTGGAGTTGCGAGATTCGACCCGCCGTGACCGCTTGTTGGATGTGCGGTGCCGGGAGTAGCGTGTCGGCGTCGATTCGAGCCATACGGCTTCGTTCGAGTTGCAGCGAAAAAACGACTAGCCTTTCAGCACGCCGCCGATGGCACCGCCGATGGCGCTGTCGAGCGCCAGCAGGAACGCGACGAAGACGGCGGCGAGGAAGAGACCGATACCGCCGAACAACGACCCGACTGGGCCGCCCGCGAGGCCGCCGATGATGGTTCCACCCAGTCCGAGGAACAGGGCGACGATGACGCCGCCGATGGACCCGGCGAGCAGGCCGTGCCAGAAGCCGCTTCCCAGTCCGCCGCCGGCGACGTAGCCAGCGGCGAAGCCACCGGCGAGTCCCGCCGCGACGTGCCCGATTCCGGGGAGGGCGAACGCGACGATGCCCGCGAGGACGGAGACGACGAAGCCGACGAAGACCGCGTACCAGTTGGTCATGGGTACATACGTTGGAAGGCGGAAAACAAAAGTCTCTCGCCAAAATCGGCTCGCACGACGGTATGAACGCCCTTTTAAGGGGCGAGAGCATACGAATGCCCATGATTTTCGAGACCCTACCGACGACGCCCACGTCGGAGGAACTCATCGACAAGGCGTTCTCGCGGGCGACACGAGCAGGCCGGGCCAAGAGCGGCATTCAGGCCCAACAGTCCATGCTCCAAACCGCCTCGAACATCCTATCGGACAATCTGCAGAATATCGTCACCGCGTGGCCGGACTTCGAGGAAGTGGACCCGTTCTACTACGAACTGGCCGACGCCGTCGTGAACGTTGACGAGATTCGAAAGAGTCTGTCGGAAATCCAATGGGCCTCCCGCAAGACGAAGGACATCGGCCGCGAGTACCAAGGGAAACTCCGCGGCGACATCAACTACGCCCGCAAGGTGCGAAAGCAGGGGTTCGCTCGCCTCGCGTCCATCGTGGAGGAAGTCGAGGACGACCTCGACCGAATCAACGCGGCGCGAAACGACCTCCGTGACCTCCCGGACATCGACACGGCCGACCCGACCGTGGTCGTCGCCGGTTATCCCAACGTCGGAAAGTCGTCGTTCGTCAACACGATAACCAACGCGCGCAACGAAATCGCGGAGTACCCGTTCACGACGAAGGGGATTCACGTCGGTCACTTCGAGCGCGACCACATTCGCTACCAAATCGTGGACACGCCGGGACTGCTCGACCGACCCGCGGACGAGCGAAACGCCATCGAATCGCAGGCTGTGTCGGCGCTCACGCACCTCGCCGACTGCATCCTGTTCTTCGTGGACCCGAGCGCCTACTGTGGCTACCCGCTCGACGCCCAACTCGAACTCCGCGATTCGGTCGAAGAGCAGTTCGGCGACGTGCCCGTCCTCACCGTCTGCAACAAGTCCGACCTCTCGACCGACGTGGAGGCCGACCTGTACATGAGCATCGAGGAGGACGAGAACGTGACGGGAACGCTCGACGCGGCCGTCGAAGCCATCGGCTACGAACCCGAACTTCCGTTCGACGGATAAGACCGGTCGGCGAGTTCGGACGTTCAGGCCGACACGTCGTCCGTTTCGACGTACCGAATCTGAACCCCGACCGTGCGACCCGTCCGAGTGGCGATTCGGTCGTGGATTCGTTCGGCGAGATCCGGGTACTGCTCGCCCCGCGGACGACCGACGGTGACCACGACGCGATGTGGTTCGCGGAACGGGAGGTTTCGCGTGTAGGTAGTCTTGCCGAGCGGGAACGTCTGTCGGTACTGGACCTGCATCTGAAGCCGTTCCGCCTGCTGATACCGCGGCTGCTCGAAGACGTTCGTCACCGCCCTGTCTGCTCCCTGCTCGAACTGCGCGCCTTGATACGAGAAGTAGGTAACGCCGCCGAGAAAGACCGAGAGAACGGCGAGGGCGACGACGAGGGCCCCGATTCGTTTGATGGCCTCCTCTCGGGAGCGCTCCAGTTTGAACCAGTTCTTCGGCCGATACCCCATGTACTGGAGCGTCACTATGGCCGAGAGGTTGATGGAGAGGACGTTGACGAGGACGAGAACCCCAGCACTCAACGCGACCACCGGACTCCCCCACGCGATGCCGATACCGACGGCGGCGGCGGGCGGGATGAGGGCCGCGGCGATCATGACCCCGACGAGGGCGACCGATACGCCCGCGGCCAGACTGATAACGCCCGCCGAACCCGCACCGAGCGCGACGATGAGCGAGAGGAAATCCGGAGTCAGCCGCCCGCTTATCTGTGATATTGCCGTGATATCCGTGTTCGGTGGAAAGAGGTAGAGAACTCTGACGAAGAATGCGAACAACGTCGCGCTGGCGATGGCCACGGTGACGCCGAGCAGTTGCAGTTTGACGCCGCGGGTGAACAGGGCGCTTTCGTCCAAAACGGTGCCAACGCCTGCCGATAACGCCGGACCGACCAGCGGCGCGATGACCATCGACCCCACGACGACCGCCGGAGAGTCGAGCAACAGCCCCGCCGTGGCGACGACCGCACTCACGACGGTCATGAAGACGAACGTCCGCAACCGCGGGGACAGTTCCCGCGCCGCGGTTAGGATTTCGTCGCGCGCGATGCGGTCCGCGCCGTTTTCCGCCTCGTAGCGTTTCGCCAGTTGCTCGAACTGTCGGGACGTATCCGTCTCGGCGTCGATGATGACCGTGTGAGCCTCGTCGCTCAGTCCCGCATCGTGAAGCTTGTCGATAACCGGCTGCACGGCGTTCTGCGGGAGCGGAAACGTCGCAATCGCGGTATAACGGCGACCACCCGTTTCGTCGGTCAGAAAGAAATCAATTCCCTCGGAGTCGAGCGTCTCGACGACCGTTTCTCGCTCGCCCGTCGGGATGGATACCTGTACGAGTCGCACAGTCACCGATGGGGTTTGCAGATTGATATAATCGCGGGCCGATAGTCGGTTAGTTCATGTCAATATGTCAGTCAATTTCTCTCGATACCGCGGCGAGGCGCTTCGTCGATGCTGACGTAACGGATTTGAACGGAGACGTCTCGGCCCGTCCGTCGGTAGAGACGGGCGCGAAGCCGTTCCGCCAGTCCAGGATACCGTTCGTTCGTCGGTTTACCGACGGTAACGATGACCTCCCGTGGCCGATGAAACGGGACGGCGGGGTCGCGGTACTTCCGAGGAAGCGGAACGGACGGCCCGTACCGGACATCGACTTCGAGCCGTTCTCCCCCGGAGTATTGCGGCAGTTCGAGCAAGGCGTCGGTCGTCGTCCGAACGCTCCGTTCGAACTGCGCGTCCTGAATCGACGAGTACGTCACCCCGCCGAGGAAGGCCGACAGGAGGACGATAACGAGGATGAGGAGAGATACCCGTTTGGCCGTCTCCCAGTTGGAACGTTGGAGTTTCAGCCACTCTTTCGGCCGATAGCCCATGTAACGGAGCGTGAGGAGGGCGGAGAGATTGATGGCCAACAGGTTGACCAACACGAGGATGCCCGCGCTGACGGTCACGACCGGTTCGCCCCACGCGATGCCGATGCCGACCGTGGCGGCGGGCGGGATGAGCGCAACGGCTATCATGACACCGACGAGAGCGGTCGAGGCACCGGCCGACAGACTCACGATACCGGCGATTCCCGCGCCGAGCGCGATGATGAGCGACAGGAAATCGGGGGAGATTCGGATGGCGACCTCCGGAATTCGCGTCACATCCGTCCCCGGCGGAAACAGCGGGATAAACCGAACGAGCGTGGCGAATGCGGCGGCGCTCGCTACCGCGAGAACGACGCCGAGGACCTGTAACCGCACGCCGCGTCGAAACAGGTCTCGGTCGTCGAGGACCGTTCCGATACTGGCGGACAGCGCCGGGCCGACCAGCGGCGCGATGACCATCGACCCCACGACGACCGCCGGAGAGTCGAGCAACAACCCCGCCGTGGCGACGACCGCGCTCACGATCGTCATCGTGACGAACGTTCGGAGGCTCGGCGAGAGTTCGCGGGCGTGGATGCGAATCTCCTCGCGGGCGATGCGAATCCGACGACCGCGTTTCGCGGTGTAGCGCTCGACGAGTCGCTCGAAACGCGTCGAGACGTCCACCTCGGCGTCGATGATGATGACGTGGGCTTCCTCGCTGAGTCCGACATCGCGGAGTTCGTCGATGACGGGTTGCACCGCGTTTTGCGGCAGCGGAAACGTGATAATCGCGGCGTAGTCCTCTCTTCCCCCACGTCCGCTCGTCTCCTCGGTGATGTAGTAGTCGATATCCCTCGCTTCCAGCGTTTCGATGACCAGCTCCCGTTCCCCCAGCGGGATGGCGATTTCCACGAGACGCACATCTCGAACACGACACACGGAACAATAAGTCCCGCCGCGTGAGACGGCGGAATTCCGCCGCGGGAAACAGCGGAGTCTCGCCGCGGGAAACCACGGCCGTTAAGCGTCGAGAGGCGAACGGACGACTATGTTCGAAAATCGACCCGGCAGGGACGCCGAAGTCGTGTTCGTCGGGCGCTCGAACGTCGGCAAGTCCACGCTGATGCGCGAGTTGACGGGTCACAGTTTCGAGACTGGCGGCAAGCCCGGCGTCACGCGCCAACCCAATCACTTCGACTGGGCCAGCGAGGATTTCATGCTCACCGACCTGCCCGGATTCGGGTTC
The DNA here is from genome assembly GCF_026008575.1 of Haladaptatus sp. T7. Classification (NCBI taxonomy): domain Archaea; kingdom Methanobacteriati; phylum Methanobacteriota; class Halobacteria; order Halobacteriales; family Haladaptataceae; genus Haladaptatus; species Haladaptatus sp. T7. The sequence goes on from NZ_BROP01000003.1 coordinate 290,352, forward strand.
ATGTCCGGCGTCGAGGAGGACCGGCGCGAGCGGATAAAGACCGACATCGTGGAGTACATCGAGGAGAACGCCGAGAAGGTGTTGGTCGGCGTCCTCGTCGTGGACGGCAAGAGCGTCATCGACATCATCGACCGCCACTCCGGAGAGGACGAAATCCCGCACGACGTGGAGATGTTCTACTTCCTCCGCGAGGTTGGAATCCCCGTCGTCGTCGCCGTGAACAAGATGGACAAGGTGGACGACGAGGACGAGCGACTGAACGACCTCTGTGACCGCCTCGGCCTTCACCCGCCGTGGAAGCAGTGGCAGGACACCATCGCACCCATCAGCGCCAAGCGCGGAAACATCGACGCGCTGAACGAGGCCGTGAAGACCCACTTGCACGAACAGAAGCGCGACGACCTGTTCAAGTTCTTCTCCTAGGCGGGTTTTCGGCGACCGGTTGCGTAGCGATTCGTCGGGCACTGACCGGTTTGGTCCCGGTATCATATATAAAGGTTTGGAGGAGAATCGGGGTGCGTTGACGGGGGACGTTCTCGAGAAACACCGCCACGCTCGCTACGAGTGGCTTCTGATTTTGGTTCTCGTGCGATTTCAGCTACGGAGACGACCCTGAAAGCCCCCGCCCGCAACCGCACCGCGACGGCCACACCCTCCCCAACCGATTCCTTCGCATTCGCTCAGTCATCCCTCGCGTGATAACCAAGCAGGCCCTCGGCCATCGCGGCCGAGGGCCTGCTGGCGCACGCGCCACGGCGGTTAGTCAGTAGCGCTCATCCCGATTTTCCGAACGGCTGCGAGCGTGGCGGGGGCTTTCGAGGGCTGTTTCTCAATCGCTGAAATCACGCTGAACGCATAATCACGGCTAAGCAAGCGTACCGAACCACGAAATGGGGGAAGAATACAGGAGAGAAAAATCAACTAGCAGAGTCCGTCGTTACTGACTCGTGGAGACGATTTCCACGACGGAACGGTGGTCCAACTCGGAACTCGAACCGATTTGGCGCTTGCTCCGGCAGTCGATGCCGTGGAGGAACCCATCTCCGATATCGGAGTGCAGGTGGTACGCGAAGTCCTCGGCCGTCGAACCGCCGGGGAGGAGGAAGCAGTCGCGGAAGACGCCCTTCTCGCTGGCGCTGCCGTTGGCCGACCCGGGGAAGACGGCGATGAGGTCGAGTTCGTCGAACAGCGCGGCTTCGAGGGCGCGCTGGACGCCCGTCCCGTCGAACTCGTTGGTGAACTCCCGAATCTGGGCGAGGCCCCCTTCCTGTTCCTCGCTCACGTCGCCCGTGATTTCGAAGTCCGAATCCCCGGCGTCGTAGTCGATGACGCCCTGTTCGGCGGCGTTCTTGAGCGCCTTCTCGGCGTGGGCGCTGGCGGGGATGACGGTCAGGTGTTCGTACTCGGGGTCCGAGGTGATTTCCTCGTAGTTCGCCTGCGCCGCGGGGGTGTCCATCTTGTTCGCCGCGATGACCATCGGCTTGGTGCGCTTGCGAATCTCGCGGGCGAGTTCCTGGCGGTCCTCGTCCTCCCACGTCTCGGGGTCGAGGTCGAGACCGAGCGAGAGGATGACCTGCTTTATCTCGTCCTTGTTCGTCTTGAACGCCGACATCTGTTCCGCGAGGTCCTCCTCGATGTGTTTCTCCTCCCCGGCGTAGCCCGAGCGGAAGCGCTCGATGCCCTTCTCCAGGATTTCGAGGTACCACATGTCGAGTTCGTTTTCGAGGAAGTCGATGTCGTCGCGGGGGTCGTGGCCCTCGGTGGGTTCGCCCTCGATGTCGGTCTTGCCGGAGAAGTCCACGACGTGGACCAACACGTCGGCCTCGTTCAGGTCCGTGAGGAACTGGTTGCCGAGGCCCTTGCCCTCGTGTGCGCCCGGGATGAGTCCGGCCACGTCAACGAGTTTCGTCGGGACGTAGCGCGTGCCCTCCTCGCAGAAACCGACGCTGGGCGTGCAGGACTCGTCGAATTCGGGGGCGGCGCACTCGACGCGGGCGTAGGCCTCGCCGATGGACGGGTCGATTGTCGTGAAGGGGTAGGACCCCTCCGGCACGTCGTTCATCGTCGCGGCGTTGAAGAAGGTCGATTTCCCCACGGAGGGTTTTCCGACCAAGCCGATTTTGTAACTCATTAGGCCGGAGTGGGTGATTGGTGGCTAAAGGGGTTTTCAAACGGTGACACGTCTGTCGAATGATACCGCGTCACTCGGGGTCACGCGGTTGACCGCCGAGTTACTCGATTCCGTTCGGCACGACTCCGTGCCCCGCCCCCGAAATGTCGATTGTCGGTCCTCCGTCCGACGGAATCACGTCCTCCGCGATGAGGAGGTTGCCGTCCAAATCGACGTGTGAGAACGACCCGATTCCGGAGACGAGGTGGGCGCTGGCGTGAATTCCGATGGCGCTTTCGAGCATGCATCCGACCATCAGTTCGACGTTCGCGGCTTCGGCTATCGAGGCGATGTCCCGCGCGGCGAGGAGTCCCGACTTGCCGAGTTTCACGTTTATCACGTCCGCCGCGTCCTCGCGGACGATTCGAATCGCGTCCTCCGGCGTGAACACCGCCTCGTCCGCCGCAATCGGGACCGATACGGCGTCCCGCGCTCGCGCGAGTCCAGTTACGTCCGCCGCGGGGGTCGGCTGTTCGACCAGTGCGAGGTCGATGCCCCGCGATTCGAGTTGGTCCACGAACGCGACGGTTTCCTTCGGCGTCCACCCCTGATTCGCGTCCACCGTTAGTTCCGCGTCGGGTGCGCCCTCGTGCACCGCGGCGACACGGGCGACGTCCTCCGCGACGGTCGTCCCCGTCTTCACCTTCAACTGGTCGAACCCGCGGTCCGCCGCCCGCGCTGCGCCGTCCCGCGCGTCTTCCGGTGGCATGATGCCGATGGTAAAGTCGGTCGTCACGGAGGTAGGCGCGCCGCCGAACAGTTCCGAGAGGGCCATCCCCCGTTCGCGGCAGTAGGCGTCGAGAATCGCGGTTTCGACCGCGAACAGCGCCGACACCATGCCGGGAAACGTCTCTCGGACTTCGGTAACGAGGCTTCGATAGTCGGCGAGGGACTTTCCGTCGAGCAACGTCGTCGCGGCGCGAGCGGTTGCGAGCGCCGCCTCCTGTGTTTCACCCGTCACCGGCGTCAGGGGTGAGCCTTCGCCGTAGCCGGTCACGTCCTCGGTTTCGACCGTCACCAGCACGTTGCTCGCCCGATGTTGCGTGCCGAGCGAGATTTCGAACGGCTCCCGGAGCGGCAGGTCGAGCGGTTCGACCGACACCCGTTCGATTCGCATTACAGCGCCTCGCGGACCGACGCGAGGAGGTCGTCCGCGCCGCCTTCGTCGTAGACGTTCGCCGCAGGGACGGAGTAGTCGATTTCGGCGGGGTCGGCCCACGTCGAAACGGCGGCGACCGTCGCGTCCGAGAGTTGTTCCACGAGGTGCCGCTCCGCTTCAACGCCCGCGACCGGCCACTGGTCGAAGTGGGTTCGCCGGTCACGGTCGGGGTCATCGACCAGCACGACCGCATCGGGCCACGCGCCGTGCAGGAGTCCGAGCGTGACGCTCGAATAGGCGCGGTGGGTGAGCGAGGCTTGGCCCTCCACGAAGACTATATCGTGCTCCTCGGCGACGGCCGACACGAGGTCTTCGACCACGCCAGCGGTGAAATCCGCCGGAACGCGGTCGATGACGACGCCGCGGTGCGCGCCGACCATGATTCCCGTCTGGCCGGTCGCGACCCATCCGGCGTTCAGTCCGGCGCGCTTGGCGGCCCGATAGAGTTCGAACGTCGTCGTCCGCTTGCCGACCGCACAGTCCGTCCCGGCGGTCAACACGATTTGTGCGTCCGCTTCGTCCACGGTCCCGTCGCCGACGCGGAGGTCGTCCTCGCCCGGCGGCTTTCGCACGTCGAAGAGGGTGACGCCGTGTTCGTCCGCGAGCGTTTGCCATCGCTCCTGCTCGGAGAGGAAGACGTGCAGTCCGGAGACGATATCCAGCCCCGCGCGGATGGCCTCCTCGATGTCGCTCACCCACTCGTCCGGTAGCGCACCGCCAGCGGGAGCGACCCCGATGACGAGCGCCTCGGCATCGGGCGCGCGTTCGAGTGCGCCCTCGGTCGAGGAGACTATCGGTACGTCGCGGACGTCCGCGCGTCCGAGAACGTCGCTGGCGGCTTCGTCGGCGTGTGTCGAGTCGATGACGGCCCGTGCGTCGAACAGTTCGCTGTGCATGACGACGCCGTTGGCCGTCTTTCCGTCCATCGTTCCGAACGCTCCCTCGGCGAGAACGATTGCTGGAGCGGGGGCGTCGAACGCGTCCCGGAGGTTCATGTGCTACACAGGCGCATAGCGGGGCAAAACATTACCCCCTTTCATAGAAGGGGGGCCGACGCCCGGTCCCGATTTCAGAGCCGACTCCATGTCAACGTATGTCATTCTCCTTGCCATACGTTTTTGCTCGTCTCATCCGTGTATCACATCAGATGACCACAGCGGAGCACGCCGGACTTCGGGTGACCCTCGACATCTGGCATCCCGACTGCTGGACGCTCGAAGTCACCGAGGGCCGGGCGGCGGGACTCCTCGGCCACGGCGTCCACACCATCGACGGACTGGCGACCGGGCGGTTCACCGTCTACGGCAACACGCGCGAGGAGGTGGATGAACTCGTGGCGGCGATTCGGGACTCCGACTTGACCGACTCCGTGTGGGAAACCGACCACCCGCACGCGACCGAGGATTCTATCGCGTTCGGCAGCGCGAGCAGGGGTATCGTCGTCCACTACGACCTGGGCAACAGCATCAACGACGCGCTGGTCTCGCGCGGGTTCATCCCCGACGAACCGGTGCGGATGTACGGCGGGCGCGAGTACTGGACCGTCATCGTCGAGGTCGAGAAGGACGAACTGCACGACCGAATCGAGGCGGTCTGTGAGGAGATGGACGCCGAAATCCGCGTCCGTCACGTCGCAACCGCCGAAGCCGGCGCTGGCGTCCTCCGCACCGACGACCTCTCGGAGCGCCAACGCGAGGTCTTCGAACTCGCCCGTCAGCGCGGCTATTACGACTGGCCGCGGCACGTGACGGCATCGGAACTGGCCGAGGAGATGGACGTGTCCAAAACCACGCTCCTCGAACACCTCCGAAAGGCCGAAGCGAAACTTCTCGGGTGAGATTTAGTATCATTCAGTATACTTCAGTACTCTTTAGTGTGTTCTAGTATCTCTACAGCGTTGGCGAATCGATACGCGAAAATCCGAACGTGAAACGGGGGGAATCCGCATAATAATACCTCGGCGCGTGCGCCAGCAGGCCATCGGCCGCGATGGCCGAGGGCCTGCTTGGTTATCACGCGAGGGATGACTGAGCGAATGCGAAGGAATCGGTTGGGGAGGGTGTGGCCGTCGCGGTGCGGTTGCGGTTTCAGTGACGTCTGTAATTGCAGTCATAGAAAAACCAACACCACCTCCTTGCGAGCGAACGAGGGCTTCGTGTTTCCTAGCGACTGCAATCGTTCTCGAAGTGCGAACCTCGGATCAACCCACAGAAAATCACTATTCTCACCCACTTCCTAGTCGTCACACCGCACATGCTAGGGACGGGGACTAAGCGGGGACATAGGTGTATGTCATCATATGTCATCATCACACGGCAAAGACAGCAATAGCCTCTCGCGGGACATGGGCCTGTTCGGGGCGATGAGCACCGTCGTCGCGGGGACGCTCGGTGCCGGGTTGTTCGTCACGCTCGGCACGGCGAGTTCCACGACCGGGCCGAGCGTCATCCTCGTCGTGGTCCTCTCCGGACTGCTGGCGATGGCCATCGCGGTGAACTACAGTTGGATGGCGACCATCTTCCCGGCCGCCGCCGGGTCGTACGCCTACATCTCCCGGACGTTCGACAGTCGGCTTCCGGGCTTCATCGTCACGTGGTCGAAGTGGTTAGGGTACATGGCCGCCGACGCCGTGCTCGCGCTGGGCTTCGGCAGCTATCTCCAAGTGTTCTACCCCAGTATCGACCCGACAATCGCTGGCTTCGCGCTCCTCACCGTCCTCTTCCTCGTCAATCTCGTCGGCACGAAGGAGTACAGCCTCTCGCAGAACGCCATCATGGCGGTGTTGATGCTGGCCATCCTCGTCCTCGTCATTCCGGGGTCGTTCCACGTGAACCCCGAGAACTACCAGCCGTTCTTCACCGGGGGCCGGAGCGGGTTCATCCAAGCCGCCGTCCCGCTGTTCTACGCCTACATCGGCATCGCCGTCGCGGGGCAGATGGGCGCCGAAGTGAAGAACCCGTCCAAGAACCTCCCGCTGGCGATGGTCGGTGGGACGCTGGTCCTCGTCGTCCTGTACGTCTGGACGGCCGCCGTCATCTACGGCGTCGTCGGCGACTACACCGTGCTGGCGAACTCCGAGCGGCCGCTCGCAACCGCCGCGGAGTCGTTCCTCGGCGGGAGCGCCACCGCGGTCGTCGCGTTCGGCGGCCTGCTGGCAACCGCCTCCAGCGTCCACGCGGTGATGGCCGCGGGCATCAAGATGCCCTACTCGTGGTCGTGGGACGAGGTGTTCCCGAAGCAGTTCTCCGCGGTGAGCCAGCGGTTCGGCACGCCGCACTACTCGCTCGCCACGCTGTACGTCGTCGCCGCCGCGCTGACGTTCTGGAGCGACGGCCTCAACGAGGCCATCGTCATCGCCACGTTCAGCTACCTCATCGCGTACGCCACGGTCTCGCTGACCCTGCTGTACGTCCGGGCGTCGCGTCCCGACCTCGTGGAGCAAGCGGGCTTCGACTACGGCTGGCTCACCCCCGTCACGGGCGTCGTGGCGACCCTCGGTGCGGTCGGGTTGCTGACCAAGGCCGCGAACTTCGGCGGACTCCCCGCCGCGCTCGGCGACTTCATCACCGGGCTTCCAGGTGCGTTCGGCGACTTCTTCGCCGCGCCGTTGGCCGGAACCGTTCCGCTCGTGAGCGCGTTCCGCGCGACGGTGGTGAACGCGTACTGGACCGCGTTCGAGGCCGCGCCCACGCTCCGCATCTACCTCCCGTGGATGGTCGTGGGACTCGGCATCTTCGCCGTCTACTGGCGACTCGGAAACCAGCGCGGGACCGACGTCGGCGCGATTCTCGACACGCTCCCGGGCGTGGCGAGCGACGACCACGACCCGACCATCGGGGATGTGACCTCGGATGACTGAACCCGCTGAATCCGCTGAACTCGCGCGGATCGACCCGGACGAGACCATCTCCCTCCTGCAGGAGATGGTGCAGATTCCCTCGCCGTACTTCGAAGAGCACGAACTGAGCGAGTTCGTGTACGACTGGCTGGATTCGCGCGACCTCGACCCCGAGTACCACCACGTCAGCGAGCCGAAAATCACGGAGTACGAGGGCGATAACGTGCTCGCCCGACTGGAAGGAAGCGACCCGGATGCCCCCACGCTCCTGCTCAACGCGCACATGGACACCGTGCTGTTGGTCGAGGATTGGGAGGAAGACCCCTGCTCGGGGCGCATCGAAGACGGCAAACTGTACGGACAGGGGGCCTGCGACATGAAGGGCGGCCTCGCCGCGGTCATGGTCGCCTTCGAAGCGCTGGCGGAGTCGGACGTTGACCTCGCGGGCGACGTCGTTCTCTCCGCCGTGGTGGACGAGGAGGGGCCGTACGGACTCGGCACCGACCGCCTCATCCGCGACGGCTACACCGACGACTACGACGCCGCCATCGTGACGGAACCCGGCCCGATTCTCGCACAGGAGGAGGACATCGACAATCCCGCGCTCCTCCTCGGCGCTCGCGGGCGCTTCCTCTACGACATCGAAGTGAAAGGCCACGCGGCCCACGGGTCGCAACCGCACAAGGGAACCAACGCCGTCGTAGACGCCGGGAAGGTCGCCGACGCGCTCTCCAATCTCGACGTGGGAAGCCATCCGAAACTCGGCGACGGGTCGGTCTGTCCCCTTCTACTGGAGGGCGGCAGCCAAACGCTCTCGGTTCCCGAACGCGCCCAGCTCATGGTGGACCGCCACGTCGTCCTCGGCGAAACGGAGGAAATCGTGCGCGAACAGGCAGAGGAGGCCGTCGCGGCCCTCGACATCGAGAGCGAGGTGGAAATCGGCTTCCGCGAGTCGCCGGACCCCGGCATCAAGTACGGACCCTACGTCACGCCGGAGGACCACGACCTCGTGACGTCGCTCGTCGGCGCGACGGAATCCGTCGCGGGCGTCGAACCGGAGTTCGGCTACTTCGCCAGCGTCGGCGACTTCAACTACCTCGGCGACCGCGCGGACCTCCCGACCGTCATCGTCGGGCCGGACGGCGAGAACATCCACGGCGCGGGCGAGTTCGTCTACACCGACGAAGTTGTCGAGACGGCGCGAATCGTCGCCGAGGGCGCGATGCGCTTCGTCGGGTCGGAGGAGCATTTTGTCGGGTCAGAGTAGAAACGTACCGCGAGGGAAACGGTTTCCCTGCTCTCAGTTCGCCGGTTCGATGTTCTGGTTCACGTGGAAGAAGTTGTCGGGGTCGTACGTCGCCTTGACCGCACGCAACCGTTCGTAGTTGTCGCCGTAGCTGGCCTGTATCCGATTCTCCCCTTCCTCCATCATGAAGTTGATGTACGAGCCACCGACCGTGTGCGGGTGGAGCGCATGCCAGTAGTCGCGGGCCCACTTGGTGATTTTCTTGTCGTTCGCCGGGTCGGCATCGACGCCCACGATAACCATCGACCACGTCGCGTCGCGAACGCTCCACGCGGTCTCGTCCGGTGCGACGTCGTGGACCGCCCCGTCGATGGGATAGAGGTGCATCGTCGATTTCGGGGTCGGCACCTCGCTAAAACGCTCGTGGACGGCGATGGCGTCGTCGGTCAACTCGCGCACGTAATCCCCCTTCCAGTACCACTGGTCGCCCGGCGGGTAGAGGCCGTCGAACATGCCTTGGATCGCCGGATAGGGCATCGACTCGACGTGCTCGAATAACGGTTCGGCGGCGTCGCGGGCCGACTGGAGCGCCGCATCGGTTTCGGCTTCCGACCCCAGACAGCACCACATCAGTCCGCACACGTTCTTACCGTGGAGTTCTTCCGGGAATGGTTCGCCCGGCACCTCGGCAATCAGGTAAAACGCGTACACGTCCTCCGGGGCCTGCGGGAGCCACTCGCGGTACCAGCGCATCGTCGTTTCGAGTTCCGATATCGGCCAGAACAGCGGCCCCCCGACCACCGTGTCTACCGGGTGCAACTCGTATTCGAACGAGACGACCACGCCGAAGTTGCCGCCGCCGCCCCGAAGCGCCCAGAACAGGTCTTCGTGCTCGTCCTCGCTCGCGCGAACCAAGCGTCCATCCGCGAGTACCACATCCGCGCTCAGCAGGTTGTCGATGGTCAGGCCGTATTTCCGGGTCAGATAGCCGTGTCCACCGCCGAGGGTCAGGCCGCTAACCCCGGTCGTCGAGATGACTCCGCTCACAGTTGCGAGGCCGAACGCGTGGGTCGCGGAATCCACGTCACCCCACGTGCACCCGGGTTCGACTCGCACGGTTTTCGCGTCCGGGTCCACGTGGATGCCCGTCATGCCCGACAGGTCGATGACCAGTCCGTCGTCCACCAGTCCCAGACCTGGACCGCTGTGCCCCCCGCTTCGGATGGCGACTTCGAAGTCCTGTTCGCGAGCGAACTTCACGGCCGCGATTACGTCCCCGACGTTGGCACACCGAACGATGAGTCCGGGACGTTTGTCTATCATCGCGTTGTAAATCGTGCGCGCGTCGTCGAACTCCGGGTCGTCCGGCCGAATCACCGTCCCTCGAAGGCCCTCCCGAAATCGTTCGATGGTCGTTTCGTCAGCGTCTTTCGCTGTCGTTGCCATTGTGTTCCCCCCTCTGTCGCGCCCATTCAGACGCCGTTCGTGTCCGAATCACCATCACAGCGAGCGCTAGTTCTCCTACTCCACCCACAACGTTAGATGTTATCAACTGTCAAACGATGGCGGCGATATCCACGGAATCCACATCGCATTCGAACGAACTTCGATAAACGTCGTATGGCTCGGTTGGCGAATCGCCGAACACCCCGCACCGGAGGCGGCCCGCCTATACGACTCGATTGGTGAGTTCCTCGTCGGCGTCGATGTGCAGCGTGTTCTCCCGAACGAGTTCCGCGATGTGGCGGTAGTAATCGACCTCCGCCGCGGCGGCGTGGGGCGTGACGATAACGTCGTCCATGTCCCACAGCGGCGAGTCCTCGGGGAGCGGTTCCTCCTCGAACACGTCGAGGGCGGCACCGGCGATGTCGCCGCCCTGCAACGCCGCGACCAAGGCGTCTTGGTCGGCACAATCCCCGCGAGCCACGTTGACGAAGTAGGCGTCGTCCCGCATGGCGTCGAACTCCGCTTCGCCCATCAGACCCTCCGTCTCGTCGGTGAGGGGGGTCGCCAGCGCGACGAACCGAGCGTCCGAGATTGCTTCGTGGAGGTCGTCGTTCGCGTACACCGTCCGAACGTGCGGTACCGACTCGGCGGACCGGCGAACGCCCGTAACGTGCATGCCGATGGCGTCTGCGCGCTTGGCGATTCCCTGCCCGAGGGTGCCGAGGCCGACCACGCATATCGGCTCGTGCTGGAGCGTGAACGGCTCGTCCCAGTCCGGGCGGTTCCACTCGTGGGCGGCTTGCTGACGAGCGAAAGCGTGGAGACGACGGGCGATTTCGAGCATGGTTCCCAACACGGTTTCGCCGACGCTGGTGCCGTGAATCCCCGTGCTGTTCGTCAGGATGATACCCGCTTCTTCGAGCTCGGAGAGCGGGAAGCGGTCGTACCCCGCCTGAATCGAGTGTATCCATTCGAGGTCGGCGTCGAGGAAGGACTCTCGATAGGCGAACGTGACGAGCGCATCGCAATCAGCGAGCGCGTCGCGGTCACCGTCACCGACCACCGCGACCGTCGGGTCGAGCGCGGAGAGTTCCTCGCGCAACTGCTCGGGCGGGAAGACGGCTTCGACCGACTCGTGGATTCCGAGGTGGGAAATCTGCATGCGGAAAGGTACCAACGGCGTCGGAATGAATCTTCGGAAGGGGGAAGGCAATACCGCCCAACCGCCACGCGGCATCGGTAGTTTACTGTCGGTTCGTTTCGAAGACGGCCGCAATGACGGGACGCGGCGACGTCGGCGGGTGGTCGTTCGAGGGACGCGAATGTACTGTCAGGAAACACCTCCTCCGCGAAGAGTTTCGGGTGACCGACCCGGACGGGAACACGCTGCTCACCACCGAACGCAAGGTCGCGGAGGGGCGGGCCACGTTTCCGTTTCGGGACTCCGAGGGAAACGCCGTCTTCCGCGTCGATTCTGGCCAGACCTTCGACATCGAGGGGGAGTACACGCTCGTGAAATCGGAGACGGACGAACCCGAACTCGTCCTCTCGCGGGAGTTGGACTTTCGCCGCCACCACTGGACCATCGACCGACCGGACGGGGAACGCATCGCCGAGTTGTCCTCCCGCCGGGGCATCGCTGGCGCGCTGAACACCGTCGTGGACGTGTTCTCGCCGTTCCCGCGCACGTTCACCGTCACGGCACCGAACGGCGAACACGTCGGGACGATTTCTGGACGGCTCTCGCCGCGGACCGCCTACGACGTGCGTATCGAACGCCCCGGAGCGATTCCGCGGACGACGCTCACCGCTGGCGCGGTAGCCGTCGCGGTGCTCGAAAGCGTGTAGGAAGAGATTCCTCTCGGGGCGTATCGAAAGGGCGGCTCGGGGAAAATCCTCGTCACAAGGGGCTCGGAGGGGTGAACAGTTTCAACTGATTGATTCGTTCTTTCGTGAATTAGCGGTGGTTCGGTGTTAATCCCTTCATCACAAGGGGCTCAGTGGGGGTAACATTTCGTCATCACCACCATCAGAGGATAGAATCGGCGGGGTAAAAAGCGTCACGTAGTTGAATTCGCTTATTTTCAATAGTTGGCTCAGATTCAGGGTATGTTAGAGAACGGCACTGTCTAGTTTAGCTCCTCTTCGACAGGTGTTCGGTTGTTGAGCGATCACCGCGACCTGCGTCGGCGCTGCCGACGGCGGGTTGGAGACGCTATCAGATATCCGATGGATCCATTGAAAATCGCTCGATGCGAACGTTTTACGCCGAGAGGCGCAAGAATCGCTTTTGTTTCCCTGAGCGAACGCCCGGTCGCGTGGAGCCGGGTGGCGAACGACCGTCAGGGCATTCGCCGTCCGCTCATGCTCCCAACAGTCAATCCTAGCCGTCTCTAAACTCTTTTTGAGCAGGTTTGAGAGTAGCATGAATCACTAGCTCTTCGACCTGCTCGTCCTTATCTAGACAGTGCCCTCCGAGCTATCGTTGCGGACGCGGGTGAAGTCGGGGACTCTGTGCCGATCGTTTACCTTGTCAGTAACCCACTGAAGCTTGTCAGCTGTCTCACTCATAACATCGACAAAGCACTCTGAACATTCAATACCGGAATGAGACCTACTACTAGATCGTAGGCCAATTACGACACGTTCGCGCTAGTCTTCCATCGGGTGACAATGGTGATCGTCACCCATCCACCGATACGACCGCATCCTCGACCGAATAGAGGGGCGACGCACAGACTTATCCCCCCAGCAAACACCCAGAAGATGACTCTGGACAGCGGCCATACCGCCGTGATATCGACCGTTACGAGGAAAATGAGCACAGCGACGAGACCACCAAGGAACCCAGCGCGGAGTCCGGCAGCACTTGGTTCTGTTGAGCGGATTGCAGCGATGCCTCCCGCGACGAGCGCCCCAACAATCATAATTCCACCGCCGATAGTCGCCTCCGAATTCGGAAGCCAGTTGATAATGGCTGAGACCGGGAGCGAGACCAGTGCGCCGATGAGCGCGTATCCCCATGCTGGGGAGAGAATGCGAACGTGAGACGGGGAAACCATTTTCGTATTTATTGTGAGCTGGGACGTATATAGTTTCAGAAATACCCTTGATGGGTTGAAGCACGAGGAATCAGGCCGACTAATCGGCTGCCGATTCGGGTCCACGGAGCTACGTCAGTCAAGACTACTCTATTTTTCTCCAAGTGCGTGACTGTCTTCTATCCACAGCCCATTCATACGTTGTTGCACGATATCAGGCAGTGTCTGGAGATGCGAAACAGCAGATAAAAGTCTGCATCAACGTCACCACGGATACGAGATAGACGTGTTTCGAATCGGTGTCGCAGACGATATCCTCCGTCTGTTGACCGACGCAAACGATACGGAATTTACGATTCCCGAACTCGTCGATGTGACAGCGGTGACTCGTTCGATAGTCTGGCGGGCCGTACAACTGCTAGACGATCTCGGCGTCGTCCGAATCCGCGAGACGCCATAGCGGAACTACGTTTCCATCGACCCTAGCCGCCTCCAGAAAGACGACCCGATACTTGCCATCGGGCGGCCGGAGTTTCACGACCCAGTTCGAGCGTTCATCGAGGAGGTCCAGTTTGCACTCGGTGAGAGGGACGATATCGAGACTGTCGTCGGTATCGTCCTGTTCGGTAGCGTTGCTCGCGGTGAGGCGGACAGGCAGAGTGACATCGCCTCTTCATCGTCGTCGATGGCAACAGAACGAGTGCCAGACGGTGCACAACAGACGTGGTCGGTGAGTTGAGCGAACGCCGGTTCGACGGCGACCGGTTCGACTTCGAAACGTACGTCGAATCGACCGAGAGCACGCGACGGGCGGGCAGGAAATTGCGAGATATCTTCGAGGAGGGTATTACTATGTACGGAACCGAACAGCTTCAGTCGATTCGAAAGGAGGTCTTCGCGGATGAGTAGTTCGAGAATCGAGACGTTTGACTCTTGCGCGTTCGGTCAGTCGTTCCACTCGGCTAATTCCCGCAGTTCGTCGGCTACCGCCTCGATGCCTTCCCGCTCCAAAAGGCCGCGTTCGGTGACGTAGCCCGAAACGAACTCGGCTGGCGTCACGTCGAACGTCGGATTCAGGACCGACAGGTCCGCGTCGCCGTCGTACACCGCATCCGGGTTTCCTTCTTCCAGCACGAGGTCGTCCCCGGTTCGGACCTTGTCCGTCGCGGTGACGACGAACACCGGAACGTCCTCGTTTCTCGCTGCCAACGCCGCCACTCGGGTTCCGGTCTTGTTCACCACGTCGCCGTTCGGGAGGACGGAATCGGCTCCGACGACGACGCGGTCCACGTCCTCCGTCGCCAGCACGTGCGCTATCGCGGCGTCGGTGTGAAGCGTCACGTTCGTCGCGTCGGCCAGCGACTCCGCGACGCCGACGCCTTCGAGGGCGGGGCGGGATTCGGCGACGAACACGCGGTCCGCGGCGCGAAGCGCGTCCAGCACCGTCCCGGAGCGCGAGAGCGTCAGCACCGTTTCATCGGCGACCTGCTCGCGGGCGTTGCGCGTCGCCGCCTCGTCCACGCGATAGGCGCGTTCGATGCCGTCGATTGCGGCGCGTTCGACCGCTTCGGGGGTTCGGTCGTCGGTCGCATCGGACATGACGCGGTTCACGCGGTTCGCCAGCGCGGCCATGCTCGGTCGAGCGTCGATAAGGTCCGCCGCGAGTCGGGTCAGTTCGTCCCAGTCGCCGCCGCGGACCGCGCACAGTCCGGCCCGGTCGCGGAGAACTTCGAGCGCCCGAACGGAGATATACGCGGACCCGTGTTCGGCGTCCTCGGCGACGGATTCGACCGTGGGCGCGACGCGGTCGTAGGAGGTCCACAGGTCCGGCACCGTCTCGCGCCGAAGGATTTCGGTCGGGGGAACCCACGCCGTCTCGGTCGTCTCCCAGTCCGTGGTCGCGTCCCGACTCGCACAGTCGAACAGGTACGGGTGAACGACCCAGCGCTTGTCGAGCGAGTCGTCGGCCACGTCGAAGGTGTCCCCGGCGCGGACGAACGTGCAGGCGGAGAGCAGTCCGGTTTCCTCCTCGATTTCCTCGCGTGCGAGCGCGTCCGGGTCGCCCTCCGCGTGTCCGGCGACCCCGCCCCACTGCCCCGAATAGGACCCGACGTCCTCGCTTCTCCGGAGGAGCAACACCGCACCGCGGTTACGCAGAAAGCAGGTGACGACGTGGGTTTCGTCCATGGGAAGGGAGACGGGCCAGTGGCAGTTGAACCCTCGGGCGAGAGGAGCGACGTCGAATACGCCGCCGATTCAGCGGTCGTACGCGGCGACGGTCTTCCCGTATCCGGCGATAACCGCGTCGTCGAGGAGGACGGGACGCATCGTCGCCCTGTCGGGCAGGTCGTACTTCGTCAACCGTTTGCCACCGGTGGCGAAGACGGAGAGGTTCTTTCGAAACTCGCGGTTCCCGCGGTCCGTCTCGACTTTCTCCATGGTCTCGGCGACGATGCCGTCCTCGGTCACGGTGAGCGGCGTCCCGTAGCTGACGCGCGTTCGCCAGCGTTCCGCGCCGGTATCGAGGTGGAAGGCGATGAGGTACGTCTCAGTCTCGAATACGGTTCGGTGATGATTCGAGTAGAGCGACAACACGGCGTAGACGGTCGAGTCGGCCACCGCGGGCACGGTGTCCACGGACGCGATCCAACTGCTCTCGGTCTGCCAGCGTATCGAACCATCCGCGGCGTCGAGGGCGGTCATCCCGCCCCGAGTAGCGACGAGAACTGAATCCCCGCGGTGTGCCAACCGCGCCCCCTTCCCGATCTCGCACCGCCAGAGCGTCGCCCCGTCGTCCGCGCGGTAGGCGCGGACGACACCGGACGGGGACGCGGCGAAGACGCGCTCGCCGTCGGCGGCGATGGACGCCCGAGCGGTGCCGAACGGGCGGATCCAGCGAATCCGTTCGGCGGTCAAATCGAGCGCGAAGACGACGTATTTGCCGAACTCGTCGCTGTAGCCGACGCCGAACATGGACGACCCCAAAACGACCGGAGCGTAGTGGCCGAGCGCCAAGTACCCGGTTCGAAGTCGCGTTTGGGAACTGCCGTCGAGCGCGACGGTGCGGACGATGCCCTCGGATTCGACGAGCGCGCGGTGGTCGTAAACGACCGGGGGCGTCTTGACCTGTATCAGTTCGGCGAGTCGTTGGTACTCGCCGGAGAATCGAAGGTGACCGAGTTCGCCGTCGGGCGTGAACGTCGTTGCGATGACGAGGCCACCGTCGGAGAGAGTCGTCGCTCGTGCCGGGGTCCCGTCGAATTCGACCGACCAGCGCGGGTCTTGACGGGGCGACTGCGCTTGGAGGGCGCTACAGCCGCTGCCGAGTATCGACAGGCCGAGGCCGGAAATACGCAGAAAGCCGCGTCGAGACGAACGACCGACCATAGTCTGAAAACCATCAGCGAAGACTAAAACGTTCCGACGCATCGCGCTCAAACGTTTTTCTACCCGGGCGACGAAACGGCGACCATGCTCCGGGTCGCCGTCATCAGCGACACGCACATCCCGTCGCGCGCGAACCGAATTCCCGACTGGGTTCGAACCCGAATCATGCGTGCGGACCACACGATTCACGCCGGGGATTTCGATTCGGCGGACGCGCTGGCGTCGGTTCACGAACTGACGGACGGCAACTACACCGCCGTCGGCGGAAACACCGACCCGAAGTCGCTTCGCTTGCCCGACGTGGCGACCCTCGAAGTCGGCGGCGTCACCTTCGTCGTCACGCACGGAACGGGACCGAAACGCGGATACAGGGAACGGGTCGCTCGAATCGTCCGCGAGACGGTCGAGGAAGAAACCTCGGCGAAGCGAGCGACGGACGCGTCCGTCGTCGGCGTCGGGGGGCACACGCACCGACCGATGGACGAGACGGTCGATGGCGTCCGCCTGTTGAATCCGGGGAGCGCGACGGGCGCGGCCCCGGCGGAGATGGCGACGATGTTCGTCGTAACCGTCGAGGACGGCGAGATGGACGTCCAGAAACACGAAAGCTGACCCGTTTTGCACCTTCCGGGCGGGTTTTTATCGGCGCGCACCAACGCCCAGCCATGAACGTCTTCGCGGTATCCGGGATTCCCGAGGTCGAACCCGGCGACGACATCGCGGCGCTCGTCGAGGAACGAGTTGACCTCGAACCCGGCGACGTGCTGTTGGTCGCGAGTACCATCGTCTCGAAAGCCGAGGGGCGGACCGCAACGCTCGACGAATTCCCGGCGAGTCCGCGAGCGGAGGAAATCGCGGGACGCCTGTCGGAAATCTCGGGTGAGGAGAAAGACCCGCGGTTCGCACAGGCCGTCCTCGAAGAGAGCACGGAACTCGTCATGGAAGCGCCCTTCCTGCTGACCGCGACGCGGTTCGGCCACATCGGGGTCAACGCGGGTATCGACCGGTCGAACACGGGGGACGCGGACCTACTCTTGCTCCCGAAGCGACCGAGCGAGAGCGCCGCCAGAATTCGGGCGGGACTCTCGCTGGACGCGCCCGTCGTCGTCACCGACACCTGTGGCCGCCCGTTTCGCCACGGACAGCGCGGGGTCGCCATCGGCTGGGACGGAACCCCCGCGAGCCGCGACTGGCGGGGCGAACGCGACAGGGACGGCCACGAACTCGAAGTGACCGTCGAATCCGTCGTGGACGAACTCGCCTCCGCGGCGAACCTCGTGAGCGGCGAGGGCGACGACGGTCTGCCCGTCGTCGTCGTCCGCGATTGGGAGTTCGGCGACCACGGGGGAAGCGACAACCTGTTTCGGTCGGTCGAGGGGGATTTCGTCCGGCAGGCGCTCCGGGGGTGGGAGTTTGCGCGGGATTGAACTCACGCCCGAGGAGCCGATTGCCGAGTTGGTCGAACACGGGAAGACGGCCGAGGACGAGGGCTTCGACACGCTGTTCGCCAGCAGCCACTACAACAACCGCGACCCGTTCACCGTCCTCTCGCGGGTCGCAGACGCCACCGAGGACATCCGCCTCGGGCCGGGCGTCGTCAACCCCTACGAGAGCCACCCGGTGACGCTCGCCTCCCGGGTCGCAACGCTCGACGAAGCCAGCGACGGACGGGCGGTGTTCGGCGTCGGCGCGGGCGACCGCTCGACGCTCCGGAACCTCGGCATCGACCGCGACCGACCGCTCCGGCGCGTGTTGGAGACGATGAAGGTCTCGAAGGACCTGTGGGCGGGCGAACGCGTTACCCACGACGGAACCTTCACCGCGCGGGACGCGGGACTGAACTACGACGTCGGCGAGATTCCGGTGTACGTCGGCGCACAGGGGCCGCACATGCTCCGCATGAGCGCGAAACACGCCGACGGCGCGCTGGTCAACGCCTCCCATCCGCGGGATTTCGACTGGGCGAGCGACCGCATCGAGGAGGGACTGGCCGAGCGCCCCGACGAACGCGGCGAGTTCGACTTCGCGGCCTACGCCTGCGTGAGCGTGGCCGAAGACGGCGATGCGGCCCGCGAAGCGGCCCGTCCGCCGGTGGCGTTCATCGCGGGCGGAACGGCGGAGCCGGTGCTCGACAGACACGGAATCGACGAGGAAGCGGCGGGGGAAATCGGAAAGAGCATCGAGGCCGGCGAGTTCGCCGCGGCGTTCGAGGCGGTGACGCCCGCGATGATAGACGCCTTCTGTATCGCCGGGACGCCGGAGACGGTGGCCGACAGAATCGCCGCCGTACTCGACTACGCGGACAGTTTCGTCGCCGGGTCGCCGCTCGGACCGGACCGCGAAAACGCGGTCAGTCTTGTTGCGGCGGCACTCGACCGGGCACGTCGGAGACGAGCGTAGCGCCCAGTCCACCGATGGTCAAGTAGGCGAAAAACAACACGGAAAAGCCGACGAAGATGGCCCCGAAGAGCAACATCAGCGCCGGGATTGGGTTCGACGTCGCCGTCGCCACGTCGGTGAACAGTCGAGCCATTTCGGTGAAGTTCGAGAGGATTCCTGCCATGCCCGATACTCCGTACCGGGGGTACTTGGATGCTCCGTCACGCTTACGACCGGGCGCTCCGTAGGCGCGGACGTGTCAGAGGATACGTCGCTCTCGGAATTCGTCGGGAAGACGGGCGAGTCGGACAGACAGGACGGGGCGGACGGACAGGACGAAGCGAACGACGCGGAGGGACAGGTCGAAACGGCCGAGACGACCGACGCGGACGGGTCGGCGACGGACCACGAATCCGCCGAGAAGCCGGACGAACCCGCCGTCGAACCCGCCAGAGCGACGTACGATTGGACGCCCGACGGCGCGGCTTGTACGCGCTGTGGGGCGGCGGTCGAGAAGCGCTGGCGGGACGACGGCGGAATGGTCTGTTCCGACTGCAAGGAGTGGTGAGGTGGAAACGCGGATGGGAAATGAAACCACGCTTAGAAGGTCATCCGGAAACGTGCCGACTAACCGGAGAAACCGCTTGACGTCGGCGGTTGAACGGCGACCTATCTCTTCGTCCGGGAGTGTCTCGTCGAAATCATGTTTGGCGCGAAACCCCGTACAAGTTGTCTTTTTTATCGACAGACAAATCCACAAAGTATTCAAGGATAACTGGAACACCTCTTTGAGTAGCGACAAAAGTTACAAAGGCCCGCTCCCATAGTACGTGTAACGAGGGAGACGCCGTTCACAGTACCCCATTGCCCATCAGGACCCGTTTCGACTCAATCGCGCATTCATAGCATGAAGGAAGCTAACAAAGATCCAGAGCCGACCCCTGTAGAGCGACCCACAGACGAATTCGCGGACCCCCTCTCGGTCGAGGACGCGGCGGATTTGACAGGACGCATCATCGACAACATCGAACACGTCATCGTCGGTCAGCACGACGTCGCGGAGCACATTTTGACGACGATTCTCGCACGCGGTCACCTCCTCCTCGAAGACGTTCCCGGCGTCGGGAAGACGATGCTCGCGCGGTCACTGGCGCGCTCCATCGACTGTTCGTTCAAGCGCGTGCAGTTCACGCCCGACCTCCTCCCATCGGACGTGACCGGCGTCAACATCTACAACCAGAAGACGAACGAGTTCGAGTTCCAACCCGGTCCCATCTTCGGAAACGTCGTCCTCGCCGACGAAATCAACCGCGCGCCGCCGAAGACCCAGGCCGCGCTGTTGGAATCGATGGAAGAAGAGCAGGTGACCATCGACGGGAAGACCCACGACGTTCCCCGTCCCTTCACGGTCATCGCCACGCAGAACGCCATCGAGCAGGACCGCACCTACGAACTCCCGGTGGCCGAAATCGACCGGTTCATGAAGAAACTCTCGCTCGGCTACCCGAACCCCGAGGACGAATCCGAGGTCCTCCGGCGCGTCGTCGGCGAGCACCCGATTCGCCGACTCGACGCGGTTGCGAGCGCCAGCGACATCCGCCGAGCCAGAGCGACCGTCTCGAACGTGAGCGTCAAGAAACCGGTTCGGGAGTACGTCACCCGACTGGCGAACTACACTCGGGACCGCTGTCAACTCGGCGTGAGTCCGCGCGGGTCGATTTCGCTGCTCCGCGCGGCACAGGCTCGAGCGGTCCTCGACGGCCGCGAGTACGTGATACCCGACGACGTGAAAGTCGAGGCGGAGGTCGTTCTCGCCCATCGCGTTCGGGGCAACTCGGGCGTCATGGGCGGCGAGGAAGGGCGGAAGATAGTACAGAACGCCCTCGACAACGTACCGGTGGAGTGAGATGCTGACGCGACGTGGCGGTGCGTTCGTCGCGGTCGGAATCGCCGGGTTCGCGTTGGCGTGGTCGTTCGGCGCGCGGTCGCTGAACGCCGTCGTCGGACCGATTTTGGTGGCGCTACTCGTCGGCTACATCCAACTGAAACGGACGAGCCACCCCCAACTCGACGTCTCGGTACCGAGCGTCGGCTCACGGGAGGACGAAGTGACGATAACGCTCGATTTCTCCGCGCCCGACCCCTTCGCCGGGACGGTCGAATTGGAACTCGATGACGGACTCGAATACGACGACGGCCCCGTGAAGAGCAGCATCGGCGAGACGACCGTCGAGTTCGACGTTCGACTCGCAAAGCGCGGCGAACAGTCGATCGGACCGGTTCGCATCGTAGGGAAGGACGTCTTCGGACTGTTCAAGCGGACGTTCACCCATCAGGTTCGGGAGACCATCCTCGTCTTCCCGCGGATACGACCGGTCGATGGGGACGCCACCGTTCGCGCACTCCAAGACGCCCACGTGAACGCGGCCCGGCGCGAGTTCGAACAGCTCCGGGAGTATCAGACCGGTGACCCGCTCCGTGACGTCCACTGGAAATCGAGCGCGAAACGACCGGTGGGCGAGATGCTCGTCCGCCAGTTCGAGGCGCAGGCGGAGAGCGAACGGATAGAAATCGTGGCCGAGGCGAACGCGGGGCGCGTCGATACCGTGGCTGACGCGACCGCCAGTATCGCGTCCGCCCTACTCGACGGCGGCGTCGCGGTCGGGGTGACGACGCCCGAAGGCCGCGTCGCGCCCGACGGCGCGACCGAACAGCGGACGAAGATTCTCACTCTGCTCGCGCACATGGAGAGCGGACGGGTTCACGACCGCGAGCGCGCGCGAGCGGACGTCCTCGTTCGCGGACCGACCGACCGGGAGCACGCGGAAATTCAGTGGGGCGGCGACACGATGTCGTTCGACGAGTTCGCGTCGGGCGGCGCGCGGACGACCGCGCCACACACGGCCCGCGCGGACGGGGGTGAGACGCGATGAGCACGGCGCGGGGATTCCAGTTCGGCCGAGTGACGATTCCGTACCGAGGGCTGGCGATGGTCTCGACGGCGGTGCTCATCGGGTCGTACCTGAGCATCCTCTACGATATCGCGAACATCGCGGGCGACAAGGGGGACCTGCTCCTGTTGGTCGCGGGTGCGTTCGTCGGTGCGACCCTGTTGGCGCGGAAACTGCCGGTCTGGGTCGCGTTCGCGGTCGGAGCGGTGTTGTTCGTCGGCGGGATGTTCGCCTACTACGCGACGATACCCGGCGGCGTGAACGTGTTTTCACAGGCGGGTCAGATTGCCGCGGACAACATCGCGCTGTTGACCGGGTTATCGATTCTGGAGATGCGGAAAGTCGGCACGTGGGCGTTGGGCGTCGCACCGGCGACCGTCTTCGTGCCGTGGTATCTCGTCTGCCGCCGTCGGTACATGCTCGCGGCGGCGAGCGGCGGCGCGGCGCTCGGCTTTTTCGTCCTCACGGGCGACGCCGGGTCGTTCGTGACGCTCGCGGGGATGCTCGGCGCGCTCGGAATTATCGCCTTCGGGACGATGGTTCGGTACGGTGCCACCGTCGGCCAGATAGACGTGTTGGTCGTCGCGCTGGTTGCGATGGTCCTCCTCTCCGCGACGGCGAGCGTCGTCCCCGGCGGCCGTGCGAGTCCGATACTATCGAACAGCGGCGGCGGGTCGGGCGGTAACGGCGGACTCATCAGCAACAACCCGCGCCTCTCGGTGCAAGGCAGCATCGAACTGTCGCCGAAGGTGCAGTACACCGTCACGGCGAGCCACGAGGGGTATTGGAAGGTCGCGTCGTACGACCGCTATACGGGGAACGACTGGATACGAACCGGCGGCAGTCGCGCCTACGAACAGCAGTCGTCGCCGCCCGGAGACTCCTACGAGATTCGACAGACGTTCACCGTCAAAGCGACGCGGGCGGACGCGATGCCCGCGGCGTGGAAGCCGATTCGAGTCCTCGGCAATCAGCGGTTGGACACGCGAATCAGTAGCGCGGGGAGCCTCTCGCCGAAACGACCGCTGACGAAGAACCAGTCCTACAGCGTCGTCAGTCGCGTGCCGACGAAGAACCCGAGCGAGTTGCGAACGGCCGGAACCGACTACCCGAGCGACGTTCGACAACGGTACACGCACGTTCCGGGGAGCACGTCACAGCGGTTGAAAGAGCGGGCGGGGGAAATCACCGCGGACGCGAAGACGCCCTACGACGAGGCGGTCGCCATCGAGCAGTGGTTGGAGACGAACAAGGAGTACTCGCTCGACGTCGACCGACCGGACGGGAACATCGCCGACTCGTTCGTCTTCGAGATGAACGAGGGATACTGCGTCTACTACGCGACGTCGATGGTCGTCATGCTCCGCACGCAAGGGATTCCGGCGCGGTTCGTGACGGGATACACGCCGGGACAGCGGACCGACGAGGATACGTGGGTCGTCCGCGGCCTCGACTCGCACGCGTGGGTCGAAGTGTACTTCCCCGACACGGGATGGGTCCGGTTCGACCCGACGCCGACCGACGAACGCGTGGACGCGGAACAGTCGATAGTGGAAAACGCCCGCGAAAACGAGAAACCGGGCATCGACGCGTCGGGGAGCGAGAACGGAACGTGGACCCCGGAGCCGACGACGACCACCACGACGACCACCACGACCACCACCACGACCACCGGCGACGGGACGAACAACACGTCGAACGGTTCGACGGGCGGGGAATTGCCCGACCGTCAGAGGCCCGGTGACGGAATCGTCGGTACGAACAGCCCGGCCCGAACGACGACTACCACGACGAACGCGACGGCCGGTGGCGGAATTCCCATCGAACTGCCGTCGACGTCGCAAGTGCTCTACGGGGGCCTGCTGGTGCTCGGACTGTTGCTCACGGCGAGGCGGACCGGTCTGGTAAATCGGGCGTACCGAACCATGTGGATGCGCTGGCAACCGCGCGACGAACCGGACGCCGACGTCGAACGCGCCTTCGACAGACTGGAGTACTACCTGTCGCGGAAACACCGCGAGCGCCGTCCCGGCGAGACGCCGCGCGAGTACATCGCGTCGCTCTCGCACGTCGGCGTGGACGAGCGAGCCGAACGTGTCGGTTCGTTGTACGAAAAGGCGCGATACGCGGGCGAGGTGACCCGCGACAACGCGGACGAGGCGGTGTCGCTCGTAAACGACATCGTTCGCGGGTCGGATGGTGGCGGAACGAGTGGGTAACGACCGTTCGATATGGCAACACACCCGACAATGTTTAATAGGTTGGTTTCGTAGCCCCATGCGTAATGTCGGAAGTCTGCTCGACGTGCGGGCTGCCTCAGGAGCTTTGCGTCTGCGAAGACGTCGCAAAAGAATCCCAGCAGATCACCATCCGCATCGACGAGCGCCGTTATGGAAAAGAGGTAACGATAATCGAAGGATTTGACCCGAAAGACGTGGACGTCGATAGTCTCTCTTCGGACTTGAAGTCGAAGTTCGCCTGCGGTGGCACGGTCGAGCAGGGTCAGATAGAACTTCAAGGAAACCATACCGGACGCGTCGAGGATTTCCTCCGCGACCGCGGGTTTAACGTCGCCTGACGAACCATCCGTCGGTCGGGGACAGCTACACAATCATTTTTAACCGGTCTCCGAACTGCCGAGAGGAGTCCCGTCTCGGTCGAACGGGCGAAACTGAACCTCAGAACGGAGCGTCGCGTTCGGCGTCGGCCGACGATTCGAGTTCGTACTCCCACTCGCTGAGGCCACCCGCCATGCTCTCGACCCGAGTGTCCTCCGGGACGCCCTCGTACGACCCGATGAGTCGGGCGGCTTGGACGCTCGATTTGCCGAGCGGACAGACCGTGACGACGTGTTCGGCACCGTCCAGTTCGCCGATCCGAGAGGGGAGCGTGTGAAACGGGATGTTCTCGCTTCCGGGGATGTGACCGCTGTCGAACTGTGGCTCCGGTCGGATGTCGACGATTCGAACGTCCGCGTCGGACTCGACCAGTTCGTGAACGTCGTCGGTGGAGATTTCCGCGTCCATCGACCGGGGTTATGGGGGCCGCCGGAATAAGCCACCCGGTCGGGGAACACGGAATCGGGCGTCCCACGAACGCTAAATCAACCCTTCCTCGCGCGCGAGCAGGAGCGGGGGCAATCCCCACCCGCAGGTCGGCCCGGCACGAACCGCGTCGATCGCCTCCCCGACGGGAACCGTCCGAACGTCGATGAACTCGTCGGCTTCGAGGTGCTGGTCGCCGGGCGAGAGGTCGGACGCGAAGACGACCGCCCGCTGTTTTCGCATGCCCGCCGCCGGATAGTACGTTTCGAGGAGTTCGACGTGTTTCGCGCGATAGCCCGTCTCCTCGTACAGTTCGCGTTTCGCGGCGCTCTCGTAGGACTCGCCGGGGTCCATTCGACCCGCCGGACAGGAGAGCACTCGTTCGCCGAGTCGCGGGCGGTACTCCTCGATGAGGACGAGTTCGTCACCGGTTCGGGCCACGACCGCCACGGCGTCCGGCGGGTCGAACCAGCCCCTTCGGACTCGGTTTCCGTCAGGCCGTTCGAGGGTGTCGTAGCCGACCGCGTGGCCGAGCAGCGACAGGCCGCGTCTCGCGTGGAGTTTCCACTCCATCAGTCGAGCAGGCCCTCCGCGTTTGCGAGGAGGAGCGCCTCGATGGTCGCGTCGTTGGCCGGGTCCTCGCGCGCGGCGTCGAGGGCGTCCTCGACGGGAACCGTCCGCACCGAGAGGAACTCGTTGTCGTCGAGGTTCCGCTCGACCGGCGTCAGTCCCTCCGCGAAGACGATACCGCGCTCGTGTCGGAGGACGCCCGTGGCGACCCAGAACGTTTCGAGTAGCGAGAGGCCGTCCGCCTCGAAGCCCGTCTCCTCGCGGAGTTCGCGCCCGGCGGCGGTCGTGTACGATTCGCCGTCCTCGACGATTCCGGCGGGACACTCCAAGCAGGTCTTCCGAATGGCCGGGCGGTACTGCTCCACGAAGACGACCCGTCCGTCCTCGACGGCGAGGACGACCACGGCGGGCGGGAGGTCCGCCCAGTAGTACTTCTTCGTCGTCCCGTCGGGTTGTTCCACGAGGTCGTAGCCGCCGGTGTACCAGCCGGTTTCGTACTCGGACTCCGATTCGAGCACCGGCCAGTCGTGGTCGCGCCAGTCGTCGGTCATGGTCGTGACTGAGGCGGCGTGTGGTTAAAATCGACGTGATACCGCAAAATCAGTCGTCGTGGTGGGCCGAGTTGTCCTGCGGGTCGTACCCGAGAACCTCGCGTGCCCGTTCGATGGAGTAGTACTTTCGGTCGTTGTCCGAGATTCCGTAGACGATTTCGTAGCCGTAGTCGGCGGTCAGACAGCAGTCGAACAGGTGGGCACAATCGCGGTAGGACAGCCACATCGCCTGTCCGCGTTCGTAATCTATCGGCGGGTGACCCTCGGTCAGGTTGCCGATGCGGACGCAGGCGACGCTGAGGTCGAACTCGTCGTGGTAGTATCGGCCGAGCGTCTCGCCCGCCGCCTTGCTGACGCCGTACAGGTTACCCGGACGGGGGAGTTCGGTGCCGTCCAGTCGGAACTCGTCGTGCGTCCGGTAGAGGTCAGGTTTCCGCTCTTCCGTCTCGTAGGCACCGACCGCGTGGTTCGACGAAGCGAAGACGAACTTCTCGACGCCCGCATCGACCGCGGCCTGCATGACGGTGTGGGTGCCGTCGATGTTGTTACCCAGTACGCTGTTCCACGGCGCTTCCGGCCGGGGGTCGCCCGCGAGGTGGATGACCGCACCGACACCGTCCACGGCTTCGTACACGGCGTCGTAGTCGGTGATGTCCGCGACGAAGAATTCGTGGGACGGATCCGCCGCTGGTGGTTCTCTGTCGAGCAATCGCCACTCGTATTTCGATTCGAGGTCGCCGAGAATCGCCGACCCGACGCGGCCCTCGGAACCCGTGAGCAGAACGGGATCGTCCATTCAATCGGCTAGAGGTACAACCCCGATAAGAACCATGCGATTTTCCGGCGAGACGACGACAGTTACGCCGTTACGCGGTGCAGAACCTTATCGCGGGCGAGCATGAGGCCCGCGATGAGGGCCACAGTACCCATCCAAACGAACCACAGCGCCATCGTGTTATCGCCGGAGAGCGCGTTCTGGATACCTTGATATTCGGTCACTGCTCCGAGAACCGTCAACAGCCCCGACCCGGCGATGTACAGTGCGAACATGCCGAGTTCGAGGAGCGATTCGAACATGCCCGTTCATCGGAACGTGAGGCAAAAGAAGCTTTCGCAGGAACCCCGCTCAGGCGAGCCGCGCGAACGCGAGGTTGCCGCGGACGCTCTCGATGTACACCTGCACTTCGTCGCCCTTCTGTGCGCCGGGGACGAAAATCGTGTACTTGCCGCGTTCCGCAACGCCGTCGCCCTTTCGTCCGGTGCCGGTGATTTTGACCTCGTAGGTCCGCCCCTCTTCGACGGCATCGCGCTGTTGGGTTCGGCTCGTCGTGCTTCGCTTCGTGACCGGTCGGAACGCACCACAGGCGTCACAGCGGAGCATGAGGTTGCGGTTCTCGCGCACGAGTCGCGTGTCCGGCAGACCACACTCCGAACAGATGACGAACTCCTCTACGTACTCGTCCAGTGCGGTGTTGAAGTCGGACTCGGTGAACGACCCGCTGTATCGTGCCTGTCCTTCCTCGTACTTCCCGCTGGTACCGAGTTCGCGCTGGAGCGCGCTGTGAACGTGTTCGCCGTCTCGTGACAGGGCGTCGGCGATGTCGTCCAAGTTGGTCAGTCGTGTGAACGACCCGTCCTTCTGGACGGCCGGGTCGGGATAGCTGAACCGCTCGTCGCTCGTTTCGAGGTCTGGAACGGCGTCCATGCCTCTGTCGAGGGCTGAATTGTAATCCATACCGTTCGTTGAGAGGTGAACACGTAAAGGTTCTCCGTGTTCCATGTCATCACGAACTTTAACCCCCCGACGCTTCGTTTCCGGCATGGAACCGACGACGCGAGACGCCGCCTGTTTCGAAGCCGGAATCAAGTTCGGCGCGCTGTATCACCAGTTCGCGGGCACCCCCGTCTCCCCCGAGAGCGCAGACAGCCTCGAACGCGCAATCGAGGAGAGCATCGAAAACCAGCCCTCCTGTGAATCGGTCGAAGTGGACATCCTGACCGACAAACTCGAAGACGAGATAGAGCACGGGTATACCGAACTCACGGGACGATACATGGAAGTCGAAATCGTCATCGACCACGAGGGGACAGAAGTCGTCACGCGAATGGAGATGGAGGACGGCTATCCGCTGATGAAAATCGAGTCTGTTCGGGAGGAGTGAGAAGAGCACCGAGTTCGGCCAGCGAACAAATGTGAGCGATAGGCCGTCCGACTTTGCGCCGGGAACTAGCAACCCTGCCGCGAGCGAAGTGAGCGGGCCGAGGAACCCCCGACGGAGCAGGGACGGCGAGGACTCGCCGTCCTCTGCGACGGAAGCGGGGTGACGCGGGCTTTTGGTCCAGATTTTTATCGAGGGTCGCCCAGCGACCCTCGCAATAAAAAGGTGGGGTCTTTCACTTCCGGTTTCGGGTTATCTTTTAAATGTAATCCCGTCCAATCACGCGACATGAGTCAATCTTCGTTCGATGACGAACTGTTCGGTGAAGCGGCGAACGAAATGCGGGAAGACGTCGAAGAACACCTCGCGGCCGCCCGCGAGGAACTGCCACCCGTGGAAGCCGTCTGGGAGACCGACGCCGAGAACACGCTTGGAGCGCTCAACGCGCTCCGCTCGGCGCTCGACGTCGGCGACGCGGAGGACCACCTCCACGACGCCAAGAAGTGGTACGCGATGGGCCAGCGGGCCGACGCGTTCGAGGACGCCGACGACCTGAAGGACGAAATCGAGACCATCGACGCCGCCATCTCGGACGTCGAGGACGCCCGCGAGCAGGTCGGCGAACTGGCGAGCACGATTCCGAGCCTGAAGGGGTCGCTGGAGGAGTTGGAAGCCGACGACGAAAGCGACGACGATGAAGCCGAGGAATCGGCGGGTGACGACGAGGTGGAAGCGGAAGAGGCGGACGCGGAGGAAGAAGAGGAAGAGTAAGGGGGACGAATCGACCTACTCGCGGTCGGGACGGGACACGTCCCGCGATTCGACCGCCGAGAGCAGTTTCACCAGCGATTGCGTCGCCAGTTCGAGCAGTTCTTCGCCGCGCTCCTCGTCACCGTCGGTCGGGTCGCCGACGACGCCGTTTTCCGTGAACTCCGCGCTGTCGTAGGCGAGGTTGGTGTAGGACACCCACTCCCCCCAGCCGTCGCTCGCGCCCTCGCGGGCCGCTTCGATTTCGTCCTCGCGCACGAGGTCGGGGCGAGTGTGACGGAGGAAGGCGGTTTCGAGCGGCCCGGCGTGGCCCATGTCGCTCCGGTGGTCGCCGACCGCTTCGAACCACGTGAACGGAACGGCGTAGGCCTCGTCGTGGCGGGTTATCGTCCCCGCGACCTCCCGGAGCGCGGCCACGTTGCCGCCGTGACCGTTGACGATGACGACGCGATTCCAGCCGTGATGGGCGAGACTGGCGACCGTCTCGCGGACGTACCGGCGGAAGGTGTCCTCCGAGACCCACAGCGTGCCGGTGAACTGGCGGTGCTCCTCGCTCACGCCGACGGAAATCGGCGGGGCGACGACGACCTCGCCGTCGTACGCCGCCGCGCCCGCGTCCGCGACGGCTTCGGCGTTCAACCAGTCGGTGCCGAGCGGTGCGTGCGGGCCGTGCTGTTCGGTGCTTCCGACGGGGAGGAGCGCGAGGTCCGTGTCCACGTCGTCGGCGTCGGTCCACGTCGCATCGGAGAGGTGCATACGGGTTTCGTGTTCGGCAATCCCCTTGTAATCGCGGGGTCGGCCGGAAGGACTTACTAACTCAGTGCTGTCGTTCCGTCCATGTCCGACCGCGAGCGAGAGCAAGGTGTGGAATTGGGGGAACTGAGCGGCAAACTGGAGGAACACGACTATCCCGCGGACGTGGACGAACTCGTCTCGGAGTACGGCGAGTACGAAATCGACTATCCGAAGGGATCGGAAACGTTCGAAGAAGTGCTCGGACCGATGAACGATACCTTCGATTCGGCGGAGGAAGTTCGACAATCAATCATGACAATGGTTGACAGTGATGCGGTCGGTCGCCAACGCTACTCCGACCGCGGCGGCGTCGAACAGTCCGCGGCCGACGAAGACCCGGATACGGAGTCGTTCTGACGGAATCGTAACGAGAGGATTACCGCGACTAGTTGTAGCCTACGAGCGCTGTAAGTGGTCGTTACCATCGTTTTTCACGGCGAAACCAGTTGAACGGACGACTGCCTTATTCGTCGCAGTCACGACCCACCGATAACTGATGAACGAATACAGACGTGCAAGTCTCGACCGGGGGTCAGAAGCGAAATCATGACAGGGAATGGACCGACGGCCGAAACCGTCTCCTCGCTCCTCGGGGACCGGGAACTGATAGTCGCATCGAATCGACAACCGTACAGCCACGAACGTGAGAACGGCGAGATTTCCGTCAGCCGTCCGGCGGGGGGGCTCACGTCGGCGCTCGACCCCGTGATGCAGTCCGCCGGTGGGACGTGGGTGGCGTGGGGGAGCGGCGACGCCGATTTCGACGTGGCCGACGAGGACGGGCGCGTTGGCGTACCACCCGAGTCGCCAGCCTACGACATTCGGCGCGTCGAACTCACGGACGAGCAAGTTGAGGGATACTACTACGGCTACAGCAATCAGGTGCTCTGGCCGATCTGCCACATCGACCCGGCGAAGATGAACGCCGACACCGCGTTTTGGGAGCATTATCAGCGGGCGAACCGGGCCTTCGCGGACGCCATCGCCGACGAGACGACCGAGGAGTCGGTGATCTGGTTTCAGGACTACCATCTCGGGCTGGCTCCCCGGATGGTGCGCGAGGAGCGACCGGATGCGTTCTGCATGCAGTTCTGGCACATCACGTGGCCGTCGTGGGACGCGTTTCAGGCGTGCCCGCACTACGAGCAACTGCTCGACGGATTGCTCGCGAACGATCTCGTCGGGTTCCACACGGAGCGATACTGCCAGAACTTCCTCGATTGTGCCGCGATGCTCTCGGGGACGCGAGTCGATAGAGCGACGCGAAGCGTCGTCTACGAGGGCGGGCGGACGTTCGTTCGACCGTTCCCGCTCGGCATCGACGCCGACAATCGACAGGAACTCGCCGACTCGACGGAGACGACGGCGTTCTGGGAGTCGTTCCGACGGGAGCACGACCTCGGCGAGACGGTCGCGGTGGGGGTCGAACGACTCGATTACACCAAGGGAATTCCCGAGCGACTCACCGCGCTGGAGCGGTTCTGGGAGCGACATCCGGAGTGGCGCGGCGAGTTCACGTACGTCCAAAAGGCGAGCGAGAGCAGGAGCCAGATAGACGCGTACGGGAAGTTACAAGCGGAGGTCGAATCGGAAATCGAGCGAATCAACGACCGGTTCGGGACCGACGACTGGGTGCCGGTCGTCTATCTGAACGAGCATCTCCCGAAGGAAGGGTTGGCGGCGCTGTACCGCGAGGCGGACCTCGGTATCGTCAGTCCCCGGCGCGACGGAATGAATCTCGTGGCGAAGGAGTTCGTCGCCTCGCAAGTGGACGAGCCGGGCGTGCTTCTTTTGAGCGAGCTGACGGGCGCGAACGAGGAACTCGGCGACGAGGCGGTGACCGTACACCCCCATCACACGAACGAGTTCGTGGAGGCCATCGAACGCGCGCTCTCGCTTCCCAAGTCGGAGCGAAAACGACGGATGCACGACCTCAGAAAACAAGTGCATTCGAACGATGTGTACGCATGGATGAACGCCCAGTTCCGAACCATCGAAGCGATTCGACGAGGCCGTGAAGTGGCCGCGAAATCACCACAGAGACGATGAGTGAAGACGTACCCGACCCGCTCCACCACCACCTCTACGCGTTGGTACGGCGATTGCGGGACACGGACGGGATGTTGGCGATGTTCGATTTCGACGGGTCGCTCGCACCGATAGAAGACCACCCCGACGACGTTCGGCTGCCACCGGCGACCCGGACCGTCATCGAAGACCTCCGCGATTCGCCGGACGTCCAGGTTGGCATCGTCAGCGGACGGGGATTGGACGACCTCCAAGAACGAGTCGATGTGGACGGCATCGCCTACGCCGGAAACCACGGGTTGGAAATCGGAACGAGCGACGAACGACATACCCACCCGGTCGCGGAAGACGCGACGGACGAAATCGGACGCCTCTCCGCAACTCTCGATTCGAAACTCGCCGCGATAGACGGAGCCTTCGTCGAGGACAAGGACGTCACCGCGTCGATTCACTACCGACTCACCGACGACGACCGCGTTCCGGAGGTTCGGGAGGCGGTCCGCGATGTCGTCGCGGACGTAGAGGACGTGCGCGTCACGACCGGAAAGCAGGTCATCGAACTGCGCCCGGACGTCGATTGGCACAAGGGACGGGCGATTCGGTGGCTCTACGAGCGGCGCGTCCCGGACGACGAAACGTGGCTTCCGCTGTACGTCGGCGACGACCGAACCGACGAGGACGCGTTTCACGTCCTTCCCGACATGGGACTCGGGGTCAAAGTGGGACACGAACCGCCGACGATGGCGAGCTATCGCGTCGCCGACCCCGCCGCGGTGCAAAAAACGCTCTCGTGGTTGGCCGAGTACGGCGTCGAGTTTCTGCAATCCGAACCCGCGATGAACAGGACATCGCCACAGAGCTAAGGAAACCCTCCGTTACCCGTTTCGAAACAGCCGACGGAACTCCGACAAACCGTCTGAACAGTCACGCCGGTTTATTCGCTATTTGCGAGTATTTCGGGCCAGAGAGACAATGGTATCAGACGAGAACACCGGACGGGAAACGGAAGAGGAGCGAATCACGGACGAGACGACGGAGGAGATATCGGACTACGACGAGGAGCGCGGCGAGGAAGGACGACGAGAGGTAGAAGGACGACGAGAAGTGAAACGACGGCGAGAGGAAGAGCGACCGCATCCACCGGCGGGTCCGGCGCGGTACGAGGGAAAACGACAACCGGAGGGCGAGTACGAACGACCGGCGAAATCGTCCTCGTACGGCGGACGGTACGGAAGCAGGGTTCCGAAACGCGGGGCGGAGGAAAACGAACTGAATGCACGCGAACAGCGCGAACGGGAAGGACGCGCGCCGCGAGAGAGCGAGGAGGAAGTCGCCACTGAATCGTCGGAGGAACCGGTCCGTAAATCGGAGACGGGCGAGATACCGAAGTACGGCGGTCGCCGCGACCCGAATTGGAAGCAGCAACGACAGCGGGCGAAAAGCCGACAGCGACAGCGCGAGGAGGTGGTTCGACGATACGAACGACAGGCGAACGCGGCGCTTTCCCGACAACGGGATTTGCAGGTCGAAAAAGGCGGACGACGGTACCACCGCGGGCGGTGATAACCGCCTTCGAGTCGGACCAAATCGCCGCCGTCAGTGACCGTCAGCGGTGCGTAACCGCGGTCAGTCGTTGGCGTCCGTTCGCGCCGTTCTCCGGGCGGCGCGGTCGATGAACTCCTGTGGAAGCTCGTCGATTTCTCCGGCCTGAACGCCCCAGAGATGCGCATACAGGCCGTCGTTGCCGATGAGTTGGTCGTGGCGACCGCGTTCCACGATTTTGCCGCCTTCGAGGACGACGATTTTGTCCGCGTCCTTGATGGTCGAGAGGCGGTGGGCGATGGCGAACGTCGTCCGGTTCTCGGTGAGTTTGTCGAGGCTGCGCTGGATGAGCATCTCCGTCTCCGTGTCCACGTCGCTGGTCGCCTCGTCGAGGATGAGGATTTCCGGGTCCTTCAGAATGGCGCGGGCGATGGAAATCCGCTGGCGCTGACCGCCCGAAAGCTTCACGCCGCGCTCGCCGACTTTGGTGTCGTAGCCGTCGGGCAGATTGGTGATGAACTCGTGCGCTTCGGCGGCCTTGGCGGCCTCCTCTATCTCCGCGTCGGTCGCGTCGAACGTTCCGTACTCGATGTTCTCCTTGACCGTCCCGTAGAAGAGGAAGGTGTTCTGGCTGACGTACCCGATGTTCCGGCGGATGCTCGGCAAACTCACGTCGCGGATGTCGGTGCCGTCGATGCGGATGGCACCTTCGTTTACGTCGTACATGCGGAGCAGGAGTTTGAGGACGGTGGATTTCCCGGCCCCGGTCGGGCCGACGAGCGCCAGCGTGTCGCCGCCCTCGACTTCGAAGGTGATGTCCTCCACGATGGTTTCGCTCTCGTCGTAGCCGAAGGTCACGTGGTCGTAGACGACCTCCCCCTCGGTGACGTCGAGGTCCTTCGCGTCGGGGTTCTCCTGAATCCGACTCGGTTCGTCCATCAGCCCGAAGATGCGGGCACTGGAGGCGTACGCGCGCTGGTACATGTTGATGATGGATCCGAACTGCGCCATGGGCCAGATGAACCGCTGAGTGAGGAGCATGAACGTGACGAACTCACCCGCTTTCAAGTCCCCCGAGAAGAGCCACGGTCCTTCGCCGTTGAACACCCAGAGGCCGCCGACGATGAACGTCAGTGCGAAGCCCAGCCCCGAGAGTATCTGGAGCGACGGGAAGAACTTTATCCGGGTGACGATGGCGTCCCAGTTCGCACCGAAATAGTCGTTCGACACGTCGTTCACGCGGTCGGATTCGAAGGACTCCGTGTTGCTCGTCTTGATGACCTGAATGCCGCCGAGGTTGTTCTCCAGTCGGGAGTTGACCTTGCCGACCGACGAGCGGACGTCGGAGTACTTGGGTTGAATTATCTGGATGAACTTGTAGGTGAACGCCGCGATGAGCGGCACCGGCACCATCGCCACGAGCGCGAGTTGCCAGTTGATGGTGAAGAGGATGGCCGCGATGGCGACGACCATCACGCCGAGTCGGAAGGCAGAGTTCATCCCGTCGTTGAGGAACCGCTCTAAGCGGTTCACGTCGTTCGAGAGGATGGACATCATCTCGCCGGTCTGTTTGTCCGAGAAGAACTCCATGTCCAGTCGCTGCATCTTGTCGTACGTGTCGGTCCGAATCGAGTGCTGGATGTTCTGGGCGAACGAGTTCCAGCCCCAGTTACGCCCCCAGTGGAACATCGCCCCTACGCCGAACGCGAGTGCGATAACGACGACCGAGAACCAGAACTGACCGATTTCGGTGCCCGGTGTAATCCCCTGGGCCATGCTCGCGGACAGGAACGGAACCTGCCCGGAGAGCGCCTCCGAGTAGGGAATTTTCTTGTCCGTGCTGATGAGAGAATCGAGGGCGACGCCGAGGATTATCGGCGGTAGGAGGTTGAGAATCCGGGCGAAGAAACTGGAGACGACCCCGACGACGAAGGCGAAGCGATTTTCGCCCCCGTATTCGACGAACAGACGCCGCATCGGATTGTCGGCGTTCTCCCGCTGTTCCTCGAACGGGTCGTCTTCGTCCGTGTGTATGCTCATTATTCTCTCTCAAGGGACACTGTATTGATAAGAGTTTCCTACGAACCGAAACACCGCCGCTTCAGTCGGTGGTGCACCAACGCAGGAACGGCCAAGTCACGCATAAGCGTTCGGGCAGGGAGGAGATCCGAAGCGATGGTCGCTATCGCGGAGGGACGGATACACCAGGGTTCGTTCTCCGTCCGATCACAGGGAGAGAAGGAACAACTGCGGGAAAGATACATTGTTTCTAGAAACGAGATACGTGGTCACTCGAAAACGGAGACGTAGCGGCGGTTACAGGCTACGACTTTCGACATCGGGGTCGATACCGGCTTCAGTCAAATCCATACGCACGCGTTCCCGGAGCGGGCCGGGCACCGTCCCGCGGCCGACCGGAACCGCCACGTCGCCGTCCCCCTTCACTTTCCAGTAGAGCACGCATTGGCTGGGGTGATAGTACTCGATGCTGTAGTGGTCGTCAGCGCCGCGGTAGTGGACGCGGGCGGCGAACCCGTCCACCTTCCAGCCATCCTGTTCGCCGAGTTCGGAGAGCGTGTCGTCCATACTTGCGGATTGCTAGCGAGCGTGGTAGTCGTTACGAAACGGAGAAAGTAACAGTTATTCCTCCGGAGCGATTTTTCCACGGTACGGGTTCGTGGTCTAGTTGGTTATGACGCGGCCCTTACAAGGCCGAGGTCGGTGGTTCGAATCCGCCCGAACCCATCGAATTTTCGTGGCATTTCGTGGTGAGCGAAGCGAACCACCGAGGCCACGAAAGGAAACGTTCGGCGGTTCGAACGAAGCAAGTCACAGCCCGCGGAGCGAGCAACGCGAGTGAGCAGGAATGTCTTGCACGTAGTTCGAATCCGCCCGAACCCATCGAATTTTGCGAGGAACGGACGTGACGAGTAAGTTCGTCCGTGAGGGCGATTGAACCAGACAAGTCGCATGCCCGGGAGCGAACGAAGTGAGCGACCCGGAACGTCTTGGCGAGGTTCGAATCCGCCCGAACCCACTGGATTTTGTGACGCTTCGCGATGAGCGAAGCGAACCACCGAGGCCACGAAAGGAAACGTTCGGCGGGTTCGAAGTAGACCGGGCACGCGCAACGTAGTGAGCATGTCCGGGCGTCGTTCGAATCCGCCCGAACCCATAATTCTGCGCGATGCAATCCACCAAAGAGCAGTGCGACACCTTCGACGGCGAACGCTTCTATCGCGGGGAATCGTCGTGCTGACCGCGAGCAGGAGGTCGCTCACGACCAGTGCGCCGACGTTCCTCCGACGACGAGAACCCGTCCCGGCCGATCGTGAAGAACTGCTGATAGCCGATACTCGCTAACAGGGCGAGGAAGGGAAGCGGGTACAGCCAGTACGCGCGATAGGCGCGGACGAACAGAGGTATCGTCATCGCGAACGCGAGGAGGGTCGCCGTGACGACGGGAGCGTTCGTCGAACGAAGGACGCGTTTCGAACCGCGTTCGGTGACGAGTTGGTGGACGACGACAGCGGCCGGAACGAGGAGGAAGAGGTGTTTGATGGTTTCACGGTAGAGAGCGGCGAGCCACCGGCTCGTGTCGCCGATGAGCGACGGAACGGCCGGGTTGGTCGTGTACTTCTTCGCGGCACCGAACGACCAGTAGAGCGCGCCGTGGAAGGACGCCGACCCCCATACGGCGTACACGAACGCGAAGGAGACGGCGACGACGCCGAGCCCACCGGCGACGAATTTCGTGAGCCACGCCGTCCAATCATCGCGTTCGAGGTAGCGAAGACCGTCGTAGGCGAGAACGGGAACGGCGAACACCGCGTGCTGGGAGAACAGACCAGCCGCCGCGATGACTGCACCGCGTGCGAGGGGATGTTTGACCCAGAGCGCGAGGAGGATACCCGCGATGGCGAACGAGCGAACGTTGACTACGGTACCCCCGGTGGCCGGAACGCTCGTCAGGAACAGTAGTCCGGCCATCAGTCCGACGCGGGAGGCGTTGCGCTCGGCACAGATTCGCCAGAGGAGGATGGCGGAAAACGCGTTCACGATGCCGATGAGCACGAAGAAGACCAGCAGATACTGGCCGGTCGCCGCGACGGCGACGTTCAGCAGTTCGAACAGGGGCGGTTTGTTGTCCACCGCCGGACGGACGTACATCGGCTTCCCGGCGAGGACGGCCTCGGCGAGGGGTCGCCAACAGCACCGGACGTCGATGTGCGCCTGCCGTCTTCCGGATAGAATTCGAAAATACCGATTCAGCGTTTCGAGGATGCCCAACAGGATGAAACTGGGGACGATGAAGGCGGGTGATTTGAGCGTTTCGCGTTCGAAGGATGAGACGTGCATTGTACTAGCGGGGAAGGAATCTGAACGGTGACGGTGGAGGGTCCGTCTTCCCGTTCGAACCTGTTTGCATATTCACACCAATTGGTAGAATAAATATTTTCTCTTGTTATCCGACGAGATAGTCAAGTAAAATATGTGTCTGGATTTGCCACCAATTAGCCATTCCAAGAGCGGTCGAGGGGGGGAACGGTCGCAACGCGAGGGGGAGAACTCGCGTGTTCACCGGCCGGAAATCGCTCGTTACTCGGATGCAGCTCGATAGACCGCCGAAGTTACGCTTCCCACGAGAGTTCTACGCCGAGATCGGACCAAATCCACGCGTCTTCGTTTTCAGGGTCGTACAGTTCGACCCCGCCGTCGATTTCGCGTTCCAAGCAATCATCCCATCTATCGGTGTTCTCTTGCACCATTTGGGTATCTCGAACTGCGGTACCGTGTAGCAATAAGCTTTCTCCCGGTCGCGGTATTCACCGCTTACTCCGTTCCTGACGGCGACCAGACTGAAAAATGAGACGACGCTATTCCGCGGGTTTTTCCCGAGCGGGTGCGGGTGGTTGGAGTTCGATTCCCACGTCGTCGGGCGTCAGAACGTCCGGGAGCGTCTCGTCTCGGTCCCCGGTAATGTCCGCGAGTATCTCTTTCAGGTACGCGTTGAACAGTTCCGGGTGCTCGCTCATCGGGAAGTGGCCGATTTGGGCCATCTCGACGGCAGTCGCTCCGTCGCCGACCCCTTTTGCCGTTTCCCGTCCATCGTCCGGCGTCGTGAGGTAATCGTACTCGCCGTTGACGATGTACAACGGGCACTCGTCGGCGTTCACTTGGTCGAGTTTGTCCCGATAGTCGTGGTCAACCGAGTAGTAGTAGAGGTCGCCCTTGAACACGCCGTTCGCACCCTGTTCGTACAGGTACATCGTCTCTCGTCGCGTCTGCTCCGGACTCTGTGGAGCCATCAATCCCCAGCAGGAGTAGGCGTTCACCTCGGTGGTGTTGACCTGTGGATGGTCGAGCCAGTCGATGTAAAAGCCCGGACTGTGCGCGCCACACTCCAGTCCGATGAGCGCTCGGAACCGGTCGGGATACCAATCGGCCAGTTCGAGCGCGATGTTGCCACCCATCGACGACCCCATGTAGATAGGGTCGTCGAGGTCAAGCGCGTCCGCGAGCGCGACCAGCGTCTCGGTGAACTGCTTCGCCGTCATCGTGTAATCCTCCTCCCACCACGATTGGCTGGTCGGCGGAACCGACTTCCCGTGATACGGCAGGTCGTGGGCGATGACGCGGAAGTCCTCGGTTATCTCTTCGTCCGTGAGGAGGTGGCGCCACTCCTGACAGTTGTTGCCCGCGGTGTGCTGGCAGAGGAGCGGAATCCCGTCTTCCGGTCCGTTCTCCTCGAAGTAAATCCGGTGGTCCGTGCCGCCGATCTCCGTGTGGACGTACTTGCCCGTGATGGGCTCGACGGTCCCGTGCTCGACCATGTTAGCTCCCCCCGTTGTTGTGTGCGACGCGCATCAAATCCAGTGTGCGCTGAAACGCCCGCAAGTTCTGGAATATCTTCTTGTTGTCTCCCCGCATCTGGAGGTGGCCGTCCTCGTTTCTCACCGCACTGCGATAGTGCGAGGCGACGATTTCGTGATTGAACGCGGGCGGATTCTCCTGGACGAACTCCTCCCACGCCTCGCGGGAGCCTTCGACGCCGAACGACCAGCGGTCGTTCAAGGTCGGATTCGGCATGATGTCCCGAATCTTCCCGCCCTGCATCTCGACGAGGAATCGCTCGTCGCCGATCTCCACGTAGAAGTTGTCGCTGAACTTGTCGTGGCCCCGAACGCCCATCTCGGGGTCGCTATTCACCGTTTCCTTGTATCGTTCCCACCACTCGTGCGTGGCGAGGTCTGTGTCGTTCATGCTCTCCCCCCAAGACAGGGGGACAAGACCCAGCGTGATAAAAAATCACATAATCAATCCGGTGCGTGCGACGCGGAATCAGACAGCGATCTCCCGCAGTCGGGACACTGCTCATCGACCATCGTCACCGACGCGTCGCACGCGGGGCAAAACTCCAGATAGCAAGCACGTTCACCCATGCGATACAATACCACGACAACGGATAAATGGCTTCTGTTACCCGTGCGTGGGTGTGTTAGGAGTTTTCCCTCCGCCCGCCTCCCCTCGGGTGGATTTCGAAATCCTTTTTTGTACCATCCGCCTTTTCCAGAATGAGCCGCCTTAGCTCAGACTGGGAGAGCACTCGACTGAAGATCGAGCTGTCCCCGGTTCAAATCCGGGAGGCGGCATGTTTCTACGGCCAACAATTCGAACGAGCGGAGCGAGTGAGACGTTGGCCGTGAAACTGCAACCCGACCGCGATTTGAACCCTGCAAGACACAGCCCGCGAGCGAGCGGAGCGAGTGAGCCGGAATGTCTTGCTTCGGTTCAAATCCGGGAGGCGGCATTTCTGTGATTTCAAACCGACGAGCGAAGCGAGTCGCGTTGAAATCCAGCGTGGTCCCGAGCGGATTTGAAGTAGACCGAGGTTCTGCGCGGAGCGCAGGTTCTCGGGCGTAGTTCAAATCCGGGAGGCGACATTTCTGTTGCAATCAATACCGTGAGCAACAAAAATGGAATCCAAGGGACGACGGAATGCAGCGAGGGCAGGCGATACCATCAGTTTCGTCCCAGAGCAGCCTCGAAAAGGTATTTTTACAACAGTAACCCCCCAAATTCATACGGAATCCATACAGAGTCCCAACTATGAAAGAACGGTGGCTCTACTCGTGGGCGCTCGGTTCGATTTCGTTTGGCGGTGCGTCCCTGCTGATACCGCTCTACATCGTCGAACTCGGTGCCTCAACGGTGGAGCTGGGTATCTTGGCGGCGACGGCCGCACTCATCGGTGCCCCGGGAGCGATAGTGTTCGGCCGACTCGCCAATCGTGTCGACCATCGGCGG
This sequence comes from Haladaptatus sp. T7, assembly GCF_026008575.1. NCBI lineage: Archaea > Methanobacteriati > Methanobacteriota > Halobacteria > Halobacteriales > Haladaptataceae > Haladaptatus > Haladaptatus sp. T7. The sequence goes on from NZ_BROP01000003.1 coordinate 330,734, forward strand.
CCACTGGTGGTGATAACACTCGCTACCGTCGCCATCTTCCTCGCCGCGATTCCCTTGTTGAGCAGCGTGACTGCGGTCATCGTCGCCAACGCCGTCATCTGGCTGGTCGTTTCGTCCATCGCACCCGTGTTGACGATGCTGGTCGTGGACGACGCGCCGGAATCCGCGTGGAGTGAGCGTATTGGGGTGCTGAACAAATATCAGGGCTATGGCTGGGCTGGTGGTCTCGTGCTTGGGACCATCTGGCCGTTTGTCGGGGGACAACTCGTCGGGGAGGAAACCGTCACTCGCGCGCTCTTCTGGGTGTTCGCCCTCAGTGCGGGGATGAGCGTGATAGGGGCTGTCCGGTCGCTTCCGCGTCCCGACCCGAGCGCCCACGTCACGAGCGAACGAAAAATCCGCAAGGTCGCGCGACTCCTCTCGACCTCAAATCGAGGCATAAAGGGAACCGCCTTCGTGTTCTCACCGAACCGGTTGTACTGGACCACCCGACAGTTCCACCCGCGCAGACTCCTCAACCGGATCAATCCGGCCTTGGCGACCTACCTAGTTGCCGCCGTGCTTTTTTTCACTGGGTTCGCTGTCTTCTGGGCACCACTGCCCTTGTTTCTCACAGAGACCGGCTTCGACTCCGAGGAGGTGTTCGCCCTCTACTTGGCTTCGAGTCTCGCCTCCGCGGTTCTCTACGAGGGCGTCGGGACGTTCGCATCGCGATACGATGTTCGGCTCCTTCAATCTGGTGCGCTCGCGGTTCGTAGCGTGCTCTTTCCGGGAACTGCACTGGTGGCCGGTTTGGGGGCCGTGACGCTCGGATTCGGAGCCGCTGGCGTTGGTCTCGCCGCTATCGGCTTGACGTGGGCGGTCATCGCCGTCGTCGGCACTGCAATCGTCACCCGTCTCGCACCACGGAACGTCCGTGGCGAAGTTCTCGGGGTCTACACGGCCCTCAGTGCCATCGCAGGTGGTATTGGTGGGGTACTCGGTGGGTGGGTCGCTACCTTCGGTTACGGCGTCGCGTTCGGCGTCGCGGGCGGATTGGTACTCCTCGGAGCCATTCTTGTCCTATCGCTCCGAGCACTATCGAAGGAGAGTCATGCGACCGAACCACGCCCGGATACGGATGCTTCTCGTGTCGATACGGCCATTCCGACATCGACGAGCGAAGGTAGTGAGAAGCGCGCCGGATGACGTCGATTCTCTCACTCACGAGGTCAGTCGCCTCGACCAACTCATCGAGAGCGGAGCGAACTAACATGCACCCGACCGCGATTTGAATTAGACGAGACGCAGCGGGAGCGGAGCGAGGCGACCGTCTCGGCGTAGTTTCAAATCCGGGAGGCGGCATTCTTGTGATTCTGATTCGCGAGCGAAGCGAGCACCGGCAGAACCACGAATACACGCAACAGTGATTCCCACGGCCGCTCACGACCGGTCGGGACTCACCAGCGAGTAGAACAGGAAGACGAGTCCCAAACCGATGAGCGCCGATTCGCCGGTGCGGAGGACGAGCAGTTCGGTCATGTCGAGTTCGTTACTCCGCTTTATCAGGAGTTCGTAGACGAGTTCGGTCAGCGAGCCGACCGTCACGGTTCCGAACCCGAGAATCGCGTATCGGAAGGAGCGCTGTCCCACCCGTTGGTACGCCGCATAGCTCAGGTACGTGAGCGCCGAGCCGACGGCGAAGACGAACAGGTTCGTGAGGACGAACGTCCAGAAGAGGACGCCGTTCACCACGAGCGCTCACCTGTGATGTGGACGAGTGACACGTCAATCAACTCCGTTTTCCGGCCCTCTGAGACCGGTCCACGCCGATACGAATCGGTCGATGAGGTCCTCGTCGAACCGAATGGTGACGACGAATTCGCTGTCACTGATTTCGAAGCAGATTCGGTCCATGTTCGTCCGGTACGTGTTGTAATGGTTCCCCCTTTCGTCGATGACGACCTTCTGTTCGAGCAGATCGTACTCGTGGAGCTTGTTGATACGCCGATACACGGTGGGTTTCGACGCGCCACACTCCTCCGCGAGTTGCTGTACGGACATCGCCGCGGAGCTGCTCAAGAGTAGTATCTCCCTCGCCGTTCTGCTCGCCAGAACGTCGAAGATGTCGTCAGGTCCCCATTCCTTGCTCACGGACGAACGTAGGGCCGCATCGGATAAAAACGTCGGTCCGGTAGGCGGGCGATTTCGGACCCCGAAATCGCGCGCCTGTCTTTAATCACGTGGCGCTCCATACGTCGTTACAGGGCGGGTCGAAATCCGAGTGGTTTGCTCTTAACGTTCGACTCGCCAACGAGTGAGACCCATGAAGGAATCAACGAGCAGCATGCCAGTCGAACCGGCGAACACTCAATCACCGGACAGTTACGAACGCGGTATCGGTTCGGACGAATCCGTCTGTGAAGCCGTGGTATCGGCAGTAATGGCAGCAGAAAACGCCGACGTGGACGACCTCGATCCGCTCTACTTCGTCGTCGATGGCGATGCCCTCGAACGGATCACCTCCTCGGACGCGGTGTCGTCCGTCGCGTTCGCCTATCTCGGTTATCGGGTGGAAGTGACGGGGGATTCGCGCGTGGTTCTCACCCCGGAGACGTGAGTCGAGACGGAAACAGAAACGGAACGATGCGAACTCCCACTTCCCTTACCGCATCTGAAAAGAACTTTTAGTTTCGATTCGAAATAACCTCCGTGGACGCTTGTTTCCCGAACCGCGACATCCTTCAGTAGCAGTAGTATCCTCGAGTTACCGATGAACGCGTACAGGTGACTGAATGGAGATAGAGAGGGTTGTCCACAGTAATTCGAGGCAGACCCAAGCGGCGATTACGATACCGATACCGATCATCCGACCGATATCAGAGAACGTTAGCCAGGTGGGCTTTACGAACATTATCGCGTTAAGTATTTTCGTCGGGAGTACCTGTTTCACGCCAGACCACAGGTTTTGTAGTCGAGACCGTTCTATGGTGTGTGACGCTTTTCCATCGACAGTTGTCATACCTCGGCTCTGTAGATTTGCTGTACGGGCGCTCGGACCACCCGCGCTTTCATCACCGGTACCAACTCGCTCGGATTCGTATATTCGACCCGGACCGTGGTAGTTAATCACCGTCTTCTTCTTCCCAGATTTATTTACCTCGATGATACGTCCGGAGTTGGTGTCGGTGATAAGTGTATTTCCGTTCGGAAGGCGATCAGCGTCACGAGGCCAGAGCATTTCACTATCGCTCCAAACCCACGTTTGTTCCCATTTTCCATCGGTTCGTTGATATTCCACGATACGATTATTTTGGGAGTCAGCAAGTACGACAGCGGGGCCACCGTTACTTTTGGAGATATAATCCGGGTTGTGTTGTTCGTACATTATATCATACTCGTTATCAGACCCCAAAGTCCAGTTCTTTTGGAAACCAGTCGTTCTATTGATGAAAATTACCGCATCCTGGTTCCGAAGACTGAGCATGATTCGACCATCATCGAGAACTTCTATATCGTTCAGATGTGTCCAATCGCCAGGGAAATTCGTCCCAAACGCGTTCGAACCCCCCGAAGACAAAGGAAACGCATCTTGTGCATTCCACCGCCAGACGGTTACTCCGGTCCGAACATTTACGATGTATGCCTCGTTTCGTTTGATATCTGCGATGGCGTAGTGAGTGTCATTAATTCGATCAATATCATGCCACTCATTATTTATCGTACCTCGACGAATCCTAGAGAAGATAGAGTTGACACGTCCAGTAGTCAGATTGATTTCTTCCACGACATTGCGGACACATTTCGTATCTGCATGACATTCTGAGCGGGTGAGAACATCTGTTGCGGAATATACATACGTGGACTTCGTTCCCCTGACGGGATCAACATCCCAGTAAGAGTGGTGTGACCTGTTTCGATATAGAAGACCACCACTCCGATTATAGACAGAAAGTGGGCCGTGGAACGCCGTAACAATAGTCAATCTAGATTCATTTTTAAACGTTGAAGGAGATATATTTGAGCCGGCGGACGTTTTCTCGACAGAACGACCACCAGTGGTAACGATAGCTGCAGAGAGGAGCACTAAAATAACGAGAAATAAAATACGGAGCGTAATTTTCGTTCGTTTTGAGAGTACTGAAATTCGATCAATCATATTTAGGAAGGGAATGACACATCACGTAACTGTTTTGGATTAGTAGCGGAAAGCGGTCCTATTCGAGAGATGAATAGGACGATCTGATACTGGAATGTAAAAAGTAGATTCTCGATACGGAATAAAGGGCGTCGACAGGAAGGAATTCTAATGCGAATCGCAAGGTGTGTTTAGATATGTGAAACAGTAGAGTGGTGAAAAGCAAAATACTCATTTCCAGTAGGTCAAATATTCGGGATATGGTTGTTAGAGACATACATCAAACTCTTCGGCATAGACTCCAAAGCGAAGGAGAGATTTGGCTTATTCTATTATTTGCTGGGATTTGGTACGGGATGAACATGGACGGAGCCATCTTCATGGATGGAGCCATATTTGCACGAGCAAGTAAATCGATGTTAGAAGGATACATATATGGAAATCCGACTCATTCGCATGCACCCGTAGCAAAATATTTTATGGCGATTAGTCAGGCAGTGTTTGGTCCGACCGAATTCGGAGTGAAATTACCAAGCGTCGTATTCGCACTCGGAACACTGTATGTAACATACCACCTTGGGGAAGAACTCTTTTCACGACGAGTAGGAATAGTAGCAGCAGTCGCGCTTGCTGGCAACCCAGTGTTCACACGATGGACCGCAACCGCCTATCTCGATATAACGTTCACGTTTTTCGTAGTGCTCCTTATGTATTCCCTCGTCAGATGGAGTTCTACCAACTCACTACACACGAAATACGGACTCCTCGTAGGTGCGTTGATAGTAACGACTGCTGCAACGAAACTACAAGGGGCGATATTCGCGCTTGCAATCGCCGTCGGGGTTCTCTATACTATCAAACATCGAATGAACGATAGGCGCGAGGCACTGGAAGATGTTAAAAGACTGCTTACGGGAGGAGTCATCAGTCTCGTAGTTATCTACATTCCATTTCTGTTCTCACCGCATCCCGACTACTATGCGGGACATAGTTTCCCGTTGGTGGTTGAGTTGATATTTCAGATTCCACTTTTGAGTAACATCGTGTATGCTTTTGGAGAAGCCTTCGCACACAACATGGACCACATAAATACGGGGCATCGAGTTCTAGTCGCAGGAAAAGAGTATCAGAAGCCGCCGTTTTGGTCGTATCTCTACTGGATGGCCAACGGAAACGGGATTATTCCAGCACTAGGTCTTATCGGACTGCCATACCTGTTCCTCCGCTCGGGTATCAAAAAGAGAGTTCCCGTAATCAAACGCCAAAAAATCGTTCTGATCACCATCGTTACATTGTCCCCACTGATACTCATCAGTTCCGTCAGCGTTAAAAATCCGAAATACGTTCTTCCACTCTATCCTCTCCTCATCATCATTGCGTCCGGGTTCGTCTTCGGAATTCTCGATGAAATACTAGACTTCAAAAATATAGTTCCCTATCGGCACATGGCAACCATAGCTATCGCTCTTTTGTTAGTGTTTTCTGCGCCAGTTCTTGGAATCAGCGGAACTTTCACTAAATCCCCTCGTTCGGATTCTCAGTACGATGATGTGACATCATACGTAATAAATGACACGGTGACACGAGAATCAAAGCAACCGGTCCGCGTTGCTGCGGGTGTCCCACTTCCCATTCGTTGGTATCTCGGAGATAAACGAACTATCGACTACTCGTTTGAATCAGAAGCGACAAAACGCTATGACATCGATAATGACGGATCCACGGATCTGGTTCTATCAGGAATCGGATATCAAAACGCTAGCGTCGAAAAAAAGACACGGAAAGCGATACAGGAAAATAAACTTTGCTTCGCGATTGATACGGTTGGCCGGACACCAAAACGCGATGACACGATGCGAAAATTGATATCGTCGAACGGAACAGCCGTGCTTGAACTTGAGAGGTCCAGTAAAGGAAAGAAACTCGTGCTGTACCGATTCAAATCAGGTTGCGAATAATTCTGAATGGGAACCATTCAAATCGAATGATATAGAGAGAATATATCGGAATATCCAAACACCCCAGTCTCTTACCGCATCTGAAAAGAACTTTTAGTTTCGATTCGAAACAACCTCTGTGGACGCTCGTTTCCCGAACCCGGCACGGTGGACTATTCTCGCAATCGGTCTCGTACTCTCCCGTCTGGGCCTCGTCGACGCGAAAAACGTGCGGCGAACGACGGATTTAGCGTGGCCGCGCATCGTCACCGGCATCGCCCGAATGTCGAAAAACGCCGTCGACGTGGCGTTCGTCGGCATCGCCATCGGACCGGCGGCCATCGCGGGCGTCGGCTTCGCGGCACCGTTTTGGGGCATGGCGTTCTCGCTCGGCGGCGGCTTTGCGGGCGGGACAATCGCGCTCGTCTCACAGCGATACGGGGCGGGCGCGTACGAGGAGATGGGCCAAGCGATTCGGTCGAGCGTCGCGCTCGTGCTGCTGGTCTCGCTTCCGGTTGCGGCCGCCTTCTGGCTATTTCCAACGGAACTCGTCTCGTTGATGACGGGCGACGAGATGACCGTCGAACTGGGTGCGCGATATCTGCACATCGTCTCGCTCGGAGTTCCGCTCGCCGCCCTCAACCTCGTCGGAAGTCGGATTTACATCGGCGCTGACGACGCGTGGACGCCGATGCTGCTTCGGGCGGGCGGCGCGGTGACGAACATCGTCCTGAGCGCCGTGTTCGTCTTCCAGTTCGGGATGGGCGTCGCCGGTGCGGCGTGGGGAACGGTCCTCTCGAACGTCGTCGTGACCGCGGTGTTCGCCGTCGGGGTCGTCGCCGGTCGGCTTCCCGGCGTGGGCGAACTGCCCGTGAAGGTGGACCCGACCGGGACGTATCTCGACGTGGAAACGGTCCGGCAGGTGGTGCACATCGGCTTGCCGGTCGTCGGGCGGAACATGGTGTGGACGGTCGCCAAGTTTCCGATGCTCGCCATCGTCGCCCTGTTCGGCCCGAGCGTCGCGGCGGCGTACGTCATCAGCCGTCGGATTTGGGGCCTGATGAACACGCCCGGCTGGGGATTCGGCTTGGCGTCGAGCAGCCTCGTGGGGCAAGAACTCGGAGCGGGAGACGAGCGGAGTGCCGAGACGTACGCCCGCGATGTCATTCTCTTCTCCGTGGCGACGTACGTCGTCGCGGCCGCTCTCGTGTTCGCGTTTGCAAAACCCATCGTGCTCTCGTTCGTCGCCGACTCGGGAGACCCGTCGATTCCCGTCGCGGTGTCGCTCGTGTACGTCTCGTGCGTCGCCATCCTAGCACAGGGAGTGAACGGGTCGGTCGCGGGGCCGCTCGACGCCAGCGGCGACACCCGCTGGCCGTTCATGGCACAGGCGGTTGGGATGTTCTGCTGTTCGATTCCGCTGGCGTACCTCGGGGCGACGACGGCGCTCGGAATCACGGGGTTGTACCTCTCGTTCGTCGCCGAGACGACGATTCCGGCGGTCCTCAACTACTATCGGTTCTCGACGGGACGGTGGAAAGTCATCAGCCGACAGTTCCGCCCCGAAGCGTCGTACGCGGACGACTGAGCGGGATTCAGCGAGAGCAGAGCAGTCTTATGCCGACTGCTATCGTATGTCTGTTGAGCGATGGCGGAACCGCTCGGAGGAAACTATGCACGTCTGGAATACCTCACGTCGGTTCTTCGCCCGCCAACGACATCCCGTCGTCCTGTTCACCTACGGCGTCGCGCTTCTCGCGTGGATACTGCTCGCAACTCGCGTCCTTCCCATGCCGGGGTCGGCGATGGCGATGCACATGTCCGCTCCCGGAGTCCCGGAGGCGATGGCGCTGTCGAACGGGGTGGCCGGTGTCGGCCTCTATCTGGTCCTGTGGGGGGCCATGATGACCGCGATGATGTACCCGTCGTCCGCACACGCGTTTCGAGCGTACGCCGACGCGGTTGGGCAGACGACGAAGGTGAGACGGACGGCGACCGTCGTGTCGGTGATGGGAACGTACACGCTCGTCTGGGTCCTCACGGGGGTCGTCCCGCTCGCGTTCAATCTCGTCGTTCCCATCGGATCCATCGCGCCGGAGAACCGCGTTTTCCTGCTGGCGGCGACGCTGTTGGTGCTGTCCGCGTATCAACTGTCGCCGTTCAAACGCCACCATCTGGAACACTGTCGGCGACCCAGCGGGGTCTTCGAGGGGGACGTTTCGGGGATTCGCGGTGCGCTCCGTTCCGGATGGCGACTGAGCGTGGATAGCGTCGGATGCTGTTGGGCGCTGATGGCGTTGATGGTCGTCGTGGGGTCGATGAACCTTCTCTGGATGGTCGCCGTCACCGCGCTGATATCCGTCGAGATACTGGCACCCGACGGCGAACGACTGGCACGAGGCATCGGGGCACTCTCGGGTGCCGTCGGAGTCGGACTGGTGGTCTTCGCGGTCGTCTGACGAATCCTCGCTCGACTCACGTCATGTCCCTTTTCGCCCACAAACCGTAACCGTGGGCCGGATGAATCCCAGTTCGTCATGAAAACATCCACGCCCATTCTGTTCCTCGGTCTCGTTCTGTTCGTCCTCCCGGTTCCCGGGACGTTCATCACCGGTGCGCTCGTCCTCATCGCGGGGGTAGTTGCACGAATCCTCGGAGAGTAAAAAAACCCGACGGTCGTGGTAACACCACTCTCGGAAGTGTTATCAGTGGGGCCCCATTCCATACAAAAGCAATGGCGAAAGGCAAAGTTGATTTCTTCAACGACACTGGCGGCTACGGTTTCATCTCGACGGACGACGCGGACGACGACGTTTTCTTCCACATGGAAGACGTGGGCGGCGCTGACCTCGAAGAGGGACAGGAGATCGAATTCGATATCGAACAGGCCCCCAAAGGCCCCCGAGCGAAGAACGTCACCCGTCTGTAATCGGGCGACGATTTTGTGAGGAATACCCTACTACAACACTTTTACCGACGCGAAACCGCATAGCAGCGCGGCCGAGCGGTTCGTTTGCGTCAGTTGGAACTAATCACGAATCTGAACGCGAGAGCGACGGTTATCGACGGAGAGAGAGACGACAAACGACCGAGAAAGGGACACGGTGAGACGAAGGTCGGCGATACGGAACCACGACGGTTTTTACTCTACAGCACAATACTGTAGACATAGAAACCGACACCTCTCACCGATTATGACTGACGAAGATACACCCGAACCACCGGATACCAGTGGCACAGAGATCGGCGCGGGACTGCTGGAGCAGAACATGGGGCCGAGTTCCTCGCTCGCGCACCTGTACCGTGGCGAGATTCACCGAATGAAGTTCTGGCGCGAGCGGTTGGACCGGACGAGCAACTGGGCGATAACGCTGATGGCGGCCATCCTGACGTGGGCGTTCTCCAGTCGAAGCAATCCCCATTACATCGTCCTCCTCGCCATCATCACGGTGAGCATCTTTCTGCTCATCGAGGCGCGTCGCTACCGCGCCTACGACATCTGGCGCTCGCGGGTCCGGATGCTCCAGCAGAACGTGTTCGCACTCGGACTCGACGACTCCAAAGGCGTCGTGGACGAGGAGTGGCGACGAAAGCTCAGCGAGGACTACCGCTATCCGAAGATGAAGGTCTCACTGGAAGAGGCGCTGGCACACCGTCTCCGTCGAGTGTACACGCCGCTCTTCTTCGTCCTGCTCGTGGCGTGGGTGTTCCAGCTGACGGCCTACACGAACGACACGTGGCCGGAAGCGGCCGCCATCGGTCACATTCCCGGAACCATCGTCACGGGCATCGTCGTCGCATTCTACGCGGGCATCCTCGTCGTCGCCTACCGGCCCCGGACGTGGCACATCAACGGCGAAATCCTCCCGAGCGACGTGACGGGGTGGGATTACTCGCGGGAGTGAGTCGGAACGGCTTCGCCGCGAGCCACGTCCCGTTCCGGGTCGGGAACGAAACGGAACAGCAGCACTGATTTTTATCGATATTTCGCCCCAGCGAACGGGCACGAACGGTGTCGGTCAGTCGCTCTCCCTCGAAAACCGGGCGAGGAGCGTCTCGACCGTCTCGGAGAGGACGCTGGTTCCGAACAGCGCGACTAGCACCGCGCCCGCGGCGTCGAAGATGAGGTCGACGATGGTGTCGTCGAGTCCGTACTGAATGAGCACGGGTTTTACACCGATGATGTGAGCACTCCCTCGCGCGGCGAACTCCAGAACTTCCCAGAGGACGCCGGACGCGAGCGTGAACAGGAGGACGTAGACGAACATGAACCGGGGCGGGAAGAACACCGCGTCGGAGTGTTCGTCGAAGGCGCGCGCGGTGGAGTATCCGACGCCCGCGACGAGCGTCGCGGAGAGCAGGTGCGTGAGGTGGTCCCACCACCAAACCTCGTCGTAGAGTCCGAGCATGCCGATTGCGTGGAGGAAGACGGCGGCCGTAATCCACAGCGTCAGCGACGTGTCGAGCGAGAGGCGATAGTCGCGCCGCAACACCCCGGGGAGAACGGTGATGCCGAACGCGAAGACGCCGTTCACGAACACTCCGACGTTCCTCGTCACGAGGCCGACGAACGTGATGCCGAGGATGGCCAACTGCATCAGTCGGACGAGACGAGACGAAGAGATGCCGATTTTCATCCCGATTTGCGCTAAGTGTCGGAAGAAGTAAACAGTGGCTATCGGCGTGTGCTATGTAGTACCACGAATTTCCGACAGGTGTTTATGCGAACCTTGCGTATCGATGGTACTATGATGGCAACGACGCACGCCCTTATCGGCGTGCTGCTCGGGAGTGCCTCGCTCTTCGTCGCACCGGAGTTGGCTCCCGTCGCCGTTTTCGCCGGGCTCGCCGGCGGGGTGTTTCCCGATTTCGACCTGTATTCGGGACACAGGAAGACGCTGCACTTCCCGGTGTACTACTCGATTGCGGCGACAGCGGCGCTCGCCGGGGCGATGTTGGTACCGAACCCGTGGACCTTCGCGCTCGGGTTCTTCCTCCTCGCGGCGGCCGCACACTCCGTTTCGGACGCCTTCGGAGGCGGATTGGAACTGAAACCGTGGCTCGGCCAGTCCGAACGTGCGGTGTACAGCCACTTCCACGGGCAGTGGATTCCGCCGCGTCGCTGGATTCGGTACGACGGCGCGCCGGAGGACTTCGCGCTGGGAGTCACACTCGCGGTGCCGAGCCTCGTGCTCTACGACGGGACGATTCAGACGCTCGTCGTCCTCGCGGTCATGATTTCGGGGGTTTACGCGCTCCTTCGGAAGCCCCTCGTGAACATCGCGGAATGGCTGGTCGGGCGGATTCCGTCGCACATGCTGGCGTACGTCCCTGACCGCTTCGTCGGCGATTTCGTCCAGTAAGGGTCGAACGCGCTTCGAAGGGTTTATTCACGCCCTGACCAACAGATTCAGTAGTAACTATGTCCGACAAACCTGCCTCGATGTACCGGGCCATCGACAAGCCCTCGTACACGCGACGCGAATACATCACCGGAATTCCGGGTTCGAAGATCGCACAGCACAAGATGGGCGAAGTGGACAGCAACGAGGACGACTACCCCGTTCAGATTTCCCTCATCGTCGAAGAAGAATGCCAGATTCGCCACGGTGCGCTGGAGGCCTCCCGCCTGTCCGCGAACCGCTTCCTGCTCAAGAACATCGGCGAAACCGGCTACAAGATGATTCTCCGCAAGTTCCCCCACCAGGTCCTGCGCGAGAACAAGCAGGCGACCGGTGCGGGTGCGGACCGTGTTTCCGACGGAATGCGACAGGCGTTCGGTAAGCCGGTCGGAACGGCAGCACGAATCGCCAACGGTGATCGAGTGTTCACCGCGTGGTGTACCGTGGACGACGCGCCCCTCGTGAAGGACGCGCTCCGCCGTGCCTACAACAAGATCTCCCCGCCGTGCCGCATCATCGTCGAGCGCGGTGAAGAGAAACTCGTCAGCTAAATCCGATTCGTTCTTTTTGCTGCGACGTGCTTTCAGGTGAGCGATAGCGCCGCGATTCAGCGCCGCGATTCCAGTTCCGCGCGCAAGTCCGCGGGTTCCATGTCCTTCATCGAGAGCAGAACGAGCAGGTGGTAGATGACGTCCGCACCCTCGTAGGCCATCTCCTCCCGGTCGTCGTCCTTCGCGGCGAGGATGAGTTCCGTCATCTCCTCGCCCAACTTTTCGAGGACGGCGTTCTCGCCCTTCTCGTGGGTGAACAGCGAGGCGGTGTAGGAGTCCTCGGGGAGCGTTTCCTTCCGGTCTTCGATGACCTCGAACAGGTCGTCAAGTACGTCGTTCATTGGCCTATTTGGGCGACTTCTCGGATGTCCTGCAGTTCGTCGAACTGTGCGCGTTCCTGGTGGCCGTGGTCGAACACCTCGTCAGCGACTTCGATGGGCGTGCCGGTACGGGCGGCGAGCGCGAGCGAGTCGCTGGGGCGGGCGTCCACGACTTCGTGACCGCGTGGCGTCTGGATGTGAAGGTCGGCGATGTACGTGTTGTCGTCCAACTCGGTGACGACGACGCGCTCGATGCGGCCACCGAGTTCCTCCATCACGTCGAGCAGGAGGTCGTGGGTCAGCGGTCGCCCGATATCCTCGGCTTCCATGCCACGGGCGATGCTGATACCCTCCTCGAATCGAATAAAAATCGGAAGCACGTCGTCGCCGTCGTCCGGTGCGAGGACGACCACGGGGAGCGGACCCTCCCCCGTGGCGGCGACACGTACCGCGTCGATTGTAACGTCCATAGCGAACCGTGGCGGCCCAGCGGCAAAAACCTGCTTACCGCGGGCGAATGGAAGCGCCACAAAACCCGCGCCGACCGCCGAACGCCCTACTCGTCGGCGAAAAACGCGAGGCCGTGAATCCGACTGTCGGGGGTGAGTTCAGGGTGGAACGACGTCCCGACCACCGGTCCGTCCTGGACGGCGACGGGTCGGCCGTCCCACTCGGCGAGGACGGTCGCCGACCCGACGTCGCTGATGAGCGGCGCACGGATGAAGACGGCCGGGTACGGGTCGTCTAATCCGGTCACGTCGAGGGGAGCTTCGAAACTGTCCTTCTGGCGGCCGAAGGCGTTGCGCTCGACGGTTACGTCCAGCAGGCCGAGGTTATCGACTCGCTCGTCATCGGCGTCGGTCGCGGCGACGATGAGACCGGCACAGGTGGCGAGAACCGGCTTTCCGGCCTCCACGTGAGCCTGTATCTCGGGGGCGATACCCTCCGACTGCAGGAGTCGAGAGATGGCGGTCGATTCGCCGCCCGGCATACAGAGGAGGTCACAGTCCGGGACGATACCGGACTGGCGGATTTCGGTGACTGCGACGGATTCGCCGTGGGCGGTTCCGGCCCGTCGAATCGCGTCGGCGTGTTCGCTCACGTCGCCTTGGACGGCGATGACGCCAGCGTTGAGACTCATACCGGCATTTCGGAACAGGTCGGGAAAAGGGCCTCGTTACAGCGCGAGGAAGTTCAGCACCATGATGAAGACGCCGAAGAAGACACCGAACGCGAAGACCGTCTTGGGGTTGATTCGAATCGCGTTCCGGTCTTCGGCATCGAAGTATCGCACGAGTCCGGCGCTGGACATCAGCCCACCGGAGTTTTGACCACTGCTCATGGTTTCGGGTCCGAGAGCGGTCGGGGTAAACCTTTCGCAATGCTATCGAATCCGGTTCTCCAGACACCCAACCCATTTATCGAGGCAGGAGAAGTGATGTCTATGGACGAACAGATCGCGGCGGCGCTCGACGACGCGTTCCCCGACCGCGACGTGGACGCGGTACATCCCTCCGGCCCCTCATGGAACGACGAGAATCGAACCGTCGGCATCGACTTCCGCGACGGCGAGTCGGTGTATCTGAAGATGTCGAACGTCGGCGACGGGTCGCGTATCGCCCGCGAACGGGCCGTAATCGATTACGTGGACGAACACGGCGACGTACCAGTCCCGACGGTGCTGGCGAGCGACAGTGCCGGAGCGGTTCCGTATCTCGTGACGGCACCGGTTGTCGGAGAGAACCTGCTGTCTTCGTGGTCCGACGCGAACGCGACGGAGCGCGCGGAACTGGCCCGACAGGTCGGACTCTCGCTGGCGAACGTCCACGCGCTTCGTTTCGAGGAACACGGCCGCATCGTCGGCGGGAGCGCGGACGGTCTGGAACTGGAGGCGAAACCGTGGACGGACGTGCTCGTCGAGACGATGACCGAGATGAGCGACATCGGGTCGCAAGACCGCTTTTCACACCACTTCGACGCCGTTATCGAGGCCGTGGAGGACAACCGAGAACTGCTGGACGACACACCAGCGACGCTCCTCCACGGCGACCCGGCGCGTCCGAACTGCTTCCACGCCGAGGGGCGAAACGAGGGGGAAATCGGATTTCTCGACTGGGAAATCGCGCACGTCGGCGACCCGGTGCGGGACGTAGAGCGCACGCGGGGCCTCCAGTTCGACTCGCTCCGTGCCGACGGTCCCGAGGAGATAGTCCGCGCGTTCTACGACGGCTATCGGGACCGGGCGGGCGGCCTCCCGGACGGGTTCGAGGAGCGCCGCCCCATCTACGACGCGGTTCGGTTTCTGGGACACACGGGATTCTATGACAAGTACGCCTCGTTCCGCGACGAGGACCCCGAGGAACTCGCCGCGTGGATGGACGGAGAGATGGAGCGACGAATAGAGAAAATCACCTGACTGGAGGGCGGCCGATGCGACTGAGAGTGACGAACAGGCAGCAGAGGACGAGGAGGAAGAAACCCTTATGCACGCGGCGACGGAACCTTCCAAGAGCAACGCATGACCGTCAAGTTACTCGACTTCTACGCAGATTGGTGTGGGCCGTGCAAGACACAAGACCCGATCCTCGACGAACTCGAAGAGGACTGGGACGAGAGCGTCGAATTCGAGAAAGTAGACGTGGACGAGCACCAAGACATCGCCAACGAGTACCAGGTTCGCTCGATTCCGACCATCGTCATCGAGGACGACGAGGGCGTCGTCGAGCGCTTCGTCGGCGTGACCCAGCGCGACGACTTGGAACGCGTCTTGGAGAAAGCCGGCGCATAATTCCGGTCCCGCCACAACGCAGTCTTTTTCGAACAGCTACGAACCGTCCGGGATTCACGACCAGCGGACGCTATTCGAACCGCACGCCGACGTCGTGCATCCCCTCGTTTTCGAGCGCGAGATTGATGAGGAGCGGCGTCATGCTCTCGACTTCCGCGCTGTTTCCGATGCCACCGGCGTCGAGCGCCCGCAGTCCGTCTATCTCTTCGGCGAGTCGTCCGACGAGTTCCTTGGCATCGTCGTCGTCACCGACGAGGAGCGTGTCCTGGTCGAGGTCGAGGCTGAGGTCGGCGAGACGGTCGGCCGAGAGGTTGTGGAACGCGCCGACCACGGGAACGCCGTCCGGTGCGGTGTCCGCGACGAGTTCGCTGACGCTTCCGACGTTCGGCGGCTTGTAGTGGAACCCGGTTTCGTCGCGGTCCATCCCCACGGCGGGGGTGACGAGGACGTCCACGTCGTCGAGGCGGTCCGCGACCGCCTCGATAGTGTCGCGGATGTGGAACGGCGGAACGGCGAGCACGACCATATCTCCGCGTTCGGCGGCCATGCCGTTGGCGAAGCCGTTGATGGAGCGGGAGACGCCCAGACTGTCGAGTTCGGTTTCGTACTCTGTCGCCTTCGTGCGGGCTTTTTCGGGGTCGCGCGAGCCGATGATGACCTCGTGGTCCGTGTCGTACGCCCAACGGAGCGCGAGTCCCTGCCCGATGTCGCCGGTACCCCCTAAGAGTGCGATTCGCATACACGGCCAGTCTGTCGGAGCGCGGTTAAGTTCTCCGGAAGCGGGAATCTAAGGGACGATTCCCCCCACAGGATTTCCGCCGCCACAACCCCTTTTTCGTTGCTTCCCCTTGCAGGAAATACGATGACATACGACGCCAACAGCGACGGAATTCCGAAACTCGGACTCGGAACGTGGGAGAACACGGACAGCGACGAGTGTGCACACAGCGTCGCCTACGCCCTCGATTTGGGCTACGAACACGTCGATACCGCCCAAATCTACGGCAACGAGGAGGACGTCGGCAGGGGAATCGCCGACTCGTCGGTGGACCGCGAGGACTTCTTCCTCGCCACGAAGGTCTGGATAGACAACCTCGCACACGACGACGTGCTCGAAACGACCGAGAAGAGTCTGGACAAACTCGGCACGGACTACGTTGACCTGCTCTACGTCCACTGGCCCGCCCGCGAGTACGACCCCGAAGAGACGCTCGCGGCGTTCGACGAACTGTACGACGAGGGCAAAATCAAGCACGTCGGCCTGAGCAACTTCGAACCCGAGCATCTGGAAGAGGCGAAGGAAATCCTCGACGCACCCATCTACGCCAATCAGGTCGAGATGCACCCGCTCCTCCAGCAGGACGAGCTGGTCGAGTACGCGCAGGAAAACGAC
The DNA here is from genome assembly GCF_026008575.1 of Haladaptatus sp. T7. NCBI lineage: Archaea > Methanobacteriati > Methanobacteriota > Halobacteria > Halobacteriales > Haladaptataceae > Haladaptatus > Haladaptatus sp. T7. The sequence continues at coordinate 347,242 of NZ_BROP01000003.1, forward strand.
ATCACGCTCGTCGCGTACTCGCCGCTCGCCCGCGGCAACGTGTTTAACGTGCCCGAACTGACCGACATCGCCGAGAAGCACGAGACCAGCGAAGCGCAGGTCAGCCTCGCGTGGCTCATGTCGAAGGACAACGTGGTCGCCATCCCGAAGGCCACGGGCGAGGACCACATCGAGGACAACTACGACGCGCTCACCCTCGAACTGGACGACGAGGACATCGAGAAAATCGACAACATCGAGCGGGAAGAGCGCCAAGTTGACCCCGACTTCGGACCGTGGAACTGACTCGCTGAAGTCGGCACGGAGCTGAAACGAACTCGTTTTTCGACCCCGCACCGGGGAAACTATGGGCACCGGGGTGCATCTCGCGGGTATGACCGACCTCGTGACATTCGGCGAGACCATGTTGCGGCTCTCGCCGCCCGACCGCGAACGCATCGAGAGCACCTCGTCGCTCGAACTCCGTGCCGCCGGCGCGGAGAGCAACGTCGCTATCGCCGCCCACCGACTCGGTGCCGAGGCGATGTGGACCTCGAAGCTCCCCGACTCGCCGCTCGGACGGCGCGTCGTCGCCGGACTCCGACGGTACGGCATCGACACCGAAATCGCGTGGAGCGACGAGGGACGACAGGGGACCTACTACCTCGAACACGGCACCGACCCGCGCGGCACGAACGTCATCTACGACCGCGCCGACGCCGCGGTCACGACGGCAACCGCCGACGACGTGGCGCTCGACCGGATTCGAGACGCCCGAACCTTCTACACCAGCGGCATCACGCCCGCGCTGTCCGCGACGCTCGAATCCACCGTGGACGAGGTGCTCGCGGCGGCACAGGACGCCGGGACGACCACCGCCTTCGACGTGAACTACCGGTCGAAACTCTGGTCGCCCGCCGAAGCGCGCGAGTCGCTCACCGCGCTGTTCCCCCGCATCGACGTGCTCGTCACGGCCGAGCGCGACGCCAGAACCGTCCTCGACCGCTCCGGCGACGCCGCCGACATCGCCCGCGGCCTCGCTGACGACTGGGACTTCGAAACCGTCGTCGTCACCCGCGGGTCGAACGGCGCGCTGGCGCTCCACGACGGCGAGATTCACGAGCAGTCCGCCTTCGACACGGACACCGTGGACCCCATCGGCACCGGCGACGCCTTCGTCGGCGCGTTCCTCGCCCGCCGCCTCGACGGCGAATCCGTCCCGACCGCGCTGGAATACGGGGCCGCCACCGCCGCCCTCAAACGGACGATTCCCGGCGACGTGGCCGTCGTCACGCGGGCGGAAGTCGAGGGCGTGATGGACACGGAAGCGCGCGAGATTTCCAGATAGCACCGCGCGACCGCACTGTTCACGGCCGTTTCGACCTGCCGGTACACGCACCGTAGCGATTGACTCGTTCCCCGCATCTCGTCCGTTCATCGTGGCGCGCGCTGGCGGGGCGACGCGGCCAGCTGTCGGCCGCGTCGCCTCGGTGAAGTTGCGCGAGGGATGAGCGAAGCGAATCGGTTGGGGAGGGTGTGGCTGATGCGGTTTGCGGTTGCGGTTTCAGTGACGTCTGTATTTGCAGTCCCGGACAAACCAATACCAACTCGTAACGAGCGTGGCGGTGGCTTTCGGCGTCTTCGTTACGGCAGTCCCGTTCGGAAGACTCCCGTAAGCGAACTCATTTCCGAGCGAGCGGTGATACTGAATCACATCGCGTAATACTGAACTCCAGTTCAAAATCCCAAAGTGCACTGAATAATACTAAAAGATACTAAAACCTCCTGTATAGTACTGGAAAACCGATTTCGAGCCGCCAGAGGCGGTTCGAGAAACCCACCATCCTCGCCGCCGCCTAAACCGCTAACATCCCTGACCGAGACTGGATACACATGACAACGCACGTCGTCATCATCGGCGCGTATGGAAGCGCGGGGGTCGCCGTGGCACAGAGTCTCGCGGAGGACCCGACCGTTCGACTGACCCTCGTCGATGACGGCGACCCCGGCGGCGGGTTGTGCATCCTCCGCGGCTGTATGCCGTCGAAGGAGGTGCTGTCGGCGGCGAGTCATCGGTATCAAGCGCGTCACGACCCGCGGCTGTCCGGGACGCCGGAGGTTGATTTGGAGTCGGTGGTGGAGCTGAAAAACGACCACGTGCTCGGCTTCGCGGAACACCGGCGCGCCGCGGTACACGACCTCGCCGAGCGGGAGAACGTGGCGTTCTATCACGACACCGCACGGCTCGTAGACGACCACACGGTCGAAATCGACGGGCGAGAAATCGAGGCCGATTACGTCGTCATCGCCACGGGGTCGAAAGTGAACGTGCCCGACCTACCCGGCATGGACGACGTGGACTACATGACCAGCGCGGACGTGCTGGACGCGACCGAGTTCCCCGACTCGGGCGTCGTGATGGGGTTCGGATACACCGGCCTCGAACTCGTCCCGTACCTCAGCGAGGCGGCGGGGATGGACCTCACCGTCATCGAACACGACGAGCATCCGCTGGACGAGGCCGATTCGCCGTTCGGCGACGAACTGCTCGACATCTACCGCGAGGAGTTCGGAATCGAGATACTGACCCGAACGTACGAAAAGCGGGTCGAATCGACGGGGGACGGGGTTCGGCTCCACGTCGAACAAAGAGGGAGTGGGAACGGAGGTAGAAACGGCGGCGGAGGCAGAGACGGGGACGGGGAATCGAGGACCATCGACGCGGACGAGTTGTTCCTCTTTACGGGACGGCGGCCAAACCTCGACGGACTCGGACTGGAGAACACCGCGCTCGAATTCGGTGGCGGGTGGGTCGAAGACACGATGCAGGCCCGCGACGACCCCCGAACGTTCGTCGTGGGGGACGTGAACGGCAAGGAGCCGATTCTCCACGTGGCAAAAGAACAGGGCTTCAAAGCCGCCGAGAACATCCTCGCACACGCTCGCGGAGACGACCTCGAACCGTACGAGAACGTCCGCCACCACGTCATCTTCTCGGCGGTCGGGGTGTATCCCTTCGCCAGAGTGGGACTGTCGGAGACGGCGGCGGAAGCGACTGGGAGGAACTACGTCGCCGTTAGCCGACGCACGGCGGACGACGGCGTGTTCAAGACGAAACAGGCGTCGAGAGGGCTGGCGAAACTCGTGGTGGATGCGGACGACGGCACCGTTCTCGGCTATCAGGGGTTGCACTACCACGCCGACGTGATGGCGAAGACGATGCAGGTCGTGATAGAGCGTGGTATGGACGTCCGCGACGTGCCGGACAGGGCGTATCACCCGACGACGCCGGAGATTCTGGACGGCTTGCTTCGGGACGCGAGCGAGCGGGTCGGAGAATAGGAAGCCCTACCGCTGGCCGTCAAAACCGTGTTCTAGCGGGCGACGGTCACCCGTCGAACGCCGTAATCTCGTCCAACAGGCGTTCGAGCCGAGCGTCGGACCGATATCGCACGGCATCGGTCTCGGAGTCGTATGCCAGTAGCCCTGCATCGGCCATCTGTGGGAGGTGGGTGTGGTGCAGCGCGACCAGCAGCGACTCTCGGGACGTCGCGTCCCGTTCGGCAAGCAGTTCGTCCGCCAGTTCGTCGATGGAAATCCACCCGTCGACGGAGGACAACAGGAGGAGTAGCCGCCGCCGTACCCGGTCGCTCAGTATCCGGAAGAGCACGTTCAATGGGACGTCGGAACGGGACGTCGAGTGAGACCGTTCCGCGAGTTCTCGGTTCGTGAGTCGCTTCGGTGCGCTGGGCATCGTTCGACGATGACGTATCGATATGCCAATCGCATAACTCATTTTGACGGCTCGGGCACAGAAGCTGTGAAAGTTTCAATTCGACTTATACCCAGTCGAAACTGTTTCGACCGCGGCGGAAGACGGGTCATTCCTCGCCGGTTCGGTCCTCGTCGATTCTGAACTGCTTCAACGGCTGAAAGTACTGGTCCCGAATCAGAATCTCGTCTTTGAGTACCAGCCCCAACTCGGGGAGCGCGGTTGCGATTCTCGTCAAATCGTCGTTCGACGTGCCGACGGTTTCTATCCGTATGTTGTTCTCGCCGATCATCAGTTCGCGCACGTTCACGACGCCGGGGATGTCGAGCACCCGTTGAGCCAATTCGCTCCGTTCGCCGACGGGCGCGGAACAGACCATCAACACGTTCAGCGGAAATCCGGCCCGTTCGTAATCGACCGTCGCTTGATACCCCGTGATGATGCCGTCGGATTCGAGTTGGTCGATTCGGTTACTCACCGTGCTGGCCGACACGCCGAATCGGTTTCCGAGGTCGGTCGTGGTCGAACCGCGGGCATCGCGCTGGAGCGCGTACAGGATTCCTTCGTCGATTTCGTCGAGCGCGCTGGATGTCATGAGTTATCAAATGTTATCATACACCATGATAGTTTCCTGGAGAATATTTGATACGGTTCCGCTATCGACAGTCGCGTTCCGGAGCACGTCGAAACCGTGCGGCGAGACGCTCCGTCGAGGCCGACGGCGTGCTGATTTTTTCGGGGTCATCGGTCGCCGAGGTCGAACGGGAGGTAAGGCTAAAAACCGGGGTGACATAGGGACAAACATGAAGGCCAAGCGGGAGTACCGACGTCGGCCGGACATCGAGGTCCGGGTACTCGACGCCCTCGTCGACCGGAGTGAAGACGGCATGACGGTCTTCGAACTGCGCTCTCACGTGGAGGCGGGCATCGACGAGTTGGAGGACGCGCTCGCGAACCTGAAACAGGATGGGCTGATAGAAGCCGGAATGGAGGAGGGACGAACGCTCATCCGCCCGGACGAGCGCGTCGTTCCCGACCCCGAGGAGGTAGACGAGGAGCCGTCGTTCGTGGACAAGCTCATCGAGCGCCTGCCGCTGTAGCGCATCCGACGTTTTTACTCCCCTACGCACCCGACTACGTGTATGAGCCTCGAAGCGCTACACGAAGACCACGGAGCGACGTTTTGCTCGGTCGGGAATCGTCGGGTGCCACGCGACTACGGCCGACCCGAACGGGCACACAGTGCGGTCAGGAACGGCGTCGGACTCACGGAGATGCCCTACGGCGTCCTCGTCGTCTCGGGCGACGACAGAATCGAGTACGTCGATAACATCGTCTCGAACACGGTTCCGAGGGAGGACGGACGCGGAACCTACGCTCTTCTGCTCGACCCGCAAGGAAAGGTCGAACTCGACATGTACGTCTACTGTGCGGGCGAGCAACTACTGCTCTTCGTGCCGCCCGGGGAGGCGACACCGCTCGCCGAGGAGTGGCGAGAGAAGGTGTTCATTCAGGACGTAGAAATTTCCGTCGCGACCGAGCGCTTCGCCGTCTTCGGCGTCCACGGGCCGTACGCCACCGAAAAGGTCGCCAGCGTGCTGAACGGCGCGAGCACCCCGGACGAACAGCTCTCGTTCATCCGCGGGAAGATGGCCGACGTGGGCGTCACGGTCATTCGAACCGACGCGCCGACGGGCGAGGAGGGTTACGAAGTGGTCTGCACGACGGACGAGACGGCGGACGAAATCGGACGCGAGCGGCCGAACGTCGAACTCGTCTTCGACGCCCTCGTCACGCGAGGGATGAACGCCGCTCCCTTCGGCCGGGTGACGTGGGAGTCGCTGACGCTCGAAGCCGGAACGCCGCTGTTCGAGTACGAACTACGGGGTGAAATTCCGAACGTGCTCGGCCTCCGGAACGCCCTCGACTTCGAGAAGGGGTGTTACGTCGGCCAGGAAGTCGTCTCGCGCGTCGAAAACCGCGGGCAACCGAGTCGGCGACTCGCGGGACTGCTCCCCGAATCCGTACCGGAAGCGGGCGCGGCGGTCTTCGCGGGCGATGAAGTCGTCGGCGAAGTCACCCGCGGAATCGAGAGTCCGTCGCGCGGGGAACCGGCCGCGATGACGCTGGTGGACTACGACGTGGAAATCGGGTCGGGACTGACCGTCCGCGTCGATGGTGAGGACGTCGGCGCGGAATTGGTGTCCCTGCCGCTGGTGGACGGCAGCGACGAGTCCGGGCGCGTACCGACCTACGACTAGCGGGTCTCCCCGTGTCCGAAATCGACGCGAGACGTCACTAAACCGAGGTTTTTCGGGAAAATCGATTCGAACCGATAGCGACGGCCGCGTGTCACCGACGGAGGAAAACCCTTTTCAACAACTTAGTGATATTACTGAGTGGTATGCAAGCATTCGATGGCTTTGCGGACGTGAGCGAGGCGGAAGTGACGCGAGCGATCGGCACCGCGTGGAGCGACGAGTTCACCGAGTTCTCGGAGACGGACGTCATCATCGTCGGCGGCGGCCCGTCCGGGTTGGTCGCGGCGAAGGAACTCGCCGAGCGCGGCGTCGAGACCATGGTCGTGGAGAAGAACAACTACCTCGGCGGCGGGTTCTGGCTCGGCGGATTCCTGATGAACAAGGTGACGGTCCGCGACCCGTCGCAGGCCGTCCTCGACGACCTCGGCGTCCCCTACGAGGAATCGGACGAGGCCGACGGACTGTACGTCGCAAACGGCCCGCACGCCTGTTCCGCGCTCATCGAGTCGACCTGTGCCGCTGGCGCGAAGATGCAGAATATGACCGAGTTCACCGACGTCGTGGTCCGCGAAGGTCACCGCGTCGGCGGCATCGTCATGAACTGGACACCGGTCCACGCCCTGCCGCGGGAACTCACCTGCGTGGACCCCATCGCGGTCGAGTCCGACCTCGTTATCGACGCCACGGGCCACGAAGCGGTCGTCGTCTCGAAACTCCAAGAGCGCGGCGTGCTCGACGCACCCGGCCTTCGCCACGCGCGCGAGCACAACACGGGCATGGACAAGTCGGGAGACGGGGAGTACGGCGCGCCCGGCCACGACTCGCCCGGTCACGACTCCATGTGGGTCGCAAAGAGCGAAGACGAGGTGGTCGAACACGCGGGCAAAGTTCACGACGGCCTCGTCTCGACCGGCCTCGCCACCGCGACGACGTACGGCCTCACCCGGATGGGACCGACGTTCGGCGCGATGTTGCTCTCCGGTAAGCGCGCCGCACAGGTCGCGCTTGACGAGTTAGAGGTCGGCGGCACGGTGGAGATGACGGGTAGTCCGTCACCCGCTGACGACTGAACGGTACGACCGACGGAAACATATTTTGTATGCGAATACGTATTCGTATACATGGGAGACACGACGATTCGGCTATCGGATGACGCGAAAGAGCGGTTACGGCTCGTGAAACGAGAAGGGGAGAGCTACGAGGACGTCATCATGCGTCTCACGGCGAGGGACAAATGGGCCGGATTCGGCGCACTGTCCGATGATGACCGCGATACGCGCACCGGGGTAGCGAGAATGCGGAACGAGCTGCGTGAGGGTATGGACGAAGATATCGAGAATATGGGTCGATGAATGCTCGTCCTCGATAACAACCTCGTCAGCGACTACCTCGATGGCAAAGACGAAGCGCGAGAGTTCCTTACCGACTACGAATCGGAGCCGTGGGGAGTCTCCGGTATCGTCCTCTACGAGGCGTTGATGGGAAGCGTCTACGGGCACATCGGCGGGACTCCCCGAGAGGTCCGACAGGCGATTACGACGTCGATGGACGTACTGGACGTGACCGAGAGAACAGCGACGGAAGCCGCGATACTCCAGCAAGACCTCATGGCGCGCGGCGTCCCCGCCGACCACCCGGACACGCTCATCGCCGCGACGGCACGCGTACACGGGGCGGTGTTCGCCACGGCGGAGAAGCATTTCTGGAACGAGGAGGTACAGGAAGTGCTGGACGTGGCGGAGTACGACCCCTACTGATTCTCCGCCACTCGTCCACCCGTAATCCGCACCACCCCGAGCGCGTGCTGGCTGTCGCGCACCGCCACCGTGCGGTCCGACAGCGCCCGCCGCGATTCCGCGATTCGTTCGTCCAGCACGTACCACGGCGGTTTCTCGAAGCCGCTCGTTCCGCCGGGCGTCGAGGCGAGCACGAGGCCGCGGAAAGCCTGATTCACGGGCCACGAGTAGGCGCGCGAACTCTGCCCGGCGTCGAGCAGGGCGAGACCCCCGCCCGGACGGATGCCGTCCAGCCACCGGGAAACGGTGCTATAGGGGTCGTCCAGCATGCCGATGACGAACGTGGCGAGCACGGCGTCCACATCCTCGCGGAGCGAGAACGTGGCGGCGTCGGCCTGCACGATGTGGACGTTCTCCCACCCCTCGCGGTCGATTCTGTCCCGCGCCTGTTCGAGCATTCCGCGGGTGAAATCGACGCCGATGACCATGCCCTCGGGACCGACGCGCCGCCGGAGGTGCGGGAAGTTCGCTCCGGTCCCACATCCCATCTCGACCACGGTATCGCCGGGCGAAAGTCGGAGTTCGTCCACGACTCGACTCCGGAGTCGGGAGAGGCCGGGGGTCGCTACTGCGAGCAGGTCGTAGAGTCGCGCCCAGCGGCCGTAGAACTGCTGGGCGGTTGACGGTCCGCGCCGTGACATGGTTTGCGGTACGACGGAGGCGGGCAAAAGGGCCTGGGTGATTTTATACACGTCGTTCTCACCTTCTGAGAAGAAGTCTCAAGCCGTGAGAAGCACCTTTCGGTCATATCACCCCCGTCACCGAAGCTAAACATGTACTATGAGGCCACAGATTGGCGCACCCGGAACGGGCATCTCGCGGCGTGATTTCGTAAAGGCGACCGGCACTGCTGGCGTCGTCGCCACCGCCGGTTGCACGGCACCGTCACAGCCGGACCGGCAAGGCGTCGCCGCGGCAACCGGAAACGCCGCCCTTCCGAAAACGAGCGCGCCACAAGTCGTCGATTTGGACGAGCTCGGTCACGAGGTAACGATGCGGGCCGTCTCCGCCCGACACGAAGTTCATCCCCTCGACAGCATGGGCGGACCGGTAACGCTCCCGCACGTGTGGGCGTTTCAGGCGAACGACTTGCCGCCGAGCGTTCCCGGTCCAGTTCTCCGGACGACCGAAGGACACGACCTGGAGATAACGCTCGACAACACGAACATGAAGAATCCCCACACGCTGCACTTCCACGGCGTCCGAAAGACATGGGAAAACGACGGCGTGCCGACGACGACGGGTATCACCGCCGCCCCGGGGAAGAAGCACACGTACACCATCCCGGCGAACGTCCCCGGCACCCACCTCTATCACTGTCACTTCCAAACGCCGATGCACATGGAGATGGGGATGTTCGGTATCCTCCGCGTCGACCCGGAAGGATACGAGGAGGCCGACAAGGAGTATTTCGCAACCGTCCGAGAGTGGGATTCGAGACTCTCGCGTGCGTACGCCGGTGAGGACGCGACCTTCGACCTCACGAACCGTCGCCCCGACGTGTTCACGGTCAACGGAAAGAGCGCGCCGCGGACACTCCACCCCGAAGACGGGACGCCGTTTATCGTTGAGTCGGGCGATACCGTCCGGATTCACTTCGTCAATGCGGGGTTCATGTCGCATCCGCTTCACATCCACAACCACCGGTTCCACATCGTCGAAAAGGACGGCGCGAACTACCCCGAGGCGATGCAGTTCCCGCAGGACGTGGTGAACGTCTCACCGGCAGAACGTTACACCATCGAGTTCGAAGCGGACGCGGACCCGGGAATCTACCTCATGCACTGTCACAAGGTGGATCACGTTCGAAACGGCGCGTCCTATCCCGGAGGGATGCTCTCGGCGGTCGTCTACAAGGAAGCGATGAACACCGACGTCTTCGCCAACCTGATGGAGTACGCGGGGTACGAGGGGTGAACCGATGACGCACGTAGCACGTCGGGACGTTCTCCGCGGAGGTGCGGGCATCGCGGCACTCTCGTTGCTGCCACCGGTCGCCGGAGAGTCGCCGACAGTCGTGGACGAGACCGGAAAGGAAGAAGTCACCGTCGTGGTCGGTGCCGAAGGTAATGGCGGCACCTATGCGTTCGGTCCTGTCGCCGTCAGAATCGACCCCGGAACGAGGGTCGTCTGGGAGTGGTCGGGAGACGGTGGAATGCACAACGTCGTGGCCGCGGATGGGTCGTTCAAGAGCGACCTCCAGCAGAAGGCCGGTGCGACGTTCAGTCACACGTTCGAGACGGACGGTGCCATCGATTACTACTGCGAACCGCACCGTGCGATGGGGATGGAGGGGGTCGTTCTCGTCGGCGACGCCGCGCTTCCCGGAGCGGCGGCCGAAAACGGGACGACGAAAACCACCTACGACGGGTGGTTCGATGGCGTCGATAACTTCGACGGAACGGTCGATATGACCGGCAAAGATGCGGTCACGGTCGACGTCGGTGCACGGGCGAACGGAGGGCCGTACGGATTCGGTCCGGCCGCGATTCGCGTCGACGCCGGGACGAAAGTGACGTGGCGGTGGTCGGGGGACGGAATCCACAACGTCGTTGCGGAAGATGGGTCGTTCAAGAGCGACCTGTATGGCGATTCGAGCGCGACGTTCACCCACACTTTCCACAGCGGTGGAATCACGAAGTACTTCTGTGAACCGCACCGCGGAATGGGAATGAAAGGTGCGGTCGTCGTGGACGGACCGAAGAACGCGACGGCGGGCATCTCCCCGGGAGAACTCGCCCTCGGTGGCGGTTTCGTGACCGCACTACTCTCACCCATCGCGTTCGCACTCTTTCTCTCGTCTAGAAAGAATCGGTACACATCACATATTACACAGGTAAGAAATCGGCCACAGCAGTAAAGATTGATCAGGTCGCCATTTATATCACATGACAATTGCCCTGACCGAAGACGACCAGGGAAAGCGTGTCATCGAGGCGGATGGTACGGCAGTCGGAATGGTCACGGAGGTACGACACGGGACGGCGCACGTCGAAGCCGATCCGAGCGTCGTCGAGACGTTACAAACCGAACTCGACACGGGGGGAAACAACGAGAACACGTACGCCCTCTCGGAGGGGGACATCGAACGAATCGAGGACGACACGATAGTCCTCCGGACTCGCGACTGAGCGGATAGTTTCGAAGAAAAAATTACCTCGTGTACCCCTACCCGAGGTAACTAAAGAGTGCGACCGGATTGGTATATACTTTGTGTGTGCCAATTCAATCGCTGGAGATAAACAGCTCGCACAGGCAAGCACGAGGCAAACATAAATGAGACAACGAAGAAACAAACGAACCATGAACGGTCAGCCGGATTCCGGGGATATCCCCGCTGGCTGGGAACGAGCACCCATCAGGGGGGACGAGATTCAACTCCAGCACGAGGACGGGAGCATCGCGGTGAAGGCGGTCAAAGCGACGATTTCGGACGAGTGGGAACTCGAACTGGAGGACAGCATCGGCAACAGATACACGACGATTCGACCGGTCGGCCGCGTGGCGACGCGCGACCGCGCTGTTTCGGCGCTGGTATCGTTCGCACGGGAGGTCAACGACCTTCGTCACGAACGCGGGGAGGTGCTGCCGGACGACATCGTTCGGGAAGTACAGCGCAGCGAGCGAGTACCCGTTTAGACGATTTTTCGCGCGACTTCGGCCACGGCCTCGGCGGAGTCGCCGAGGATGTAGACGATGGGTTCGATGCCGTAGCCGCCGGTGTGATAGAGCACCGTCGCGTCCGGCGACTCGTCGAGAGCGGTGCCGACCGCCTCGCCAAGGTCGTCGTACTCGGCGTCGAACTCGGCGGTCGCGTGGCCCGCCGATTCGAGGCGGGCCACGATGTCGGGGTCGTAGCGGACGTTGAGCGCGGCGTGAACGTCGGCACCGTTGTCCCGCGCCGCGAGCAGAAGGGAGGCGACGTGTGCGCTGACGCCGAACTCGGGGTCCGCCGGAATCGTCGCCCGACCCTTCACGTCGAAGATGCGGCCGGGGATACCAGCCACGTCGTCGATGCTCTCGGCGTTGGGCAGACTCTCACAGAGGTTCGAACCAACCGCGGGGATGAGCGAGGTGAAACCGCTCGTTCCCTCCACGATGTGAATCCCGCGGCGCATGGACGAGAGGACGCGCTCGGTCGCCCGGAGCTCGTCGTCCGGGTCGTGGACGTTGAAATCGCCGCCGTGACCCGCCAGTTCGGGCATCGCCTCCTCGTGCAGCTGCGCGATGAGGTCGTGGTCTTCGAGCCGCCGGATGAGTACCTCCACTTCCACGAGCGCCTGCACCTGACTCATGCTTCCCGTCGCCAGCCCCTCACCGACCTCGGTTACGAGGCGGGAGACGCGCTCGTCGTCCCGAATACGGTCGTTTTGCGCGACGTCGCCGTGCGCGTACTTCGAGACGGCGCTCTGGCTGATACCGAGGGCGTCGGCCACCTCGCTCTGGGTCAGGCCCCGCTCGCGCAGGTCTTCCGCGAGCATCGAGCGAAACGTGGGGAGGAACTCCTCGACGACGACTTCCTCCGCGAACTTCACAGTTGGTCACCACCGAACTCGTGGTCGCTCCCGATTCGGGACGCCTGCGGTCCGGCTTGGTCCTGATATTTCGACCCGCGTTCGGACCCGTACGGCCGCTCCGACGGGTTCTTGAGTTCCGTGAAGATGAGCTGTGAGATGCGCGTGCCGGGTTTGAGCGCGACGGGAGCGGTCCCGAGGTTCGACAGTTCGAGGGTTATCTGTCCGCGATAGCCGGGGTCCACGACCCCCGCCGTAGCGTGGACGACGACGGCGAGTCGGCCGAGCGACGAGCGCCCTTCGACGTGGGCCAGCAGGTCCGACGGGATTTCGACGCGCTCCTTCGTCGTTCCGAGGACGAAATCGCCCGGATGGAGGATGAACTCGTCGCCCTCCTGGACGATGGTTTCCGTGACGTAGCTGTCCACCTCGTCCTCGCTATCGGGGTGGATGCACGGGATGTTGGTGCGCTGGAATTCGAGGAACTCCTCGCCGAGTCGAAGGTCGATACTCGCCGGTTGAATCTGCAGGTCGGGTTCGTCAATCGGTTCGACCACCAAGTCGCCGGAATCGAGACGGCGGCGGATGTCCGCGTCCGAGAGTATCATTGTCGGAAACAGGGGTGGGGGTGTGTAAAGACCCACCGGTCGTCAGGCGAGCGTGGGGAGGAACGAGAGGAAGGCGATGGCTCCGGCGGCCGCCGCGGCCGCCGCCGTCGAGAGCCGTCGCGCGTGTTTCAATCCGAACGTCCAGACGACCCACTGCCACGCCGTCCCGAGCGCGGACACGAACAACGTTCCCCCGCGCGCCGTCGCCACGAGCGATTGCAGTTGGTCGAGGACGACCTGCGGGTTGCTCCCCGAGAGGTCCGCCCCCCGAAGCGCGAGGAAGAACAACCCGATACCGACGAGCATCTGGACGAGGGAGGGGAGCATCCCCCATCCGGCGACCGCGAGCGTGTTCGAGAACGACCCCTCACCACCCGCCACCGCCGACGCGACGTGAAGGCCGACTGCAATCAGCGGCCACGCCAGGAGGACGGTGATGAAGACGAACGGGATTTTCTTCTGGAACCCTTCCCAGATGAGGTCGCCGATGACGACGGTCTTCTGTTCGGGTCTGTCACACCCCGTGGAGAAGTTCGCCGCACCACCGGCCGCGAACCCGTCGCAGAACACTTCGTCCGGGCGGTTCGGATTGTCTATCTTCGTCGTTCCGGTCATCCGCTGGCTCATAGACCAACCGACAAATCCGAAGACGGCGGTCGTGACGAGCGCGACCACGAGGACGACGCCGAACGCGCTTGCGAGGCTCGGCCGGGGGGCACGGTTCTCGAAGAACCGATCGGGACGGACGAGGGCATCTAAAAGCATAGTTCTCGATGCTTGTCATGTGGTATAAGCTTTCTCGAATCGAGTAGCCAGCGTTTTGGTTCGCTACTACGACGCTCGACTATGAAGCAGGCAATCGTCGCCCGAACCGACATCGGAATGGGCAAGGGAAAACTGGCCGCGCAAGTGGCACACGCGTCCCTCTCGGCGTACGAGGACACCGGAGAGCGAGCGCGAAAGCAGTGGAAGGGAGAAGGGCAGAAGAAGGTCGTCCTGAAGGCCGGAGGCGAGGACGAAGTGTTCCGCCTCGCGGAGAAGGCGCGGGCGGAGGGACTCCCGCACGCCATCATCCGCGACGCAGGTCACACGCAACTCGACCCGGGAACCGTGACGGCGCTCGCCGTCGGCCCGGCCGACGACGACCTCGTGGACCGAGTGACGGGCTCGCTGTCGCTGTATTGATATCGAGCGCAACCTCACCAAAATATATCAGGCCACAAACCTTTTGCTGACCGAGTTTCTCACATCCGGTAGGCTACGAACTGTGTTACCAAAGACCTCACCCGACCACTGATGGACGAATCGACCGTCAACGCCGTACTCGACACGCTGCCGGACGTGTTCTATGTTTTCGACGCGGACGGGACACTCGTCGAGTGGAACGACCGGCTCACGGAGGTAACAGGCTACGATGACGACGAACTCGACGGAATGGCACCGCTCGATTTTATCGCGAAGGAGGACAAACAGGAGATAGCGACGGCCATCGACGCGGTACTGCTGGGCGAGAGCACCGAGACGCGCCAGTCGGCGCTCGTAACGAAGGACGGCGAGCACGTTCCGTACGAGTTCAACGCGACGCAGGTCACCGACGAGGACGGGACCGTCACCGGGTTCACCGGAACGGGACGCAATCTCTCCAAACGCCGAAAGCGCGAGCGCACGCTTCGCAGGGAGCGCGACCGAACGAGACAGCTGCTCGAAACGAGTCCTATCGGCATCCTCATCCTCGACGGCGACGGCCGGTTCATCGAAGCGAACGAGCGCGCCGCGACCATTCTCGGCCTTTCGAAAAGAGAGATACTCGACCGAACGTACGACGACGACCGCTGGAACGCCACCGACGAAACGGGAGCACCCATGCCACCCGCCGAGTGCCCCTTTGCCAAAACCATCCGCAACGAAGAACCGGAGTACGACACGGTGATGGGTGTCGAACGGCCCGACGGAGAGCGCGTGTGGCTATCGGTCAAAAGCGCGCCGGTATTCGACGACGAAGGAACCCCCGTGGAAGTCGTCGCGTCGATTTCGAACATCACCGACCGCCGCCACCGTGAACGCGAGCTCCGTCAGCAGCGCGACGAAGTGGAGACGCTGAACCGTATCAACGAACTCGTGCGGGAGGTGATTCACGAACTCGTCGGCGCGGCGACGCGCGAGGAGATAGAAGAGACGGTGTGTACTCGACTCGCCGACTCCGACCTCTATCGGTTCGCGTGGGTCGGCGATCAGGACCTCGTCGAGGGCAGTCTCGTCCCGCAAGCACTCGCCGGGGACGACCAAGCGTTCCACGAACTCGTCGGAGAGGTCGAGCGAGAGAACGAGGTGTGGGAACGCCCCGCGACGAAGGCATTCCGGACGGGACGACACGTCGTCGTCCGCGATTTCTCCAAAACGACCGTCCTCACCGACCGTCTCCGTGAGGGGGCGTTAGAGCGTGGACTCCATTCGGGAATCGCGGTCCCGCTCTCGTACGGGCAGACGACGTACGGCGTGTTGGTGGTGTATGCGACACGAACCGACGCCTTCAGCGAGCGGGAAGCCGCCGGGTTCGACACGCTCGGTGAACTCGTCGGGTTCGCCATCAACGCGACCGAGAACAAGAAACTCCTGGCGACGGACCAAGCGGCCGTCGAACTGATGTTCCGCGTCACGGACGAAGCACTGCTGGTTGACTTATCGCGCCAAATCGACGGCACGCTCGTCCTCGACGGTACCGTCCCGACGTCCGGCGGTCGATATCTCTACTACGTCCGCGTCGAGGACGCGCAACCGAAACAGGTGGCGGATACCGCCGAAACGTTCTCGACCGTGAACAATTCGCGCGTCGTCTGGATTCACGACGACGAGGGGCTTCTCGTGTTGACGGTTTCGTCGTCGCTCGTCGAGAACTTCATCGAATCCAGCGCGAAGGTGCTGACGGCACGGGCACACGACGGCGTGGAGGATGTCGTCGTCGAGGTGACGCGGGAAACCGACATTCGAACCCTATTAACGTCGATTCAGTCCACCTATCCCGATATCGAACTCGTCGCAAAGCGTGACGTAGAGCGAACCGAACGGTCGGAGCGGAGGTCCCGAAACGTGCTTTCGACGGAACTCACCGACCGACAGCGGTCGGCGTTCCACGCCGCGTATCTGGCCGGATACTACGACTGGCCGCGCGAGAGCACGGCCGAACAGGTCGCGGAGTCGATGGGAATCGCACCGGCGACGCTTCATCAACACCTTCGAAAGGCGGAAGGGAAGCTCGCGTCGTCGTTTTTTGACAGCATGATGGAGTGAGGTGCGGTTTCGAGTACGGTGAATCGAGACCCGGTATCGATGTTCCCCGTGATGCGGGAGGCGAGCCAACGTACGTAGGTACTGCGTACTTACCTACGACGTACCACTACACGGGTAATGGAGAGACAAACAACGACCCGAACATCCCCGCCGAACACGCGAACCGAGATATCGGTCGAGACGTTGTTCGACGTGCTTAGCAGCCCGTACCGACGATACGTGCTTTCGTTCCTCTCCGATGCGACGACGCCGACCACGATGGGAGACCTCGCCTACCACGTCGCGGCGTGGGAGGCCGACACCAGTATCACCGAAATCGACGACGAGGACGCGACGGAGGCGGAGATACTGCTGTATCACGTCCACCTTCCCAAGATGGAGACCATCGGACTCGTCGACTACGACGCCGAATCGGGGGTCGTCGAACCCGGAGAGCGCATCGAAGTGGCGACGGACTGCATCCCGGCGAGCGAGTAGGGTTTTTTAATTCGGTTCGGACGTAAGGTCCGGACGAATGCGCGAGGCACATCCCATCGAGACCGCGGTCGGCATGGAGTATTACGTCAGCGACGAGGACGGCGTGGGGGGAACCCTTCGGGAGACGAACGAGGACTTCCGAGTGAGAGAGATAGAACGATTCGACGCCGACCCGCTCGACGCGGACCCCGGCTCGTACCCGTATCTGATACTCCGCGCGACGCTCCACGGGTGGGATACGAACGACTTCGCCCGGAGCCTCTCCAGCGCGCTCGGAATCAGCCGCGAGCGGGTGTCGTGGGCCGGGACGAAGGACAAGCGCGCGGTGACGACCCAACTGTTCAGCCTCCGAAAGGTCGAGCCGGACGATCTGCCGGAGATGCGCGCCGCCGAACTCGAACCGGTCGGCCGCGCGGGGCGGGAACTCCTGTTCGGCGACCTCGTGGGCAACGAGTTCGAAATCACCGTCTCGAATCCCGACCACCCGGAGAACGCGGACGAAATCGCGGCCCAACTGCGCGCGTTCGCCGGCGGGGACGGGGCGCTCGCGGTTCCCAACTTCTTCGGCCAGCAACGGTTCGGCAGTCTCCGGCCGGTGACGCACGAGGTCGGCCTGCACGTCGTCCGCGAGGAGTGGGAGGAGGCGGTGATGGCCTACGTCGGCAACCCGTTCGAGACGGAACCGGAGGACACGCGGGAGGCCCGCGAGCGGGTCGAGAACCTTGCGCCGGACTGGGACGCCGTGCTCGATGCCCTGCCGGGACGACTCGGGTTCGAGCGCTCGATGGCCCACCGCCTCGTCGAAAACGGCGGTACCGACCCCGAGGACTTCCGGGACGCGCTCGAATCGCTCCCGACGAACCTCCAACGGTTGCTCGTCAATGCCGCCCAGTCGTACGTGTTCAACCGCATCCTGAGCGAGCGGCTTCAGCGCGGGCTTCCGTTCGACGAGCCGGTTGCGGGCGACGTGGTGTGTTTCGCGGAGGAGGTAGACGGCTTCACCGTTCCCGACATGGACCGCCAGCAGACCGTGAGCGAAAAGCGCGTCCGAACCATCGAGCGCCACTGTCGGCGGGGCCGGGCGTTCGTCACCGCGCCGCTGGTCGGCACCGAGACGGAACTCGCCGAGGGGGAGCAGGGAGACATCGAACGCGAAATCCTCGACGACCTCGACCTCGAACCGCACGATTTCAACCTCCCGGGCGAGTTCCACTCGACCGGCACCCGCCGCGCGATACTGCTCGGAAGCGACTTTTCGCTCTCCCACGACCCGCTCTCGTTCGAATTTTCGCTCCCCTCCGGGTCGTACGCCACCGTCTTCCTCCGGGAGTTCCTGAAAGCGAATCCCCTCGATATGGGATAGGCGACCGCGGGCCGCCTATGCCTCGACGCTCCCTTCTTTGACTCCACCTCGCGTGCTCTATCGCCCTATTTACTCGACCATACCATCCCCGAGCCTACCGTCCGTTCGGAATCGTGCGTCCGAGCAGGAACGCCGGGAGTCCGACCAGCGCGACGAAGACGAGGAGGTACACGAGCAAGAAAACGGAGAACAGGAAGTCGTTCGGACCTCTGACCCGTGTGACCGGTATCGTCAGGGCGAGTACGACGGCGAACGTGACGGGCGGAATCCCGAGGGCCACTCGCCTGTAGCGACGAACAGCGGCGGCGTAGCCGACCGCGGTCATGAACGACGCCAGAAGGACCGAAAACGCCGCGAACAGGAATTTGCGTATCGCGTACGGATTGGAGGCGAAGAGCCGAGCGGCGACGGCCGAATCGACGGCGACGGCCGCCAGCATCGCCACGCAGAGACCGACCACCCACGCGAGGAGGACGGCGGCCACCGTACGGTAAAACGTCGGCCGGACGTGGCTGAACGCCAGCAACCCGAGGACGGCGTAGGTCCCACCGGCCACGACGATGCCCATCGAGTAGCCCGAGACGGTGTGGTTCAATCGGAGGGTTCCGACGAACAACGCGAGAACGCCGAGAACGCTGACGATACCCGCGACCAGACGAGGCGTCCGTTCGTTTCGACTTTCCTCCCGACCGCCGAGTCGAACGAAGCCGACGAGGAGCGCGAACAGGACGCTCGCCGGGAGGAGAACGTCGAAGAGAAGGTTGAACGCGATGTCACCGGACAGCGGTAGCGTGACGGCCACGAAACTCCACGCCTCACCGGCACTCCCGCCCGACCGCGCGAACGCGACGAACGGGCCGTCTCCGGTGTCGCGGAAGGCGGTCAGGGAGAAGGAATTGCCGTCCACGCTCGCCCCTCGCGGCGCGCGGGTGACGACGGTTCCGGGCGGCCCGACGACCATCAGTCGGTCGGCACCGAGTCCCGAAATCGACCCCTCCCGTGCGTGTCGGAAGCCGTCGAACCGGACGACGCCGCCCGGGGCAGTCGCGGCGGCGGTCGTCCGATACCGAAGGACGACCGTCTTCGCGCCGACGACGCGAGCGTCGAGGAACGGTTCGGGGTCGAGGGGAGAATCGGGAGCAGCGTTCTCGGCGATTTCGTCGAGCACCCATCCGTTCTCGCGGAAGTACCGCGCCGCTTCCTCGCTCGCAAGCCGGTTTTTCACCGTCCACGTCGCGGTGCCGTTGTCGTGGACCCGAATCGTGGCAGTGGTGCGCTCGACGTCGAACGTCACGTTTTCGACGCCGAGGGTTTCGGCGTACTGGTGTGCTCCTTCGGTGAAACTACCCCCGCACGGGCCACAGAACGGCTCCGGCGGTGGCCTACTCGAAGCGGGCGTCGCCACAACCATCGTGAGAATCGACAGGAGGACGAAAAGGGAGAGGAGTGAGCGCCGAGCGGTGAGGGAGAAGAGTAAACGCCGGGCGGAGAGTGACCGCTTGGAGAGGGTCGTTCGGAAACGCATATCCACAGTTGTCTTTCATCCGATATTTTTCTTTCCCTCACCGAACACATCGTCGAAACGCCGAGGTTAAACGCCGCGATTGGGAAAGAACGCGCATGAACTGTCGGCAGTGTGCGTCCTCGCTCGAACGCCCGGGCGACTACTGCCTCGTCTGTCGAACGCAGAACGCCGATTCCGTCGTCCTCGCCGTGACCCGCGACCACGCCGACATCACGATGCTCCGCGACGAAACCGTGGTCGGGAAGACGGGCGTCAGCACCACGCCCGAGGAGGGCGAAACCGAGGTCGTCGAACTCCGTAACTTCGCGGGACGCATCGCCGACGAAGTGCGACGGAAACACCCCGAGGACGTGTACGCGGCGGGCGCCCGCGACGTGATTCGCGCCGTCCGCGCCCAACTCCACTACGACTTCTACCGCGTCGGCGACGAGAAGCCCGTCGAGGAGGTGCTGGCGCGGCGCGGCGAGCGCTCGCTCGAAGTCGTGGACCTCGACCCGGCTGAGAAAATCGGCGGAACGCACACAACCCTCATCGGCAACCGCGACGGCATGCGCGTGATTCGTGAGGTCGCCTGCCACCCGCACGTCAAGAAAATCATCCCCGGCCCGATCAACGCGGGGGGTGCGAGTTCCGACTCCGGCGTCCGCGCCAAGGCCACCCGCGCCGACGAGAACGGGAACGTCCGACTCCTCCTCCGCGACGGGTCCAGCGTGCAGGAAAACCGCGTCGTCACCACCGCCATGGACCGCGACCTCGGCGAGCGGATTCGGGAGGACCTGAACGAGGCCCTCCAAGAGAGCGGCTTTCGGTGACGGGGAAGGGCAGGGAATCCCTCCGAACGCTCGGTACGAAATGGTTTTGCTTCCGAGACTGTGACCGAGATTACTGAAACGCGGACTTCGAAAGCCCTCGCCACGCTCGCTACGTGTGATAGCCGAGAGTAACTGAATCACGACCACCGGAGAGACGGCCTTGAAAGCCCCCGCCACGCTCGCGGCACCGGAAGACGGTCCTGCTCGGTCGCACGCTCCCTGTGCGGGCATGCGACTTCCGTGCTCACACTCACTGCGTTCGCGTGACCCGCTCGCCGACATCTCGACTCGGCACAAACCGCGTGCCTCGTCGAGAGAGGTCGCCGAAACGACCACGACAAGCGCGAGCGGGCGGCCCCTTTCATTCCACCCACGATACCGCCACCGCATCAGCCACATCCTCCCCAACCGATTCGCTTCGCTCATCCCTCGCGCGAACTGTAACGAGGCGACGCGGCCGAGAGTGGCCGCGTCGCCTCGTCAGCGCGCGCCACGACGGAAATTCGAATGCACGGATACCCATAGCCGCTGTGGCGCGTGCGCCAGCAGGTTCGTGGTCAGCGGTCGGCCACGAACCTGTCTGAGTATCACGTGAGGGATGACGACCGAGGAGCAGCGCGACGATGGGAGGAATCGGTTGGGGAGGGAGTGGCTGATGCTGTGCGGTGGCGGTCTCATTGACGTCTGTACTCGTAGAGCAGTTACAGCCAACGCCTCTTGCACTCGTAGAGAAAAAACGACCAACGCATCTCGACACAACCAACGTATCTCAAGAGAACTGTCGAAGACGAAGCCACGGCAGTCGCACTCGCATAGAGATCAGAATAAGCCGTACCCTCGAATAGCTTCCTCTCGAAAATCAGTCGGCGAGACGTGTTTCGTCGCCGGTACCGTCGGTCAGCGCGCTCGCGATTGCACCTTTCAACACGACTTCATCGCCGAGCGTCGTGAGCTGGACGTCCGGCTGATTGTTCAGCAGGTGGTTGCCGACGCGCTCCCGAATCGGGTCGACGACGAGTTCCTCGTTGTTGAGCACGACGGCACCGCCGAGGTAGACGACCAGCGGCGCGTAGGCTTGGACGACGTTCGCCACGCCGACCGTGTTCCAGTGGGCGAGTTGTTCGATAACGTGGTCGGCGAAGGGGTCGATACCGGCGTTCTCGAACACGTCTTTCGCGGAGAAATCGGGGTCGTCGAGCGGGAGTGCGGTCGATACGGTTTCGTCCTCCTCGGCGAGCATCCGGGCGTACTCCGGGATGTTGTTGCCGGAACAGTAGGCCTCCCAGTGGCCCTCCTTGCCACAGCCACAGGTTCGCCTGCCGTGTGGGTCGACTATCATGTGCCCCACTTCGCCCGCGTTGCCGTCCCAGCCGGTGAGGACGTTGCCGTCCACGGTGACGCCCGCGCCGATACCGCTCGAAATCGTGATGTACACCATGTCGTCGGGGTTGCGGTCGCTGTAGAACCGCTGTCCGATAGCGCCCGCGTTGGTGTCGTTGTGGAGGGTCACGCGCTCGCTGTGGATGAGTTTCCCCACCGGTCCCGTCAGGGGGATTCGGTCGATGGTGTCCGGCAGGTTCGCCGGGTTATCGACCGCACCCTCCGCGAGGTCCAACGGGCCGATGCTGCCGATGCCTGCCGCCCGAATCTCACTGGGGTCGATGGTCGCGTTCGAACACGCCCCACGAATGCATTCGAGCACTGCTTCAGTAACCGCGATGCCGGTCGGTCCCTGTGGCGTACCGCGGTCGTACGTGCTGACGACGTTGCCGCCTTCGTCGGCAACCGCCGCCCTGACGTTGGTCGCCCCCAGGTCTACACCCGCGTAGTAGGCCATTCAGGTGAACAAACGTCGTCCGTCCCACTTAACTACAGGCATTTACTCGCCGTCGAGTTTCTTTCGACGGGGCGAGAGGTTCGAACGGTCGCCTGTCGGAGTTAACTGGTTCGACGGCGTTAATCAGGACATGGCGGACGACCTCCCGGCCATCGACGACGAAACGGAATCCGCGCTCCACGAACTCGAACTGGGTATCGAAGGGCTCCGGAAGGGACACGGCTACCTCGTCCAGTTCCATCACGCCACCGGCCACGCGATGGAGCACTTCAGCGAGGCCGAAACCCACCTCCGGGACGCCGGGCACGACGACCTCGCGGACCACATCCGCGACGAAATCCTCCCGTGCGGCGTCCTCGGCGGCGACCGGTGGACCTACGAGTTGGTCGAATCGTTCGAAACGGAGTTCCTCCGCAACATCGAGGCGTTCGAACGCACGACGCGAGAGGAAGTCGCCGACGGGGAGCGACACATCCGCGAACGACGAATCCAACGACGCTGGCAGGAACGCGCGGAGGAGTGAGAGACAAAAAAGCGCGACGTCCGATTGCGGGGGTTCAGTCCTCGCGGACGAACGTCACGGGGCAGGGAGCGGAAAGCATCACTTCCTGTGCGGTGCTGCCGAAAACGGCCTTCCCGGTCGGTGAGCGCTTGCGGCCGCCGACGAAGACGCTATCGGCGTTCACGTCCTCGGCGAGTTCGACGATGGTTTCGCCGTGCTCGCCGATTGCGCCCCGGACCGAGTAGCCGATGTCCTCGGCGTCCAGCGCGTCCGAAAGCGAGCGAATCGTCGCGTGTCGCGCCGCCACCTCGTCCGAGTTGGGTGCCCCGGCGGGGTCATAGTCGAGTTGGTCCACGACGTCGTCGAACTCGTCGTCGGTGAAGACGTGTGCCAAAACGACCGTCGCGCCGGTCGGTCCGGCCACGTCGATAACGGCGTCTGCGAGTCGCCCGGTTCGGTCCGCGTCGCCCGGTCCTACCGCGAGAAGAATCGTCTCTATTGCCATGGTAGCACCTCTCCATGGAGAATATTAAATATAGGGGGAGATTCACTCAAAATCGAGATAATCGGGATGTCAAGATAGTTGGGACTCCGCCGCGAAGCGGACCGTATGATAACGCCGAAACTGGACGGACGAGTCGCGCTGGTCACGGGAAGTTCGAAGGGCGTCGGGCGGGAACTCCTCCTCTCGCTCGCCGACTGCGGGGCCGACGTGGCCGTTCACTACCATTCGAGTGCGGACGAGGCGCGGGACGTCGCCGAGACCGCACGGGAGAACGGCGTCGAAGCGACGACCGTGCAGGGGAACGTCACCGACCCGGACGAAGTGGACGCCCTCTTTTCGACCGTCGAGTCCGAACTCGGAAGCGTGGACGTGCTGGTGAACAACGTCGGCCCGTTCGCTCCCGACCACTGGGAAGACATCTCGTTCGACCGATGGAACGCCGTGCTCGACGGCAACATCAACGGAACCTACCTCTGTTCGAAGCGGGCGCTCCCGGAGATGCGCGAGGCGGGATTCGGTCGAATCGTCAACGTCGGCTACGCCAGCGCGGAGAAGGGACTCATCAACCCGAAGAACGCCCCGTACTTCATCGCCAAGGCGGGCGTCCTGATGTTCACCCGGATGCTCGCCGCGGACACCCAAGCGGACGGCGTGACCGTCAACGCGATTTCGCCCTACGTGGTCGAAAACTCGGAGGTATTCCCCGACGACCTGCCTCGCGGCGAACCGGCGAAGTTCGAGGACATGGGGCAGGCGCTGCGCTTCTTCGTGGACGAAGACAGCGACTACCTGAGCGGCGTGAACGTCGAAGTGGACGGCGGTTGGTTGCCGGAGAAGGTCTGAGTCCGGTCAGTTCCCTTCCAGCGCGTCGATGGCTATCGCTCCCGCGACGAGCGCCGTTTTCGGTATCGACCCCGTGTCGTGGATGCGAACGTCGTACTTATCGCGGAGCGAGAAATGGCCCTGGATTTCGCCGATGGAATCTCCCTCGGGCGAGGTGATGGAGTACTTGTGCGGGAGGAACGAGAGGACGTCGATGAGTGACCGCAGCGCTTCGAGGACCGCACTTCTGGAGGCGACTTCCGCGAGTTCGGTTCCGTCCGGGAGTTGTATCGTCCAGCGGTGGTGGAAGAAGGTGAAGTTCTTGTTGAGTACTAAAACGGGGTCGCCAGAGCGTTCGTCCACGAGGACGTAATCACCGGCGACATCGAAGACGTTCTTCGCCTTCACCCGAAAGACGACGTTCCCGTCGGCGTCGTAAAACGGGAACTCCTCTTTCATCTTGAACAGCTTCTGTTTCGACTTCAGGACGAGGTTTCCGGCGGAATCGTACACCTTGTACTTGTTCCGGAAGTGGCTCTGTTTGACCGTGTACGTGTCGTCGTCGAGAACGACGCCGCCGATGTCGCGCTGCGTTGGAGGTTCCATTGTTCACAGCTTGTCGTGTTATTGTATTTAAATATGGGGGCGAGGCTATCGCTCTCCGCCGTCCGCCTGTGCCTCCGTTCCCTCGACATCGTCGTCTTCGATTTCCGCCCGCCGTCGAATCGCCCGCTCGATGAACTCCCGCGGAAGGGCTTCGATTTCGCCAGCCTGCACGTGCCAGAGGTTCGCGTACAGGCCCTCGAACGCCAGCAGTTCGTCGTGAGTGCCGCGTTCGACTATCTCGCCCTCGTCCAAGACGACGATTTCGTCCGCATCCTTGATAGTCGAGAGGCGGTGGGCGATGGCGAACGTGGTCTTCTCGTCCACGAGCGAGGCGAGGCTTCGCTGGATGAGGGCTTCGGTTTCGGTATCGACGTGGCTCGTCGCCTCGTCGAGGACGAGGATGTCGGGGTCCTTCAGAACCGTCCGCGCGATGGAGAGTCGCTGGCGCTGACCGCCCGAGAGTTTCACGCCGCGCTCGCCGACCTTGGTGTCGTAGCCGTCGGGCAGATTGACGATGAACTCGTGCGCTTCGGCGGCTTTCGCGGCCGCTTCGATTTCGTCGTCCGTCGCGTCGAACGTCCCGTAGGCGATGTTCTCCTTGACCGTCCCGTAGAACAGGAACGGTTCCTGACTGACGTGACCGACCGCCCGCCGCAAACTGCGGAGGTTCACGTCGCGGATGTCGGTACCGTCGATGCGGATGGCCCCCTCGTCAACGTCGTACATGCGGAGCAGGAGTTTGAGGACGGTGGATTTCCCGGCCCCGGTCGGACCGACGAGCGCCAGCGTGTCGCCGCGTCCGGCACGCAAGTCGATGTTCGAGACGACTTGCTCCTCGTCGTAGCCGAATCCCACGTCGTCGTACTCGACGGTGCCGTCCGTGACCACCAAATCCGGCGCGTCGGCGCTCTCGTCCAGCGTTCCCCGTTCGTTCATCAGCGAGTACACCCGGTCGCTCGACGCCTCGGCGCGCTGGTAGATATTGATTATCTGTCCGAACTGCGCCATGGGCCAGATGAACTGCTGGCTCAGGATGACGAAGGTGACGAACACGCCGGGTTCGAGCGCGCCGGTGAGCGGCCCCGGCGCGCCCGATAGCAGCCAAAAACCGCCGACTGCGAAGGTGACGGCGTAGCCGATGCCGGTCAGGAGGCTCAGGCCGGGGAAGAAGGTGATTCGGGTCGTGATGGCGTCCCAGTTCGCGTCGTAGTAGTCGCCGGACGCCTCCTCGATTCTGCCGGATTCGTAGTCCTCCGCGGTTTCGGACTTGATGACGCGGATGCCGCCGAGGTTGTTCTCCAGTCGGGAGTTGAGCGCGCCGACGCTCGCCCGCATCGCGGCGTACTTCGGCTGGATGGTTCTGACGAACAGGTACGTGAACGCCGCGAGGACGGGCACCGGCAGCAGCGCCACCAGCGCGAGCGCCGGATTGAGGGTGAACAGAATGCCGCCGATGCCGACGATGAGGACGCCGATTCGGAGCGCCGAACTCAGCCCGTCGTTCAGAAACGTCTCCAACTGGTTCACGTCGTTGTTCAGGATGGACATCAACTCGCCCGTCTGCTTGCCGTCGAAGAAGTTCATGTCGAGCAGTTGCATCCTGTCGTAGGTGTCCACGCGGAGCCTGTGCTGGACTCCCTGTGCGAACGCGTTCCAGCCCCAGCCTTCCAGCCACGAGAACGCCGCCCCGACGAGGAACGAGGCGAGGACGATACCGATGGAGAGCCAAAGCTGGCCGCTCGGCGTCGTCGGCGTCCACGCCGCCGGAATGAATCGAATGTGGAACGCCTGTTCGTTCAGGAAGATGGAGTCGATGGCGATACCGAGGATGACCGGCGGCAGGAGACCCGAGAGGCGTCCGAGTATCGTCCCGACGAACCCCGCGACGAACTGCGGCCAGTAGCCGCGGCCGTACTCGGCGAAGAGTCGCCACATCGTGTGCCGTTCCGCTTCCTCCGGTATCGCTGTGTTCGATGGCACTTACGTTCGGTAAGGACCGAACGAATATGTCCCGTTCGGTGGTCCGTCTCGGCTCCCGGTTCCGTCTCCTCACGCTTCACTTTCACTCCGCTTGCATTCCCAACCGATAGGCATACCCTCGTCCAGTCGCTGTCTGAGTATAGATGAGCAAGGACTACATCGAAGTGCGGGGGGCCGAGGAGCACAACCTCAAAGACCTCGATGTGAAGATTCCGCGCGAGGAGTTCAACGTCGTCACCGGCCTGTCCGGGTCGGGGAAGTCCTCGCTCGCCTTCGAGACGGTGTACGCTGAGGGACAGCGACGCTACATCGAGAGCCTGTCGGCCTACGCCCGGAACTTCCTCGGGCAGATGGACAAACCGCAGGTCGAGAACGTCGAAGGCCTGTCGCCCGCCATCTCCATCGACCAGAAGAACGCGGCGAACAACCCGCGTTCGACGGTCGGTACCGTGACGGAACTGCACGACTACTTGCGACTGCTCTACGCTCGCGTCGGCACGCCGCACTGTCCGCAGTGTGGACGAGAGGTCGGCGAACAGAGCGCCCAGAACATGGTTCGTCGGGTGCTCGATTTGCCCGAAGGGACCAAGGCGAAAATCGCCGCGCCGGTCGTCCGCGACCAGAAGGGCGCGTTCGCAGACCTGTTCGACGACCTCGTTTCGGACGGCTACTCGCGCGTCGAAGTGGACGGCGAGGAGTTCGATTTGACGCTCGACCGGCCGGACCTCGACAAGAACTACGACCACACCATCGACGTCATCGTGGACCGCGTGAAGGTCAGCGAGGAGGCCCGAAGCCGCATCAACGACAGCGTGGAGACCGCGCTGGAGGAGGCCGAAGGCGTGATGAAACTCATCGTCCCGAACGCACCCGAAGACGCGAATCTCGGGTCCGAATCCCGTTCGACGGGCGACTTGGCCGGGGACGGCGACGACCGACTCGTCGTGGAGTTCTCCGAGGAGTTGGCCTGCACGAGTTGCGGCATCGACTTCCGCGAAATCGAGACGCGGAGCTTCTCGTTCAACAGTCCGCACGGCGCGTGTCCCGAGTGTGAGGGTATCGGCGAGACGAAGGAGATAGACGAGGACCTCGTCGTGGAGGACCCGTCGAAACAGCTCAAACACGTCTTCGAGCCGTGGAGTTACCAGCGGACGTACTACCGCCGCCAACTCGATTCCGTCGCCGAACACTTCGGCGTGGAGTTGACGACGCCGTTCGAGGACCTCAGCGAGGAGGTTCGACAGGGATTCCTCTACGGAACCGACGAGGACGTGCTGTTCAAGTGGAACACGAAGAACGGCATCCGCCGGAAGGAGGAACCGTTCGAGGGCGTCATCCCGAACCTCGAACGACGCTACGTCGAAACTGACAGCGACCGGGCGCGCGGCCACATCGAGGACTACATGGCCGTAACCGAGTGTCCGGCCTGTGACGGCACGCGACTCCGCCCCGAAAGTCGCTCGGTGTACGTCGACGGCACGTCGATTTCCGAAGTCAACCGGATGTCCATCGGGGACGCACTGGAGCACTTCGAAAACCTCGAAGCGAACCTGACCGACCGCCAGAACCGCATCGCCGAGGAGATTCTCAAGGAGATTCGCGCGCGACTCGGCTTCATGGAGGAGGTCGGCCTGCAGTATCTCACGCTCGACCGGGAGGCCTCGACGCTCTCGGGCGGGGAGAGTCAGCGGATTCGACTTGCGACCCAAATCGGATCGGGACTGGTCGGTGTCCTCTACGTGCTGGACGAACCCTCCATCGGTCTTCACCAGCGCGACAACGACCGCCTGCTGAACACGCTGTGTGAACTCCGCGACTTGGGCAACACCCTCATCGTCGTCGAACACGACGAGGAGACGATGCGCCGGGCGGACAACGTTATCGACATCGGTCCCGGCCCCGGCAGACGCGGCGGCGAAGTCGTCGTGCAGGGCGACGTGGAGGACGTGATGGCCCACGAGGAGAGCATCACGGGCGACTACCTCGCCGGACGAAAGGAAATTCCCGTGCCCGAGGAGCGTCGGGAGAGCGACGCACATCTCACGGTTCGAGGAGCGCGCCAGCACAACCTCAAGGACCTCGACGTGGAGATTCCGGTCGGGAAGTTCACGGCCATCACGGGCGTGTCCGGGTCGGGCAAATCCACGCTGATGCACGACATCCTCTACAAGGGACTGGCCCGCGAGATGAACGACAACACCTCGGTGGACCCCGGCGAGCACGACGCCATCGAGGGGATGGAGAACATCGAGAAGGTGCGACTCATCGACCAGTCGCCAATCGGTCGGACGCCGCGGTCGAACCCCGCGACCTACACGGGCGTGTTCGATTACGTCCGCAAATCGTTCGCCGAGACGAAACTCGCCAAACAGCGCGGCTACGAGAAGGGTCGCTTCTCGTTCAACGTCAAGGGCGGGCGCTGTGAGGAGTGTGGCGGGCAGGGCACCGTCAAAATCGAGATGAACTTCCTCTCGGACGTGTACGTTCCGTGCGAGGAGTGTGACGGCGCGCGCTACAACGACGAGACGCTGGACGTGACCTACCGCGGCGCGACCATCGCGGACGTGCTCGACATGTCCGTCGAGGAGGCCCACGACTTCTTCGAGCACGACTCGCGCATCCGTCGGCGGCTGAAACTGCTGAAGGACGTGGGACTGGACTACATGAAACTCGGTCAGCCGTCCACGACCCTCTCCGGCGGGGAAGCCCAGCGCATCAAACTCGCCGAGGAACTCGGCAAGAAGGACACGGGCGAGACGCTGTACCTGCTGGACGAACCGACGACCGGCCTGCATCACGAGGACGAGCGCAAACTCGTCTCGGTGCTCCAGCGACTGACGGACAAGGGCAACACCATCGCCGTCATCGAACACGAACTCGACCTCGTGAAGAACGCGGACCACGTTATCGACCTCGGTCCCGAGGGCGGCGAGAAGGGCGGCGAAATCGTCGCCACCGGAACGCCGGAGGAGATCGCGCGCGCCGACGACTCCTACACGGGGCAGTATCTCCGCGATAAACTCCCGCACGTCGAACTCGACGGGCCCCGTGCGGACAGACCCGCACCCGCGGCGATGGACGATTGAGGACCGGCGCGCGAGACCGCTCGCAAACCGGGATGCAACTGTTCTCGAGCGAGATACGGAACGATTTTTCGAAGCGGAATGGCGGGCTTACCCGGGAGAATCGGCCGCTTAAGCCCGGTTATCGTAATTAGTTTGAAAACTACAGGCAGCTAAGCACTGGATAACAAAGTGTCGTCCGCGGTAACTTCGCACTCGTGTTACGTCCGGGTGGCGGTGGCATAGCCGAAACAACCGATTGCGACTCTCCGGTGGCATGAGTTCGACTGATGGAACCCCTCAAGAACTGTCCGAAGATCTCATCTTCGACGTTCTGAAAAATAGACGACGACGGTACACGCTCCACTACCTCAAGCAGCAGGGCCGGCCGGTGGAACTGAGCGAGCTTGCCGAACAGGTCGCCGCGTGGGAGAACGACACCACGGTCGAGGGCCTGTCCGCGAACGAGCGCAAGTCGGTGTACACCTCGCTGTACCAGACACATCTCCCGAAGCTCTCGGATGCGGGTATCGTAGAGTACAACCAGAGCCGCGGCATCGTCGAACTCTCCGACAACGCCGCGCAATTGGAGGGATACTTGCGGCCACAGGACGAGTTCCCGTGGATTCGGTATTACCTCGGTCTCGCCATCGTGAGCGCGATTCTCGTCTTCGCCGACTTCCTCGGTATTCCGCCGTTTTCGGCCATCCCCGACAAGATTTGGGGCGTCCTCATCGTCGCCGCGTTCGCGCTCTCCGCGCTCGTTCATTACCTCCGACGTCGGCAACTCGGGACGGGAGAACGACCACCATCGGCGCGGTAGCGACCCCGACCCGAGAAAGAAGCTATTTTGCCCCGCGGCGAACAACCGACGATAATGTACGATTTCGTGGTGGTCGGTGCCGGTCCCGCCGGGTCGCGGTTCGCGCGACGGGCCGCGGACGCGGGACACGACGTTCTCGTTCTCGAACGCGGGCAGGTGGGAACGCCGCTCGCGTGCTCCGGTCACGTCAGTACCGATATCTGGAAGTTCACCCCCGAGGGTGCCCGTGACGACCTCCTCCAGAACGAAGTCTACGGCGCGCGCTTCCACATCGACGGCCCGCGGTCCCCCGAACATCCCTTCTACAAAGACGAGGTTATCTCGAACGTCATCGACCGGGTGGGACTCGACCGGACGCTCGCGCGCGCCGCGGAGGACGCTGGAGCCGATTTGCGCGAAGGACACAGCGTCTCGGACGTGGACGAACACGGCGAGTACGTGGACGTCACCGCCAACACGCCCGACGGAACCGAGACGTTTCGCGGGAAGATGGTCGTCGGCTGTGACGGTCCCGTCTCGCGCGTCCGTCGGGAACTCCACCTGCCGGAACCGGGCGAGAAACTGCAGGGCGTACTCGGGTTCACGACCGACACGCACAACGGTAATTTCGTGGACGTCCACCTCACCGCGCCGCGATTCTTCGCGTGGCGAATCCCCCGCGGGACGGCCGGTGTCGAGTACGGACTGGCCGCACCGCCGGGTGAGAACGCCCGCGAGCTGTTCGACCGGTTTACGGCCGATTACGGCGTCGAAACCGAGAATTTCTGTGCCGGGATGATTCCCATCGGCCCGGCACGGAGCGTCACCGCCCACCGCGGTTTCCTCATCGGGGACGCCGCCGCACAGACGAAGCCCTTCACCGGCGGCGGCATCCTCTACGGCATGACCGCGGCGGACCACGCCGTCGAAACCGTGGACCCCGACGACCCCGCCACGCTCGCCGACTACGAGCGCGCGTGGCGCGGGGAGTTGAAAAACGAGATTCGACTGGGCCACTGGGTCCGCCGAGCGTACTCCCTCCCGACACCCGTCCAGAAGGTGGGACTCACGGCGATGGAGGGCGAAATCGGCGTTCACATGGACAAACCGACCTCGTTCTTCTCGACGGACCACCTCCGGAAACTCCTCTCGCGCTCGTCGTAGGGTCGGACTATCCCGACGGTGTGTGACACCGTTCCGAACCTGCGGTCATCGTCCCGCTCTGTTTCGGGATATAGCCCGACCCATCGTTCCGCGTTCGAAGCGGCGCACCACCGCCATCCCCACGCCCGTCCCGGACGACGCACGCTGCGCAGACCGGAATCGACCGAACGGTCTCGACAGCGGTTTCCAACGCGTGACGTCGAGCGAGCTAGCCCATTTTCAGTCCTATCTATCGATTCAACAGATAATTAATTGATTAAATTTCTAGAAAAATATTTTAAATCAGAGTTTGTAAGGTTTAATTGGACCATGACATCCAGACGTAACCTACTCAAGACGATCGGAGTGGCAGGAACAGCAGGTCTCGGTGCGGCCGCGTTCAGCGGAACCGCCGCGGCCAAACCGACGGTCGATTGGGAAGTGGCGGATTCGAGCAACTACACGGCAGCGAACCGCGGTGCGGCAGAAATCGATTGGGTCATCATCCACACCGTTCAGGGGTCGGCCAGCGGTGCGGTCAGCTGGTTCCAGAACCCCGACGCGGACGTCAGCGCCCACTACACCGTCTCCGAGAGCGGCTACAAGTACCAGAGCGTCAGTGACATCAACATCGCGTGGCACGCCGGGGATTGGGACTACAACCAGTACTCCGTCGGCATCGAACACGGCGGCTACGTCAGCGGAACCTACGAGGACGCTCAGTACCGTGCGTCGGCCAAACTGGCCAGTTGGCTCTGTGACCAGTACGGCATTCCGAAACAGCACCCGACGAGCGTCCCGAGCGACGCGGCGAACCCGGCCAACGGCGGCATCATCGGCCACGAGCAGGTTCCGGCCAGCAGTCACACCGACCCCGGCAGCAACTGGGACTGGGACTACTACATCGACCTCGTGAACTCGTACTGAGACAGGGAGCGAACCGCATTATTTTGCGACGGCTTCGAAACGGACGCGAAGTAGCCGCGGGAGGGGTCGAACGACGACGGGAGAAAGATCAGTCTCGACCCATTGTTACGGAAAGAAGGTTTCGCGCCTATTCGAGGTCGTACAGCGCGCCGTACTTCTCGGTCACGTAGTCGAGGAAGTACTCGGCGGTGAACGACTCGCCCGTCGCGTGTTCGATGAGGTCGTCCGTGGTGTACAGACAGCCGTACTCGTGGATGTTCTCGGTGAGCCAGTCGTGGAAGTCGTCGAACTCGCCCGCGCGAATCTGGCCGTCGAGGTCGTCGATGTCCTCGTTGGCTTTCGCGTACAGTTGGGCGGCGAGGACGCTGCCGAGCGAGTAGGTCGGGAAGTAACCGAAGCTACCGTGGCTCCAGTGGATGTCCTGCAGGCAGCCGTCGGCGTCGGTGTCGGGACGGACGCCGAGGTACTCCTCGTACTTGTCGTTCCAGAGTTCCGGCACCTCGTCCACTTCGATTTCGCCGCGGATGAGCGCCTTCTCGATTTCGAAGCGCACCACGATGTGCATGTGGTAGGTCAGTTCATCCGCCTCGACGCGGATGAGGTTATCTTCGTAGACCTCGTTCGCGGCCTCGTACATCTCCTCGACGGAGACGTCCTCGACGTCCGAGAAGCGCTCCTTGACGAGCGGGAGGAAGTTCTCCCAGAAGGCGCGCGAGCGACCGACGTTGTTCTCCCAGACGCGGGACTGGGACTCGTGGACCGTTAGGTCGCGGGCTTGGCCGAGCGGCGTGCCGTACTGCTCGTCAGGCAGGCCCTGCGTATAGGTCGCGTGACCGAACTCGTGAACGGTGCTCATCAGCGCGCCGAGCGGGTCGCTCTCGTCGAAGCGCGTCGTCACGCGGGCGTCGAACTGCGTCCCGCTGGAGAACGGGTGCGGCGCGGTGTCGAGACGGCCGCGGTCCCAGTCGTAGCCGAGCGTGTCGAGCACGTCGCGCGAGAGTTCCTCCTGCGTCTCGGCGTCGTAGGTGCCCTCGAACGGCGTGGCGAGTTCGACGTCGCTCTCGCGGACGTCCTCGATGAGCGGGACGAGTTCGTCGCGGAGTTCGGCCAGCGTCTCCTCGGCGGTGTCGATGCCGAGATAGGGTTCGTACTCCTCGAACAGGACCTCGTAGGGGTCCTTGTCCGGGTCGATGTGGTCGGCGTACTCGCGCTCCAACTCGACCAGTTTTTCGAGCGTCGGGGCGAAAATCGAGAAGTCGTCCTCCTCGCGCGCCTTCTTCCACTTCGGCAGCGCCTCGGACGTGGTGCGCGAAATCTCCTCGACCAACTCGCCGGGGACGCGGGTCGCCCGCTCGTACTCGCGTCGGACCTCGCGGACGACGGCGGCCTGCTCGTCGTCCAAGTCCTCGCTCTCCAGTTCGTCCAACAGCTCACCCATCTCGTCGTCGGTGAGCAGTTCGTGCGAAATAGCCGACAGGGCCGACCGCTGTTGTGACCGCGCGGGGGTGCCACCCTCGGGCATCACGACTTCTTGGTCCCAGCCGAGAATTCCGGCGGCGTTCTGGACGTTCGAAATCCGTTTTACTTTCCCGAGAAACTCCTCGTACGTGGTGTTTTCCGCGGTGGCTTCAGTTGCCATCACCGGGTGTTTGCTGTCACCGATTATCAATGAATGGGTTTCGGTACGAAATAGGTCGGCGGCTCGGTTCGTTATAGTCGCTCCGCCGTGGTCCGATAAATCCGGTAGCAGCGTTCCAGCACGCCGATGCCGACGCTCTCGTCTTTCGTGTGTGCCTCGCCGGGTTCCGAAGCTCCGCAAACGACGCACGTGACGCCCGCTTGTGCCAGCCATCCGGCGTCCGTCGCGTGGGGTTTCGTCACCTGTTCCGGGTCGCCGTCCTGCGCGTCGCGGGCGGCGGCCAGCACCGCGTCCGCGAAGTCGGGGTCGTCGCACTCCATCGGCGGCAAGTCCTGTTCGACGGTCCACTCGACGCCTTCGATGTCCTCCACGGCGTCGAGGTCGGCGCGCTCGCCGGGGACGGTTCGCTCGTCGATGGTTATCTCGCACGTGTCCGGGATGACGTTCCACGCGCTCCCGCCGTGGATTTCGGTGGCGACGACGCTCCCCGAGAGGTCGTTGCCCAACACGGAGACGGTCGGGACGTCGCAGTCCCGAACGACGTCCACGGCGTCGCTGGCGCGGTAGATGGCGTTCACTCCTGCTTCCGGTTCGCTCGCGTGCGCGGCGGTTCCGTGCGCCGTGACGGTGCTCGCCCGCCGTCCGCGGTGGGCGACAACGACGTCCGTGACGTCCGGCCCCGAGTAGTTCGTTGACCCTTCGGCGACGATAGCGCAGTCGGGCGAAAAGCCGCCCTCGATGGCGTGACGCGCGCCGTCGCCGCCCAACTCCTCGGCGACGAAACTGGCGAACACGAGGTCACATGACGGGTCGGCGTCGCGGAACGCGAGCATCGACGCGGCCACGGCACCCTTCATGTCCGCCGCGCCGCGGCCGTACAGTCGTCCGTCGCGCTCCTCGACCACGTACTCTTCACCATCCACTTGCGAGTCGTCCGGGGGCACGACGTCGTGGTGGCCGACCAAGGCGAGAGAGGTATCGGAGTCGCCGTCTGTGGCCGGTTTTCGTGCGATGACGTTCCCGATGTCGTCCCGCGTTACGTCCGCGTCAGTCTCGGAGCGAAGCCATTCTTCGATAAAATCCCCCGCCGCCGTCTCGTCCTCGTGACTCGGAATCGAAACCAGGTCACGGGTCAGTTCGACCAGTTCGTCCATGCACCTTCCAGTTCGGCGAGGGGGTTAATATCCAACGTCCTCGGCAAGAACGTGGATGTCCTCCTGCAGCGTGTGCAACCGTTCGGCGACCGACCTGTCGGCTTGATGCTCGATTTCCGAAATCCTGTCTTCCGTCTCGCGGAATTGCGTCCGTCTCGCCTCCTTGTCCTCCGGGATGTTGGTCAGCCCCTTCCGAATCGACCGGATTTCTCCGGCGACGTCCGGCGAAGCGTCGTCGGCGACCGAATCCAAATCCATCCGAATCTCGTCGAGTTCTCGTGCCATGGTCGGGACGATGGCATCCGAAAACAAATCGATGCTGGCCCGAAGTGTCCCGTCTCACGCTTGCGGCGTTCGGTGTTCGAAACAGCAGTCCAATAGCTCCTCGAGAAGCGGGGTCTCCCGATACCGAACCGTCTCGCTCCGCTCGTCGTATTCGACGAGCGAAAGCGATTCGAGGTGCGGAAGGTGGACGTGTCGAAGACGCGTTTCGGTCCGGCGCGAATCCCCATCGAGCACGTCTCGAAGTTCGTCGACCGTCGCGGTCCCGTCCGACGATTCGGAGAGATGGCACAGCAATTGGCGGCGTTGGTCGTCGGAGAAGGTTTCGAACACGCTGTCGAGGTTCGACGAGTCCGGGGAATCCCTGAATTCGAATGGCAACATCTACCAGTGTTTGGGAAAACATTCCCCTAATCCTACTGCCTGAACTCGCAAGGACCCGCTCAGATGGCGCAGTCGTCGACGAACTCGTATTCGTCGTATCGGTCGAGTTTTCGCTCGATGGCGTCCAGCAGCCACTCGTCGACGGTTTCGTCCGCGAGGTCGGCCTCGATTCGGTCCCGAGTCTCTTCGTCGACGGTGAGCACGATGTGGGCGTGGCGCATCGACCGTCGTACGTCACCGAGGGGCAAAAGGATGACCCACACGCTGAAACCCTTATCAGGCTACCACACGAACCGACAGCCATGAACGTAGTGCCGGACACGAGCGCCGTCGTCGATGGCCGCATTTCCCAACGAGTCGATGACGGCGACTTCGCCGGGGCGACGGTTCTCATCCCCGAGGCCGTCGTCAGCGAACTCGAATCGCAGGCGAACAAAGGAGAGGAGAGCGGGTGGGACGGACTGTCCGAACTCCAGCGGCTCGCGGACCTCGCGGACGCTGGCGACATCGACCTCGATTACGTCGGGGTGCGCCCCGGACCCGAAGAACAGGGTTACGCCCACCGCGGAGAAATCGACGCGCTCATCCGCGAACTGGCGGACGAACACGACGCCACGTTCGTCACCAGCGACCTCGTGCAGAGCGAGGTGGCGAAAGCCAAGGGATTGGAGGTCGAGTACATCGCGCCGAAAACGGAGGACGTGGGGCGACTCAGCATCGAGGACTTCTTCGACGAGCAGACGATGAGCGTCCACCTCCGGTCGCGGGTCCCGCCGATGGCGAAGCGCGGCGAAATCGGCGAGATGCACTATCAGCGAATCCGCGACGACCCCTCGACGGACGAGCAGTTGAAGGAGTACGCCCAGGAGATAATCCAGAGCGCGAAACAGAGCCACGACGGGTTCATCGAAATCGACGAACCCGGCATGACCATCGTCCAGTTCCGCGATTACCGCATCGCCATCGCGGAACCGCCGTTCGCCGACGCGTGGGAGATAACCGCGGTCCGACCCATCGTCAAGACCTCGTTGGACGACTACGAGCACGCGGACGAACTCCGCGGGCGACTCCTCGAACGCCAGCGCGGCGTCCTCATCTCCGGCGCACCCGGTGCCGGGAAGTCCACCTTCGCGCAAGCCGTCGCGGAGTTCCTCGCGGACAACGACTTCGCCGTGAAGACGATGGAGAAACCCCGCGACTTGCAGGTCGGCCCGGAAGTCACCCAGTACACCGAACTGGCCGGCGAGATGGAGAAGACGGCGGACTCCCTGCTGATGGTTCGCCCCGACTACACCATCTACGACGAGGTGCGCAAGACGAACGACTTCGAGGTGTTCGCCGACATGCGCCTCGCCGGTGTCGGCATGGTCGGCGTCGTCCACGCCACGCGGCCCATCGACGCGCTCCAGCGACTCATCGGCCGGGTCGAACTCGGCATGATTCCGCAAATCGTCGATACCGTCGTCTACATCGAGGCCGGACAGATAGAGAAGGTCTACGACGTGCGGACGCAGGTCAAGGTGCCCGCGGGCATGACCGAGGAGGACCTCGCCCGCCCCGTCATCCTCGTGGAGGAGTTCGAGACGGGAACGCCGGAGTACGAAATCTACACCTTCAACCGGCAGGTCGTCACGGTCCCTTTGGAGGAGGGTGACGAAAAGGAGACCGGCGTCTCGCGCCTCGCCCGACAGGAAATCGAGCGCGAAATCCAGTCCGTCTCCCGCGGACACGTCGACGTGGACCTCCAGGGCCAGAACAAGGCCGTCGTCTACGTGGACGAAAACGACATCTCCTACGTCATCGGCAAGGGCGGCGGCCGAATCGACGACATCGAGAACCGCCTCGGCATCGACATCGACGTGCGCACCCACGACGAGAAACCGTCCTCGGTCGGCACGACGGCGACGACCCCGAAGGGCGACGTGGTGACGCCGGAAATCACCTCCCGCCACATCATCATCCCGTTGGACGGTCACGCCGGGGAAACCGTCGAAGTGCAGGCCGACGGCGAGTACCTGTTCACCGCGACGGTCGGCCGCGGCGGCGACATTCAAGTCTCCCGCGGCAGCGCCATCGCGGAGGAACTGGAGTACGCCATCGACCGGGAGCGGCAGATTACGGTCGTGTCGGCGTAACCGCCGACACCGCGGTCGTCTCTCGGTTTTCGATTATCGATACGTCCCCATTTCCGCGACCACGTCGGACGTGGCGGCCCGCCACTCCTCGATGAGCGCGTCCTCGAACGGTTCTTCCTCCCAGTCGTCGATTCGGTCCCGCTCGTCCAGCCATTCGACCGTCCGGGCGACGCCCGTCTCGAAGTCTATCGTGTACTCGAAATCGAGGTCGCGTTTCGCCTTGCGGTTGTCGAACGTCGTCGCGTACTGGAAGTGGTCTCGGAGCATCGCGGTTCGTTCCGGTGCGACGGCGGTCAGCACCTCGGTCGGGACGTGGACGAGTTCCGGTTCGGGCGCGCCGATGGCGCTGGCGACTCGGCGGTGGTACTGGTTCCACGTGATGAACTCCTCGCTCGTGACGTGGTAGGCCTCGCCGAAGGCGTCCTCGTTGCCGACGGCGTTCACGAACGCGCGGGCCACGTCGTCGCGGTGGCACGGCCCCCAAATCGAGGTGCCGTCGCCGTGGACGACGACGGGCTTTCCCGCCCGAAGGCGGTCGAGGTAGTACGTGTCGTCGCCGAAGGTGTGGAGGACGCCGCCGCCTTCGCCGTAAGTGCTCCACGGGCGGATGACGGTCGTCTCGAATCTCCCGTCCTCGTGGGCATCCATGAACACGTCCTCGGCGTCGGCCTTGTTGCGGCCGTAGTCGCTCACGTTCGGGTGTCTAGCTGCGTCCTCGGTGATGGGGTTGCGCTCTGGCGGGCGGTGGTAGACATCGACGGTGCTACAGAAGACGTACTGGTCGATGTGGGGCGCGACTGCATCGACGGTCTCACGCGCCGTTTCCGGCGAGAAACAGACCATGTCCACTATCGCGTCGGGGTCGGCGTCCGCGACCGCTGCTTCGAGGACGTCCGTATCGTGTCGGTCCCCTTCGACGTGCGTGATTCCGTCCGGCAGTTCCTCGTCGTGATTCCCGCGCGTGAACACCGTCACGGTGTCGCCGTCGTCGGCGAGTCGAGCGACGATTCCGGTGCTGATGAGTCCGGTACCGCCGATGACGAACACGTTCATATCCGGTCATCCACGCGGGAACACAAAGCGGTGTGGATAGCGGGCACTGCGGCTTTTGTGAGAGACAGAAAAGAAAGACGGCGCGACTATTCCGCGCACTGGGCGTCCGCACACTGGTCCGGTTCCACTTCGGTCGGCACGTCGATTTCGTAGAGGTTCTGCCGCGCGTCCGCGAAGTAGATGTCCTCGTCCACGACGCCGATGTCTTCGAGTCGTTCGAGCGCGTAGCGGACTGTCCGTGCGGACAGCATCGACTCGTCCACGATCTGCTTCTGGGTGAGCGACCCTTTGTATTCGAGAACCTTGAAAACGAGTTTGGCACTTGGGGGGAGATCGTCGATTTGCTCCCGTTCGGTCTGGCTCATCATCGTTACGAATCGAAACACGCCATCGTGATAAAGCTATTGAGACGCAATGGCACGGAGACGCTCCGAGGGCACCGCTACGGCAAGACGAGTTCGAATGACGAAGCCGGTCTCGGAGCGTTTTCGACGACACCCTGTGCCGACGTTGGTACAGTATCACACGCATGCCCCAAAAGTCACCCACCGTCAGTATTCGGGTCGGCGTTCGCGGGGAGCATCTCGAACGGCGAGAAGAGGTATGGACAAGCGAACATCTTTTGAGGCCGGGTACCCGATTGCCACTCATGGCGACTGAAAAGGCATCAGAGCGACGGGCGGCCCATCTCAGGAGCATCACCGTCACGTCGCTCGCTTCGATATCTGGCATCGTTGCCGGGTTCGCCTCCGCTATGATAGTGGGGACGTCGGAGACGGCGGCGACAGACCAGATGGGATTGACCATCATGCTCGCGTTCGTGGTCGTCCAACTCCCGCTATTGTATCTCATGGGCTATGAGTTGGACGGAATCAAAGACACACTCTTCGTCGCGTTCATGACGTTCTCGCTCTGGTACATCACGTGGGGTATTCTCCTCATCAACAACGTGAGCCTCTAAACATGGCGGACGACAGTATCGCGGTCGTGGACCTCGAGCGGTGTTCCCCCGACCGATGCAACTACGAGTGTAAGAACTTCTGCCCGCCGAACCGGACGGGCAAGGAGTGTATCACGCTCCGTGGCGAGGACACCGCCGAGGGACAGCCCGACCAGGTGCACATCAGCGAGGAAATATGCCTCGGCGAAACCTGCGGCATCTGCGTCGAGAAGTGTCCGTTCGACGCCATCGAGATCATCAACCTCCCGAGCGAGCTGCAGGAGGACCCCGTCCACCGCTACGGCGAAAACGCCTTCTCGCTCTACGGACTGCCGGTACCCCAAGAGGGACAGGTCACGGGGATTCTCGGACCGAACGGGAGCGGGAAAACGACGGCCGTGCGAATTCTCGCGGGAGAACTCGCGCCGAACCTCGGCCAGTTCGACGACCCGCCGGGATGGGACACCATCCTCGACCGCTACCGCGGAACCGAGCTTCAGGACTACCTGAGCGAAGTCCGCGACGGCGACGTAACAGTCGCGCGAAAACCGCAGTACGTCGATAAGATTCCCGACCAGTTCGATGGAAGCACCGCCGACCTGCTCTCCCGAACCGACGAGCGCGGCGTCCTCGACGACCTCCTCGAGCGGCTCGAAATCGAGCACGTGATGGACCAGGACATCGACAGCCTCTCGGGCGGTGAGCTCCAGCGCGTCGCTCTGACGGCGGCGCTCGCCCGGGACGCCGACTTCTACTTCCTCGACGAAATCACGCCGTACCTCGACATCAGCCAGCGGGTCACGGTCGCCCGCCTGCTACAGGAGATGGCGAACGAGCAGGGTCGTTCCATGCTCGTGGTCGAACACGACCTCGCCATCCTCGACCTCGTGGCCGACAACCTGCACGTCGCGTACGGCGAACCCGGCGCGTACGGTGTCATCACGACGCCGAAATCGGTGCGCAACGGCATCAACGAGTACCTCAAGGGGTACCTCAACAACGAGAACATGCGGATTCGTCCGAACGCCATCGAGTTCGACGAACACGCCCCGCGGGAGACGGTCACCGCCGACCCGCTCGTTGAGTACCCGGACCTCAGAAAATCGTACGGCGAGGGCGAGTTCTCGCTCGACGTCGAAGGCGGCACGATTTACGAGAACGAAGTGCTGGGCATCGTCGGCCCGAACGGTATCGGGAAATCGACGTTCGCAAAGCTCCTCGCCGGACGGCTCGAACCGGACGAGGGCGACGTGGACTTCGCGCTCGACATCTCGTACAAACCGCAGTACATCGAAATCGACCAGCCGATGCGCGTGGACGTCTTCCTCTCGTCGCTGACCGACGACATGGGCACGTCCTACTGGGATACCGAAATTGCCCAACCGCTCCAACTCGACCGCATCATGGAGCAGGACCTCACGGACCTCTCCGGCGGCGAGCGCCAGCGAGTCGCCATCGCGGCCTGCCTGTCGAAGCCCGCCGACCTCTACCTGCTGGACGAGCCGTCGGCGTACCTCGACGTCGAACAGCGCGTCCGCGCGACGCGCGCCATCCGCCGCTACGCCGAGATTCAGGACGCGACGGTGTTGGTCATCGACCACGACACGTACATGATAGACCTGCTCTCGGACCGCCTAATGGTGTTCGACGGCGAACCCGCGGAGCACGGGCACGCCGGACGCCCGAAGGGAATGCGCGACGGCATGAACGACTTCCTCGCCAACCTCGACATCACGTTCCGCCGCGACGAGAACGTGGGTCGGCCGCGCATCAACAAGCCGGGCAGTCAGCTCGACCGCCAGCAGAAAAACGACGGCGAATATTACTACAGCTAAGCGGTCCGTTTCGGTCGAAGTGTTCCATTTCGGGCGAAGCGTTCGTGACGGCTGGCTTTCCGGTCCGTAATCGACTCCCGGGAATGGACGAAAGATTCTCAATCGAGAGGTTCGAACGGTAATCAAATGGTCCTCTCACGGCGACGACTTCTCGCAACGACCGGCGTAACCGTTCTCGGTGGCTGTCTCGGGGGCAATCAGGACGGTGCGTCGGGCGGGGACTCCACCGACGAAACCACGTCCGCGACGAACGGGAACTCGAACCCCGTTGCGAGCGCACCGATTCCGAAGAACCCTGGCGAACACGAGTACGCGATTGCGGGCACGGGCACGGCGGACACGACGGTACGGTATTTCAGCAACTGGAAGTGCCCGTACTGCGCGCAGTTCAGCACGGGCTTTCTGGGCGAGATAGTGAGCGAGTACGTCGAACCGGGCGAAATCGACATCGAACTCCGAACGCTCGGATACTTCGGGGACGAGCCGTTTCTGGGGCCGGACGCACCGCGCGCCTCGGAAGCGGGACTCGCGGTGTGGAACGTCGACCCGCAGTCGTTCTGGGGGTACTACGAGTACGTGTTCTCCCACCAACCCTCGGAGAAAAAACAGTGGGCGACGACGGACAAACTGCTCTCGTTCATGGAGAAAGCGGGCGTGAAACGCCGGGACGAGATCAAAACCCAGATCGAGTCGAACGAGTACGAGTCGCTCCTGCACCAGTCTGACACAGCGGCGCAGCGAGCGGGCGTCAACAGCACGCCGATGCTGGTCATCGACGGCGAGGCCGTCGTCGCGCTCAAGAAGGACGAAGTGAGAAAACGGCTTGATTCCGCGACGAAGTGAGCGAGAACCGAATCGCTTTTTTCCCCCTCGTCGTAGTTCCGACTAGTGATTTCAGCGCTCTCCTCGTGGCTTTCGACCTCCGACAACCGAGCGAAACTCTTCGCCGCCCTCGCGGTCGTGCTGTTCGCCACCGCCGGAGTCGGGGCGCTCACCACCCACGACCGACCGTCCCTCTCGGTCGACGAGCAACGTCCCGCCAACAACACCCTCATCGCATTGCAGGGGTACCAACACGAGGGGCGCGCCATCGAGGTGAACCCGGCCGGAGAAACCGTCTGGGAGTACACCGAAGCGGACGACGTGTTCGACGTGGAAGCGCTCGGGACGAACCGGGTGCAGATAGCGGTGGCCGACGAACTCCCCGATTCGGACTGCCCGACCGAATATCGGGACGACGGCTACGACAACTGCGTTCGAAACTCGCTCCGCGTCGTGGCGCAGGACACGAACGAAACCCTGTGGGAGTACTCGTGGTTCGACGCGAAACTGCACGCCCACGAACTCCACGACGCGGACCACTACGTCGTGAACGGCGAGGACCGCTGGGTGATGGTGGACATGGGCAACGACCGCGTGTTCGCCGTGAACCGCGACA
Source organism: Haladaptatus sp. T7 (assembly GCF_026008575.1). Taxonomy (NCBI): domain Archaea; kingdom Methanobacteriati; phylum Methanobacteriota; class Halobacteria; order Halobacteriales; family Haladaptataceae; genus Haladaptatus; species Haladaptatus sp. T7. The sequence continues at coordinate 390,683 of NZ_BROP01000003.1, forward strand.
AGGAAATCCTCTGGCAGTGGAACGCGACCGACCGCTACGACCGGCCGGAAGGGATGGACGAGGAGGGCGACTGGACGCACGTCAACGACGTCGACCGCATCCGACCGGGCGTCTTCCGCATCAGCATCCGGAACTTCGATACGGTCGCGGACCTGCACGTCGAGAACGGGTCGGCGCACCTCGAACCCGTCGTCGGCCCGGACTCCTACTCGGCATCGGGCGACATCCTCTACGAACAGCACAACCCCGACACGCTCGGCGACACGCTTCTAGTGGCCGACAGCGAACACGACCGCATCGTCGAGATTCGAAACGGAAGCGTCGTCTGGGAGTACGGGGGCAGCGGCGTCTTCGACTGGCCCCGCGACGCCGACCGCCTGCCGAACGGCCACACGCTCGTCGCCGACTCGTACAACGACCGCGTGGTCGAACTGAACGAGAAGGGAGAAATCGTCTGGTCGGTCGAAACCGGGTCGCTCCCCTACGAAGCGGACCGCCTGCCGGGCGAGGGGAGCGACGGCCCGACAGCGAGCGAGGCGGGAATTCCGAACCGGACCCAGGAAGCGTCCCCCGTCAACGAACGGGTCGCGTGGGGGATTTCGATGGCCAAGTACGTCGTCCCCAACAATCTCGCACAGGAGTTGGTCATCATCGTCTTCGGCCTGTTGGCGCTCGTCGGCACCGCCGTCGAACGCTGGCGCTAACGCGTTTTCACGGTCATCTCGATTGGGTTCGTCGGTTCCAGCGTCGTCCCCATCCGTAAGTCGAGTTCGTCGGTGGAACAATCGAACTCGACCCGTTGCGCGATGGTCGCCAGCACGAGTCGGATTTCGGCGTTCGCAAAGCGCATCCCGATACAGTGGCGCGGCCCGCCGCCGAACGGGAAGTAAGCGTAGTCCGGCAGGTCGGCTTTCATCTCGGGCGTCCACCGGTCGGGGTCGAACGTCTCCGGGTCGTCGAACCAGCGGTCGTCGTTCTGAATCACGAACTGCGGGAGCGTCAGCGATGTCCCCTCGGGAATCGTGTAGCCGCCGAGGATGACGTCCTGCTTCGTCTCGCGGAAGACGACGTAGGCGGGAGGATAGCGACGAAGGGCTTCGGTGACTATTTTGTCGGTGTAGTCGAGCGCCCGCAAGTCGGCCATCGTCGGCGCGTCGCCGTCCAGCACGGAATCGAGTTCGTCGTTCAGTTTTCGACGCACCCGCGGATGGTTCGAAAGCAGGTACAGGCAGTAGGTGAGCGCGAGCGCGGTAGTCTCGTGGCCCGCGAAGAGGAACGTCGCCAGCTCGTCGCGGAGCGCCTCGTCCGACATACCCTCCCCTCGGTCGTCCGTCGCGTGGAGGAGAATCGAGAGGAAGTCGTCGCCCGGCGGTTCGTCGCGCCGCTCGTCGATGAGGCGCTCGACGGCCTCATCGAACCGAGTTATCGCGCGCCGGTACCGCCGATTCGTCGCGGTGGGAACCCAATCGGGGAGCAGCGAATCGACTGACCCCGCGTCGCTCTTCTCGTTGATGGCCCGCGCGATACCGCGCGCCGCGTCGTGGATGGACGAGTCCGCTCCGCGAACGTCGTGGTCGAACAGGGCCGTGGCGAGGATTCGAAGCGTCAACCGTTTCATCACCTGCTGGAGTCGAATCGTCTCCCCGTCGTCCCACGAGTCGGCGGTTTCGGCCGCGAACGCGACCATCGGCTCCGCGTAGGTTCCGATGCGTTCGCGGTAGAACGCGGGTTGCATCATCGTCCGCTGGCGTCGCCAGAACTCGCCCTCGCTGGCGAAGAGTCCGTTCCCGATGAACTTCTCACCCGCCTCCCGAATGAACTCGCTCTTTCCGAACTTCGACTCCTCCGTGACGAGCACCCGCTCGACGTGCTCGGGGTGGAGGAGCGTACAGAAGTCCTCGCCCGCGACGGAGTACGACACCACGTCGCCGTACTCGCGGAGGCCGTCGTAGAACGCGAACGGGTCGCGGAGGAAACCGATGGTGTTCCCCACGCCGGGGTACGATGTCGGTCCCGGCGGAAGCGGGGGGTCGTCCGAGCGCTCGGTCGGCGCGGTTTCGGAGGTCGTCATACCTAGATGTCGGAGAGACGGACCGAAGCCGATTCCGTCGAATCCACTAGGGAATTTATGAGGGGCGGTGTATGGTCAGGTATGAAGTACGTTCGGCTCACGCTTCGCCATCCGCGGGAGATGCGGAACCCGATGCGGTCGTTCATCATGGAGCACGACGCGATGGAGCGGGCGGAACTGCTGAACTGGAACCTCTCGCACGAGGACCGGGATTACGTCCTCTTTCGAATCGTCGGCGAGATGGAACCGTACGCCGAGGCGGTGGACGCCGCTCCACTGATCCACGACTACGAGTTGACGCCGCTCGACGACGCCTCGTTCTACGCCTACATCGAACACGAAAAGCGCGACGTGGACGCCGACTTTCGCACCGCGTTCGCGGGGACGAGCATTCTCGTGATTCCGCCAATCACGTACACCAGCGACGGCGCGATGCGGATGGAACTCGTCGGAAAGTCCGCGGACATGCGCGCCGTGATGGAGGACGTGGACGCCGACATCGACGTGTCGGTCGAACAGGTCAGCGAGTACGACACGCCACAGATGGGACTCTGGGCGGAGTTGACGGAGCGCCAGCGGTCGGCGCTCGAAACGGCCGTCGCGGTCGGCTACTACGACGTGCCGCGAGAGGCCGGTGTCGAGGCGGTGGCGAAGGAAATGAACTGTGCACCGAGCACGGCTTCGACGCACCTTCGAAACGCGGAATCGAGAATCGTCAGGAAACTCGTTCAGAGCACCTGACGCTGGCAGGTGCCACAGAGGTTCTCCTCTTTCACGTCCACCTCGCGGACGGTCGGCGAGAAGTTCATCACACAGCGGTTGTTGTCGCAGTGTTCGAGGCCGAGCGTGTGCCCGATTTCGTGGACGACTTCCTTTCGAACGCGGTCCGAGAACACCTCTTCCCGCGGCTTGGTGGAGATGCCGCCGTCGGAGGACAGACCGTCGGTCGCGGGTTGGAGTCGGTAGGTGGAGATGACGCTGCCGCTGCCGTCGAGATAGGCGAGACCGAAGACGTAGTTGCGACGGCGGTAAAAGAGATCCTGTGGTGTGATGGCGATGTTCTTCTCGCCGGTTCCGATGCGACTCGCCAGTTCGATGAAATCCTCGGCGCGAAACTGGTCACGGTTGGGGTCGTGGGACCCGGAGGGGATTTCCTGTCGCTCGTGCACCATCACGTCGCAATCGTATATCGCCCGAAGGGCCGCTGACGCCTCGCGTTTGACCCGCCCCGTAACGTCCCCCACGGGGACGATGTCAATCAACATGGCAACTCCTATGAGCGGACGACGCATAAACATCCCGCCGTGAACCCGCACATCCGCGACGAAATCGTCACCCGCCTCGCCGATTATCCGCGCGCAGTCGAGGTCGGAATCGGCAATCGACCGGACGTCGCCGACGAACTCGCCGCAACCGGCGTCGCCGTCACCGCGACGGATATCAGACCGCGAACGGTCCCGGAGGGCGTCGAGTTTCGACTGGACGACGTGACCGACCCGGTGGTGGACGTGTACGAGTCGGCGGACGTGATTTACGCTCAAAACCTGCCGCCGGAACTCCATCGCCCCGCGCTCTCGGTGGCCGAGGAGTGCGATTCTGTCTTCGTCTTCACGACCCTCGGCGGCGACCAACCGTCGATTCCCGTTCGACGGGAGACGATTCCGGGCGAGACGCTGTTTTGGGCGCGGGAGTAGGGACCGCGGAGTCGATTATTCGTCGGGCTTCTCGGCGATTATCGTCTCCGCGGCGTGCTGGTGCGGTTCCCCTCCCGAATTATCGTCGAAGACGAGTTCGTCTTCCTCCAGAACTTCCCAATCGTCGTAGTAGCCCCGGAGTTCGCCGGGCTGGTAGAAGTGCTCGTTGTCGCCCCAGTCGGGCGGGGTCGGAATCTCGGGGTGGTCGACGAACGCGAACAGGACGTGAATCCCGCCGTCCGTGGTCGCGGCTTTGAACCGCTCGAATTGCGCGTCGCGGTTCTCCGGGCGGAGATACTGGAGCGCGCCACAGGAGTACACCACGTCCATCGACGGGAAGTCGAGGTCGTTGATGTCGGCCTCCTTCGTCTGGAGTTGGACGCCTCGCTCCTCGGCGAGGCGCTCGGTCTTCTCCAACCCGTTCGGAATCGGATCCACCGCGAGGACGCCGTAGCCCTGCTCGGCGAGGTACACCGCGTCCCGGCCCTCGCCGCTACCGATGTCGATGGCGGCGGGCGCGGTTCGCTCGGGCGCGAACTCCAGTACCGTCTCGGCCAATCCGTTCGGCTCCGTTCCCCAGTAGAATTCGTCGCGACCGTAGCGTCGCTGGAGTTCGTCGTGGTCCATGGAAGGTCGTTCAAAGGGCAGGACCATAGTCGGTTCGGCGGGGCGGCGGCACACTCGGCGATTCGGCAAACCCTTATCGCCGCGGACGAACGCGAGGGTATGAACGTGGATGCAGTCGTACTCGACATCGACGGGGTACTCGTGGACGTGGCCGACACCTACCGACGGGCGATACTCGAATCCGTCGAACGGGTCCACGGCGACACCATCCCCAAGGACGCGATTCAGTCGTTCAAGGGCGCATCGGGCTTCAACAACGATTGGGAACTCACGTACGCCGCGGCGCTGTACGTCCTCGCCTCCCGCGAGGGACTGGACAGCACCGTCGAGGAGTTCACCGACGATATCGCGGCGAACGGCGGCGGCCTCGACGCCGCGGAGAAGGTGGTTGCAGAGGAACTGTCCGACGACGCCCACGAGACCGTCCGCGCGGCGTGGGACCCCGAACACCTCCGCGAGGTGTTCCAGCAACTCTACCTCGGTGCGGAACTGTACGCGGAACTCGAAGGCGAAGACCCGGCGCTCGACACGCGGGGGTACATCAACGACGAACCCGTCCTCCTCGGGGGCGAGACGGTCGAAACGCTCACCGCGAACTACCCGGTCGGTATCGTCACCGGCAGGCCGAGCGCCGAGGCCGACATCGCCCTCGAACGCGTCGGACTGGACGTGGCCGACGAGCACCGGTTCACCATGGACGACTGGGAGCAGGGAAAGCCGCATCCCCACGCCCTGATGACGCTGGGAGAGCGCTTCGACGCCGAACGCGTCGTCTTCGTCGGCGACACCTTGGACGATATTCGAACCGCGGTGAACGCGGACGAGACGGACTCGAACCGCGAGTACGTCGGCGTCGGCGTTCTGACCGGCGGCCTGACGGGCGAGTCGGGTCGCCGAAAGTACGAGGAGGCGGGCGCGGCGGCGGTCATCGACTCCATCGACGACCTTCCGGCGCTCCTCGGGGAAAACTGATATCTTTCGGTCACGAGTTTTCCGTATGGTATCCATCGACCGTCTCACTCGTATCCTCGTCCTCGCCCTGCTGTCGGCGTTCGTCTTCAGCGCACTCTTCAGTCCCCCCGACCCGTTCACGCAAATCATGTTCGCGCCCGTGCTGTTCGTCGCCTCCCTCCCGGTCGCCCGTCTGGCGTCCGACGACCGGTGGACGCTTCGCAACCACAGCCTGTTCTTCCTCGTCGCGTGGCTCATCGGGGTCGCGGGACAACCGCTCATCCGCGGTCTGGACCTCGGCGGCACGGCGTGGTTTCTCGTCAGCGTCGGGTGGCTCGCCGTCGCCATCCTGTTCTCGGGATGGTTCACCTATCTCGGCCCGGCGACGACCTTTTTCCGGAAGGAACCGCCTAAAACGGACACAGGCGGGACATAACAAAGCCAATCACGACCTTCCTGTGATGCGATACGCCACGCCCGACAGCGTGGTCTTCGGAGAATCGTGTCTATGACGGCTTACACACTGCTACGCAACCAGTATCGCACTCGGAGGCGACCCGTTCGATGAAACTCCGTCCCGTGCTCGTCGCCCTCCTCGTCCTCTCCCTGTTCGGAACCGCGGTCGCGCTTCCACCGCCGGGACTGCCCGGCGACGACCTGCCCGACGCGCCGACGAACCATCACGGCACCTACGCTGTCGAGCAAGGTGCATCCTGTACGGAGGTCAGTCCGATTCACGGCGACACGAACGTCGTCGATTTCTACGACTACCGCACCCCGTACACGAATTCGAGCAGTTGGGCGTACGGCTACTTCGGTCCGAAAGCGTTCACCCGCGAGAACGGGAGCACGATGTTCCTGTACCAGGCCCCGAGCGGCGTGACGAGCCTCGTGATGATCCACGACAAGATGAACAAGAGCCGAACCGGCGACAACAACCCGATGAGCACGGTGACGTTCGGGTTCGACGGCCTTCCGAGTTCCGGCCAGTGGGTGCTGATGGACGATACGTACCCCCACCGTGACGACCGCTGGTCGCGGACGCGCCTCGATTGGATCTGGGCCGGGTCGCGCACCGACGGCGGCGTCTTCCGCGGCGTGTCCGGCGATTCGAAGATAACCGTCACGCCCTCGTGGAACGATGATGCGACGCTCTACAACCCGCAACTCAAACACGAACCCGTCACGTCGTGGGCGTTCCTCTCGGGCGGATCGGGGAGTCCGAGCGCGACGGAACTCGACATGGGCTCATCCGTGACCGTCCGGCCGGGAACGTGTGGTGGCTCGCTACAGGCGTCGTTGCGGGCCGCGGGGACGGCCAGCGCCGGAACGCCCATCACCCTCGACGCGAGCAGGTCGAGCGACTCGGAGGGGACGCCGACGAAGTACCGCTGGGATTACGACGACGACGGGACGGTAGACGAGACGACGACGCGACCGACGACGACCCACACCTATTCGAAACCGGGCGAACACATCGCCCGCGTGACGGTCGTCGATAGCAACGGGCACACCGCCAGCGCGACCACGCCCGTAACGGTGGAGCGGACGAAAGCGGACATCCACGTCACGGACGTATCACTCGACCGAAAGCAGGTGTCGAAGGGGGAGAAGGTGACGGTCAGCGCGACGTTCGAGAATACCGGCGACGGCGACGGAACGATTCCGGCCGTCCTCGCGGTCGGTAATTCGGTCGGAGCCAGAAAGCGGGTCCACGTCGCGGCCGGGAAGACGAAGACGGTCACCTACACCTACGAAGCGACGGCGACGGGCAAACAGGAGGTGGCCGTGAACGGCGTTTCGGCGGGGACGCTCGCGGTCGGGCAGCCGACGACGACCGGTGAAGCGAACACGACCACGCACGCCAAACCCGGCGGCGAGACGACCCCCGGTTCGAACGGATCGCATTCGTTCGGTCCGAACGTCGTGTTCGACCACCCCGGCATGAGCGGGTTCGTGATCGCGGTCATCCTGCTCGGCGCGGCGCTCGTGGTCCGTCGGTGACCCGCGACCGAGCGCCGCGCGCGGCGCGACGGTGACGAGGCGTTTTTATCCGTGCTCTCCATACCGCCCGGCAATGACGAAAATCCTCGTCGTGGACAACCACGGACAGTTCACCCACCTCGAACACCGGGCGCTTCGGGACATGGGCATCGAAACGGAACTTATCGACAACGACACGCCGCCGGAGGACATCGACGCCGACGGCCTCGTCCTCTCGGGCGGCCCGTCGATGGACGACATCGGCAACTGCGCCGAGTACCTCGACCTCGACATCCCAGTCCTGGGCATCTGTCTCGGCATGCAGGTGATGGCGCACGTCCTCGACGGCGAAGTCGGGGAGGGCGAGTACGGCGGCTACGCCGACGTGACCGTCGATATCACGAACGAAGACGACCCGCTCGTCGGGTCGCTGGCACCCGAAACGCGCGTCTGGGCCAGCCACGCGGACGAAGTGAAGCAGGTACCGAGCGGATTCGAGCGAACCGCCACCAGCGACGTGTGCGGCATCGAGGCCATGAGCGATTCCGACCGCGACCTGTACGGCGTCCAGTGGCACCCCGAGGTGGCACACACCGAAGAGGGCGAGGAAGTGTTCGAAAACTTCCAAAGCGTGTGTGAGTAGTATACTTTAACTCTCCGGGGCGTAGCGTTTCGACCAATGACAGCGACCCAGAGCGACCTGGCGAGCCTGTCCCGATACATCTTCCGTGCGCCGCGGTGGTACGCGAGTCTGGGGTTCGCGCTCTTCATCGCCGCGATTGCGGGTGTCGGGGCGTTCGACTCGCAGTACATCCTCCAGGACGCGTGGGAGGGAATCTTCTTTATCGGGGTGCCGACGGTCGTCGCGAGCATCTTCACCACGCCGGTCGACCGGCGTCTCGGCGGGCAGTTGACCTACAACCGGTCGTCGCTGCTCGCGCTGACGTGCGAAATCATCGTCGTCACCGTGCTCTCGGTCGCGGGCATCATCTCGGCGTTCACGGGGATGGGCCAGCAGTTCGTCTTCGACGTACTCATCTTCAGCCTCGCGTCCGTCTTCGCCCTCCGACTCCTCGTCGTGATGGCCGTCTCGCGCGCCTCGTTTCCGGTCGCACTGGTACCAGCGAGTATCCAAACCGGCACCGCCGCCGTCCTGTTTTTCATCTACAGCGAGACGATTCGCGTCCTCGAAGTCGGCGGGCCGCTCGTCCAGAACCTGCTCGCCCGCGGGGACAAAGCCCCGGCGGCGCTCGGCATCATCGCGCCGCGGGATTTCATCCTGCTCGGGGTCGTCAGCGGGATGTACGCGCTCGGGGTCTACGGGTTTCTCACCGTCATCGACCGACCGTGGCGGCGCAGTCTCGGCGTCAGCGCGCTCGATTTCCTTCGCGGATTCATCGGCCACATCGCGGAGGGGACTCGCGAACTGGAGGACTTCTTCGAGCAGATCGGGCAGCAGGCGGTCGTCCCCGTCACCGTCCTCTCCTTTCGCCGCGAGGACGAAAGCGAGAAGGCGCGGTTCGTCCTGCCGATGATTCATCCGGGCCCGATGGGCGAAATCGGCGGCGGAAACCTTCCGCGCCGGGTCGCCGCCGAGTCGGACGGGCTGGCGTTCCCGCCCCACGCCACCGCCGGACACGACTTCAACCTCGTCACCGAGCGCGAAGTGGACACCATCCTCGAAACCGCACACACCGCTTTCGAGCGAATCGAGTACAGCGACGACGCCACCCAGAGCGTTCGAACGCGGGAGGGCGACGCCAAAATCGTCGGACAGTCGTTCGGCGACGACGCGCTGCTCGTCGCCACCTACTCCCCGACGTTCGCCGACGACGTGGAGTACGCGGTCGGTCTCGCCGCCGCCGCGGAGGCCCGGTCGGGCGGAGTGGACGAGGTGATGCTGGTCGATGCGCACAACTGCAACAACGGTCTCCAAGGCGAGGACATCGGCCACATCTACCCGGGAAGCGAGCGCTCGTTCCACATGATTCAGGCCGCGCGAGCGACGGCCGACGAACTCGGAACCGCGAAGCGCGGTCGTCCGAAACTCGGCGTCGCGTGGGACGAGACCGAGTGGACGCCCGCCGAGGGAATCGGGCCGCTCGGCGTTCGCGTCGGGGTGCTCGACGTCGCGGGGCAGCGGACGGCCTACGTCCTCGTGGACGGCAATAACATGGAACCCGGCCTCCGGGACCGCATCGTCGCCGCCGTGGACGCGGACGACGTGGAGGTGATGACCACCGACACCCACATCGTGAACATGGTCAAATCCTCGAATCAGGTCGGCGGAGCCATCGACCACGACGAACTCATCTCGCTCGTCACACGGTTAACGGATGAGGCGACCGCGGACCTCGAACCCGTCGAAGCCGGAATGGCGAGCGAGTACGCCGAAGTGACCGTCTTCGGTAACGACCGCACCGAGACGCTGGCGAGTCACGCGAACGCCGTCATCGCCATGGGCGCGGCGCTCGCCGGGGCGGTCATCCTCGCGGTGACGGCCATCAGCGTCCTCATCTTCTTCCTCGCCTGAGGCTGTCGGACGAATCACAGTCGCGTTTATCGACGCCTCTCGCTTACCTCCACACGGTGGGGACAATGGCGATAGAGACGACCGAAACCGGAGTGGAACCACTCCGCGCGCAACTGAAGGGCGAACTCGTCACGCCGGACGACCCGGACTACGACGAGGAGCGCTCGGTGTGGAACGGCATGATAAACAAGCGTCCCGCGATGGTCGCGCGGTGCGACGGCGTCGCGGACGTCCGAGCCGCCGTGAACGTCGCACGGGAATACGACCTCCCGGTGGCGGTCCGCGGCGGGGGACACGGCGTCGCCGGACGCGCGGTGGTCGACGGCGGCCTCGTCATCGACCTCGAACCGATGCACTGGGTCCGGGTGGACCCCGAAACGCGTCGCGTCCGCGCGGGTGCCGGAGCGACGTGGGGCGACGTGGACCGAGAGACGCAACCGTTCGGCCTCGCGGTCCCCGGCGGCGTCGTCTCGGACACCGGCATCGCCGGACTCACGCTCGGCGGCGGGATGGGACACCTCCGCCGGAAGTACGGCCTCTCGTGTGACAACCTCGTCTCGGCCGACGTGGTGACCGCGGACGGGGAGTTCCTCACGGCGAGCGAGGACGAACACGAGGACCTGTTCTGGGCGCTCCGCGGCGGCGGCGGAAACTTCGGCATCGTCACCGCCTTCGAGTACGAGGCCCACCCAGTCGGTCCCGACGTCGCCACGTGCTTCGTCTGGTACGACGGCGAGCAGGCGGAAGAAGTCCTCCGGAAGTTCCGGGCGTACGCGGCCGACGCACCGGACGAGGTGAGCCTCCTGCCGTTCTACGCGTGGGTACCGGACCTCCCCGAGTTCCCCGAGGAGTCGTGGGGCGACTCGACGGTGGCCCTCCTCGGGTGTTACGCGGGCGACCCGGCGGAGGGCGAAGCGGAACTCCAACCGGTTCGGGAGTTCGCAGAACCGATCACGGACTTCAGCGGGACGATGCCCTATGTCGAACTCCAGTCGATGTTGGACGAGGACTATCCGAACGGGCGCTACTACTACTGGAAGTCGCTCTACATCGACGAGTTGAGCGACGACATCATCGACGCCATCGTCGGCTGCGCCGAGCGCTGTCCGGTTCCGCTCTCGACCGTCGATGTCTGGCAGGGCGGCGGTGCGCTTTCCCGCGTCGGCGAGACGGAAACCGCGTTCGCACACCGTGACGCGCCGTACGGACTCAACTTCGAGGCGAACTGGGACGACCCGCGACAGACCGACGCGGCGGTCGCGTGGGTGCGTGAGTCCGTCGCCGAGATGCGGGAGTTCCCCGCCGTCCGCGGCCAGTACGTCAACTTCCCCGGACTCGAAGAGGAATCTTCGGAGGTGCCGTTCGGCGAGAACGCGGACCGACTCGCGGAGATAAAGGCCGAATACGACCCCGAGGGCGTCTTCCGCGCCCACGGGAACCTCGAACCGCGAGCCTGAACGAAACTCCTTTTTCGGTGCTTCGCTAACGAACGCGCGTTCGCCTTCTCAAATGGGCGCTCGCGTGGCTGTTCGCCTGTTTCCTCCTCACCGTCTTCACGGCTGTTCCACTGCTCGCCGGTATCGTCGTCGGGTCCCCCGGAGTCGTCGTCCTCGTCGCCATCGCGTCCGTCACGATGTAGACGCCCGGAAAACAGTGGCTGCCCCGCCGCTAGCCCCCATCGCTATCCCGTCGCTCGCCCGAAAACCGTCCCACACTTATCGGTTCGATACCGAACCTACTCCCCCCCAGCGTCTCCGCCGAGGGTTTTCGGGTCGTCACGTTCGGCCTGTCCCGGCGTGCAATCGTTCGCGTCGGTCCCCGCGTTCTCCCGTGAGGGAGGGCGTTTGCCACTCGATTGCCGCCGGTTCGCCCGAGGGAAATGTCTCCCGGTCGTCGGTTGTCCCGACGAGTGACGGGTGGGCGGGTCAGCCCGGAGAACGCTGTCTCACGGCGCGAGGAAAGCGCGCCGATTCCGCCGTTTTCGGCGGTCGTCCCCCGAGCGGGCCAGTGACTGACGACACGTCACAACGTGTTAAAATAGGGTCGTAGTTATAATAATTCGGCTTGAATACGCCAGTCAGGAAAGTAACGCTTACGCCGATTCTTCGGCGTCGGCGAACAGATCATCAACCGCCGCGCGGGCGGCCAGTGCGGCGTCGTTCGCCACCTTCTCCTCGTCCCGACTCGCGTTCGGCGCGTTGACGTACACGTCCACTTCGAGGATACCCTCCTCGAACGTGACCGTCACGTCAACGTCCTTGACGTCGGACTGTTTGATTCGGTCGAATATCAGGCCCTCGGCCGCTTCCGAGGCCGTCTGGACGACCGTCTCGTCGCTGACCATCGCTTACGCGCCGCCAGCGCCGCCGGGACCGGTCGGGCCGGACGGACCGCCCGCGCCGCCGCCGCCGAGCATGTCCTGCAGTTCGCCCTGCAGCTTCTCGAACTGCTCGCGGACGCGCTCTTCCTGCTTTTTGAGCGTCTCGACGCGAATTTCGAGGCTGTCAACCTTGTCTTCGAGGTCGGACTGGGCCGTCTCGTAGTCCGTCTTGATGAACAGTTCGCCGACTTCCTGGAACATCGTCGCGTCCTCGTCGATGTCGTCGAGCTCGTCGAGCGCGTTCTCCGACTCGGAGAGCTGCGTCTCGGCCTGATTCTTCTGCACTGCGACCTGCTGGGCCGTGTCCTGAAGGTCCTGCAGCTGTTCGAGCTTCTCCTGTGCTTCCGGTGGAAGATTACCCTGCATACCCGTCCCTTGTCGCCCGGACTGAAAAAGCCCCGCTTTTACGTTCGTGGAGGCACAGGACGGTTCGGCGAGGTATCGATTAGAACGGGGCGTTTGACTCGCGGGAACGCGTCGAAACGTGCTTCGACTGGCCCTCGTTCGTTCCTTCGTCACTCACGAGAACACACCAGAACCAGTTCAGGCTGGCTCCCGCTCACTCCGTTCGCGAGAACACCTCCCCGAAGACACGCGACTCGGCCTTGCGAAGGTGTTCCGCGGCCGTACTCGGCGCACAGCCCATCGCGTCGGCGACGTCCTCGTGGCTTGCCCGCCGCGGTACGTCGTAATACCCCAGTTCGACCGCGATTCGGGCGGCCTCCCGCTGACGCTCGCTGAGCGACCGCACGACGGACTCGTGGCCCGTCGCTCCGTCGCCGACGAGTTCGACGTCGAGGTCGACACCCTTCGGTACGTCGCCCATGGCGTCCTGGAGCGCGGCCGCCGACCCGCCGACGGCGAACGTGGCTCGACCGTCGTCGTGATACTTCACGGGGGACAACTGAACGATACTTTCCCGGGAGAACGCGGAGAACAACGCCCCGTCGACCGCCGTCGTCTCGTTGTGGACGTAACAGTAGAACTCCTCGTCCGAGATGGACGTCACGTCGTACGTCATCACCTCGGAAATTTCGTCGAGGGCGGCGGTGAACCGCTCGACATCGCCGCGAACGTACAAGAGGAGGGTCACGATGTCTTCCGGGAGGTCCGACGGGTTGCCGTGGAGCGCACGGGCGTCCTCGACGTACTCCGCACCGGTCAAAATCCCGTACACGGGATGAACGGGCGTCTCTCCGGGGTCGAGCACCAAACGGAGATATTTCATACCGTACGTCACGTTCGGGAGCTTATAAATCGTCCAGAGGACTGCGGCAGAACCGCTATCGGCCGCTCGAACGAACTATCGAGTATGAACGTCTTCGTCGCCGGTGCGACCGGCGTCCTCGGTCGCGAACTCGTCGCAGAACTCGCGGTACGGAACCATCGCGTCGTCGGACTCTCTCGAAATGCGCGAGGAGACGAACTGGTCGCCGAGCGCGGCGGGGAACCGCGACGCGGGGATATCCTCGACGAGGAGTCGCTCGTTTCCGCCGCCGAAGGGTGTGACGTGCTGATTCACGCCGCGACGGCGATTCCGACGAGCAAGAAACCGACCGACGACGAGTGGGTCAAAAACGACCGCGTGCGCGCCGAAGGGGCGCGAAATTTGGTCTCGGTCGCAGACGAAATCGATGCCGATCGGCTCCTCCTCCAGAGCATCGTCTGGGTCGCCCGCCAACCGGACGGACGGACGTTCGACGAGGAGGCTCCGCCCAACCCCGACCGCACGACGCGCTCCGCGCTCGACGCCGAGCGAATCGTTCGGCGGGGCGGAGAGGACGGAGACTTCGACGTCGGTATCCTCCGCTGTGGCTGGTTCTACTCCGCCGAATCGGCGCACACCCGACAGATGGGGTCCGGCCTGCTCGACCGGAAATTCCCGATTCTGGGCGACGGCCCCCTCGGGCGACGGGATGCGGCGCTTTCGATTCTCCACGTCGAGGACGCCGCGCGAGCGTTCGCCGCGGCGGTCGAGTCCGACGCGACCGGCCGTTGGCACGTCACCGACGACGAACCGGTTTCTCTCGCGACGATGCTGACGGCGTTCGCGAAGCGTCTCGGAGCACCGACACCGCGACGGATTCCCGGCTGGGTCGCCCGACCGTTCGTCGGTGAGCACTCGGTGCGCCTGCTGACGAACTCGATGCCGACGACGAACGAACGGTTCCGGGAGACGTTCGACTGGAACCCGCGATATTCGAGTTATCGGGACGGACTGGACGAGGTGGTCGAAACGTGGCGAGACGACGGACTGCTCGTCGCGGATGGAGACGGCTACGAGTGGCGTAGAAAATGAATCGAGATTCGCCGCGTTTCACTCGCTCTCGAACAGAATCACGTCGTCCTCGTCGTCCTCGTCGTCCAGACAGAGCGGCACCGGCGGCCCCCAGAGATAGCGGTGCTGGTCGCCACAGGCGGGACAGTCGTAGGTCGCAATTCCTTCGCCATCCGCGACGCTGGAATCCCAGTCGTCGGGGTCGGTGTGCTCCGTGGCGATGGGAGTCATCGTCTCGGGGCATCGAATCACGATACGATGGTCGCGGTCGAAATCACCCGTTTCGTCGTCGCTCTTTTTCCGTCCGAACGGGTTGAGTCGGTCGAACACGCCTATCGCCACCCGAGGGGAGTCAGTGGGGACACCCATTCGTGGCGGTTACTGGTTTCCCATCTCTTCTGCAGCACGGTACCAGCGTAAGGAACCCCACGAACACAAATCCGTCGATACAATCGACAAAGTATCTGAACAATCTAGAGTGACAGTTCGCGTACCGAATCACCCGTTTCGGCGACCGTCTCGGCGACGCCCACGAGCGTTTGCCACGTGTTCAGCGCCGCACGGAGGGCGATGAGGTCCTCGGCCTCGACGCGGACGGAAACCGTGTTCCCGTCGCGTTCGACGGTCGTCCAAGAACGGTCGTCGTCTATTTCGCCGATCTCCTGCTCGACGCTCCGAAAAACGAGGACCGCACGCTCCTCGGCGTCGTACTCGAAATCGAGAAGCGCGTCGTGAGACACGGGCGCTACCGGACGTTGACTTCCTTGACGTCGCGGCTGCGCTCTTTCAGCAGGACGCGGTGTCCACAGTACGGGCAGCGAACGCCGCCGTACTCGTCCAGTTCGACATCCCGCTTACAGCGCGAACACTTGTAGCTCATTATTCGTCGTCAGCCAATGCGGCGCGGATGGAACGCTTGACGGTCCGTCCGGCAGGCGTCTGCGGGCGGTAGGTACCACCGGCGAACGTGTAGCCGCACCGACCGCACTCCCAGATGCCCGTACCCTGTCGGTCCACGGTGTCGTTACCGCAGTCCGGGCAGGTGTGGTTTTCGTTCATGTCCGCTTCGATTTCGGAGATGCGCTTGCGCGCGACGCGACCGTATCGCGCCCCGAACCGACCGGCGCTACCGGTTCGTGATCGAGAGTCTTCGGCCATAGTACCGAGAAATAACCCGAGAGGACTGATAAAGCCTTTGAGTTAGACCGGTGGTCGAGCCAACGCGTACCCGACGACCAGCACCGCTCCGAGCAGGCCGAGTATCGTCATCGGAAACGACGTGAACTGCCCGGCCACGAACCCACCGCCCGATAGCGTCGGAATCGCCGCGAGTACCGCGTCGTAGCGTGAGGCCATGTAATTACATATAATTACGCAACCCCAAAAACGCTGGGGCTGCTCGACGAGTGCGAATGCGGAAGCAACGGGAACGGTCGAGAGCGGGAAACACAAAACCTTCGGCTAGGTCGGAACCGGCATCCAGCACGAACGGTCCACGCCATCGTTTCACCACCCTCGTGTTTATTCCGTTTCCGACCGATTACCGTGTCATGCATCGGCGAGAGTTTCTCCGTACCGCCGCTGTTGGGGGTGGGGCCGCGTCTCTGTTCGCGTCGGGTGGGGTCGTATCGGATGGCGTCGCCGACACCGAAGCGTACCGACCGCTCGGACGGGTCGCCATCAGGAACGCCAAGGAAGCGGTGGTCGGAAACGACGGGAAGACCGCGTTCGTCGCCACCACGGACGGATTCGCAACGGTGGACATCCGAAACCCGAAACAGCCGACGGTGATGGCAGAGCGCCACGACCTCCTCGCCCAGCGAGACGGCGGCCCGCTCCTCCAAATTTGGGACGCGAAGGTGGACGGGGACCGACTGCTCGTCGCCGGTCCCGCGAACCCCATCGGAAGCGACGCGGTGCACGGCGTCCTGCTGTACGACGTGCGCGACCCGACCGACCCGAAACGGGTGGCGTTCCACGAGACGACGTTTCCGATTCACAACGCCTTCCTGAAGGACGACATCGCCTACCTCACCGGCAACGACGGGGACGGAAATCCGCTCGTGCTGGTGGACGTATCGAACGACGCACCGACGGAAGTCGGCCGGTGGTCGATGGTGGACTACGACGAGGACTGGAAGGATGTGGACTCGTGGGTGCGGACGCTGCACGACGTCTGGGTCCACGACGGACGGGCGTACCTCGCGCAGTGGGACGCCGGAACGTGGGTCGTGGACGTGTCCGATCCGAAACGACCCACGTACGTCTCGCATTTCGGCGGGCGGTCGGTGGACGACCTCGCTTCGATTCCGTCCTCGCAGGAACAGGAAGCGGTCATCGGCCTGCCGGGAAACGCCCACTTCGTGATGACGAACGAGGACGCCTCCCTGCTCGCCTGCAACAAGGAGGCGTGGGACACCGACGGCCCCGACACGACCGGTCCGGGCGGCATCGACCTCTGGGACATCTCGGACGTGACGAAGCCACGAAAGCTCGCGACCATTCGGCCGCCGAAGACCGACGACCCGAGTTACGACTTCGCGGCGTCGCTCTCGTCGGTCGCCGCATCGCTCTCGCCGGTCGGCGTCGCGTCGGGCCACGACTGCCACGAGTGCGGGCAGGGGAGTTCGGCAACTGGGTGGACGACTTCGCACAACTTCGATTTCGACGGCGACCGCCTCTACACGTCGTGGTACAGCGGCGGCGTGAAGCTGTTCGACGTGAGCGACCCGGCCAACCCGACGGAACTCGCGTGGTGGCGAAAGCCCAGCGAAGCCGCGTTCTGGACCGCCCAGCGCGTTTCCGACGACGTGTTCATCGGCGGCAGCATGGGTCAGGAAGGCGACGGCCGAGGCGGTCTCTACACCTTCCCGAACCGCGGGGGCCAACAACGAAACCCGCCGTCGCTCACGGGGACGGGAACCGCCTCGGAAACCACGACCTCAAAACCCGTCACGGGAGGCGACGGGACCACGGGCTCGGACGACGGCGGGACCTCGTTGACCAAGGAAGGCCGATTCGGCGCGGGCGTCGCCGGGCTGTCGATACTCGGGGTCGGCGTCTGGAAGCGCTTCCGGGGACAAAACTGAGCCGATTGTTCGGGAACGATTTCCGCCGAAATCCCGACCGCGAACCCCAAGCTTACCATACTTCGAGTTCCTACGATACGGTATGAGCGAGAACAGCACGACCGACGCCGCGGAGTCGGCGGACGACCTCACGTCACGGGTCGAGCGCTGGCTCACCGCCCAGATGCCCATCATCCAGATGCACGGCGGGACGAGCGCGGTTCGGAAAGCGGACCCCGAATCGGGCGAGGTCGTCATCGAACTCGGCGGTGCCTGCGGCGGGTGTTCCATCACCCCGATCACCTCCCAGAACATCGAAGTCGAACTCCTCAAGAAGTTCGACGAGGTGGACGACGTGACCGTCCGCATCGCCGACGACGGCACCAGCCAGTGGAAGACGGACCAAGCCGAGAGCGTCATGGGCATCGACCGCTCCGAGGGCGGACGCGGCGGGAAACTGAACACGCCGGGCGAGAACGAGCACTTCTAAAGCACCACCTTTTACGACGGTCGCAAGCCAGCGGTCGGGTCGAAGCGACCCGACCGCTGGCAGTCTTCTTCACGGCGAAGCCGTGAAGGAACGAGGGAGCTTCGCTCCCTCGCATTTCCTGTAAAAGCTCGACCAAAAGCAGCAGAAGACGTTCCTGCTCGCTTCGCTCCGCGGGCTGCGACTTCCTGGCCTTCGTTCGCTCCGCTCACGAAGACACTCCTCCTTTATTTTCCCGAACGACTCGCTGGGTGAGTCGTTCGGCTCCATTCAGTCGTCGGCCCGGAAAATCGAAGATTTTCCGGTGAGAATACTAGCGACGAGGGGGCTGTGTCATCGGCCGTTTCCGGCGGTCGTGTCATCGGCCGTTTCCGGCGGTTGTGTCATCAGCCGTTTCCGGCGGTCGTGTCACCGGCCAATGCCCGCTGTTTGCGCTACTTTGACAACACTTTCTCGACGCTCGCCGCGACGCTTCGGGCCTTTTCGGCGAGTTCCTCGGAGATGTGGCCCGTTTCGACGGCCGCGTCGAGTTCGTCGTCGTCCACCCGCTCGACGGTGCCGTCGGGTCGCTTCACGACATCGACGTGGAGGTCCACGTAGCGGACCGACCGGGGAAACAGTTCGACGGGCGTGCAGACGTTGACGTAGGTGCCCTTCGATTTCCCATTTTCGCTCCGGTAGGCCGTCGGATACCACCATCTGCCCTCGCGGAACTTCGTGATTGCCACGTCGCCGCGCTCGCGGTCGGTGCCGATGGCGTCGTAGGTCCCCGAACTCCCCATCTCGCGTCGGACGGTGTACTTTCCGGCCTCGGGGTCCGCCTCCGCGACGGCCCCTTTGCCCAACGAGAAACAGCGACCGTCGGGCTTGCCGTGGTCGATGAACACCTCGTCGTCCGCATCGGGGCCGAACCCGCGAAGGGTCGCGCCGGTCGGCATCCCGTCGAACGCCTCCCCGCTGTCGCCGTAGAGGTCCTCCGCGAAATCGACCGCCGTGCTCGCCGACGAGTCGGCGGCCTTGATTCGGTGATGGCCGGGGAGCGTGGTCGTGACCTCCCGGCGAGCCTCGTCCAGTTCGAATCGGGATTCGCGGCCGAACCACAGCCACGCCGTTTCCTCGGGTGCGGCGACGGTTCGCGGACCGTCAACGTCGGTCTCCTCGGCCAGCGCGCCGTCGATGGTTTCGGCCCGTTCGACGGCCGCGGAGAGGGCGGCGTTCATCTCGTCCAGCGTGGCGTCGGCCGCGGCGTACTCCCAGCGGACGCCCCACTCGTCGGGAACGTCGGTCGGAAGCATCTCGGTCGTGCGGGCGAGTTCGCGCCTGCTGGCGTCGTCCGGCGCGCTGGCGACGACTTCGTTCACCCCCTTCGAGAGGCTGGCGACGCCGCCGAACACCTGCACGTCGGTTCCGAGGAGGGAGCGGTCGCGCGACCACGGCGGTTCGGGGTCGTGGACCTGCACGCGAACGTGGTCGCCGTCGTCGATTCGACGGTCGATGGCGCGGAACGGGAGGAAGCCCTCGCCGCGGTCGTCGCCGAGGTCCACGACGGCACCGCTTCCGAGGGTGTCGCTGACTACGCCATCGAACAGTGCCCCGCGCGGGGCCGAGTCCTGCCAGTGGAAGGTGTCGATGGCGGTATCCGCCACCCGACGTGCGACGTGGGAGACGGTTTCGGGGTCCCCGGAGATGCCGACGCCCTGCCTGTCGTCGGTCGTCTCGACCGTGGCGTCGTACTCGCCGGTGTCGAACGACTCGTCGAACCGACGCCTGATGGGCGGTGAGGCCTGCACCACCTCGAACTCGTCACCGAGCAGGTGCGTGAGTGCGGTGGTGTAGATTCCTCTGATGCGGATTCGGCTCATGGCTGATAGAGAAACGAACGGGGGTCGGTCGTCGTATCGAGCGAGAGAGCGTGCATACCCGCCGGTTGGCGGGCAGGGGTTTTCAGGATGACGAGGTTCGGTCGGTCGCGGGAGAAATCAGTCGTCGGCGGGGACGGTACCGGTCCAATTCGCGTCGGTGACGCTCGAATTGGGGTCAGCCACGGACGGCGTTTCCACGTCGTCCGACGGTTCGGTCGCGTCATCGGCCGCTTCGTCAGCGGCGTCGTCGTTGTCTCGTCGTGTCGTTTCTTTCGGCGGTGCGGAGTACATAATTCCTCGGCTCTGGCTGACGGGTGTCATGGTGTGACGTGATGTGCGATTCTACTTATTAAGAGTGACCCTACAGGAATAATACGTCATATATACCCATACTAGGAATCAAAGGAAACTCGTGCCGAACGATTTACTCTTCGGCTGTGCGAACTCGAAACATGGACGAGAAACGGGACCCGGTCGCTCGCGGGATGGACGATTCGGTCGATCTATACGGCATCTCGACGTGGGAGGAACGGACGCGTCTCGATTGGTTTGCGACGAAGTTGTACGGCGCGCTCGTAGTCTCGACGCGCGCCTTGATCGTTCTCCTCGCCGCGGCGATTCTCCTGGTGCAGTTCGTCTTCGGCGGATTGGCGGTGTTGAGCGACCCGGAGGTCGGCGCGTTCGTCCTCCTCTCGGTCGTTCCCGCGTTCGCGCTCGCGGCCTACATCTGGTACGCCGACGTCACCATGTCGGAACCGTTACCGCTTCTCGTCGGGACGTTCCTCCTCGGCGTCCTCTTTGCCATGTTCGCGGCCGTGTTCAACTCCGCTCTGCAACCGGTGTTTACCGGCGTTCCGCTCTTCGGGGCGGTACTCTACTTCTACCTCATCGTCGGCCCGGTCGAGGAGACGGTGAAGTGGCTGGCCGTGCGGTTGTTCGCCTACCGGAGCGACAAGTTCAACGCCGTCATCGACGGGGCCGTCTACGGCGCGATGGCCGGGTTGGGTTTCGCCACCATCGAGAACGCTATTTACATCAGCCAAAGTGTTCTGTCGTCCACGGGCACCGACTCGATTTTGAACGTCGGGCGAACGGCCGTGTTTCGACTGTTCGCCGGACCGGGTCACGTCATCTACTCCGCGTTCGCGGGCTACTACCTCGGCTTGGCGAAGTTCAACCGCGAGAACGCGGGTCCCATCGCGGTCAAGGGCCTCCTCATCGCGGCGTTCATCCACGCGACGTACAACACGCTCGTCGGGTTCGTTCCCAACGTGATATCCGCCTTCTACCCCAGCGTCTCCGTCGAAATAGCCTACATCGCGTTCGTGTTCGTCTACGACGGCTTCTTCGGCTACCTGCTCTACCGGAAGATATCGCGCTACCGCGTCATGTACGCCGAGGTGGAAGAAAAGCAAGGAGACGGCGCGGACGAGCGACGGGACGCACCCGAACCGCGGAAGCGACGCGAACCCGTGCAGTTCGACTCGGGCGACGGCAGCGGACTGCTCGGCGACGAAGCCGAAAGCGGCCTACTCGGGAACGACGGCGACACGGACTTCGCCAACGGTGGGTGGAACGACACCGAGAGCAACGAGGAGAACGAAAGCGACGAAAGCAACGAAGAGGACGAAAACGCCGAAGACGAACGTTCCGACGAGTTTTCGAACTTCGACTTCTAACGCCGCTCCGCGAGCAGTTCGTCGGCGTACTTCGCCAGCACGTCCACTTCGAGGTGCACGGGGTCGCCGGGTTCCTTCTCCGAGAGGTTCGTCACCCGCCGCGTCGTCGGGATGATGGCGACGGTGAACGTGTCCTCCCCTTTCTCGGCCACCGTGAGGCTGATGCCGTCCAGCGCGACCGATCCCTTATCGACGATGTACTGGCCGAACGCCTCGGGGACGGCGAACTCGTACTCCCAATCTTCACCTACTTCGCGCACGTCCACGACCTCGGTCGTCGTATCGACGTGCCCCTGCACGAAGTGCCCGTCGAGGCGGGCGTCGGCCCGAAGCGCGCGTTCGAGGTTGACGACATCCCCTTCCTCGATTTCGCCGAGGTAGGTCTTCGCCACCGTCTCGGCCGCCAGAAACACCTCGAACGAGTCGTCGTCGAACTCTTCGACGGTCAGACAGGCCCCGTTGACGGCGATGCTCGCGCCGTCTGCCACGTCCGAAAGCACCTCGTCGGCCGCGATGGTGAGCCGACGGCCGCCCTCGGTCTCCTCGACGCGACGAATCTCGCCGACTTCCGCAACGATTCCGGTAAACATAACGGAACTGTTACGCCGAGCGGTTGAAAACGGTTCCGAATCGGGAGGCCGTGACGGCGGATTTTTGGTCGGGGGGACGGAAGTACGGGCATGAAACTGGGCATCCTCGACACCGTGAGTCTCGCCGCGACGCTGGTGCTCGCCCTCCCCATCGCCCTCTTGGGTATCGACCGCATCATCGCGGGGGAGGCCGCCCTCGGCGGCGCGTTCGTCGCCATCGGCGTCCTCATGGTCCTCCTCCGCGAGAAACTGACGACCCCCTCCGACGTGCCCACCAGCGCGGCACAGAAGGTCGTCGGCAAGGTTGCGAAAACCGACGACGACGAAGAGTAGGACGAAAAACGGGGATTTTCGCACACGAGCAAACCGGGAGAACGTCGGCAAGGATGGACGACGCAAGGGGATAAACGACGACGTCGCAACCGGAAACTCGAACGCGGCAGTTACGACCGCGACTGCTAGGGACCACCCACCCCGCCGCTTTTTCCGCCGCTCTTTCCGCCACCCTTTCACCGCCTGTTCCACCATCCCGGACGGCAGGCGGGCGCGGTCGCCGACCGCGCCCACCAAGCGGTTGCACGAACTGCCATCGTTTCGGCCGGACGGATAACCGCCGAAAGCGCCCGTGCGGGGAGCGAGGACCCCAGTCCGCGGTCGGCACGGTATCGTCCGTTCTCCTCGTTAGGGAACAGTACGATAGGATAGCAACTAGTAGAATGAGAAGAATGATAGTATAATTTGAGAGTGGATAGTGGGATGAAGTATATTTTAGTAGTATCCAGTATCACACAGTATATTCACGACGAGAGCACGGTCGAGCGTCAAAAGCGGGGTTTCGGAAATCCGCGACGAAATCTGCGTCTCCTCCCTCGCGCCGCTCAGTCCAACTCGTAAATCTCGCCGTACTTCTCGGTCGCGTAGTCGAGGAAGTACTCCGCCGTAAGCGGTTCGCCGGTCGCCTCCTCGATGAGTTCGTCGGTGGTGTACTTTTGCCCCTGTTCGTGGATGTTCTCGGTCAACCAGTCTCGGATGGGGGCGAAGTCACCCTCGCGGATGAGTTCCATCGGGTCGTCCAGTTCCTCCTCGATGGTCGCCCAGAGTTGGGCGGCGAAGACACTGCCGACGGTGTAGTTCTGGAAGCTGGCGAAGCCGCTCGTCCAGTGGATGTCCTGCAGGCAGCCCTCCGAGTCGGTGTCGGGGCGGACGCCGAGGTACTCGTCCATGAGTTCGTTCCAGCGGGCGGGGATGTCGTCCACGTCGAGGTCTCCGGCAACGAACTCCTGCTCGATTTCGGAGCGGAGGATGATGTGCATGTGGTAGGTCAGTTCGTCCGCCTCGACGCGAATGAGGTTGTCCGTGAACACCTGATTGGCCGCTTCGTAGGCGTCCTCGGCCGTTACGTCATCGAACTCGGGGAAGTGCTCGGTCACGGTCGGGAGGAAGAACTCCCAGAAGGCCTCCGTCCGACCGACGTGGTTCTCCCAGAACCGCGATTGGGATTCGTGAATCCCCGAACTCCGCGACTGGCCGAGCGGCGTGCCGTAGGCGTCGTCCCGCAAACCGAGTTGGTAGGTGGCGTGGCCGAACTCGTGAATCGTCGAAAAGATGGGATCCACGAACTCGTCCTCGTGGAATCGGGTCGTCACCCGGGCGTCGAACTGCGTCCCGGACATGAACGGATGCGGGGCGATGTCGAGGCGGCCGCGGTCCCAGTCGTAGTTCAACAGGTCGAGCGCATCCCGACAGAGCGCCTCTTGGTCCGCCGGGTCGAACGTCCCGGCGAACGCGTCGGCTGCGATGTCCGCGCCGTTCTCCTCGATGTCCTCGATGAGCGGAACCAATCCCTCACGGAGTTCGTCGAATATCTCGTCGACGCGTTCGAGCGGGAGATACGGCTCGCCGTCCTCGAACATGACTTCGTAGGGGTCCTCGTCCGGAGCGATGTGCTCCGCACGCTCGATGTGGAGTTCGCGGAGTCGTTCGAGATAGGGGGCGAACGTCTCGAACTCGTCTTCGGTCTTCGCCCGCTGCCACGCCGGTTGCGCTTCGCTCGTCGTTTCGGAAATCTTCTCCACGAGGTCGCTCGGGACGGAAACCGCGCGGTCGTATTTGCGCCGGACTTCGCGCACGACGGCGGCCCGCTCGTCGTCCAAGTCCTCGCTCTCCAGTTCGTCGAGGAGTTCGCCCGTCCGCTCGTCGGTGAGCAGTTCGTGGCCGATGGACTGGAGCGCGGACAGTTGCTTCGCACGGGCGGGGGTGCCACCCTCGGGCATCTTCGTCTGCTGGTCCCAGTAGAGAATCATCCCGGCGTTTTCGACGTTCGAGATTCGTCGTTCCCGGTCGAGAAGCTCGGCGTAGGCGGAGTCCGATTCTTGTTCGGCTGTTGCCATGAGAGGAGTGTGCATCGTGAAACGGTATCAATGCACGGGTATCGGAAAAGACGAAAAGACGAAAGAGCGGGACAGAACCGCGGTGTCGATACCGTTCGGCTATTTCGCTTCCGCGGCGTCGAGGATGTCGTCCACCGATTTTCCGTTCGGTTCGTTGTACAACAGCACGTCGAGTTCGAGCGTCGGCGCGCCGCTGACGAGGTTCTCCATGACGACGAGGCGCTCGCGGGCGCGGCTCATGCCGACGTAGAAGACGCGGCGTTCGTTGTCAGTGAGAATCGGAACGGGGTCGGTTCCGGCGGTGAACTCGTCAACGCTGGGCACGTCGATGCCCTCGTTTTCGACGGTCGCCGCCATCTGCTCGACGACCTTCTCGGTCAGGTCGGTGCCGATGAACACGTGGTCCGCTTCACGACCTTTGGCGCTGTGGATGGTTCCGATACGGACGCGGCTCCGGTCCATATCCTGATATCGGCCGCTGAAGTACGCCTTCATGGACCGCTTCTGGTAGCTCGTGACCTTCCGAACCATGTCCGATGCGGATTTCGGACCGGGCATGAACGGCGCGAAGTTCCGCACGAAGTCGGCGTCGAACTCCAGTTCGGTGAGGTCGTCCACCTCTTCTTCCTCCTTGCGTTCGTCGATGGCGTCGAACATCTCGTCGCGCTCGTTCGTACCGAACGTGGATTCGGTCAGCATGTCCGCGAGGCGTCGGGCCTGAAGCCCGTCGATTGGTTCGTCCTCGTGAATCTGCTCGACCGCATCGACGTACTGGTTCAGTCGGTCGGTCCACATCCGCTGGTCGGTCAGCGTGCGGAACGGAATCCCCTCGTCGATGAACTCGTCCACGAAGCGGAACATCTGGTAGCGAGCGCGGAACAACACCATCACGGTGCCGTCGAACTCCTCGATGGTGTAGCGGACGTTGCGCACGAGGTCCAGCATCGACGGATTCTCCACCGCCTCGACGGTGCCGCCCTCCTTGCGCGGTTTGAGGTTCTTCTCCTGTCGCTCGTCGATGTGGGTGACCTCCTGCTGGACGACCTTGAGGACGCGGGAGGGAAGTCGGTGCGAGGTGTCGAGAATCACGTCTTCGCCGCCCTCGCCGAGGAGCAGTTTCGGGTCCGCGCCCTGCCACGCGTAGACGACCTGGTCGTCGTCACCGGCGATGAGGACGTTCTCCATGTGGTCTTTCCACTCCTCGTAGATGTCGAACTGGAGTTGGGTGATGTCCTGAAACTCGTCGATGACGAGGTAATCGACGCTCGGGAGGAGCGAGCGTTGTTTCACGCGTTCGAGCATGTCGGCGAAGCCGACGAGTCCCTCGTCGCCCTTGTACTTCCGCCACGCACGGATGGCTTCGGGAACGTCGAACCGGTCGTCGCTGCTCGGCCACGTCGGGGTGTACTTGTTCCCTTCCTGTGCGTTCGGGTCGATGTCCGGCGGGAGGCGAACCGTCTCGACGTCCCACTGGAAGGGAACGTCGTACCAGTCGGCGACCTGTCGCCGGGTTCGCTGGAGCCACTGGGAGGTGGCGATAATCTTGTTTCCGAGCGTCGTGGACCGGGCGGTGCGGCGGCCCGAGCCGCTGTACTCGTCCTCGTATTCGAGACCGTAGTCTTCACAAAACTCCTTTTTGTCCTTCTCACCGACGACATCACCGCGAGAGAGATTGAGTAGTTCGTAGGCTTTCGCGTGCATCGTACAGACGTTCCCCTGAAGGGAGCGTGGATCGACGTCGAGTCGCTCGGCGAGGCGCTCTCGAACTTCGTTTGCCGCGGCGCGAGTGTACGAAACGACGAGGAGGTCGTTTACCGTGACGCCATCCTGTGAAAGAATGTCCTCTACTCTGTCGAGTAGTTCGGTGGTTTTACCGCTCCCCGGGCCACCGAACAACCGGGTCACTTTTGCGTCCGTCTCTGCCATTGGCGTGGTCATTACACCAGCACAAGTGCTGGGAACGTATAAAACGACGTGAATCGGATTCAGGCACCAGTCACGTGCCGCGAGATGAACGCGCCTCGCGTACGTTCGCGCCGTCTCGAACCTTGTCCTCGCAGTTCGGACAGACACGAGGGTTGGTCACGTCGGGGGGCGTAAACACCCGTGCGTACGCCGTCGTCACGAACGAGCCGCAATTCTGACATTCGGGCATATACTCAACGCCTAAAGTTTGGAAATAATACATCAAATGTCTATCGACACGCAGTCAAGGAATGTGCGCCGGAACGCCGAAAAATCGAAGGGTAGTGGTCGAAAGACGATACGAGGGAAGTTCGAGGAATCAGGACGGGTTACGGATTCCAACCACAGACCGTACACTCGGTCGCGGACCGGTTATGAAGTCCACCACATTCCGGACACTGCTTTTTATTATACTCCTGTTCCCAGTCTACTCGGTCGGTTTCGTGGCCGCGATCTTCGAGGAACTGGTCGAACACGGATTCGTCGTCTCCGGTTGGTGCGGAGGCCATACATGCTATGGTAAGGCACACCACCCATATAACCCTGATGGTCAAACAGACCCACACGTAGCGATAGCTGCGAAAATCGGCGAATCGAAGCTCGGGGATTGGAGTGGAGTACCGAGAGGTGGCTCAGGGATTGGGGTGGAGTACCGAGAGGTGGCTCAGGGATTGGGGGAAAATACCGAGGGCGACCTCAGGGTTTGGGGTCGAAATACCGGGCGAGTTCCGTCCCGAACTCCTCGGCCAACAGCCCAGTCTCGTCGCCGGAGAGGACGTCGTAGCCCGTTTTCAGCGTCGATTCGACGTGGACGCCCAACGCGGCGTCGAGGATTGCGTCGCTCCGGAGGAAGTCCACGGCGCTCGTGAACTCGCGTTCCCGTTCGACCGCGTAGCGGTCGCCGTCGATGAACGGACCGTAGGCGTCCGAATCGGCGTACTTCTCGTAAAAACCGGTCGCGTGAGCGCGGACGTGAACCGGCGGCCCGTCGTGGCGTTCGATAGCCGGGCGTTCGGCGACCGCGAGTTCGAAGAAGAGAACCGCGGACTCGTCGGCGAAGAGGTCGGCCCGAAGCACGTCGAAACCACGCCGCGAAAGGGCGTCACCGACGCCCGCGAGCGATTTCTGGAGTTGCGGATACAGTTGGTCCTCGACGACATCCGGCGCGTCGAAGCGAACCGCGACCGGGGTCGTCCCCCGCTCGGCGATGAAATCGTGGACTTCCTCGGGCGCGAGAGGGTCCGGCGGCTCGGGGAAGAACACGGATTCGCGCGGCGTTTCGAGCAGGTCGCGGGCGTAGTGTTGCACCCGTGCGACGTTCTCGGCCGAGAGGACGGCGGCGACGTTGCGTTCCGGGTCCGTCGGGTCGATGACCACCAGCGGGTCGTCGAACGTCGCCGTCCCGTGGTCCTCCGGGTCGAACCGGACGGGCGGGTGCCACTCCGCCGTCGCTTCGAGCACCTCCCGAAAACCGCCGTATTCGAGGACGAGCAGTTCCGCGAGATAGCCCGAAAAGCCCTTCGTCCGAAGGTCGCTGCCGTACGCGCCGATGCCCTTGAGGAACTGCTTGAACAGCAACACTTCGTCGGCGAGGTCGTCGTCCAACCGCGCTTCGAGATACGTCGTGTGGAACGGCGTGCGGTCCACCGCCGACTGGATGTCCGTCGCGGACTCGACGCGATAGCAGGGAACGAAATCCACGTCGAAGCCGTCGAATTGCCCCTTCACGTACGGGTGTTCCGCGTACTCCTCGTGACCGTCCGGGAGGACGGCGTGCCCGAGTTCCAACCCGAGCGATTCCAACTCCTCCCGGTCCATCTCCGGCGGAAACCGAACGAACAGGTCGATGTCCCGGTCGCCGCTCGTCCACGTCCCGCGGGCGGTGCTCCCCACCTGAATCACGTCGGCGTCCACCGACAAGTCGGCAATCGCCTCCTCGGCGCGTTCGGTCAACTCCCCGGCCGCCGCTCGAAGTCGCTCCCGTTCGTCGGCGTCGGGTCGTATCCGCGCTCGAACCGCTGAGACGACCTCCTCGAACCGTGCCATCGAGCGAAAGTTTTCCACGAAGGCGTGAAAGCGTATCGATGCGTTCGAACGAAAACGAAAGCCCTATCAAAGGACTCCACCTACCTGGGAATGCAGTTGGAAGCCGCCGTAGCTCAGTTGGTAGAGCACCTGGTTGTTACCCAGGTTGTCCCAGGTTCGAGCCCTGGCGGCGGCGCTTCTTTGATTATTTGTGTTCGGTAAGAGCGTTCTACGAACGGCACGGCCCATCCGAAACCCGGTACGCTAAAGAGGTATGCCAGATTACGATTGACTGACCGGGCCCTTAGCTCAGTCTGGTTAGAGCGCTCGGCTCATAACCGGGTGGTCATTGGTTCGAATCCGATAGGGCCCATTTGCTGGTGCGAACTTCGTTCGTGAGCACCAGCAGTATGCTGCCCGAAGATTCGAACGAGGCGAGTCGCATGCCCGCGTAGTCGAACCGAAGGTGAGACGAGCAGGAACGTCTCGACATTGTTCGAATCCGATAGGGCCCATTTCTTGTCGAACAATCCGCGAGCACCGCGTAGCGTGTGTGAGCGTCAGCGATTTACAGGCCATCCTTCGAGAATCCTCATTCCTGAAGCGCTATCAACAGCGCGACCGCGCCGACGAGGAGCGCGACGAGGGCGAGGAGCGACTGCTCGCCGGTCGCGGTGCGAAACACCGCGTACCCGATAGCCGCTCCGACGGAGAGCACGACCAGACTGCTCGCCGAACGGACCAGTTCGATGCGGAGCGTCGAAACGCCGCGACCCATCTCCTCGCGGATACCGAATCCGGTGTGGCCGACGTCCCACGAGAGAACCGTGAAGAAGCCCGCGAGGAGGAGAAACAGCGGTGACATCCCGAGCAGACCGGCGACCACGACGGCGACGAAGAGCAGGGCGATTCCCAGGGAGAAGACGCCGGACGAACCGCGGACGAGGCCGACGAGAAGGAAGAGGAGGCCGAACACACCGGCGGCGAGCGTGTACACGGAGATGGCGGTGAGGAAGAGAACGGCGAACGCCGAGAGGAGCGTCACGGCACTGCTCAAAAGCGGGGGCGTCCCGTCGGCGAGTCCCGGGTTACGAATCACGATACAGCACCTCCTCGAACGGGTCGGTCGGGTCCCAATCGAGGACGGGGATGCCCGCGCTTCGGAGGTCGTTCAGTCGGCTGCCACGGGCGAGGGACGCGTAGCCGTGTGCGGCGTCCGGTGGCGACGACGACGGCGCGGTCGGGTCCGGACTGATGACCGTGACGGGATAGCCGTACGCGTCGAGGCGTCGTGCCGTCCGTTTCGCACCGTCGTCACAGGCGGGGGATATCAGGACGACCAACTGTCGGCAAGATAAGATTTTTGAAACGGTCGAATCCGAGTTCGAGCGGAAAGCAAACGAGGCCCGCCGAACCGACTCACACGTCCGGTGTTTCGAGAATCGGCGGGACACCGGCGGCCGTCACGGTCTCGCCGACGAGGTACGAGGAGGCGGGACTGGCGAGGAACTGCGCGAGGTCGGCAATTTCCTCGGTGGTTCCGATGCGGCGCTTGACGCTCTCGCGGTCGATGTCGTCCGCGCTGACGCCCATCTGGCTCTCGACGCCCGGCGTGGCGACGAATCCGGGTGCGATGCAGTTGACCCGCACGTCGTCGTCCGCCCACTCGTAGGCGAGCGTGGATGTGAGGTTGATGACGCCCGCCTTGGCCGCGCCGTAGTGACTCATGTGGGGCGAGCCCTTCTGTCCCGCGACGCTGGCGAGGTTGATGACGGTCCCGCCGCCGTTCTCGCGCATGTGCTCTCCGGCGACCTGCGTGCAGTGATAGGTTCCGTGGAGGTTGATGTCCACGATGGTCTTCCAGCCGTTCTCGCTGATGTCCTCGAAGGGAGCCATGAAGCTCGCTCCCGCGTTGTTGACGAGGATGTCCACGCCGCCGAACTCGGAGACGGTGGCGTCCACGAGGGCGTCCACGGCGTCGCGGTCGGTCACGTCGCACTCGACCGCGACCGCTCGTCCCTCGCGGTCGCTTTCCGCGATGCCCTCGGCGACGGGTTCGACGTTCTCCAGTTCGCGCGAGCAGACGACGACGTTCGCCCCGTCGGCGGCGAATCGCTCGGCGATGGTCTTCCCGATACCGCTCGACGCGCCCGTCACGATTGCGGTCTTGCCGGTGACGCTGAACTGTTCGACGGTCATACGATTTCCTCCGGGGTCGGCTGATTCGAAGCGAGTCTTTCCATTGGTAACTACAACGACTACTATCTCGCCTCGCGTTAATAAATATGGGCTGTGGTTTGTAATCGTTATCTTGATTCCCGAGGAGAGCGGATCCGTGGCATGGTCGAATCCGCGGGCGGGACGGAGTGGCGAGCGGTGTTCTGGGACATCGGCGGCGTCATCCTCGACAGTAGGTCGGTTCGCCGAGCGCACGAGGCGTTCGTTCGGACCATCGTCGAGCGGCACGCACCGGAGACGTCGGTGGAGGACGCGCTCGCGCGGTGGCGCACCGCGGTTGGGACCTACTTCCGGGAACGCGACGGGACCGAGTTCCGCCGCGCGCGAACCGCCTACGACCGCGCCGTGGACGAGATTACCGGGGAGCCGATACCCGAGGACGAGTGGCGGCCGGTGTTCGAGTCGGTGACGACCGAGATGCTCCGGCCCAATCCCGGTGCCGTCGAGGCGATAGAGCGACTGGCGGGGGAAACGGAAATACACGTCGGCGTCGTCAGCGACGTGGACACCGAGGAAGGGATGCGAATTCTGGAGACGTTCGGCGTGAGAGAGCGGTTCGATTCCATCACGACGTCCGAGATGGTCGGGCGAACCAAACCCGACCCGCGGATGTTCGAGACGGCCCTCCGAGCGGCGGACGTGTCGCCGAGCGACGCGGCAATGATAGGAGACCGCTACGAGCACGACGTCGCCGGTGCGTCCGCGGTGGGGATGACGGCCATCGGGTACGGTGCCGAGGAGGGTCCAGAGACGGACTACGCCATCGACGACCTTCGAGAAGTGCTCTCGATAGTCGGCGTAGAAGACGAAGGGACGAGCGAAAACTGAGTCGGTCGCGCCGAACTACTCGGCGTCGTACCGGGTCAGGTGTTCGACTTCGCTCGGGTCGAGGTCGGAAAAGGCATTCCTGGCGATGACGCGCTCGTGCACCTCGTCCGCGCCGTCCACGATGCGGAACTGCCGGACGTTCTCGTAGAAATCCGCGAGCGGCAGGTCCTTGCCGATACCGTTCCCGCCGCAAATCTGGATGGCCGCGTCGATGGCGTCCTGTACGACGTTCGCGGCGTACACTTTGCTCATCGCCACCTCGATGCGGGCCTCTTCGCCCGCCGCGATTTGACGGGCGGCGTGGCGGACCATGGTTCGGACGGCGTGAAGTCGCATCTCGATGTCGGCGACCTCGAACCGTATCGACTGCTTCTCCGAGAGCGGGCCGTCGAACGCCTGCCGCTGGTCGGCGTAGGCTTTGGCGATGTCGATGGCCCGTTCGGCCATGCCGGAGTAGCGCATGCAGTGGGTGAGTCGCGCCGGGCCGAGTCGCCGTTGGGCGATGGCGAACCCGGCGTTCTCCGCGCCGAGCAGGTTCTCCTCGGGGATTCGAACGTTCTCGTACTTGATTTCCGCGTGGCTCATCCCGGTGACGCCGCCGCCGACGTGCGGGATGTCCCGGACGATTTCCACGCCGGGCGTGTCGGCGGGCACGAGGAAGATGGAACAGCCTTCGTACGGATGAGCGTCGAGGTCGGTGAGCGCCATCACCAACAGCACGTCGGCCTCGCTTCCCTGCGTGGTCCACCACTTGTGACCGTTGATGACCCACTCGTCGCCGTCCTGCTCCGCGGTCGTCCGGAGCATCTTGGGGTCCGACCCCGCCCCCGTGTTCGGTTCCGTCATCGAGAAGCCGGATTTGGCCTCGCCCGCCACCAGCGGGTCGAGCCACCGTTCTTTCTGTTCCTCCGTTCCGACGAGTTCCAGCGTGTGCATGTTCCCTTCGTCGGGCGCATCGACGCGGATGGCGGTCGGGCCGAGAAGGCTTCGCCCGGCCTCCTCGAAGACGGGCAGCACCTCACCGAAATCCATTCCCATGCCGCCGTGTTCCTCGGGAATCTGGGGTGCGTACACGTCGTACTCGCGCGCCGTCTCTCGAAGCTGTCGAACGGTGTCGTCCGACACCGGCCCCTCGCCGAGGTGGTCCCGTTCGACGGGGATGACTTCTTCGCGGACGAACGTTCGGACGCGTTCGGCGACTTCCGTCCCGCGTTTCGGGTCGTCGTACTCCATACCCACAACCCCTATTCACCAGTGTAAAAATATTTCCCCGTCAGAATTACCCTCGTAAGTTCTATACCGAAGTTGGACGTACAATCGACACGAAACCCGTCGTCGGGATGGCGGTCTGAGCAGCCCCGAGAGGGCGGCGTAACGATCAAGAACCGACGGCAGACACGGGAGAAGGACTAATGACAGAGGACGACCAGACAGCCGACGACCAGACAGCCGACGACCGCGATTACTTCGACCGGCTCGTCGATAGGAACGCGCTACGGAACTACCTCGCGGCGGAACTGGGGGAGGCGACGGAGTACGCCGTCTCCCACCACGCGGAGGGGCACTCCAACGAGACCCTGTTCGTGACGTGGGGCGACAGGGAACTCGTCATCCGGCGGCCGCCGCCCGGCGAGACGGCCGAGACGGCCCACGACGTGCTCCGCGAGTATCGGGTGATGGACGCGCTCCAAGGCACCGACGTTCCTGTTCCGGGGACCGTACTGGCCTGTGAGGACCACTCGGTCATCGGAAGCGACTTCTACGTGATGGAGCGTCTCTCGGGCGACGTGCTCCGCGACGAGGAACCCGAGCGCTTCGGGACGGCCGACGCGCGGCGGCGAGTCGGCGAGGAACTGGTCGGAACGCTCGCGGCGATTCACACGCTCGACTACGAGGCCGTGGGGCTGGGCGAGTTCGGGTACCCGTCGGGATATACCGAACGACAGGTCGAGCGGTGGACCAAGCAGTTGGACTGGGCGTTCGAGCGCACCGCCGAGGAGCGGGCCGTCCCGGAACTGGAGACGGTCGGCGAGTGGTTGGTCGAACACTGTCCGACGGAGCACGAACACGCGCTGGTTCACGGCGATTACAAACTCGATAACGTGATGTACGGGCCGGAGACGCCGCCCGAAATCGTCGGCGTCTTCGACTGGGAGATGGCGACGCTCGGCGACCCGCTGGCCGACCTCGGGTGGATGCTGTCCTACTGGCGCGACGCCGGGGACCCCGACCCGGCGACCCCGGAACTGACGGCCACGTTCATGGAGGCGGCGGCGTATCCGACTCGCCGAGAACTCGTCGAGCGGTACGAGCGCGAGACGGGCATCGAGTACGACCACGACCGGTTCTACCGGGCGCTCGCGGTGTACAAACTCGCGGCGCTCGGCGAGATGTTCTACCGGCGCTACCTCGAAGGCAACAGCGACGACCCGATGTACCCGAAGATGGAGGAGCGCGTTCCGGACCTCGCCCGACGCGCGAAGGGGATATTGGACGGCGAGGAACCGCTGTGAGGACTCCGCGACGGGGTGAACGGAATGGGAAGCATTTAACAAACTGTTTTTGAAAAGCCCTCTATAGCACCGATACTTGTGAAATGTGCATTTTTCGCTTACAGAAATAACAGTCCCGCGGTGGAGTTAAGATACCGCGGGCCGAAACGGTCGGTCGCATGACGGACACGGACATTGCGCGAGTGACGGTTCTCGGGGCCGGAAACATGGGGCACGGAATCACGGAAGTCGCCGCCATCGCCGGATACGACGTGACAATGCGCGACGTGAAAGAGGAGTTCGTCGCGGACGGATACGGGAACATCGAGTGGAGTCTGGAGAAGTTGGCCGAGAAAGGACGACTCGACGAACCGGCCGAGGACGTGCTCGACCGCATCGACACGGGGGTCGAGTTGGAATCGGCGGTCGCGGACGCGGACCTCGTTATCGAGGCGGTGCCCGAGCGGATGGACCTCAAGAAGGACGTTTTCGCCGACCTCGACGAGTTCGCGCCGGAGGGCGCGATTCTGGCGTCGAACACGTCCAGTCTGAGCGTCACCGAGATGGCGGGTGCGACCTCGCGGCCGGAGGACGTTGTTGGAATGCACTTTTTCAACCCGCCGGTGAAGATGGATTTGGTCGAGGTCATCTACGGCGACCGGACGAGCGACGACACGGCCGAAGCGGCCTACGAGTTCGCACAGTCGCTCGGCAAGACGCCGATTTACGTGCGCAAGGACGTCCGCGGCTTCGTCGTCAACACGGTGCTCGGGCCGTTCGGCGACGAACCGGCGTGGATGGTGTCGAACGACGAGGCCACGATACGCGAGGTGGACGCCGCGATGGTCCACCAGCGGGGCTACCCGATGGGGCCGTTCGAACTCATGGACCTCACGGGCATCGACGTGGGCTACCACGTCCGCAACGAATCGGGGCGGGAGATTCCGCCCATCATGGCCGAAAAGGTCGAGAACGACGAACTCGGTCGAAAGACGGGGCGGGGGTACTACGAGTACGAGGACGGCGAAGGGGTCAACTACGAACCCGGTGACGGCGAGGGATTCGACACCCTCCGAGTCGAGGCGCGGATGGTCAACGAGGCGGCGCGACTGGTCGGCGACGGCGTGGCGCGACCCGACGAAATCGACACCGGCGTTCGCCTCGGCCTCGGCTTCCCGGAGGGAATCTGCCGACGCGGGGACAAACTCGGCCTCAACGTTGTCCTCGACAAACTCGAAACCCTGCACGAGGAGACGGGCGAGGACCGATTCGAACCCGACGACTACCTCGTCGAACTGGTCGAGGCGGGGAAGACCGGCGAGGACGCGGGAGAAGGCTTCCACGAGTACGGCACGAGCGGCGACGGGCCCAGCGACTACCGATTTTTGAACTACGACCTCACAGGGGACGGACTGCTCGCCGTGGAACTCGACCGGCCGGAACGGATGAACGCCCTCTCTGCGGACCTGCTGGGCGAAATCGACGACCTGCTCACGTCGGTCGACGTGGACGAGGTTCGGTGCGTCACGTTCGAAGGCGCTGGCGACCGGGCGTTCAGCGCCGGAGCCGACATCGGCGGGTTCGCCGACGCCACCCCGACGGACTTCATGGACGTGACGCCGACGTTCGAGACGGTCAACGACTTCGAGCGCCCGACCGTCGCCAAGGTGGACGGCTACTGTTTGGGCGCTGGATTGGAGTTGGCGCTGGCCTGTGACCTCAGAATCGCCACGGAGGAATCCGAGTTCGGGTCGCCCGAGATTCGCCTCGGCCTGATTCCCGGCGGCGGCGGCACCCAGCGCCTCCTTCGACTGCTCGGCGAGACGCGCGCCAAGGAACTCGTGTTCCGAGGCAACCGCATCGACGCCGACCGCGCCGAGGAGTGGGGTCTCATCAACCGCGCCGTCCCCGCCGACGAGTTCGAGGACGTCGTTGCGGAGTTCGTGGACGACCTGCTCGAAGGGCCGCCGCTCGGCCTGAAGGTGGCGAAGAAAGTGATGAACGAAGGGGGCGACGCCAGCCTCGACGCCGCGCTCGCCATGGAGAGTCAGGGCTTCGGCCTGCTCATGAGCACCGACGACGTGCGCGAGGGGACCGCCGCGTTCCGCGAGGACCGCGACCCCGAATTCACGGGTGAGTGACGTGGCGCTCTCGTTCGAGGAACTGGACGTCGGCCGTCGAATGACGACCCCTTCACGAACCATCACCGAAGCGGACGTGGTGAACTTCGCGGGCGTGAGCGGCGACTTCAACACGCTCCACACCAGCGAGACCGAGATGGAAAATTCGGAGTTCGGGGAGCGAATCGCCCACGGCGCGCTCGTATTCTCGGCGATGACCGGACTCACGCGGCGCATCGCCGACGACCGTGCGGAAGTAGTCGCGTTCTACGGCGTGGACCGACTCCGCTTTCGAGCGCCCGTCTTCTTCGGCGACACGATTCACGTCGAGTTGGAACTGCTCGAAAAGGAACGGAGGGACCACCCGACCGCGACCGGCGTCGTTCGATACGAAGCCGAAGTTCTGAACCAGCGCGAGGAAGTCGTGCTGTCGTGCGAACTCCTCTCGCTCGTGCGGTAACGGTGTCCGTTCATCTCGTGCGGTAACGACGCCCGTTCGTCCGGTAGCGAAGCGGGGACCGGCGCGGGCGACGCGACCTACTCCATGTGCTCGTCGTTCAGCCCCTCGAATATCTCGGGGTCGGTGCGGAACTTGAGCACGTTGTGCACCACCGAGTTGCGGATGTTGTCGATGACGTCCCCGTGTTCCTTGTAGAACTCGTGAATCCACTGTGACTCCGCCTGCCGGTTGGGGAACATCATCACCGTCTTCCACTGGTACTCGCCGTCAGAGAGGAAGTAAAACAGCGTGTTGGGGTCGTCGCGGATGTATTCCATCGCGGCGCGCCAACTGTCCGCGAAGTGTTCCGGGTTGAACTTGAACTCGAACAGGCCGAAGATGTAGTACTCCTCGTTGGGGATGATGGCCTCCCGGAACACGCCCTCGTTACGCATCTCCCGAATCGACTCGCTCACGGTGACGTGCGACACCTCGATGTCGTACTCCTCCGCGAGAATGGTCGTGAGCTCGCGCGAGGACAGTTGCGGGTCCCGCGTCAACTCCCGCAGAATCGCTATGTCCCGCTCCTTGAACTTCCACTCCGGTGAATCCGTCTCGTCGGTCATAGTACTCCTTCCGGAGAGCGGGTTATCATAGTTCTCCTTCGAACGCCGCGAGAAAATCGAGAGTTGTGTTCGTTTCGGATAGCTGCGAATCGTGGTGGTCGGCGCGCGGAAGCGAGTGCAACGAGCGGCGCGCGAGGGACGAGTGACGTTCCCGTGCGAACGGGAACGAGCGAGGAGGCTGGGAAGGGCCGAGGGCGGAGGTGGTGCGGTTGCGATCTCATTGACGTCTGTTACTGCTCGCGTCGTCGTTACAAGCATT
>NZ_BROP01000003.1:428367-522941 GCF_026008575.1 Haladaptatus sp. T7
GTCGTGAGAAGCGTCGTCGTTGCAAGCATTGTCGTGAGAAGCGTCGTCGTTGCAAGCATTGTCGTGAGAAGCGTCGTCGTTGCAACTACCGTGATGAAGTCCTCGAAAGCCCCCGGACGTTCGCGGTCGTTGCGTGGGATATTTTGGCCTCTCAACAACGCCCGGCCAAAATAGTTGCCCACGCAAGCGACTAAACGGAGCGCGAACGCCCGGCCCCTTTCAATCCACCCACACACCGTTTCCGCACAGCAACCTCGCACGCCACATCCTCCCCAACCGATTGCGCTCCTCACTTCGTTGCGGTACTCATCCCTCGCACGCTTCATCGAGACGGGTCGAACGACGAGTTCTCCCCGTCTCGCCAGCGCGCGCCACGATGGAAAGGTGAGTTGGCGTTTGTGACAGTTGGTCGGTCGAGCGTCGCCCCATCCTGTGAAATTCCCTCTCGAAGTCCTAGAGCAGGTCGTCGGAGATGATGTTCTTCTGGATTTCGCTGGTTCCCTCGTAGATTTTGGTGATGCGGGCGTCGCGGTAGTAGCGCTCGACGGGGTGGTCGGTGACGTAGCCCGCGCCGCCGTGGACCTGAATCGCCTCGTCTGCGACGTCCACGGCGTGCTCGCTGGCGAAGAGTTTCGCCATGCTGGCGAATCGAGTCGCCAACTGGTCGTCGCCCGAATCGACGTGGGAGGCGGCGCGGTAGGTCAGAGAGCGGGCGGCCTCCACGTCCGTCGCCATGTCCGCGACCTTGTGCCCGATGGCTTGGTACTCCTTGATGCGTCGGCCGCCCTGCTCGCGCTCGTTGGCGTAGTCGATGGATTCGTCCACGGCGGCCTGCGCGACGCCGACGGCCTGCGACGCGACGCTGACGCGACCCGAGGCGAAGAAATCCATCAGCTGATAGAACCCCTCGTTCTCCTCGCCGATGACGTTCTCGGTGGGGACGCGCACGTCGTCGAGGACGATTTCCGCGAGGTCCGAGGCGCGGATGCCGAGTTTGTTGTCGATTTTCGTCGGCTCGAAGCCGTCCGCGTCGGTGGGGACGAGGATGGCGCTGATACCGCGGTGGGGCGGTTCGGCCTCGGGGTCCGTCTTCGCCATGACGACGGCGACGTCCGCGACGGTGCCGTTGGTAATCCACATCTTGTTGCCGTCGATGACGTACTCGTCGTCGTCGCGCCGGGCGACCGTCTCGATACCCGCGACGTTCGAACCGTGCCCCGGTTCGGAGATACAGCTACAGCAGGCGGACTCGCCGCTGGCGATTCGCGGGAGCCACTCCTCTTTCATCCACTCGTCGCCGTACTTCCGG
The DNA here is from genome assembly GCF_026008575.1 of Haladaptatus sp. T7. Lineage (NCBI taxonomy): Archaea > Methanobacteriati > Methanobacteriota > Halobacteria > Halobacteriales > Haladaptataceae > Haladaptatus > Haladaptatus sp. T7. Next base: position 429,677 of record NZ_BROP01000003.1, read on the forward strand.
ATCATGTTCGAGCCGAACCCGCGGCTGCCGATTGCGCTCCCGATACCCGCGTCGGCCCGCCAGAGTTCCTCGGTGACGATGACCGACGAGAGGGTGTCCATCCCGGCACCGCCGTACTCGACCGGAATGCCCGGTGCCACGAGGTCCAGTTCCGCCGCCTTCCGAACGAGGTCGTCGGGGTACTTCTTCTCCTCGTCGTGTTCGCGGGCGACCGGCGTTATCTCCGCCTCGCCGAACTCCCGCACCGCCTCGCGTATCGCACGCTGTTCGTCTGACAGTCGAAATGCCATACCCCGTCTTCGGATTCCAATGAAAAGAATCTTCGGCATTTCAGTAATCTATGTTAACAGAAGTCGCCACATATCCGTACACACCGGCGTAGATTTATACAGAATCAAGGAGAATACCTGACCCTAAAGGGTCAGGATGAATCCGACAACACCGATACACTCCACAGTCGATAGCAAGTCTGGATATTCCACGCCAACCGACACTATTAAGAAACGGCGTTCATAACCAGTTATGAAGCCAGAAAATGAGTCGAACCATTCGAACTTTCGAGGCTACAATCACGAACCAGCAACAGGTTCGTGACGACCTCGACCAACTCGGATGGGCCGCCTCAAAACTCTGGAACGTCGGTCGCTACTACGCACAAGAACAGTGGGATGAAACGGGCGAGATTCCCGATGACGGGGAACTCAAAGCCGAACTCAAAAGCCACGAACGCTACACGGACTTGCATTCTCAATCCAGTCAGCGCGTTCTCGAAGAACTCGCTGAAGCGTTCAACGGCTGGTTCGGCAAGCGTCGGAACGGCGACGACCGTGCCCGACCGCCCGGCTACCGGAAACATGGAGAATCCCACCCTCGTTCAACCGTGTCGTTCAAAGCGGCTGGCTTCAAGCACGACGCACAGTTCAACCGCGTTCGCCTCTCAAAAGGCCGCAACCTCAAAGAACACCGCTCGGACTTCATCCTGTGCAAGTACCAAACTCGCCCGGATGTTGACCTGACCGAGTGGGACATTCAACAGGTTCGCGCCGTCTACAAGCGTGACAAGTGGCGGCTTCAATTCGTCTGCCGCACCACTATCGACCCGGAACCGCCGGGAGACAAGGTGGCCGGTGTTGACCTCGGGATTTGCAACTTCGCCGCCGTCTCGTTCGGCAGAGAATCCGTGTTGTATCCGGGTGGCGCACTCAAAGAGGACGAATACTACTTCACGAAGAAGAAAGCCAAGTGTAACGATTCCTCGTCCCGTGAGGCGACTCGTCTTGACCGCAAGCGAACGGGTCGTCGGACACACTTCTTGCACGCCCTCTCGAAAGCAATTGTTGAGGAGTGTGTTGAACGGGGTATTGGTACGGTTGTCGTTGGCGACCTCGGTGGTATCCGAGAAGACGACGAGACGGGCGACTCTCGGAATTGGGGCGACCACGGCAACTTGGACTTGCACGGGTGGGCGTTCGACCGATTCACGACGCTTCTCGACTACAAGGCCGAAGCCGGAGGAATCAACGTGGAGTTAGTGTCCGAACGCGATACGTCGAAGTCGTGTTCGGTGTGCGGCCACACGGACGACAATCAGCGCGTTGAACGCGGACTGTACGTGTGTGAGAGATGCGATACGGTTGCGAACGCGGACGTGAACGGTGCGGAGAATATTCGGCAAAAGGTACTCCCGAGTCTCGCCACGGATGGCGGTGATAGGGATAACGGCTGGTTGGCACAGCCAGCGGTTCACCTGTTCGACCGTAGTGAGGGCCGTTTCGCCCCACAAGAACAGGCCGTGAACCGCGAACCGTAATATCCCAACTCAGCGGTGCGGTGCCGTGGGATTCCCGCGTCTTCAGACGCGGGAGGATGTCAAGTGCGAGAGAAACGAGGATGCGGACATGCGCGCTGCAGTGTTACGCGAGTACGGCGAACCCCTTCGAATCGAGGACGTGGAACGCCCGGAACCCGACCCGGACGGCATCGTGATAGAAACGGACGCCTGCGGCATCTGCCGAAGCGACTGGCACGCGTGGCAGGGAGATTGGGACTGGATAGGCGCGAAACCGCCAACGGGACATATTTTGGGCCACGAACCCGCCGGAACGGTCATCGAAGTGGGCGAGGACGTGACGCGCCTCAGCGAGGGCGATAGCGTCGCCGTCCCGTTCACCCTGAGCGACGGCACCTGTCCGGAGTGTCGAAACGGCCACTCGAACGTCTGTGAAAACCTCCTCCCGCTCGGCTTCGCCGACCCCGTTCCCGGCGCGTTCGCCGAGGAGGTTCACGTTCCCGCCGCCGACCAGAACGCGGTGACGCTCCCGGACGGCGTGTCGCCGGTGGCGATGGCCGGACTCGGCTGTCGGTTCGTCACCGCGTTCCACGGGTTGGTCCATCGGGCGGACGTGGACGCGGGCGATTGGGTCGCGGTCCACGGGTGCGGAGGCGTCGGCCTCTCGGCGGTCCACATCGCCTCGGCCATCGGTGCGAACGTCGTCGCCGTCGATTTGGACGACGAGAAGTTGGCGAAGGCGGAGGAACTCGGGGCGCTCGAAACCGTGAACGCCGCCGAGACGGACAACGTGCCGAGGGCCATCATGGGCATCACGGACGGCGGCGCGTCGGTGTCGGTGGACGCGCTCGGCATCGCCGAAACCTGCCAGAACTCCGTCTCCAGCCTCCGTCGCCGCGGCCAACACGTCCAAATCGGCCTCACGACGAAGGAGGAACGGGGGAGCGTGAAACTGCCGACGGACGCGATGGTGATGAAGGAAATCGAGTTCGTCGGGTCGTTCGGAATGCAACCGCCGCGCTACGACGAAATCCTCCGTATGGTCGAGTCGGGGACCCTCGACCCGAGCGCCGTCGTCTCCGAAACCGTCACGCTGGACGACGTTCCGGACCGGCTGGCCGCGATGAGCGACTACGAGACGATGGGGATTCCCGTCGTAGACACGTTCTGAGCGGCGAGAGACTCGTCCGACGCACCGCTCGGAAAACGAGACCGTACGGGTGCCTCGACGACGCGCTTCGGACGGCGTTCAGAGCGACGCGAGACGGGCGATGTAGATGAGGCTGAGAACGTGGTCGCTCGTGTCGAGCGAAGCGGGACCAGCGGACCCGAACCGGTCCGTCTCCGAGAACCCGTACATGTACGAGCGAAGGGACTCGTAGGCCGATTCGCTCAGCCAGTCGATGTCCACGTAGTAGGAGAGCGCGTTGCCGGTGTTCTCGAATCCGGCCTTTTCGATGAGGAAATCGAGCCATTCGAAGACCACGACCTCCGCACCGTAGCGGGTTGGCAGTCCCGTCAAGTAGGGTTTTTCCGGAAGCGAACCGGTCGCCAGCAGTTTGGTTTGCAACTTCACCAGTTCCTCGCGCTGACCGATACGGAGGAGTTCCTCGGCCGTCCGCTCGTCGTCGTCCGCGTCGAGGTCGAGGGGTGGTTCGTCCTCGTCAGCCATCCTGCGGAGTTCGCGCAGGTCGTACTCGGCTGGCTTGATACTCATTCTGATACTTAGAAGAAGAGTATTTCAACCCACTTAACTCTTGGTACGAGGCGGTTCGGGAAAACGAAGTTAAGAAAAGCGTCACGTCAGACTATTCGTCGTCGGTGCCGCCGCGGCGCTTTCGCGCGACGAGCACGACGCCGAGGAGACTGGCGAGGAGACCGAGTTTTCGGGTGAGTTTCCCGCTTCCGGCGGGTTCGGAACTGAAATCGTCCGCGCTGATTTCGTCGTCCTCGTCGTCCGTCCCGGAGCGGCGCTTGGCCACGAACAGGGCGGCACCGACGACGAAGAGGAGACCGAGGAGCGGTTTCAGCACCGACGACAGCGACGGGCAGGACGATTCCGATTTCGTGCTGGCGGTCGCGGGTGCGGAGTCCCTATCGGGGTACACTCGTTCCTCGACGAGCGCCGGCTTTTCGATGTTGATTTTGAGGAGTGACATCACCGTTCTATTCGTCACGGAACAAGGTTATAGCTTCTGTCTCCCGCCGACTTTCGATAGCAGTTCGAGGCGGAGAAATCAACGCGAAGAAGCATAAAAAACCCGTCAGACTTACGGTGGTCAACGAATACCGAAGGGTATGTCGATGCCGATCCGCGTGTTGCTGGTCGACGACGAACCGGACCTCGCGGAGATGGCGGCCCAGTTCGTACGACGGGAAGGAGACGCCTTGGAGACGCACGCGGAGACGAATCCGGTGGACGCACTCGACCGGCTGGAAGCCGAAGAGTTCGATTGCGTCGTCAGCGACTACGACATGCCGACGATGAACGGCCTCGAACTGCTCGCTGCCGTTCGGGAGTCGTTTCCCGAACTGCCGTTCATCCTGTTTACGGGGAAAGGAAGCGAGGAAATCGCCAGCGAGGCCATCTCCGCGGGCGTCACCGACTACCTCCAGAAAGAGACCGGCGTGGACCAGTACACCGTTCTCGCGCACGTCGTCGAAAACGCGGTGGAGAAACACCGCGCCGAGCGCGCGCTCCGCGAGAGCGAACGGCGGTTCGAAGCCGTGTTCGACGACCCCTTTTCCTTCATCGGCCTGCTCGAAACCGACGGGACGGTCATCACGATCAACCGAACCGCGCTCGACGCGATTCACGAGGACGCGGCGGCGGTCGAGGGAGAGCTATTCTGGGAGACGCCGTGGTGGACGATTTCGGACGAAGAACGGGAGGAGCTACGCCGACGAATCGCCGCCGCGGCGGACGGCGAATTCGTCCGGTTTCGCGCGGAAAACCTGACCGACGAACTGGGACCGGTCGTCCTCGACGTCATCGTCCGCCCCGTCCGCGGCGAAGCTGGAACCGTCGAAACGCTCATCGCCGAGGGGCGAAGCGTCGAAAATCACGACGGATGGTCGGAAGCCCTACGGTGAGGAAAACGACCCGCGGACCGCCTCGGTGAACGTGCGTCGAACGCCGGGACTGACGGCGAAGAGGATGCCGACGTAGACGACGCCGCCGAGCGAGACGAGCGAGAGGAGGTCGGTCCACGACGCCACGGGGACGGACGCGTGGGCGACGGAGACGACGACGAACATGACGAGACTCGCGCCGACTTGCGCTGCCATCGGACGCGAAACCGGTTCGACGCCGACGAGTTCACCCCGGAGGAATCGAAGCGCGCCGAGATACACGGCCGACTCGGCGACGATGGTCGCGGCGACGACCCCGACCGGACCGAACCGGAGCGTCAGAAAGACGCCGAGAAGGAGGTTGATGCCGACGGCGAGCGCCGAGAGCCGCATCGCCACGTCCGGCCTGTCGAACCCGTTGACCGCCTGCAAGAGCGGCCCGCTCTGTGCGCGGACGACGCGATACGCGGCGAGACCGACCAATAGGACGGCGGCGTTTCTGTACGCCGGTCCGTACACCGTCACGACGAGGGCGTTCGAGAGCGCGAGCGAGCCGAAGAGAATGGGAAACGCGAGGATTCCCGCGTAGGCCAGCGTGTTCGAGATGTCGTGGGCGGCACCGCCGACCCGCTCGTTTCTGGCGCTGACCGTCGTCATCAGCCCCCGTCCGGCCATGTCGGCGACGAACACGGCCGGGAGGGTGAACTTCCACGCGACCTCGTACCACCCGACGGCCGACGTGCCGTCCACGAGCAGGAAGCCGAGCAGGAGCACGTCGAGGCGGTCGTAGGTCGTTCCCAACAGCGTTGACGGGATGCTGTACCGAGCGTAGTCGGCGAGGCTCCGAACGAACGCGCGGGACGGAATCGCGGGGCGGGCCGCGACGAGGACGACCGCGAGGGGGAGCACCAGCGCGGAGGCGAGCGCCAGCCCGTACACCATTCCGGCCGCCCCGACGACGGTCGCCGTGCTGAGGAGGGCGACGAACCCGATTTGGAGCGGGAGGGTGAATACCGACCTGAGCGTATCGACCCACGTCGCGGCGCTGATTCGACCCCTGCCCTGGACGAGGCTGTCTATCGTCTCGTACACCGATTCGGTGGCGAGCAGGCAGACGAGCAACAGAGGGGCCAGCGCGAGGCCCGTGTAGTCACGAAGGACGTCACCCGCGAGGAAGACGACCGTACCCGCGATGACGACCCATCCGGCGTCGAACAGGAGTTGCGCGCCGAACGCGGGGGGCCGGAGCGCGTCGGATTCGGCGACGCGTTTTTTCGCCGCGAGCGACCAGCCGTTCATCGGTCGGTCGGCGAACTTCACCAGCGCGAAGAGGAGGTAGACGCCGCCGAACGCGCTCGGGCCGAGCCACCGCGCGAAGACGATGGTTCCGACGAAGCCGATGAGCGCCATCGAGAACTGGGCGACCGTCCCGCCGAGCGTCTCCTTGCTGAGGCTGGTTCCCGCCGCCTCGCTCATGCGTAGCCGAGGTCGCGGAGTTGCTCCTCGACGGCGGGCGAGACGGCCGCGTCGTTCGACACCACCCGTCGATTCAGTTCGTTCACGAGCGTTTCCACTCGCTCCCGCGGCTTTTCCGTTTCGCCGGACTGGCGGAACCCGTCGGGCGTCTCCCACCCGTAGTAGCCCGGCGCGACCAGCGCGTGTAGTTCCGTGTCCAGCGGTTCGACGTCGAACCCGTCGCGGGAGAGCGCGGCGCGGTGACGGTCCGTCAGACCGTGGTACTCGACCAGCCACTCGGGTCGGTCCGCGTCGTCGGGGTCGACGAGCAGGTTCCGCCCCCGCGAGTCCCCGTCGAGGTCGGCGATGTCGAGCACCGTCCGATGCACGTCGAGCAGGCTGACCGGTTCCTCGCGGCGGGCGGTCGCCCCGCCCGTTTCGTCTTCGCTCCAGATACAGAGCGGCACCTTCGTCACCTCGGGATACAGGCCACAGAGGTGCTCCCACGCGCCGTACTCGCCGAGGGCTTCGCCGTGGTCCGCGAGCGTGATGACGTACTCGAACTCCTCGCGGAGTTCGGCGAAGATGGCGCGATAGCGGTCGGCGAGGTAGCGAACGCCGTCGTCATAAGCCTGCCGAATCCTGTCGGGGTCCGCGTCGGGCGACGAAAGCGTCGCCCGAAGGCCGTCGAGTTCCGGGGGGTCCACGGTTCGGAACTCCTCGGGCGGGGCGTAGGGCGTGTGGGCCTCCATCAGGTTGACGAACAGAAATTCGTCGTCGCCGAAGTCGGTCTCGCGGACGAACTGGAGCGCCTCCGTCGCGCCGTCGTCGCGGGTCGTCCGACCCATCCCCAAGTCGCGGAGTTTGAGGAACGCGCCGCGCTTGAGCGACGGCACGGTGTCGCAGTCGCCCAGTAGAATGTCGCGCAACGCGACGGCGTAGCGCTTCGGCCCCATGTCGCGCGTCTCGGCGATAAACCCGTCCCAGTCGAAGACGTCCTCCGAGAGGGCGTCGAGTCGCCAACTCCCCTCGAACCGGTCGAATCCCCGGTGGAAGTCGAACGGGCGCGAGATGTTGACGTTGGCGCTGAACGCGCGGGTAGTGTAGCCGTCCCCGTGGAACGACTCGGGAAGCACCGGTTCGGGGCAGTCGAGCAACTGTGCACCGGCGTAGACCCCTAACTCGCTCGGATACTTCCCCGCGAACAGGGAGGCGTGTGCCGGGACCGTCCAGTGTGAGGTCGAATAGGCGTTCTCGAAGCGCGTTCCCGGAAGCCAGTCGAAGTGCGCGTCGAAGGCGTCCTTCCGTAGCGTGTCGAGGACGACGAGCGCGACGTTCATCGGTATCCCAGCGCGGACAGGCGCTCTTCGACCGACGCGTCCGCACCGTCGGAGGCGTCCGTTTCGCGCAACGTCTCCGCCGTTTTCATCCAGCGTTCGGGTTCGTAACTCCCCGTGTCGGTACCACTGGTGACGACCCACGGGACGTCGCGGAGGGCGCTTATCGGCGTGCTGTCGGGGTGCCCGTAGACGTACCACTCGCCGAATCCGTTGCCGTGGTCGGCCGTGATGACGACGCGCTCGGCGCCGAGGTTGTCGAGCAGCACCCGTACCTCCGAGAGGACGTAGTGGAGATTCTCGCGGTAGGAACGCCACACCTGCTCTGTGGAGAGGTCGCCGCGGCGCAAGCGCTCCCAGACGCCGACGCGCTCGCCGAACTCGTCCCGACTCATCGCGTCGCCCGGAAGCGGAGCGGGAATCGACGGGAAGTGCGGTTGCATGTAGTGAACGACGAGTTTCGTCGGGTCGTCCGCCCGCCAGTCGATGTCCCGCCCCGCGAGGATGGCCCGGTCGGTGACGGCGCGGGCGGGAACCGTCCCGAGTTCGTCGTCCCACCCGTCGCGCCACACCTCCTCCAGTCGGTCGAAGTTCCCGGCGTCGAGGTGTTCCGCGGAGTTCGGATTCGCGGTGACGTGGACCGTATCCGAACAGTCCCGCTTCCCGAAGTTCTCGCGCATCCACTCGTCCGAGCGGGTGCCAGCGGATTCGAAGCGCCAGACGCGCTCGACGAAGGGAACCTCGGGCGCGACCTCGCACATGCAGTCGAACCGACAGCCGTCGAGGACGACGAGCGCGTCCCACGGATGGTCGTAGACGGACTCGCCGAACTCCCGACGTTCCCCGACGCGTCGAAGAAACCCCTTGTACAGTTCGTACGCCGACTTGTCCACGCCGCGCCAGCCGTCCTTCCGAACCCGCTCCCGACTCTCCTCGACCCAATCGCCGAACGTCATCGGACCCCTCCCACGTCTCGAACCCTATCGACCGCGTTCCAGAACCCCCGTCGCCACAGCCAGTCGTTGACCCTGCCGAGCCTCGTCTCGGGGACGATTCGCTCCTCGTAGCGAGTCGGGTACTCGCGTTTCAGACGGGCCTCGATGTCGGAATCGATATTGGCGCGGGGGCGGTCGGGGTGCGACATCACCATCGCCGGGTCGTACCGACACGACCCGTAAGACTCCATCCGCCACCCGAATTCGGTGTCGTCGCGCCAGCCCGCGTACTCGCTCCGGAATCCGCCCGCGTCGAGCGCGACCTCGCGGTCGAAGGCGAGGTTACACCCCACGTACAGTCCCGTTCCGTCGTAGGTCCGTCCGCCGCTGACGCTCCCTTCGACGCAGACCGTTTCGCCGTCGAGGGCGTTCTCGATTACGGCGACCCAATCGGGCGGAGGGAGACAGTCGTCGTCGGTGAGCGCCACGACGTCCGCGCTCGCCGCCTCGATTCCGGCGTTTCGCGCCTCGCAGATGTCGAGGGACGCGTCCTCGACGACCAGCACCTCGAACTCGGTGGCGGTCTGGTTCCGCAAGGCGGCGACGACTCCCGCGTGGTCGTTCGATGGAACCGTCGGAATGACGACCGACACCCGCGGCTCATCGGATGCGTATGGGTTTCGTATCATCGGCATCGACTGCGGCGCGCTTTTCGGCCGCTTCCGCGTGCGTTCTGTTGACCAGTTCGAGCAACGACTCGGCGAACGTGGACCGGTCGTATCGACGCGCGAACCGCTGGATTTCCTCGGCATCGAAGTCGTCGGGGTCGAACCGTTCGACTGCTTCGCGGAGCGACCCGACCGTCGGGTCGAAGCGAATCCCCGTCCGGCCTTCCACGACTTGGTGGCGAGTGTACCCCTCGTTCACGCCGATGAGGGGTTTGCCCGCCGTCAGCGCCTCCGCCCCGACCAGTCCGAAATCCTCGTTCTTGGGCGCGTAGACGACGGCGGTGGCGCGCGAGACGATGTTCTCCACGTTCGGGACGTATCCCCGCAGTTCGACGTTTTCGAGGCCGCGCGCCTTCCGTTCGAGCCGCTCCCGTTCCTCCCCGTCGCCGACGACGAGGAGGCGTTCCTCCAACCCGGCGAACGCATCGACGATGAGGTCGATGCGTTTCTCCGGCGCGAGACGGGACCACGTGACGAAGTAGCCGTCGTCGCCCTCGTTTCTCCAGTCGCCGGTGACGGGCGGGTAGACGACGGCCGCCTCCCGGTCGTAGTACCGCTGGATTCGGTCGCGGACGAGTTCGCTGTTGGCGACGAACCGGTCGACGTACTCGTTGCCCTCCTTGTCGAGCGTCCGCCACGCCTTCGCGTAGCCCTTCAGCGCGAACCCGACGCCGGGATAGTCGAACTCCGAGAGCCGTTCGCGGAAGAGGTCGTACAACCACCGCGGCGGACTGTGCGGGTAGTGGAGAACCGTCTGTTCGACCGGCGGCACGTAGGACTTCGAAAGCGGTGCGCTTTCGAGGAGCACGTCGTACGCCGCCAGTTCGTCGTGCGCGTCGGTCAAATCGACCGCCACCGACAGCGTTTCCAGCGGGTTCATCCCCTCGTTCTTCCATTCGAGCAGTCGCCCCGAGAGACCCCGGGTGTACTTTTCCTGCCGTATCGGAACGATGGTCACGTCGTCCGGGACGCTGACATCGCCCGCCACGTACATCGTGTAAATCGGCGCATCGAGTACCCGAGCGGCCTCGATGGCGAACCGTTCGCCGCCCCCCATGGCGGGAAACCTGTCGTGTAAAATCGCAACGTCGCGTGATTCCTGTCTCATTGGCCCACCCCTGAGCGTGACGATGCTACAGCGCGTTAGCTGATAAATTGTGTGCTATTCTTGAAAATGTGACGTGAGTGTAACGATCAGGAACGAGTCAGGCGTCGGCGTCCGATTCGAACGCCGGGTGTACGTCGCGGATTTCCGCTATCAGTTCGCGAACTTCCTCGCTCGCCTCCTCGTCGGGGACGACCGGTTCCATCCCGTCGAACACCTCGTGGACCATCGCAACGCCGTCCGAGAGCGTGTCCAAGCCGTAGCCGCCTTCCAAGACGAATCCGAGCGCCGCCCCCGCCTCGTCCGCCAGTTCTCGAACGCGGGCGGTGAGCATGCCGTAGCCCTCCGTCGAGACGCGCATCCGGGAGATGGGGTCGTGGCGGTGGGCGTCGAATCCGGCGCTCACCAACACGAGGTCGGGGTCGAAGTCGAGAAGCGACGGCGCGACGAGGTCGTCGAACGCCGAGCGGTATTCGGGGTCACCCGACCCCGCGGGGAGCGGAACGTTGAGCGTCGTTCCCTCCCCGTCACCCTCGCCCGACTCGTCTATTTCTCCCGTGCCGGGATACAGTCCGTCCTCGTGAATCGAGACGTAAAACACGTCGTCGTCGCCGTAAAAGATGTCCTGCGTCCCGTTGCCGTGGTGAACGTCCCAGTCGAGTATCGCGACCCGTTCCGCTTCGCCCTCGTCGATGACCGACCGGGCCGCGACCGCGGCATTATTGAAGAAGCAAAATCCCATCGCATCGTCTTCCACCGCGTGGTGTCCCGGCGGGCGGCCCAGCGCGAACGGCGTCGAGCGGCCGTCTTCCCCCGAGAGCGCCGCCTTGGCGGCCCACTCCGCCAGCCCCGCGCTTTCGAGCGCGGCGTCCCACGTCGCCGCCACGGCAACGGTGTCCGGGTCCCAGTTTCCGCCGCCGTCCTCGCAAAACTCGCGGAACTCCGTTACGTATCCCCCGTCGTGGACCGCGGTCACTTCGGCCTCGGTTGCGGGAGGTGACTCGACGTATTCGACGCCGTGCTTTCGCGTGAGGGCCTGTCGAATCGCACGCAACCGGTCCGGGTTTTCCGGATGTCGCTTCCCGGTGTCGTGAGCTAAACAGGCCTCGCTGTAGCCGAAGTTCATTCGAACAGCCTGAAGTAGGTCTCGATGTCCTCGGCCTTAACCGTTCGCCGGTCCGCGTGATGGGCGAGGATCGACGCCGCGGCCGCGACGTTGTTGGCGTAATCTTCGAGGATGTCGGCAAGCGCCACGCGCGCGTCCATCGAAACCCGATAATCGTCGTCGATGTCGAGCCGCGCGATTCGGTCAACAGGCGCGACCGGAAGGACGAGTTCGTCCTTATCGATAACCTGTTGGACGCCGAAATCCTCCGCCATCAGCGTCTTCCGTCCGTCCTTCGTCGCCCGTTTTGCCGCGTCCACGGCCAACTCCGCTCCGTGAATTTGTATCCGGCGGGCGAGTTCTTCGGCGGCGTCCGCACTGACGCGGAGGTCACCTGCTTTCCGTCGGATTATCGTATCGACCGGCGCAAACGGAAGCTCAACGCTCATAATCCAACAGCGGAAGTCAGTCGCCCTTAATCTTTCCCTACCGTCGTTCGCGGCAAATCCGACGGGGAAACTGCCAGCACGAATAAAAAGGAAGACGATGAACTGCCGAACACGATGAGCGACCCACACGAACGCGACCGAACGATGGCAAAAGAAAAAGAAGAATCCGACGAGGCAAACGGGAAAGAGGAGGCCGAACAGGCCCGTGAGGAGGAACTCGAAGACGAAACCGACGTGGAACAGAACCAAGCCCGCGAAGACGCGGCGACCGACGAACAGAACAAGGACAATCACCGCGACGAAGAGCCGTTCCAGAGTTAAGATTCGACGCGAAACGAAGGCGACGCAGCGTTAGAAAACGTCCTCGGCGTCAATTTTCCCGCCGCGACGTTCGCCGCGCGCGGTCACTTCTTGTCCGAGGTGAACGTCCGCGTCCGTCTCGACGCTCACCGTTTCTTCGCCGTCGTCCAGTACGACGGGATTACCCGCCTGAACGACCGTCCCGGTGAACTCCACGTATTCGCCGTCGGCGGCCGTCGCGGTTGTGGTCGTCGTCTCCGTCGTGGTCCCGGAGTCCGTCGCTCGTTCGGCGTCGTCTCCGCCACTGTCGTCACTTTCGCCGCTTCCGTCACTGCCACCGCTTCCGTCGCTACCGTTCCCGAACGCGTCGAGGCCGGTCTCCGACTGGGCCGTCTCGTCCGCCTCGTCCGACCCGACGTCCGTCGGCGAATCGCTGTCGAGGACGGAGATAGTGGACTGCCACCCCGCGGAGGCTTCGATGTCGTCCGCCCAGCCGTCCTTTATCGAAACGTCGGCGAAGGCCGCTTTGTCTCCCGGCGCGAGTTCGCGGTCGGCCTTCTCGCCCCACAGCGCGACGCGGATGTCGCCGGTTTCGTCCTGCACGCGGACGTTTTTCACCTGTCCTTCCGACCCGTCGTCGCGGTCGAAGGTGCGCTTCGGGTCCGTCGAGCGAATCACGCCAACGATGTCGGCCGTGTCACCGATTTCGAGGTCCACAATCGACGTGCTCTCGGGAACGTATTCGATGTCGGCGTCGATCTCCTCGACGGCACCGCGGTTGCCGACGTGCAGTTCGAGGTTGCCGTCGCGCTCGCGGACGTACCCATCGACGATTTCGACGGCGATGCCCGGGTCGAGTTCCTCGGCCGCGTCCGCGCGCTCGTCCCAGAGCGTGATTCGGATTCGCCCCGTCTCGTCACCCACCGTGAGGTTGGCGACCCTGCCTTCCGACCCGTCGTCGCGGTCGAAGGTTCGAACGGTCCCCGTATCGAGGAGTTTGCCCTGCAGGTTCACGTCAGAGAGGCCGAGCGAGAGGTCGGACACCGAATAGGAGTCCTGTACCTGCACATCGACCTCCGTGTCCTCGTCGGGTTCGACTTGATCGACGTTGACCTCGGTCCCGCTGTAGCCGTCCGTCGGACGGCCTTTGATGCGAAGCACCTGGCCAGTTTCGAGCTGCTCGTCGGCGGCCTGCGCCTGTTCGTCCCAGAGCGAGATGCGAATCGAACCCGTTTCGTCCGCGACGTCGACGTTCAGGACGTGGCCGTCCTCCGCGTCGTCCCCGTCGCGTTCGAAGGACCGAACGTCGCCGATGCTCGTCACCTTGGCAACGAACTTCACTTCCTCGATGCCGGGTTCGATGTCGGCGACCCCGTTTACTTCGCTCTCGTCTAGTTCGTGGGCGATGAGCATTGCGGCGGTTTCCTCGTCCGCAAGGCCGCCCATCTGTTCGACTTTTTCCTCGACGGCGTCCCGGAACTCGTCCAGAGAGATGTCGGCGTCGAGGTCCCCGTGTACCTCGTCTATAACGCCCATAATCGTACTCGGTTGCAGGGTTGGCCGTCGCTTAAGCGTTGTCTTTGTGTCGGCAATCGGACGGAGTACGTCGATTCCGATGCGATTCGACTCATGCAGAACAGTGGTCCCCCCTTCACCCATAAACCTACGCTCCGTCTCTCGATGACGCTTTCGTCGAAATCAGCTTCCCGCGCTTTCGGTGGTGCTCCCACGGTCAGCGTCCGCGACGACCTTCGATTCTCCCATGCTCTTGTGGGTGACTTTCACCGACTCCGGGAGCGACCCTTCGAACGTGAACGTCGCGCGGTACTTGATTTCGGTGAGACACTCCGAACAGCCGACGCTCCCGTCTTTCTTCTTCGTTCCCATCGTCACCGTGAACGCACCCGATTTTGAATCGGACGTCGCGCTCTCGATTGTGGGACGCGCACAGGAGTCGCTCCCCGTCATCGACCCCGTGACGACGACTTGCTTTTTCGAGTCCTCGAACGCAACCGCGGCCTCGTTGCCGGGTTGTCCGCACTCCACGCTGATGACCTTCAGCGAGCGATTCTTCGCGGTCTCGTCCGTGCCGCTCGTCGGGGTCGTCCCCGTCTCCGTGGTTTCGGTGCCCGTCGTTGTCCCGTCCGTCGTGGTGGTTTGGAACGTCGTTGTCGTCGTCTCGGTTCCAGAACCGTCGGGTTCCGAGTTGCCCGGACTCCCGCCGCCGTCGCTGAGACAGCCAGCGAGCAGTCCGACAGTCGTCGCTGCACCGGCGCGTTTCAGGATGTCTCGTCGTTGCATACCAATAGCTACTGGACCCATTCTAAAAACACTCCCGTAGACGAAAATAGTGATTTGAGTTACTCCCACGGCATCGCCACCGCACCCGGTTCGTGGGATTGGGTCTCTCCCTCACACCGCCGCCACATCGCAAGCGCTATTAAGCCGACCGCGAAATGAATGAATGAGTCCTGGTAGGGTAGTGGACTATCCTCTTGGCTTGCGGAGCCAGGGACCGGAGTTCAAATCTCCGTCAGGACGTTTCTGCCAACACAACACCGACGAGCGCAGCGAGTCGTACGTGTTGGCAGAAACGACTCGCGGAGATTTGAGCAGACGAGACGCAGCGCGCGAACGTATGTGAGCGTGACCGTCTCGGCGAGTTCAAATCTCCGTCAGGACGCTCATTTCATTCGCGACCTGACTTGCCTCACGCTCGCGTCTGCTCGCGTGAGACTCCGTCGGACCGTTCCGGTCCGACGTGCTTCGCGCTCGTTTCACTCGCGCGAAACTCCGTCAGGACGTTTTCAGAGCGTAACGCGATGAGTAAAGCGAGTCAATGGCGCGAATAGAACAGCTAGCACCACCAAATATTCAGATTACTCACTGGGCAGACGCGAGCATGTAGGTACAAGAGAAGGATTATACCGACAATTAGCACAACGGCAGTTTTTACGAGTTCTTTATTCATGGAAATGAATCAGAATAATCCGCCGCCTAACCCAAAACCACTACTTTCTGACTTTTTGATATAATTCTGGAATTCTCGCTCAGCATCCTTGAAGTCCCGGACTTCAATAGTTTGAGTCATTACGTCCATCCGTAGGTCATTCATCATTCCTTGTGGCTCATAGTCATCTGTGATGACCCTCGCTTGGAGATTGCCACGTTCTCGAATTTCGTAGACTCCGTTCTGTTGTTTTTCAAGCGTCCATTTCCCGTTTCTTCGAACTACTGCCATTCTGATATCTCCTACTTCCAGATTGTTTCTTGACCTGATACTTAAGTTTTGACCTGCTAATAGCGCCTCTATCTGCTTTTCGATGACAGTTTGGGCAAAGGACAATCAGATTTTCCGAATGGTTTTGCCCACCTTCAGCCCGAGGTTTGATGTGATGAATATCTGGAGAATCTACTCGTTCATCACACCATTCACATCTTCGATTAGCTCGTTCGAAGTATAGCTCATTTTTTAGAGTTGTAGTTGGTGGCGGGACTTTTTCGACGTTAGTTTTGGTTCTTTTATTTAACACCCGACTATTTTGGGAGATTCCATTAAATAACCAAGCTACTGCTGCATGAACATCCGACTCTTGAGAGATTTTCCTAAAACCGAATATCACGTAAAGAAGACCGAGTAGTGAACCTCCCAAAATAATCCACCAGATATATGCCGTACTTCCGCCAAATGGCTGGTTCCAAACTACATATCCCCCGAAAACGAGACTTGCAACGAGGATTGCACTGGGGACAACTTCCTGCTCATTAGTTTGACTTCTCTCTCCTGTCATAATTCATATCATACATCACACATCATAAATGTTTTTCAGATGGAGATGGTGAGCTTCAGATTACTACGGTACAGTAACTTTCACTTCGTCGTGCGCAGTAGAACCTTCTCGTTGCTGAACTCGGTCACTTTCCCATCTTCAATCGTCACGTCGTACACCTCTTCGGCTTCCGGCCCGCGGACGAGTTCGTCCAGTTCCTCGCGCGCGTCCTCTCCGGGATCGGTTCGTTCGGCCCACGACTCGTAATCGAGGGATTTTCGCATGGTCGTGAGTTCGTCAACCGACAATCCGACGTCCCGGAACCAGTCCTGCCACCGCGCGACGGAATAGGCTTCGCCGTGGGTCGAATCGCGGAGCCGTTCGAACCGGTTGTAGAACGCGGCCAACGCGTCGTCCTCGGGAACGATGTTGTCCTCGAAGGCGAGGACGCCGCCGGGCGTGAGGACGCGGGCGACTTCGGCCACGAACAACTCAGGATTCGGGAAGTGGTGCGCGGCGATTCGGCAGGTCACGGCGTCGAAGGTCTCGTCGGGGAAGGGAAGCCGCTCCGCGTCGGCGACCGCACCGGAGACGGGAAAGGCGTCGGTGGCCGTTTCGACCATCGCGGGCGTGGCGTCGGCGGCGACCACGATGGGGACGGTTTCGGCGAGCGCACCCGCCGTGTGTCCGGCACCGCAGGCGATGTCGAGCGCGCACGCGGCGTCGTCACACCACGACGCGAGCAGTTCGAGGTCCGCACCGGTTCGGTGAACGTCGCTGTCGAGATAGGCGTCCGCGACGCTCCCGAACGAATCCGTCGTCGCCCGCTTCCGTTCGATATCGTCCATGCAGAGCGTAGGTCGAACGACACGAAGGCCGTTGCCGTTCGCGCAGTTTTCACCGAGCGCTCGTCTGCCATGGTGTGTCAGGCCAAATATACCGCGAACCGTGACACTTTTGAACCCGGCGTGAATATTTACTCGTGTATGAGTAAAATTGAGAACTACCGATTGTTCGTTCGCGACTTGAAGAAGTGGGCCGTGAAGAAAGCCGAGAAGTAACCGCTTTCAGACGGTTCGAAACTACTGACGGTGGCTCAGTCAGGTCGATGCATCATCCGTTTTCGAGCCATTTTACGCGCGTGACCGGTGTCGGAGGAGTTTTTCGTCGGCGGCGAGCAAGAAGTCGTATGGACGCATCCCTCCGTGCCGGGGTCGCCATCTACAACGCCGGTGAGTTTCACGCCGCCCACGACGCGTGGGAGGACCACTGGCTAGACCTCGAACGGGATACCGACGACGAACGGTTCCTCCACGGACTGATCCAGTTCACGGCGGTCGTACACCACACCGCCGACGCGAACTGGACGGGAATCCGTGGCCTCGCCGAGAGCGCGGCCGAGTATCTCGCCGGACTCCCGGACGAGTACCGGGGAGTGAACGTCGAAACGGTTCGGTCCTACCTCCGAGGCGTGCGGGACGACCCCGAGCACGTCGAGCGAACCGCACCGCCGCAACTGACCAGCGACGGGACCGTTCTCCGCCCCGAGAACCTCGGATTCGACGCGTCCGCGGTGGCCGCCCTGGTCCTCGCCGAGGAGTTCGGCTACGACGAACCGACGTTCGAGCGAGCGGTCGAATTCGCACGGGCGGATTTGGACGCCGGGGACGAGGGAAGCCGGTTCATTACGTTCCTCATGGATTTCGTCCGGCAACCGGAAAACAGGGCGCTGATAGCACAGCGTCTGGGTCAGCACGTCGAAAAGCGGGAGTTCCGGGAGGCGGACGTGAGCGACCTGTTCGAGTGACCTCACGAGCAGGTCCGGCACCCGTGAATCGAATCACCGTGGGATACGTTGTTGACGTTGGGAATGATTTATGTCCGTGACACCCGCTAGAGCCAGATAATGAGCGAGGTTTCCGCGAGCGTCGGGCGCTACCTCAGTACGATTCACCTCGTCAGCAAGAGCACGGGACGTCCGGCCAAAACCGGGGAGTTGGCGAACGCCTTGGACGTGAGCGCGGCCAGCGTCACCGAGATGCTCACGACGCTCGAAGCGCGCGACCTTGCGACCTACGAGAAGTACAAGGGGGCGACGCTCACGAACGAGGGCGAGGAGACCGCACGGGAAGTGATGTGGAAACGATGTCTCGCGGAGAACTTCCTGAATGACGACCTCGAAATCGACGACCCGGACGAGGCGCGCGAGATGGGAAACGCCCTCTCGGACGAGGTTGCGAGTCGCATCCGCGAGCACATCAATCACCCCTGCAACGGCGAGTGCAGCGCGCCCCAGACCGAATACAACGAATGTTGTGACGACGTGCGCGACACCGAAGCGAACTAGGCGAAGCGAACGATTTCTTCGAAGCCGTCGAGCGAGAGCGTGTCCCCGGAGGAGATCCCTCGCGCGGCGGAGCGGCCGAACGCGTCGGTAACGAACTGACGAGCGACCAATCCCTTCCGCCTGTTCCCCGCCGCGAGTTCGCCGTCCGCCTCCGACAGCAACAGCGCGGCGGTGTACACGTCGAAGACGTACTCGGCCAGTTCCTTCGCGTGGAGTTGCGCGTACTCCTCTTCTTCCGTCGCAAGCGTCACGAGAGCCTCCTGTAGCCCGTCGAGTTCGTCGCGGGTGGTCGCCACCAAGTCGGCGAGGTCGTCGTGTTCGATACCGTCCAGTCGGTCACGGGTCAGTGCCAGCGCGGGTTCGTGTGCGTCCTCTCGCGCCAACGCGCGAAGCACGTCGAGCGAGAGGATGTTCGAGGTCCCCTCCCAGATGGGAAGCACCTGCGCGTCGCGCAGGAGGCGGTTCGTGACGAAATCGTTCACGTAGCCGTTGCCGCCGTGAATCTCCATCGCGTACGACGCGACGTCGACCGCCATCCGCCCCGTTCTCGACTTCGCGATGGGAACGAGCAGGCGCATCAGCGCGAACGCGTCCTCGTCGCCGCGGTGGTAGCGGTCGAACGCCCGCCCGGCGTCGAACGTGAACGCGGTCGCCGCCTCGTGAGCGACGGCCATCTCCACCAAATCGCGGCGCATGAGCGGATATCGGTCGATGGTGCTGCCGAACGCCTCGCGGTTCGCGGCTCGAACTTTGCTCTCCAACAGCGCCCGCCCGATGAGACCGCACGACGCGAAGGCGTTGGCGATGCGTTCGAGGTTGAGCATCTCGGACATGTATCGAAAGCCGGATTCGAGTTCGCCGACGAGATGCGCCTCCGCCCCGCGGAACTCGACCTCACCGGTCGGAACGCTTACCGTCCCCAGTTTGTCCTTCAGCCGACGGACGAACGTGCCGTCGCGCTCGCCGTTGGACGTCGTTCCCGGGACCAGAAAGAGCGAAAGCCCCTCGGTTCCGTCGGGCGCGTCCGGCGTCCGCGCGAGCGTGAGGATGGCCCCCGAATCGACGTTCGAGCAGAACCACTTCTCGCCGGTCAGTTCCCAGCCGTCGTCGGTGCGTTCGGCGACGGTTTCGGTCGCGCCGACGTCGCTCCCGCCCTGTCGCTCCGTGAGGAACATCGCGCCCTGAAGCAGGTCGTCGTACTCGCGGGCGGTGAGTCGGTCGAAGAACTCCGAGAGGGACCCGTCGGAACCGTGGTCGAACCGCTCCAGCACCAACGCGACGCCCGCGGTCATGGCGACAGGGCACGTCAATCCCACGTCCGCGTACGCGAGGAGGTAATCCATCGTCAGGTGGTGGAGCATGGACGCCGGGTCGTCGCGGTCCGGCGGTGCCCGAAACGAGTCGGCGACGATGCCCGCGCCGTACACGAGTTCCTCGTTTTCCAACTGGGCCGGATGGTACTCGATGTCGTTTACGAGCCGCCCGTGTCGGTCGTACCGGCGGAGTTCCGGGCCGTGTTCGTCGATGGTATCCGAATTCGGGGCGACGGTCGTTCCGACGATGGCACCGAACTCGTCGAACCGCTCCTCGGCCCAGCCTCGGTCTCCGGGATAGGTTCGCTCGACTTCGTGTTGCAAAACGGGGTCGTACTGCCAGTAATTCATCCCGCGGCCGCGGTCGAACCGCCCGTAGTCGATACTCATACTGGCCGACACATCGCGGCCGAACTAATTAAACGATGTCCCGGTACACCCGTCCGAAAGCGATGCGCTGGAGGGTCGCAATCGCCGCGTCCTCCTTTTGCTGGTAGGTCGCCGCGACGACCGCCTCCGCCGACGGCGCGACGTGCCACGCGACGTTATCGACGTTTTCGCTCCCCTCGACGTGCACCTCGAATCCGTCGGGAACGTCGGCCTCGAACTCGTCGCGTGTGCCGGTTTTGATTTCGAGCAGCGAGGCGAACAGGGCGTCCCGCGCCGTCGCAATCACGTCGCCGGTCACGCGTTCGCCGTACTCCTCGCGGTCGAAGTCCATCGCTTTGGCCGTCTCCTTGACGACGGTCTGTGCGACCGGCCCGACGTCTTCGTACTGTTCGTGCGCAGCCCCCTCCGTCTCCGGGGCGAAGATTCCGTGCGTCTCCATGGCGGGTACTTTTCGGGGAAGAAACTATTCGTTTTCGTCCTTCGATTCGTCGTCCGCCTTGGCGTCGTTCCGGTCCGCCTCCGCGTCGTTGCCCTCGCCGAGCATCTGTTCGGTCATCTGCCGCGCCTCGGCCATAACCCGCTGGGCGTCAGCGCCCATGGTCGCGTCCCGACCGTAGCCACCGGCCTGTTGGAGTTCGTCCTCCAATCCGCCGTGGTCGTGATGTCCGTGACCGTGATGGCCGTGGTCGTGAACCGTGTCCTCGAACACCTGCGGGTACTCCTCCTCCTCCGCGTACTCCGTGATTCGCGGCGCGAGTTCGTCGGGTCCCTCCTCGTCCCATCCGGGCGCGTGTTCGTCCAGCCACGACTCGTGGTCCGCGTCGCCGAGAATGGCAGCGAAGGCGAGATGGTTGGCGAGGTGTTCCCCATCGGACTGTGGCGTTTCGCACACCGGACACGCATATCCCATGCACGTGGGTATGGCGTCCGCACTGAAAAACGGTTCAGTCGGCGACGGTCAGTCGAGTTCGACGATCATCACGAGTGCGTCCTCGCCGTCCCCGTAGTACCGCGGTATCGTCCGCAAGTAGCGGAAGCCAAAGTCGCGATACAGCGAAATCGCGGGTTCGTTGCTCGCCCGGACCTCCAGTTTGACGCTGTGCGTCCCCCGCGCTCGAAGGCCCGAAAGCGCCTGTTTCAGAAGCTCTCGTCCGATTCCCTCACCGCGACGCGAGGGGTGAACCGCGATGTCCTTGACGTGCCCGAGCGCCCGACCGTGATTCGGAATCATGTCGGCGACGATGTAGCCGACTATCTTCGCACCGTCCGTGGCGACGAGAAACGTGGGTTCGTCGATGTACCGTTCGAACGCCGCGAACGGCCACGGCTGGCTAAACGAGGCCTTCTCGATGCGGAAGATGGCGAGCAAATCGGTATCCTCCGCGGAACGAATCGAAATCGACCCGTTCTCGGTCGCGGTGGTAGTCACGAGCGACCATTCGACGCGGAGGACTAAAGCCTTGACCACCACCTTTTTCTGCGGTCGGGGCGACTCGCCCCGACCGCTGGCAGTCTTCTTGACGGCTTCGCCGTTCGCGTTTCGAGGCGCTTCGCGCCTCGCCTCGTTCGCGGAAGAAAAACTCGTGCGACAGCAGGAGGCCTCAGCCTATCGCTCCCTCCGGTCGCTCGCTTGAATCCAGCGACCGGAGGGAGCGATAGGCCGGTGCCACAGCCACAGAACGCCAGTAACATACCGGAAAATCTCCGATTTTCCGGGCCGACGAGCGAGCGAAGGGAGCGAGGTGTGCTTTTGGTCCAGCTTTTACAGGGAATGCGAGGGAGCGGAGCTCCCTCGTTCCTCCACGGCGAAGCCGTGAAGAAGCCAGCAAGAGCGATGGCGACAGCCATCGCTCTTGCTTGTGACCGTCGTAAAAGGTGGGTGCTGAAAGGTCGTTAGTCGTCCGCGGAGGCCGCGGTGTCGCCGCCCTCTGCCTGCTTCTTCGTGTGGGACAGCTTGCCACCGTCGGCGAGAATCTGGCGCTCGCGTTCGGAGGCGTCGAGGGTCGCGGTGAGTTCCCAGTCGTCGTTCACGCGGACCGTGAACTCTTCCTGACCGGAGCGGACCGCTTCCGCAACGTCGTCGACGATTTCGATGTCGTCGCCCTGTTCGAATTTCTCGTAGTCCTCCTCGCTGATTTCGAGGGGGAGCAGACCGAAGTTGAACAGGTTGGCCTTGTGGATGCGGGCGAAGCTCTGTGCGAGGACGCCTTCCACGCCGAGGTACATCGGGCACAGGGCCGCGTGTTCGCGCGAACTACCCTGACCGTAGTTCTCGCCGGCGACGAGGAAGCCGCCGTCGGCGTCGAGTGCGCGCTGTGCGAACGAGTCGTCGACGCGCGAGAGCGTGAACTCGGAGAGTTTCGGGATGTTCGACCGGTACATCAGGATGTCCTGCGTGGCGGGGATGATGTGGTCGGTCGTGATGTTGTCCTGCATCTTGAGCAGGGCCGGGCCTTCGAGGTCGGATTCGAGTTCGTCCTTCAGCGGGACGTCGCCGATGTTCGGGCCTTTGATGAGTTCGTCGTCGACCGCTTCGTCGGGGGAGATGAGGTCCGGGTCGTCGGCGGTGGTGCCGTAGTTGTCGCCCATCTCGAACTCGGGCGCTTCGAGGTCGCCGAGTTCGTCGGCGAGGTCGCGCGGGTCGATGATTTCGCCTTTGATGGCCGCCGCCGTGGCGACTTCGGGCGAGCAGAGGTACACGGAGTCGTCCTCGATACCGGAGCGACCCTCGAAGTTGCGGTTGAAGGTACGGAGCGAGACGGAATCGGACGCCGGAACGTGACCGATACCGATACACGCACCACAGGTCGCCTCGGAGAAGTTGACGCCTGCCGCCATCAGTTCCGCGACCCAGCCCTCACGGGCGAGCATCTCGGAGGCCTGCTTGGACGCCGGAGCGACGATGAGGTCCGTCTTCCGGTTGACCGTGCGGCCTTCGAGCATCTTCGCGGCGGGGAGGATGTCCTCGTAGCCACCGTTCGTACAGGAACCGATCATAACCTGGTCGACCGACTGTCCGGCGACTTCGCGGACCGGAACGACCTTGTCGGGCATGGACGGCTGTGCGATGAGCGGTTCGAGGTCGGAGAGGTCGATGACGATTTCGTCGTCGTACTCCGCGTCGTCGTCGGGCTGGAGGTCGACGTACTCGTCCTCGCGGCTGAGGCGCGAGAGCCACTCCTCGGTGTTCTCGTCCGTCGGGAAGATGGACGTCGTTGCGCCGAGTTCCGTTCCCATGTTCGTGATGGTCGTTCGCTCGGGGACCGAGAGCGTCTCGACACCGGGACCGGTGTACTCGAAGATTTTGCCGACGCCGCCCTTCACGGAGAAGCGACGGAGCATCTCGAGGATGACGTCCTTCGCGGTCGCCCACTCGGGGAGTTCGCCTTCGAGGCGGACGTTGACGATTTCGGGCATCTCGATGTAGTACGGGCCGCCACCCATGGCAACCGCGACGTCGAGACCGCCGGAACCGATTGCGAGTTCGCCCAGACCGCCAGGGGTCGGCGTGTGGGAGTCGGACCCGAGCATCGTCTTGCCGGGTGCGGCGAAGTTCTCCTTGTGGACGTTGTGACAGATACCGTTGCCGGGACGGGAGTAGTGTGCACCGAACGTGCCCGCCGCCGAGCGGAGGAAACGGTGGTCGTCCGTGTTCTTGAAGTCGAACTGGTAGGTCTGGTGGTCACAGTACTGCGCGGCGATCTCGGTCTGGACCTCGTCCATGTCGAGCGCCTCGAACTGGAGCCACACGAGGGTCCCAGTCGTGTCCTGTGTGAGAACCTGGTCGATCTCGATTCCGATTTCCTCACCGGTTTCGAGTTCGCCCTCGACGAGGTGGTCGTCGAGAATCTTTTCCGTCAGTGTTTGTCCCATATCGGACGAATATCGACCCTCCGAAGGTATAAATCCCGCGTGTTTACGTTTTCATCGTTCGTGGTAAATTCGGCCCTCGTCCGGCAATCATTGCGAAAATCGGGGCGAGAAAATCACAATGTTTTGCGGGGGGTTGTCAAACCGAACGGCGGCGATTTCGACTTCGGTCACGGTCGGCGTTCCGTCGTCGGCACGACTCCACGAAAGGGACGGAACGACGTCGTACGCTTCGAACCCGTTGCATTTCGAGCGAGCGAACTCGATGCGGCGGACGGCGCGACCGTCGGGTCGTTCGAACGGCGCGAGTAGGCGAAGAAACGCGCGGGCGAACGAGTCAACGGGTGAGAGAGCGAGTGTGAGAGTCATGCACACCAGTCGGGAACGGTAACGGCTTTACTATCTCGGACACGCCGTCCGTCTATGTTCGAGAGCGGAACGTTCGTCGCGGAGCACGTCTCGGAGGTCAGACGGCAACAGGTACAGCCGAACGGTGTCGATTTGACGCTGGAAACGGTGTACGAACAGCGGGACTCGGGCCGAATCGGGCGCAACGGCAAGGAGATCGGCGACCGACAGCAGGTCGAATCCGAGCAGATAACCGAGAAGTCCCCGGAGAACTACTACCTGCCGCAAGGAGGATACATCGTCCAGTACGCGGAGACAATCGAAATCCCGGACGGTCACGTCGGCTTCGTCTACCCCCGCTCGTCGCTCATGCGGAACTCCTGTATGCTCAACACCGCGGTCTGGGACGCGGGCTACGAGGGCAAAGGTGAAGGGTTGTTGCAGGTCCACCACGACATCGAACTCGAACGCGGCGCACGTATCGCACAACTCGTCCTCGCCGAGGCGGACCACGACGGCACCTACGACGGCGACTATCAGGGCGAGAATCTGGACTAAACGGGGTAGAGAGCGATTCGAGAATGGTGAATCGCAAACACTAGACAAACCGATACGACTATTTCTATCGGGTTTCGATTGCGTCGTGAGCGAACGTGGTAGAGAAGGACGTACTAAAGCGATGTGTCGAATGTGGCGAGAAATTGCTCGAAATCTACGTCGAAGACGAGCGGTGTCCGGACTGTCGAGACGAGTAACGATTCGCACTGGCCCGAACTATCGTCGCCGCTGGCGGGAGCGGCGGATAGGTTTCGAAACGAAAGGACTTTGCGGGGAAGTTCACAGGTTGTATCGTGCAAAAAAATCGCGCCCAGTTCTACGCGCTCTATCTCACTCGGTTCGCCAGCGGCTTCGGTTTTATCACGCTGGCAGCGCTGCTGCCGACGTATCTCAACGTTCTCGACCCGCAGTCGGGAATCGTCGTCGGCCTGTTCGTCTCAGGGTTGACCGCCGCGCAGTCGGTGGCCGTCATTCCGCTGGCGTGGAGCGGCGACCGCTACGACAAACGGACCGTTCTCCTCTTCAGTCTCGTCGTGTCTATCGTCGCCTACGCCGGTTTTCCGCTGGTCGAGAGCAGTTGGGGATTCATCGCGGCGCGTGCGTTACAGGGCGTGGCCATCACCGGAACCGGTCTCATCACGCTCGCGCTCGTCGGTGAACTCTCGACGGCCGACACGCGGGCGAACCACATCGGCAAGGCGAACGCGGCCCGCTTCGCGGCGTCCATCCTCGGGACGATTTCCGCCACCGCGCTGTACGAACGATACGGCTTCGACGTCGTGTTCGGCGTCATCGTCGCGCTCCTGATTCCGGCGTTGCTCGGGGTTCTCCTCTTCGTCGAGCGCGACGACACGCGAATCGAGGGCTTCCCCTTCGCCGACATGGCGCTCAATCGCAAACTGCTGACGCTCACGAGTTTCCGCGCCCAGTACGCGGTGGCGGTGACGATGGTCCGAACGTGGATCGTGGTCTACGCGGGCGTCGAAGCCGCGAAAGGTGGTCTCGCGTACGCGCCCATCGCGGTCGGCGTCGTCCTCATCGCGGAGAAGTTCACGAACATGCTCTGTCAGCCCTTCACCGGGCGACTGTCGGACGACTACGGCCGAGCGTTGTTCGTCTTCGTCGGCGGCGGCATCTACGGACTCGTGGCGTTGGTCGTCCCCTCCGCACCCGCAATCGGACAGGCGCTGTCGCTTCCCGCCGCGTTTCCCGTCCTCGGCGCACTCTCACCGGCCTTCCTTCCACTGGTCGGACTCAACGCCCTGCTCGGAGTCGCCGACAGTTTCCGTGAACCGGCCAGCATGGCGCTGTTCGCCGACGAAGGCATCGATGGGGCGGGCGTGGCGAGCAGTTTCGGCGTCCGGGAGTTAGTCTGGCGACCGGGGAGCATCCTCGCGCCGATTCTCGCCGGAATCCTGATGACGGGGCCGGGCATCCAGTGGGTGTTCTACGTCGGCGGTATCGCGTCGATTTCGGGCGTACTGACGTTCTTCGGCGTCCTGTCGTACTCGTACGGGTCCGAGGCGCTGACCCAGTGGTGAGACGGACGGCGTCGTGTTTCGATAGCCCGGGCGAAAGGGTAAAATACAGCACATGTTCGTCCACCACATATATTTGAATCCATAGAGACCATTATTCTATCAATATCACATAGATACAATTAATCTGGAAGAGTCGTTCGAATACGATGAATGCGACGCGCGACAGCACTCGTCCTGCTCGTCTGCATCGTCAGTGCGGGGGCGATTCCCGCGCTCGGTGTGGGCGCTGGCGGGCACCAGTCAGACACAGGGTCAGCCGACGTGACCGCGAACAGTTCGACGAACGTTACCATCCTCTCCTACAACGACATTCAGACCGCCGCGGCGAAGGACGGCAACTTGCCGCGGCTGGTCCATCGAATCGACGAGCGGCGGGCCGCCCACGACAACCCGACGTTCGTGATGGGCGGCGGTGACGAGTTGTCGCCGCACGCGCTCTCTCCCGTCTCGAAGTGGCGCGCGCCGGTCGACGTGTTGAACCTCATCGGGCCGGACGCGGATACCATCGGCAACCACGACCTCGATTACGGCGTCGATGCGTTCACGAACGCGTCCCGCGCCTCCGAGTTCCCGTGGGTCGTCTCGAACCTCGTCAACGAGACGACCGGGAAGACGGTCGAGGGAACGAAACGCTACGAAGTGGTCGAGCGCGGCGGCGTCAAAGTCGGCATCGTCGGTGCCGTCTACCCCGGCGTCGATGGCTCGGTCTCCGAGAACCTCTCGGCTCGGGACATCACCGCGAAGCCGGTCGTACCGTCGATTCGGAAGTACGAACGGGTTCTCCGCGAGAGGGAGGACGTGGACGTAACGGTCGTCCTGCTCCACGAGGGGACGAACGAAGCCGAGACGGTCGCGAACCGAACGGACACCGACGTCGTGCTGACGGGACACGACGAAGTTGTCTACCGTCCGCGCGTCGTGAACGGAACCATCATCAGCGAGACGCAGGCGCGGGCCGAGTACCTGAGCGAAATCAACCTCACCGTCGAGAACGGCGAGGTCGTCGCCGCGAACGGGCACCTCCTCAACGTCACCGACGCGACGCCGAAGAACGAAACCGCCTCGGACATCATCGACGACTACCGCTCGGAGGTGGACCTCGATTCGACTATCGCGTACACCGAGACGCCCCTCGACGCTCGGTTCGCCACCAACTACCACCGCGAGAGCAACTACGGCGACCTCGTGACCGACGCGATGCGCGCGAAGACGGGTGCCGACGTGGCCATCACCAACGCGGGCGGCATCCGTTCGAACAGCGTCTACGGTCCCGGAAACGTCACGGGCGGCGACGTGTTCAACACGCTCCCGTTCGGGAACGAGGTCGTGACGGTCGAACTGACCGGCCGCGAACTGGAGGAAACGCTCGCCAGCCAAGTGACGCCGTTGGAGAGCGAGGCCGGACAGCAGTACGGCGCGGAGATAGCCATGCAAGTCAGCGGCGTCCGGTTCGAGTGGGTCGGCCACGAGGGTCGTGACCAAATCCGAGACGTGTACGTGAACGGCGAGCGACTCGACCCGAACGCGACCTACGAAGTCGCCGTCAACGACTTCATGGCGGGCGGCGGAAGCGGCTATCCGCTCGCCGACGAACCGGTCGTAAACCGGACGAACGAACTCCTTTCGACCACCGTGGTCGACTATCTGAAGGAGAAGAAACGAATCGCGCCGACGACGGACGGCCGGATTCGACGGGTTGACACCACCCTCGACGACGCCTCGGTCAGCCTCGACGAACGCGGCAAGGTCGTCATGCACTTCGACGCGCCAGCGGACTACGACGGAACCGTCGCGGGCACGTTCGTCGTCTCGACACCCGGTAACCGCACCGTCGAAGCGGAGAAGGTCACGTACGACGCCGAGGAGGGACGCCTCGCGGTTCGCTTCGACGACGCCGAACTCGCGGCGCTCCTCGGATGCGAGCGGCCGGCGGACCTCGACCTGTACGGAAGTTACAACTCCTCGAAGTACGACCAAGTGTACTTCGACCACTCGCGGGTGAACGCCGACGTGACCGCGACGCTCGCGGCAAACGGCGGGCACGCGAAAGAGACCAACGAGACGGACGACACCGACGAGACGAGCGAGCGCACCGCATCGCCGACACCGACGGCGGCGACCGCGTAAGCGGCCTCGCAATCGCGGTTCGAAAAGCGATTTTTCTCAGTTGCCGAGGTCGAACAGCTCGGCGGCCTGTTCCATGTCCTTGTCGCCCCGACCGCTCAGGTTGACCAGAATCACGTCGTCCTCGTCTCGCTCCTCGGCGAGTTGCTTCGCCAGCGCGACGGCGTGGCTGGATTCGAGCGCGGGGATGATGCCTTCCAACTCGCTCAGTTCTCGGAACGCGGCGAGCGCCTCGTCGTCGGTGACGCCGGTGTACTCACAGCGGCCGGTTTCGCGGAACTGGGCGTGTTCCGGGCCGACGCCGGGGTAGTCGAGTCCCGCCGAGACTGAGTGGACCTCCACGTCGTCGTTCAGGATGCGGGTCCGCATCCCGTGGAGGATGTCGGTCTTCCCGCTCGCGAGGGGTGCCGCGTGGCGGGTCGAATCCGACCCCTCGCCGCCGCCCTCCGCGCCGTAGAGTTCCACGGGGTCGTCGCGGAACGCGTGGAAGAGACCGATGGCGTTCGACCCGCCGCCGACGCACGCCACCGCGGCGTCCGGTAGGCTTCCGGTCTCCTCCTGAATCTGACGTCGCGCTTCCACGCCGATGACGGACTGGAAATCGCGGACCATCCGCGGGAACGGGTCGGGACCGACGACGCTCCCGACGAGGTAGTGAGTGTCGTCCACGTTGCGGGCGAAATCCTCCAGCGCGGCATCGACGGCATCCGCCAGTCCGGCGTCACCGCGCGTGACCTCGTTCACCTCAGCGCCCATCAGGCGCATGCGGAAGACGTTCATCTTCTGGCGCTCCACGTCCTTTTTCCCCATGTAAATCTCGGTCGGAATGTCGAGCAGCGCGCCGACCATCGCGGTTGCGGTACCGTGTTGACCCGCGCCGGTTTCGGCGATGAGTCGGTCCTTCCCCGCCTGCTTCGCCAGCAACGCCTGCCCGAGGCAGTTGTTGATCTTGTGTGCGCCGCCGTGGAGCAGGTCCTCGCGCTTCAGGTAAATCTGTGCGCCGTACGCCTTGGAGAGTCGTTCCGCGTGATAGAGCGGCGTCGGTCGCCCTGCGAACTTTTCGAGGTACTGCTGGAACTCGCGCTGAAACGCCTCCGTCTCGGAAATCTCGTCGTAGGTTTGCGCCAACCGTTCGAGCGGTTCTTCGAGCGGTTCGGGAACGTGGCGGCCGCCGAACGTCCCGAACTCGGTTGCGGTCTCTTGAGACATGGACGGAAGGTTGCATCCCGACGTATATAAAATTACTCTACAGTACAAATGTGGTGTGGAGTGTACAAAATTGTTGATAGCGCCACCGACGGCATCTCACGTGATAGCCACCGACAGCCGACACATACGTTTATGGACTGTATAAGGTAGATATGAAACCCGAGGAGAGACGAAACGGGGGAGTGAAGAACGGGGAACGACCGGTGAAGAAAGCGAACGACAGGTCGGAGAACCGTCGAGACGACGGAGAGAGTCGCGGAGCAAAACCGACGAGGTGAGGAGTCGAAGTCGGCCTACTGCATGTAGCCGAGGTCGGCCAACCGCTCTTCGACGTCCGCGTCGTCCATCGAAACCGAGTCGTCCTCGTCGTAGGCGGGATACGACTGCGCTCCGGCGTCCTCGACGATTGGAATGACGCCGCCGTCCATCCGGTCGCTGTACGGGATTCCGAGCGCGGACATGACAGTGGGCGCGATGTCGAAGAGGTGGGCTTTGGTCGGCATCGCATCCGCGTCGATTCCCTCCCCTTTCGCGGCGACGACGCCTTCGATTTTGTGGTTCCACGGTTCGGTCGGCGGCGCGAAGTAGTCGCCGAGGAGTTGCGCCGAGAGGAACTGCCCCATCTCGTTCGGGATGGTCACGATGTCCGGCGCGTTGTCCGCGTTCTTTCCGTGGAAGTACGTCTCGCGCGGCGCGACTTCGCCGAAGACGGGTTCACCATCGGGGGTTTCGACCGCACTGAGTTTCTCTATCAGGTCGTCACGAACCTCGTCGTACTGCTCCGGCGGGACGATGCCGTTCGGTTCGCGTCCCTGCAAGTTGATTCGAACGCCCAGTTCGGTTCGAGCGCGCATGTACGCGGCGGATTTCGGGAAATCGACCTGCTCGTTCGCCGTCCGCGCGACGTTCTTCGGCGCGTACTGCTTTACGATTTCGGCGAGTCCCACCTTCTCCAACCCGGTTCGAATCCGATGAGCGGTGAAACCGAACTGGGCCATCTTCGCGGCCATGCGTTCGATGGTGTTCGGCTCCCACGTCTTCGTGTCCTTTCCCTCCCGAAGCTCGTCCTGAATCGGGTTCCACGACGGCATCCCGCGGCCGCCCTTCCGGGCCTTCACGTAGCCTTCGTCGCGGAGGAACTCGTTGACGCGGAACTCGTACTTCTCGTACGGACCCATCCCGTGGTCGCTCGCGATGAAGACGGTGTTCGGGTCACACTCTTCGAGGAGCTTGCCGACTTGCCTGTCCGTCTCCTCGTAGACGGTCGTCACCTTGTCCCAGTCGCCGTCGAACTCGTGGAAGACGGTATCGGGCTTCTGGAACTGCACGAACCCGAAGTCGGGGTCGTGTTTGTCGGCGAGATAGCGGAACGCTTCCCCGCGCATCCGGACGAGACTCGTGTACTCGTCCATCTTCTGTGCGTCCGTGTAATTCGACTCCTCGCGGGAGTAGGTCGGGTACACGCGGTACTCGCCGATGGCGTCGCGCACCTCGTCCAACAGTCCTTCGGGGTGACAGCGCGGGTCCTCGGGGCCGATGAACCCCGGAATGAGCGCCCCGTTGATTTCGTCCGGAGGGTGGGTTACGGGGACGTTCACGACGACACTCGTCAGGTCGTGTTTGTCCAATAGCGTCCAGATGGCGTGTTCCTCGACGTCGCTCCCGCTGACGACGCGGAAATCGTATCCGTCGTAGGCGACGAACCCGCAAACGCCGTGTTTGCCGGGGTTAACGCCGGTGTACAGCGACGGCCACGCGCTCGGCGTCCACGGCGGCATTTGTGATTCGAGCGGTGCAGAAGCCCCACCATCGCAGATAGAACGGATGTTCGGGATAACGTCGTCTTCGTATAGGCGTTCGAAAACGGGCAAGCATCCGGCGTCGATTCCGATGAGAAGAACGTCTACGTTACTCATTGTCTGTCACCCAAACCGCAATTTCGGCCAGCGTATCTCGTTTCGTTCGCGGAGCAAGGAGTGTCATCTTGCAATGCGACGGTCGCCAGACTCATTGGAGACTCCTACGCTCTCTAATCATTTTATTATGTTACTCTTAAACGGGACAGCGAATCGTTATTCGCCGTCGCCGTCGGCGACCGCGACGCCCGGTTCGTCGATAACCGTGCGCTTCCACGTCCCTCGAGTAAACCAGAGCGCGGCGACGATAGCGCCGATGATGTTGCCGAATGCCATGCCGATCCAGACGCCGGTCGGTCCCATGTCGCGGACGAACGCGAGGAAGTACACGGTCGGCACCCGGCCGAGCCAGAGCGTTATCATGGAGAAGGCCATCGCCAGTTTCGTGTTCCCCGCACCGCGGTACGCGCCGAGGAGAACCTGCAACACCGCCATGAACACGAATTCGACGGAGCGAATCCGGAGGTACTGACTTCCGAGTCGAATGGTGGCGTCCGCCTGCTTCGTTCCCGTCGCCATGAAAACGCCGACAATCGGGCCGGGGAACAACACCGCGACGATTGCAACGACGAACATCACCCCTGCACCGACCTTCGCCGCGAGCCACACCGCCCGCTCCGCGCGGTCGGGCTTCCGCGCCCCGAGGTTTTGGCCGACCATGGTGTTCGTCGCCCGACCCAACCCCATTGCGGGGAGGAAAACGAGCGACGCGAGGCGGTTTCCGAGGCCGTAGGCGCTGACGACGGGAGGTGCGAACTGGACGACCATCGCGGTCAGCGAAATCATCGCCAGCGAACTGGTCGATTGTTCGAGCGCGCTCGGCGTCCCGATACGGACGATCTTCCAGATGAATCCGAGGTCGGGGAGCAAGTCGTCCAGTCCGACGGTCGGCCCTGCACTCGTGAAAAACAGGACGTACAGGCCGAGCACGCTCGCCACGGCGCGTGCGGAGATGGTCGCGAGCGCCGCCCCTTGAACGCCCATGCCGTCGAGCGACCCCCATCCGAAGATGAGCAGCGGGTCGAGGACGACGTTGACGGCCACGCTGACCATCATGATTCGCATCGGCGTGCGCGTGTTGCCGTACCCGCGCATCAGCGACGTGAAGACGAAAAAGCCGAACAGGAACGGCAATCCGAGGAAGTACGTCTCCATGTATCGCCGCGCGAGCGGAACGACCTGCTCGGTCGTCGCCCCCTGCGACGGCATCACCGCGAGCATCGGGTCGGTGAGGAAATACCCGGCAATCGCGAGGAGAATAGCGAGGATGGACACGAACGAGAGAACCTGGCCCGCGACCTTCCCCGCCGAGCCTTCGCTGTCCGCACCGGTAAACTGGGCGACGAGGATGCTCCCGGCCGTCGTAAATCCGCCCGCGACGGAGATGAGGAAGAAAATGAGCGGAAACGCGATACTCATCGCGCCGACCGCATCGGACGACAGTCGACCCAACCAGAAGGTGTCCGCAACGTTGTACATCACCTGTAGCAGTTGGATAACGACAATCGGCCACGCGAGTTCGAACATCGGTCGCACCAGCCCACCGTCGGTGATAGAACTACTGGGCTGTGTGCTAGTCATCGTACTTTCGAAACGAAATAGGTCGATTTGAATATTTCGAATCGCAAACGGTTCGGTAAGATATGCCGCAATCCGTGCGGCGCGCTGCTCGTCGTTCGCTCGTCTCGATACCGGACAAGGGACCATGGGCGGCCGAAACCGACGAGAAGCACGAAACTGACCATCAGTGAGTTAAACGGTTGCTAAGCGAGTTTAATACGTCGTTTCCAGCATCGTGATGCCCTGCTCTCCGAACGGATGTCCCGATAGCGAGCGGTTTCGCACGGCGTCGCGGGAGATTACCGTTTCAACCGTGCGATGGCGCTGGCGGGCGTCGAACCGGAGGCGAAGCGCCCCTCCTCGGTTCGGGCCACCCATTCGTGGCGGGAAACCTGACGAACGACGGGACACTCGGAGGGATTGCGGACCGCGTATTCTGGAAAGCACTCGAAGGGCATACGCCAACCACAGCGGCCGAAAAATTAAGTAATTGGCAGCTACGAACCGGGTAGCGCCTCCCTGAAGCGCGATATCGACGAGTAGGAACGGCGTTATTCGGGTCCATCTGGGGTTCACAGAGCTCACAAAATGAGCGGACGCGACGGGATTTGAACCACGCCCAGACGTTCCGGGTCACTCACATTCGTTCGTTTCCCGGGCATGCGACTGATCTGGTGAAAATCCCTCGTCCGGTTCGCTCGCGGTTACACCGCTCGCTGTACGGGCGCGACGGGATTTGAACCACACCAAGACATTCCTGCTCGCTTCGCTGTGCGGGCTGTGACTTGTCGCCTTCAGAATCCGTCCCGGAGTTCGATTTCGACTCACCGACGTTCGTCGAAACCGATACGGGCGCGACGGGATTTGAACCCGCGACATCTTGGTCCGGAACCAAGAACTCTGTCCACTGAGCTACGCGCCCTCAGTCTTCCGTTTGCCCACGAGGGCTTTAGTTTTGTGTCTGCGTCAACCGTCACCGTCGCTACTCGATGGTGGGCGGTCATCGTCGGAACACGAATTTTACGAGAGCCATACCGCTCGCTGGGATATGAACGACGTGAATAAGGGAGAAAGTCGGCTCTCCGGGTGAAATCGTGGAGAAACGAATGGGATGGTGTTTATGGCGTTTCGTTCGTCTCGACGCTGAGGTCCGCCTGTGGGTAGGCGGTACAGGAGAGGAAGTATCCGTTGTCGAGTTCCTCGTCGCTGAGCGTGTCGTTGTTGCTGTGAACGATGTCGTCGGGGTCGCCCTCCGCGATGCGCGCACCACAGGACAGACACTGACCTTCCCGGCAGGAGTACGGTAGGTCCCAGCCTTCGTCCTCACCCGCTTCGAGGATGGTTTCGTTGCTGGCGACTTCGATGGTTTCGCCTTCGTTGACGTACTCGACTTCGAAGTACTCGACTTCGTCCTCCGGGATTGCGGACGGGTCGAAGCCTTCGTCCTCCTCCTTGGCACCTTCATCGGCGAGTTCGCCCTCCGCACCGCCGCCGATAGCGACAGCACCGCCACCGCCGATGGACCGGTTCATCGGTTCGGGGAAGTCGGTTTCGGGAACGCTCGCCGCTCGTCGGTCGAGCACTTCTTGGGAGATGTCGTCTGCGATTCGCCACTCGGTACCCTTCGTGTAGTGCAGAGCCACCACGACGAGGGCGAGTAGTAGCCCGAGTCCCAGACCCAGTTCGTTTACCATATGGCGGTGGCTACGGAACGGTGGTTTAACAGCATTGTGATTGACGCGGGTGCGTGACGTCACCGGAGGGCGTGCGTGGGAGAGATGGACGAGTTGGACGTGGCATCGTCCGAAGACGAATCACCTCCCGAACACGCACAATTATATTCGACACGGATGGTTCTGTACATATGCCGGATGCCATCGCAGACGCGGTATCGAAACTTCCGCGGCCGGTCATCACCGCGTTACAGAACACGCCATCGACGACCTCTATCAGTACAGCCGATACCTGACGGTCGACGTGCGAGAGATTCGATTGACGAAAGGGTCCACAACGGAGTCGCTCTACGCTCCGAAACGGTCACACCTGTATCAGATACTCGGTCGTGGTGACGAGTACGAACCGCAGTTGACGGCCGCCATTTCCGACGAATTCGATGCCGATGACACGTTTTACGACATCGGGAGCCAGTTCGGTTACTTCACTACGTTGGCCAAGGCGTGCGGCGTTCCGGGCGACCGGATACACGGATTCGAAGCGAACGACTACCACTATCGCGTCCTGAACAGGACGCACGCGACGGACGGCGCATCCATCACACACGCCTACGTCGGGGAGCGAACGACGGCAGAGATGTTGGCGCTCGAAGCGTACGACGGTGACGCCCCGAGCGTGGTCAAAATCGACGTCGAAGGATACGAGTACAACGTTCTTCGGGGAATGGGCGAGAAACTGGACGACGTTCGCTGTCTGTTCGTCGAAATCCATCCGAAATTTTTGGCGCGAGCGAACGACACGCCACGGGACGTGTTCGAGTTGCTGCAAGACGAAGGGTTCGAACTGACCGCGACGGAGCATCGGGAGGAGAACACGTGGGAATCCCTTTCGGACGCGAAACTCCCGCAAGACCACGCGTACTTGCTCCGAGCAAAGCGGTAACGACGCGAAGGAATCGACGAGGAAACCGAACGTGTCCGAGTGGAGAGTGAACCCGCTCAGTCCCGTTTGACTTCGTGGCGACCGAAGCCGTACCGGAGTCGGTTCGCCAGTCGCCGCGAGAAACGGCCGTCCTCGGGCGCGCGACTGCCGAACCGCTCGGAGAGCGCCTCGTAGATGAGCGGAACCGGGACCTCCTGTTCGAGCGCCTCCTGTACCGTCCACGTCCCTGTCGAACCGCCCGCGATGTGGTCGGCGACGTCACCCAAGTCGGTGCCCTCCTCGCGGAACGCCTCCTCGCAGAGTTCGAGGAGCCACGAGCGGATGACCGCGCCGTTGTTCCACGTCCGGGCGACAGCCTCCAAATCGAGGTCGTATCGTCCCTCGTGGAGCAGTTCGAAGCCCTCGCCGTAGGTCTGCATCAGCGCGTACTCGACGCCGTTGTGAACCATCTTGACGTAGTGGCCCGACCCGGATTCGCCCATCCGGTCGTGGCCGTCCGGGCCGGTCGCCACGGCGTCGAATACGGGGGTCAGTTCGTCGTAGGCCCACTCCGGGCCGCCGACCATGAGCGAGAAGCCGAGTTCGGCACCCGCCGGGCCGCCGCTCGTCCCGCAGTCGAGGTACGCCGCCGAGGTGGTTTCCCCGCGGCGGACGGAATCCTCGAAGTAGGAGTTCCCGCCATCGACCACCACGTCGTCACCGTCGAGGTACGGTTCCAAGTCTTCGAGCGCGGCGTCCACCGGTTCCCCGGCGGGCACCATCAGCCAGATTCGTTTCTCCTCGCCCAGTTTCTCGGCGAGGTCGGCGACCGAATCGGCCGGTTCCGCACCCGCTTTCGCCGCGGATTCGACCGCCTCCTCGGCCACGTCGTAGGCAACGATGTCGTGTCCGGCATCCAGCGTTCTGTCCACTACGATTCGACCCATTCGCCCCAATCCGATGACGCCCAGTTGCATGGGAGTAGGTGCAGGTGGGGGAGAGGTAGGGATTGCGGTTCCGGTCGCGGGTCAGGTCGCGGAAGAGTTTCGCACCGTCTTCCAAGTTGTTGGATTCGCGTACAGAGTTGAAACCAACGAAAAGAAGTATAGGACTTTTTGGAGAGAATCGTTAGTTACCGATAGTAGACAGGTGGTTGAGTTCGCGGAAACGGAGCGGCGACTGTCGGAAGCGGTATCTTTCTAACATCTCATTCGCTTCGGTGGCGACGATACCGATACCTCCGTTGCGCCACTCGGTGTGTAGACGTTTTCGCGGTGGGAAACGAACCGGGCGGCGCGGCGAATCGGACGGCGGGGACAGATATCACGCGTGAGGATGTCGTGCTCCATTTTTCATTCGGGGCAAACAAATAACAAGGCGGAAGGTGAGTAGGTGGTATGGACGAGGACAGAATCGTTTGGCGACTAAATCTGATTATCGTTCTCCTTTGTGGTATCACTGTTTTCGTGGCGATACCGTATCTCCAGTTCCTCCTCACCCACTTCCCGAACTTCCTCTTCGCGGTCATCACCGCGCTCGCAACCATGGGCGGGCTCGTTCTCCTCCGGACGTATCAGACCGTACGGAGTTGATTTACGCGAGAAATGGACGGGAACCTTTATCAGCGACCACACGCAGAGTCACAAGTATGAGCGCGATGGTGTCGGTAGTACGTCTCTAGCGCAGACGGCGAGCCGATCGTGTTTCTCACCGATTCACCATTCAGCGACAGCAATTTGCAGCCATGACTGACGTTCCAAGCGATTACGAACCAGAGCGTATCGAGCAAAAGTGGCAGGAGGAGTGGCAAGACTCCGACGTGTACACCCCGGACGGTGATCTGGAGTACGTCATCGACACGCCACCGCCATATCCCACTGGAAGACTCCACATCGGACACGGACTCCAGTGGAGCTACATCGACTTCGCGGCGCGCTACCACCGCCTGCAGGGCGAGGAAGTCCTGTTCCCGCAGGGATGGGACTGCCACGGCCTGCCGACGGAAGTGAAAGTCGAGGAGAACCACGGCATCCACCGGACGGAGGTCTCCCGCGAGGAGTTCCGCCGCCTCTGCATCGAGCACACCGAAGAGCAGATAGACTCGATGAAGGAGACGATGAACGAACTGGGCTTTTCCATCGACTGGAACGCCGAGTTCCGCACGATGGACCCCGAGTACTGGGGGAAGACCCAGCGCTCGTTCGTCGAGATGGAAGAGTCCGTCTACCGCGACGAACACCCCGTCAACTGGTGTCCGCGCTGTGAGACGGCCATCGCGGACGCGGAGGTCGAAAACGAGGACCGGACGGGGACGCTCTACTACGTCACATTCGAGGGCGTGGGCAACGACGATATCGAGATTGCCACGACCCGTCCCGAACTCCTCGCGGCGTGTGTCGGCATGGCCGTGGACCCCGAGGACGAACGCTACGCCGACCGAATCGGCGAGACGTTCGAGGTTCCGCTGTTCGGACAGGAGATCGAACTCGTCGGCGACGACGACGTTGACGGCGAGTTCGGAACCGGCGCGGTGATGATCTGTACGTTCGGGGACAAACAGGACGTGGACTGGTGGGCCAGACACGACCTCGACCTCCGCCCCGTCTTCACGGAAGACGGCCACCTGAACGAACTCGCCGACGAGTTCGAGGGCCTGACCATCGACGAGGCGAAGACGGAAGTCGCCGAGACACTGGACGAGGAAGGGTACCTGAACGACTCGGAAACCACCGAACAGTCGGTCGGCACCTGCTGGCGGTGTGACACCCCCATCGAAATCCTCTCGAAGGAACAGTGGTTCGTCGAGGTCGAACCGGACGAAATCGTCGAGAAGGCGAAGGAAGTCGAGTGGATTCCAGAGCACATGTACACCCGCCTCGAAGAGTGGGCGGACGGCATGAGTTGGGACTGGGTTATCTCCCGCCAGCGCGTGTTCGCCACGCCGATTCCCGCGTGGGAGTGCGAGGAGTGCGGTCACTGGCACATCGCCGACATCGAGGAACTGCCCGTCGACCCGACGGAAACTGGCCCCGCAGTCGGCGACTGTCCCGAGTGCGGCGGGGATTCGTGGGTCGGTGAAACCGACGTGATGGACACGTGGATGGACTCGTCCATCACGCCGCTTCACATCAGCGGATGGCCCGAGGACATCGAACTGGACGAGTTCGAACCGGTGGCGCTCCGCCCGCAGGGGCACGACATCATCCGAACGTGGGCGTTCTACACGCTCCTCCGCGTCGGCGAACTCACCGGCGAGCGGCCGTGGGATGAAATCCTCATCAACGGCATGGTGTTCGGTCCGGACGGCAACAAGATGAGCAAGTCGCGGGGGAACGTCGTCACGCCGACGGACGCCGTGGACGAGTACGGTGCCGACTCGGTTCGACAGGCGCTGGTCCTCGGCGGCCAGCCCGGAAGCGACGTGCAGTTCCAGCCGAAGGAAGCGACGTCCGCCTCGCGGTTCCTCACCAAAATCTGGAACATCCTCCAGTTCTCGGAGAACCACTTCGACGAGAACACGCCGGAGATCAGCGACCCGGCCTACCGCGACGCGGACCGCTGGATTCTCTCCCGACTGTCGCACACCGCCGAAAGCGTGAGCGACGATATGGAGCGGTATCGCTACGATAGGGCGCTTCGAACGCTCCGAGAGTTCGTCTGGGAGGACCTCGCGGACGATTACCTCGAACTGGTGAAGGGTCGCCTCTACGAGGGACGGCCGGGCGAGCGAAACGCCGCGCGCCACGCGCTGTACACGTGTGTTTCCTCCGTCGTTCGCATGCTGTCCCCCTTCTCGCCCTTCTTCAGCGAGGAGGTCTACAGCTACCTCCCCGGAACCGAAGAAAGCGTCAATCTGGCCACGTGGCCGGACGTCGAGATGCGCGACGACGAGGCCGAACTCGCGGGCGAAATCATCGCCGAGGTTGCGAGCGAGGTCCGGGCGTGGAAATCCGACGAGGGAATGGCCCTCAACGGCGAACTCGACCGCATCGAACTGTACGCCGACGCGGAGCGCCACCCCGACACCTACGACCTGAGCGAAGCGGTGAACGGCCCGGTCTACCTCGAAGAGGGACGGCCGAACGTCGAACTCGCGCCGGTCGGCGTCAGCCCCGACCACTCGTCCATCGGGCCGAAGTTCCGCGACAAGGCGGGTGCGGTCGTCGGCGCGCTCGAATCGACGGACCCCGCCGAACTCAAAGCGCAGTTGGACACCCACGGCGAAATCACGTTGGACGCCGCGGGCGAAGAGGTCACCCTCGACGGCGACTGGGTGGAAATCGAAGAGGAGTATCGCGCCGAGAGCGGCGAAGAAGTCGAAGTGCTCGAAACGGAGCACGCGACGGTTCTCGTCTTCCCGTAGACGGGCGCATCCGACGAGCCGTCGTCTTTACGTTCCGACCCGTCGTGTCTCCGTTGGGGGGGAGAACCATGCCAGTTAGTGACATTGCTTCGATGGAAGTCATCACCGCCAAGGAAGAGACCGACCTCGTGGACATCGCGTCGATGATGAGTGAGGAGAACGTCGGGTGTGTTCCCATCGTCGACGGGAGACGTCCGGTCGGTATCGTGACGGACCGCAAAATAGCGCTTTCGCTCGCCGACGAGGCCGACGCATCGGGCCGAACGGTCGGCGACGTGATGACGAGAGATCCAATCACGATAGACGCCGACGCCAGCGTTCACGACGCCATCGAGCGGATGGAGGACGCGGACATCCGCCGAATACCGGTCGTGGAAGACGAAGAGTTGGTGGGAATCGTCACGCTCGACGACGTGCTCGTCATGCTCGCGGACGAGATGGACGACGCCGCCGACGTCATCGAGGAGCAGACGCCGCGCTTTTGAATCACCGGAACTTTTCTTTCGCTCCTCGACTGTCGTGGTATGGACGACCGAATTCACGAACACGCGGAGGTACTGGTCGACTGGAGCGCGCGAATCGAGGAGGGCGACGATGTCGTCGTCATCACGGACGAGGGAGCACACGACCTCGCCGTCGCGGTCGGCGAGGCGGTCGGAAAGCGAAACGCGAACCTGCTGACGGTGTACAACTCCGGGGAGGTCGAGCGCGCGTACCTTCGCGCACACGACGGGGAGTTCGACGAGAACCCGGCACCCGAACTGGCGATGTACGAGAACGCCGACGTGGTGCTTCGCCTCGCGGGGAGTACGAATACGACGGCACAAGCGGACGTACCGGGGGAGACGAAGCAGGCGTACAACAAGGCGCGGATGGATATCCGAAAAGCCCGACTCGACGCGGACTGGGTTTCGACGCTCCACCCGACCCGCGCCTACGCACAGCAGGCCGGGATGGCCTACGAGGAGTACCAGGACTTCGTGTACAGTGCCGTCCTCCGCGACTGGAAGTCACTGGCCGACGAGATGGCGACGATGAAGACGCTGCTGGACGAGGGCAGCGAGGTCAGAATCGTCAAGGAGGACACCGACCTCACGATGTCCGTCGAGGAGCGAACCGCGGTCAACAGCTGTGCGACGGTGGCCTACGACTCGCACAACCTCCCGAGCGGCGAGGTGTTCACGGCACCGTACGCGACCGAAGGCGAGGTGTTCTTCGACGTGCCGATGACCCTGCAAGGGAATCGCATCCAAAACGTCCACCTCACGTTCGAGGACGGCGAAGTCGTCGATTTCAGCGCCGAAACCGGCGAGGACGAGTTGGCTGACATCCTCGACACGGACGAAGGCGCACGCAAACTGGGCGAACTCGGCATCGGAATGAACCGCGGCATCGACCGCTTTACCGACAGCATCCTCTTCGACGAGAAGATGGGCGATACGGTTCACCTCGCGGTCGGACGAGCCTACGACGCCTGCCTTCCCGAAGGAGAGACGGGCAACGAGAGCGCCGTCCACATCGACATGATAACCGACATGAGCGAAGAGTCGCGGATGGAAGTGGACGGCGAAGTGGTCCAACGAAACGGTACGTTCCGGTGGGAAGACGGGTTCGAGGAGTAGATTCGAGAAGTCGTGCCGTGAGCGAGTGAAACGAGCGAGCGGAATTTTTTAGTGCAGGTTTTTGCGAGGAGCGGTCAGCGAAGCTGACCCGACGAGTAAAAAAGTGCAATGTGGACCTTCCGGTGGGAAGACGGGTTCGAGGAGTAGATTCGAGCAGTCGTGCCGTGAGCGAGTGAAACGAGCGAGCGGGCAGTTTTTGGCGCGGACTTACTTCCACCAGTCGCTCCGTCGGTCGCGTGCGGACGCGTGCTGGAACGGGGGTGCGAGTTCCGACTCTTCGAGCCCGAACCCGTAGCCCAGCCAGTAGCCGACGTACCAGCCGACGGCATCGGTATCGACGCCGGAAATAGAAATCGTCAGCCGGTCGTACTGCTCCAGCGCGTTGTCGTGGTCCGGGTCGGTTCCGCGGACGCCGCCGCAGGAACCGCTCGACCCCGGATTGCACGGGAGCGTATCGGGGAAGCGAATCAGAACGTCGGCGGCCGAGCGGTCGTCCGTGAAGGTAAACGAGACGTTCGACGGGACGGTTCCGTCCGCGCCGTCGGCATAGTAGTCGAGCGCGTGGCGAACCTGCTCTTTCACGGCCTGTCTGTCGTCCGTCTGGCCGAGGTAGACGGTGAACGACGCGTCCGCCCACGGGAGGTCACGCTCGCTCGCGTCCGGCAGCGGGCGGGACGCGAGCGCAGCCTCGGCGGCCATGATGGATTGCGGGGCCGAGCTGTGGTTCAGACCGAGGGTGTGGCCGAGCTCGTGTTTCAGGATGAGAATCGTCGATTCGTTCGAGAACGAATCGTCCACGTCTATCTGCATGGGCCGGGATATCTGTGCGGCCTCGGTGATGTACGGCGCACAGCCGACGGCGTGGTCCACCCGGGGACAGCTCTCGACGGAATCGACGAAGTTGATAACGAGGTCCGGATTCTCGGCGTCCGGGACGAGTTCGTACTGAATCGAGTACCCCGCGTATTTCGCGCTGTGGCGCTCCCAGTAGTCGAGCGCGCGCCGAACGTCGTCGGTATACCCACGCGTGCCGTCACTCGTATTGATAGCGACCGTCACCGGACCACCCCACGGATTCGAGCGATCCGCGACCGTCCCCGTTTCCGTCGCGGTCCGCGTTCCCTGCATCGTTGGGCGGTCAGTCGCGGTGTGCGTCGTCGTTCGGTCGAACTGTGCACCGGCACAGCCCGCGAGAACGAGACAGACGACGAGCATGAGCGCGCGCCAGTTCATTGGTACAGTTTCGGTTCGTCGTACTATCAAACCTTCCGCCTTCGGAAACCGCGGGCGAAACAAACGATCCGCGCGAGAGATACTTAGACGGACCCTAATCGCGTATTTTTCACGCGACTATCGAGCGGTAATCACGGATTGAACGAGTATGAGAGACATTTCCAATCATTCCATAGAACCTTTCAAACCGACTGTCAATCGTTTAGAACCGTTCAATCCGTTATTTTGCTGTTGAAACGAGAAACTGTGCATAACCATCGTTCTTACTTATTGGTGGTGGAATCATTGTCCGAATTGGGCAGCATGACGTACATCAAAGCAAGCGCCGCCTTGGCGGTCGTGGCAATAGAAATACTCGCTGGGGTCGCATTACTGGCAGTCGCGTTCGGAATATGAATGATGGCTGAGGGGAGTAAGCCCCCTTCTGTTCGACCCAGTATTCGGCTCAGCGTCCGAACCATCTCCGGACGAGGTCCGGAGGCGCGTCGGAGTGTATCCGACGGCGCGTCCGGGCTACCAATATGGCACGGACTTGCACCGGCAAGGATTCACCGTTCCATCCATTCTTCGCGGTCACCGCACTGACAGCGCCAGCGCGGTCGCGTGATGGCGATGCCATCACGTTTCCCTCGGTGGGTTAACTTCCTCCCCTTACGGGTCGGTTCGCACACCTCATCGGTCGCGCGAAGCGGTCTCGTTTCTGTTCCAGAGCCAGTGGTCTCCCACTCCGGACTTGCGTCCGGTTGCCTACCCGGCTGGTGGGGGGACTTTCCTCACGTAGGTACCGGAAATCGATACCGTCCGCACGCGACGAGCGCCGCGTGCACCGCGGAAACCGGGCTCCCTCTGCCGAAGAAAACTAGCCGTTGCACGCGTTTAAGCCGTTCGATACTGGTAGTCACGTCCCCTTAAAGCTGGCCAGATTGAAGGGAAGCGTTGAAGATGTTTCTGTGCATAAGCTACCTGTATGTCTGAGGCACAGGCAGTAACCCTCACCTACGAGGATGGCACGCGCGCGGTCGAACTCGCACGGGAGGCCGTCAATTCCTACGTTATCAACGGACAACGAGAACAACC
This sequence comes from Haladaptatus sp. T7, assembly GCF_026008575.1. Classification (NCBI taxonomy): domain Archaea; kingdom Methanobacteriati; phylum Methanobacteriota; class Halobacteria; order Halobacteriales; family Haladaptataceae; genus Haladaptatus; species Haladaptatus sp. T7. The sequence goes on from NZ_BROP01000003.1 coordinate 473,788, forward strand.
GGGAAGCATGCGAGAGGCGTTCTACGCACGCACCGGCGTCTTCGTCCGGCTCGAATCCACCCGTGGTCGTGGAAGCCTACGCGGGTGCGCAGGTGCCTACGACACGAGCGAACAGTTAGGGCACGCAATCGTCGATTCGGCCATCGCGGCCGCGAGCGGAGATTCGTGCGGGTCGGAGATCGAACCCGCCGAGTTGTCGAATCTCAACATCTCCGTGTTCATCGTCGAGGACACCACGTTGTCGAACGACCCGGCGAACGACATTCGGCTCGGACGACACGGAGTCGCCGTCGAAGGTCGCGGCGGCGAAGCGTGGATGTATCCGACGCTTCCGGTCGAGCACAACTGGAGCAAATTCGAGTATCTCGACCGAACCTGTCGAAAGGCGGGTCTCCCCCACGGCGCGTGGGAGGACGACGACGTGATGGTAACGATCGTCGACGGACCGGTGTTCCGAGAGCGAGAGCCGGAAGGGAGTATCGAGCGAATTTAAAATTCGACCGCTGTCGCGTCGTCGATAGCCCGCCGAGCAGCAGCATCGATATCGAACTCCCGTACCAGTTCACCGTCGCGGATTAGCGGCTGTAGCAACTGCTCGCCCGATGCCTCGTGTCGCGCAAGACCGACGTGATGGCCGCCATCGGCGGTTCGATAGACTTGTTTTCGACCGGAGAGTTTGCCGCGCTTCGAGACCGGTTCGCCGTCCACTTCCACGATGTCGAGCGCGAAATCGATCGGTTCCGCGTTGCTGACGTAGCTCCCGACGCCGAACCCGTCGGCGATGCCATCGAGTTGCCGGAGCTCGTCCGGTCCGAGACCGCCGCTGGCGAAGATGTCCACGTCCGCGAAGCCGTGCGAATCGAGTTCCCAGCGGAGTTCCCGAAGGATGTGCTCGAAGTCGCCGCGCCGCGACCCCGTGGTATCGATACGAACGCTGTCCAAATCGTCGCCGAGCGCGTTCACCGCGCGGAACACCTCGTCCTTTTCGTCCGAGAAGGTATCACAGAGCGCGACCCGCGGCACGTCCTCGCCGACCGCGGCGTCGAACGCGCGCCACGCGTCCTCCTGATTGCCCGCACCGAAACAGAGCATCAGCGCGTGGGGCATGGTTCCGCCGGGTTCCCGTCCGAGCACCTCGCCCGCGGCGACGTGTGAAAAGCCGTCCAGACCCGCGACGAGGGCGGACCGTTCGACGACGGCCGCGATGGACGGGTGGACGTGGCGCGCGCCGAAGCTCAGGACGGTCGAATCGGGGGCCGCGAGTCGTGCTTCGAGCGCGTTCGTCGCCATTCCGGACGCGTGCGAGAGGAACCCCAACAGCGAGGTTTCGTACCGCGCGAAGTCGAGGTAGTTCCCCTCGATGGACATGACCGGCCCACCGTCGAACAACTGTCCCTCGGCCATCGAATCCACGTCTATCGGAAGTCCTTCGAGGAGGTGCGCCGCGTCTTTCACGCCGGAGAGGAGTTCGAACTCGCCGGTCGGGAACTGGTCGGCGGTCACTTCGGCGACGACGTGCGGGTTCTTCCCGGCGGCTTCGAGCGTCGTCTCGGTGCGAAGGAAGTAGGCATCCGTCGCGGTTCCGTCTCGAATCGACTCCTCGGGAACCACGTCGAATCGGTCGCTCACGCGAACCACCTGTCTTGCATATCGGGGGTATTCCCCGCGAGAGAGAAAAAGAACCGGATTCGTCGGTCGAGGGAAACGCGGAATCTACGACGCCGCGTTGCTGTGGACGTTCGAGAGGTCGGAAACCGTCGGCGCGTTCACGATGACGACGGTGTTGCCGTTCTGTCGAACCGAGAAGGCGTCACCGAAGCCGGTGCTGTCGGGCACCGTCCACGTGTTCTGCTTTCCGTCGACCTGCTTTGCGTGGTGGTAGTTGAGCAACTTCTCGTACGCGTCCACGAACTCGCTGGCGTCCTTCTTCGAGTCCCACTTCGTCTTGAAGACGTAGCCGGTCTCGTTGTTGCCCGCGTTGTCGTTCGTGTAGACGACTATCTTGTCGCCATCCCACCCGTTCGTGGGTTTGCTCTGATAGTTGAGCGGGTCCACTTTTTGCATCTGACCGTCCGCGTTCCGGTTGAAGAAGTTCCGTGACGGGATTATCTGCGTTTTCCCTTGGCTCTCGAAGTAGGGATACATGAACATGGCGAAGAGGCCGGTTTCGCCGACCTCGCCGTAGTTCGGTCGCCCCTCCGGTTGGAGGCGCGTCCAACCGTCGCTCGTCGAGTCCTGCACGGAAATCGTGGACGGTTCGTCCTTCTGGTACTTGTCCGGGTGGATAATCTGCTCCGTGCTGGCGGGCGGGTTGGAGTAAACGTCGTTGACGCCCTCCCAACCCGACTGGTTGCGGACGTGGCGCACGAAGACGGGACCGTCGCTGTAGGGCTGGTATTTGATGAGGTACGGCCCGTAGTTGGCGAGTCCGCCACCGCTTCCGCCCTGCTTGGTGTCGGAGAAACACGTTCCTTTCCACTCGTTTTGACACCGCTCGTCGTAGAGATATTGGACGTTGTTGGCTTCACCTTCGAGCAGGCCATCCACGGCGTTGTGCCGTTCGCGGGTGGTCTGGTCGAACGAAGAGAGGTTGAAGTGCTGGTCCTGAAGCGCGTGCGTGAGTTCGTGGGCGAGCGTGCTCTCGCTCACGTGCAGGTTCTCGTTGTTGTTCGAGACCAGCACGATGGACTTCTTCGACGGACTGTAGAAGCCGCCGATGGACGACCCCGAGTTCTGGTTCTGCACGCCGATGGAGTCCGTCGATTCGCCGATCATGAACAGCGATTCGTACTTCACGTTGTCGAACAACCGTCGGTTCGCGGGCGTGCTGCGGTTGTTCTGATCCTGTCGGAACTGTTCGCGGGAGATAACTTTCACGGGAACCGTGCTCGTGAACTCCAAGTCCCGTATCCGCTCGTCGCGGGCCATCGACCGATTGACGATGGCAGCGATTTCCGACTTGTTCAGCCCGTCACTCTGGTCTATCGAGAGGGTTTCGTTGTACCAATAGCCGTTCTCCCAGCCGAGAACGTCCGATTTGGGGTCCGGTGGATGGACGGCTTTCTCGGTATCCGGACCGGAAACCTCGGTACTGGGACCTTGAGTCGTTTGGGTTACGTTCGGGCCGCTCGTCTGCGTGCTCGTACTCGTTCCGGGGGCTTGCGAACAGCCAGCGAGGACGAGCATGAGAGCGACCGCCGCTACGGTAATCGTTCGCATTATCGTGCGTGTAAACTAGGGCTACTATGTAAAAAAGCTCTTGAAAAAGAAACGAAATAAATCGGCCACCCCGGCGGACGAAACCGTTTCGTAAAAACCGACCGTAGTGACGAACATGACCGTCGATTCCGATTCGACCGCCGTCGTCGTCGTCGATATGCAAAACGGGTTCTGTGACCCCGACGGGAGTCTGTACGCACCGGCCAGCGAGGACGTCATCGAACCGATTCAGGAACTCCTCCAGCGTTCCCGCGAGGCGGGGGCGTCGGTCGTCTTCACCCGCGACGTGCACACGCGGGAACAGTTCGAGGACAACCACTACTACGACGAGTTCGACCGCTGGGGCGAGCACGTCATGGAGGGGTCGTGGGAAGCCGACATCGTGGACGATTTCGACGTCCGCGAGGACGACCACGTGGTGACGAAGTACACCTACGACGCCTTCTACCAGACCGACCTCGAAGGGTATCTGAACGCCCACGACATCCACGACCTGCTCATCTGCGGAACGCTGGCGAACGTCTGCGTGCTTCACACCGCCGGAAGCGCCGGACTGCGCGACTTCAAACCGATGCTCGTGGAGGACGCCATCGGCTACATCGAGGAAGACCACCGCGACTACGCCCTCGAACACGCGGCGTGGCTGTTCGGCGAGGGCGTCGAACTGGACGACATCGAATTCGAATAAGAAAACGGCAATCGACAGAGAAGGCCACGAAGTTCCCCAAGCGGCGAAGATTTTTAAACGAGGACGCGGCCAGAACCGCCACGATGATCGATACCGGAGACTGAAATCGGAGTACCGAACCAGTGCGAAGAAAGCCAAGCGACCTCAGTGGACGCTCACCGAAATCGAATCGCCGACCGAGAAGTCGTGGCCCGGACAGACGAGTTTCGCGCCGAACTGCTCCAGCGAGACGAACAGCGAGAGTCCGGTAATCGGCTCCCCGTTCGCGCGGATGTCCACGTCGTCCCACGTCACGGTGCGGCCGTTCACCTGTCCGACGCGCGCACCGAGAAGCGAAACGGAGGTCGGTTCGCCGCCTCGTGAGTCCGACGCTCGAAGCGCCCCACCGTCTCGCGGCGATGCCGTTCGACGTTCCAGTGTGCGGAGCACCCCGCCACCCTCGTAGTGTGGAAGGCCACCGTCCAGCACCACCGCCTCGCCATCCCCAGCCTCGTCATCCCCACCGACAACGGCCTCGATACCCGCGAACCGTTCGCCGGGCGCGGGATGGGTCGGCGAGTCGAGGACGACGAACGTCTCACCCGTCTCGACGACGCGCCCAGAACCGTCCCACGCGATGGGTTCGATTTCGACCGGAACGTCGAGCGGGAGCGACCCCGACGCGCGAACCGGGTTCGTTCCGTGCTCCCGAAAGCCGAGGTGGATGTGGTTTGCGACCCACGGCGCGAAAAAGCCAGAGCGGACAAGTTCGCCCAACGAGTCGCCGACTTCGACCGTCTCGCCGGGTTCGACGGTCGGGGCGACGTGCAGCATCCGGACGAGATAGTCGCCGGTATCGACCACGATGAGGTGGTCGTGCGCGACGGCGTAGGGCTTCGACGGAGCCGTCACCGTCCGGGTTTCGACCACTTCGCCAGCGACGGGACTCGGCGCGAGCGGCGTCCGTGGCTCCTCGTTGTCGGGATACAGGTCGATGGCACAACCGTCGTCGTGTGCGACGTACGGCGAGTTGTAGACCGAAAATCGGGGATAGCTCGACAACACGTCCGTGGTAAGCCCGACCATGGATGGAGTTACGACCGGGAGCGTTTACATACATCGGGTCACAATGGAATACTATGCGCGTGCTTCGTGGTCGGGCGGAGACTCGGGACGATGACCGACAGGTCACTGCCGCGATGCTCACGGAGACGGCGGAAACGGGCGAGGCGGCGGTTCGCGTTTGGACGCCACATCGACAGATAGCGTTCGGGCGGCGGGACGCCCGCGCCGAGAAGTACGACGTGGCGAAATCGGTCGCCCGTTCGTGTGACTTCGAACCGCTCGAACGAAGCGTCGGGGGGCGTGCGGTCGCCTACACCGGAACCACGGTAGCGTTCGCCACGACGGTCCCGCTGGAGGACATGCGAACCGGGATGGAGGAACGCTACGCGGAGACGACGGAAACGCTCCAGCGTGCGTTCTGGCGACTCGGGGTCCCGGCACAGCGCGGGGAACCGTCACGGTCGTTCTGTCCGGGCGATTATTCGCTCCAGTGGAAGGGGAAAATCGCGGGTATCGCACAGCGGGTCCGAACCGGCGCGGCGCTCGTTTCGGGGGTCGTCGTCGTGGACGACCACGAGGAAATCGCCGCGGTCTTGGACCCCATCTACGCCGCGCTCGACGTGCCGTTCAACCCGGATTCCGTCGGGAGTGTCGCAAAGGCCGGGGGGAACGGCGATCCGAAGGTGGTCGCCGAAACCATCGAGGCGATGTTGGTCGGCGACGCGGACGCGACGGTCGAACACGTTGGCGACCGGGACACTTAGGACGGTTGCCGGAACAGTGGCGAGTATATGCTCACCATCCGGAACGCGACGCTTCCCGACGGCAGCAAACGCGACGTTCGCATCGAAACCGACGCGGGGAGAATTTCGGCTATCGGATCCTCGCTAACGGAGTCCGGCGAGGTCGTCGACGCGACGGGAAAACTGCTGTTGCCCGGTGCTATCGACGCACACGTTCACTTCCGCCAGCCCGGGTTTTCGCACAAGGAGACGTGGGAGACGGGAAGCAAGAGCGCCGCCGCGGGCGGCGTGACGACGGTCGTTGACCAACCGAACACTAACCCGCCGACGGTGGATGGACCGTCGTTCGACGAGAAGGCGGAACTCGCGGCGGAGTCGTACGTCGATTACGGTATCAACGGCGGCGTCACGCCCGACTGGAACCCCGACGAGCTGCTCGACGAGCCGATTCTCGCGCTCGGCGAGGTGTTTCTGGCCGACTCGACGGGGAAGATGGGCATCGAAGCGGACCTGTTCCGGTCGGCGGTCGAACGGGCCACGGACAAGTACCTCGTCGTGACGGTGCACGCGGAGAACGCGGACCTGTTCGATTCGGATGCGAAGTCCCGCGACGACGCGGACGCGTGGAGCGCCTACCGCACGGCCGAGGCGGAGTCGGATGCCGTCGAACGGGCCTGTGAAATCGGCATCGAACTCGGCGCGCGACTGCACATCGCACACACCAGCACGCCGGAGGGAATCGACGCGGCGACCGAGGCGGGTGCGACCTGCGAAGTGACGCCCCATCATATGTTCCTCTCGCGCGACGACCTCGACGAACTCGGGACGTTCGGGCGCATGAACCCGCCGCTTCGGAGCGAGGAACGGCGCGAAGAAGTCTTCGCGCGCGTAGCGGACGGGACGGTCGATATGATTGCGACCGACCACGCACCGCACACCCGCGAGGAGAAGGACGCCGGAATCTGGGACGCCCCGAGCGGAGTGCCGGGCGTCGAGACGATGCTTCCCCTGTTGTTGGAGGAGGCCCGCAAGGACAATCTCAGCTACGAGCGCGTCGCCGACCTCACCGCCCGAACCCCATCGAAGGTGTTCGGCCTGCCGCGGAAGGGTCGCATCGAGGAGGGACGGATGGCCGACCTCGTTCTCGTGGACCCCGACACGACGCGCGAGATTCGGGCGGAAGACCTCCACACGAAGTGCGACTGGACGCCGTTCGAAGGCTGGACGGGCGTATTCCCGGAGATGACGATGGTCCGCGGCAACGTCGTCTTCGAGGACGGCGAGTTCGGCGAGCAAATCGGGGAAAACGTTCGAGCGTAGGTCCCCGTAAAATTATCAGGCGTGCTGCGGTAGCGACCGTATGCAAGCAGTCGTCCTCGCCGCCGGAAAGGGAACCCGTCTCCGTCCGCTGACCGACGACAAGCCGAAAGCGTTGGTCGAAGTCGCGGGAAAGCCGATTCTCACGCGCTGTTTCGAAACCGTGGCCGAACTGAACGCGGAGGAAGTGATCGTCGTCATCGGCTACGAAGGAACACAGATTCGGGACCGGTACGGAGACTCGTTTTCCGGCATTCCGATAACGTACGCCCGGCAGGGCGAGCAGTTGGGGATGGCACACGCGCTGTTGCAGGCCGAACCGTACGTCGAGGGGGAGTTCATGTGTCTCGACGGGGATTGTGTGATTCGGTGTGACCTCGAACCACTGGTCGAACGCCAGCAGGAGGCGGGCGTGGATGGGGTTCAGTTGGTCGAACGGGTCTCGACCGAGGAGGCTCGCGTGAAAGCCATTTGCGATGTGACCGACGAAGGGGAACTACGCGGTATCGAAAAGGAACCAAACGACCCGCCAGAACCGAGCCTCGTCGCCGCGGGATTCGCCGTGTACGGTCCGGCGATGTTCGACGCGTGTGCGGCGACGGAACTGTCGGTTCGCGGCGAGTACGAACTCTCGGAGTCGATTCGACGATTCGTCACCGACAACACTATGTTGACGATGCGAACCGAGGGCTGGACGGCGAACGTCAATACACCGGCGGAGCGGGACGCGGCGGAACGACAGCTTCGGGAGTGAGTGGGAACTCGGTGGAAAGTCGAAGGGTGGAGTGGAGTGGAGTGGAGTGGGACGGGCCGTCACGATTAGGCACCGACGCGTCGATAGAGGATACGATATGACGGGAGAAGATACGGTCGAGATTCCGGTCGATTCGGTTCGACTGGAGGGGAATCTCCACGTTCCGAGCGACGCGGACGGAATCGTGCTGTTCGCACACGGAAGCGGGAGCAGTCGGAAGAGTCCGCGAAACAACTTCGTCGCGGAGCGGCTCCACGAGTTCGGTCTCGGGACGCTCCTGTTCGACCTGCTCACGGAAGCGGAGGACGAGACGTACGCGAACCGCTTCGACATCGAACTGTTGACCGACCGCCTCGTCGCGGTGACGGAGTGGGTGGAACAGCGACCGGAGACGGAAGAACGCGGCGTCGGCTACTTCGGGTCGAGTACCGGGGCCGCCGCCGCGCTTCGTGGGGCGGCGCGTCGTCCGGAGGTAGGTGCGACCGTTTCACGCGGCGGCCGGGTTGACCTCGCGACGGAGGTGCTCGCGGACGTGACGGCACCGACGTTGTTCATCGTCGGCGGCCGGGACACGCAAGTGCTCGAACTGAACCGCGAGGCGTACGACCGATTGCGCTGTGAGAAAGAACTCGAAGTCGTCCCGGGTGCGGGTCACCTGTTCGAAGAACCGGGGACGTTGGAATCGGTTGCGACGCTCGCGGGCGAATGGTTCTCCTCGCACCTGTGACGGGCCGAACCGACCCCGGTGAAACGGCGTCGTGTCAGAGAAGGAAGAATGGAATGAGGACGAGCAATAGCCCGAGCAGGACGCAAAGCAACCCGTAGGTTTGATACCGAGCGACGCCGAACTCGCCGAGTTCTCCGGTCGATGCGACGGCGACCGATTGTCTGATAAGAAATATTTCTCGCGGTTTCGCCGTCACGAGAACACCGATACCGGCGAAGATGATGCCCACAAGTAACGATTCGAAAACCACCATATGAGCCATAAGAGTGATAGGTCGGCATAACATTTACGGCTCAGTATGCCGCACGTAAGACGAGCGTCATAACGGTCACACCGACCATGCCGCCAGCGCCGAGACTGCCGATGACCGTCATCGCTTTTCGAGAGTCCGCCTCGGTCCACCCCGTGTTCGAATCGAGGTACTTCTGTGCGTTTTCGACCGCGCTCCCCGCGAACACCGACCCCGACCAGCCGAGGATGGCGAAGCCGAACACGAGCGCCGCGACGGCGAAAACCTTCCGACTGGCGAACGAAACCGTCTCGCCCGCGGCGACGACGAGCAAAACGCCCGCGCCGCCCAGCGCGAGTCCGACACCGCCGAACCGGGAGACGAGACGAACGCGGGGACGGAGATACCCGACGAAATCCATCAGTCCACGGCTTCGCGCATCCGCGGGTCGAGCGCGTCGCGCATCCCGTCACCGAGCAGGTTGAATCCCAGCACCGTCACGGCGAGGAACAGACCGGGGAAGAACGACCACCACCATGCGCTCGGAACGCTGAACAGGCCGTGTTTGACGCCGTTCGAGAGCATCAGTCCCCACGAAGGGGTTCCCGGGTCGGCACCGAAGCCGAGGAACGACAGCGCCGCGAGGTCGAGGATGGCGAGGCCGAAGTTGAGCGTGCTCTGAACCGTAATCGGCGCGAGACAGTTCGGCAGGACGTGGCGGGCCAGCACGCGCGGGTTCTTCGCACCCAGCGCCACCGTCGCGTCGATGTACTCGTCTTCGAGGACTTTCAGCGCCGCGCCGCGGACGACGCGGGCGAACCGCGGCGTGTAGACGAGCGTCAGCGCGGCGACCGCGCGCCACAACCCCCACTCGTCGGGGAAGACGGCGACCAGCGCGAGCGAGAGCAGGAGCGCCGGGAACGCCAGCAGTACGTCCATCGTCCGCATGATGACGTTATCCGTCAGGTCGCCGTAGTAGGCCGCGATGATGCCGAGGCCGACCCCGAGCGTCGTCGAGGCGGCGACCGTCACCGTTCCGAACAGCATGGCGTACCACGCGCCGTAGAGAACGCGCGGGAAGATGTTCTGTGCCTGCAGATTGGTCCCGAAGGGGTACGCCTCGCTCGGCGCGGCGAGACTCGGCTGGAGGCCGATTCGAGACTGTTTGATGGCCGCGAGGTCGATGGTCAGTCTCGCGTACACCGCCACCACAATCATGAAGAGGATGATGGTGAGACCGGTGACGGCGAGGCGATTCGACAGGAGTTCGGAGAGGAACGGCGAGGCCCGCAGGCGACTGAAGAACCCGCGGGAGACCGTTTCGCTGTTTTCTGTTTGCGTGCTCATTGTTGGATCCTCGGGTCGAGGTAGGAGTAGGTGATGTCCACGAACAGGTTGACGAGCGTGAACAGGAGCGCGAACGTCAACACGGTGCCCTGTACCACCGGGAAGTCACCGACTTCGATGGCGTCCACGAGCATCGTCCCGATGCCCGGAATGCCGAAGACGGTTTCCGTCAGCACCGCGCCGCCGAGGAGGGTACCGAACTGGATGCCGATGACGGTCACGACGGGAATCAGCGCGTTGCGGAAGCCGTGTTTCAGCATCGTGATTTTCGTTCCCTGTCCCTTCGCGCGGGCGGTGCGGATGTAGTCCTGCCGCACGACTTCGAGCATGGACGACCGCATCATCCGCGAGATGAGCGCCATCGAGTAGATGCCGATGACGAGCGCGGGCAGGAACAGGTGCATCACCGCCGACTGGAACGCCGCGAAGTTGCCGTTCAACAGCGTATCGACCGTGATGAGTCCCGTCACGAGGTTGATGCTGTACTCCGAGGCGATGCGACCGCTCGGCGGGAACAGGTGGAGGTACTGGGCGAACAGGAGAATGAGCAGCGGTCCGCTCCAGTAAATCGGGATGCTGATTCCGGTCAGTGCGCCGATTCGGGTGAGGTGGTCGGTCGCGGAGTCCTGCTTGATGGCGGAAATCACGCCGAGCGGGATGCCGAACAGGATACCGAAAATCTGGCCGTACAGCGCCATCTCGACGGTGACGGGGAGCCTGTGCGTGAGAATCTGCGTGACCGGCACGCCTTTTCGAATCTGGTAGGACTGTCCGAGGTCGAGGTGGAGCGCGTTCCACAGGAAATCCCCGTACTGGACCCAGATCGGTTGGTCCAATCCCATCTCGTGGCGAACCTGCTGGACGAACGCTTCCGAGGCCCGCTGGCCCGCGACCACCCGTGCGGGGTCGCCCGGTGAGAGTTGGAGAATGGCGAAAACGAACGTCGCCACCCCGAACAGCACGGGAATAAGTAGCAACAGTCGTTTGATAACGAACCGCTTGGATATCATCTACCCCAATCTCAAACGTCGGGGGTCAAAAAAGGCTCGTTACCGTGGTTTATCAGTTGAGCTTCACCAGGCGCAGGTACGGACCGCTGATGGGAGCGAGTTTGAACCCGCTGACGCTGTTGTGGACGCCGCGGAGGTCCTTCGCGTGGTCCATGAACACCCACGGGGCCTCGTCGTGTGCGATTTTCCCGGCCTTCTTGTACTTCTTCTTGCGCGCCTCGTTGTCGTAGGTCACTTGCGCGTCCTCGACGAGTTTCATGAAGTCGGTGTTCGCCCAGCCCGCGACGTTGAGCGTGTTGAAGCCGTCCGTGTCGAAGCTGATCCAATCCTGTCCGTCCGGCACGTCGTCGATGGAGACGCCGGGGTGGAGCAGCGCGTAGTGGAAGTTGTCCGGGTCGGCGTTGTCCGTCATCCAGCCGAGGAAACACGCGTCGTGCTTCCCGGTTTCCGTGTAGTTGAGGAACGGGTCGAACGCCTGCTGGTTGATGGTCACGTCGATGCCGACCTCTTTCAGGTTGGACTTGACCGTCTGGGCCGCCTGAATCGGGCTCGGGTTGTACGTCCGCGGGTTCTTGAACGTCGCCAGTTCGAACGAGAAGCCGTCGCCGTAGCCCGCTTCGTTCAGCAGCTTCTGTGCCTTCTCCTTGTCGTATGCGTACGGGCTGAGGCTGTCGTTGTAGCCCATCACGCTGCTCGGAATCGGCTGGTTGGCCTCCTTGGCGATACCCTTGAAGATGGTATCGACGATGGCTTTCGTGTTGATGGCGTGGCTGATGGCCTGTCGGACCTTCTTTTTCTGGAAGGCTTCGACCTTCGCCATGTTGAACGCCATGTAACCGATGTTGATACCGGCGTCCGAGACGAGTTCCGCGTTGCCGGATTTCTTGACCTGCTGTGAGGACTGCGCACCGAGTCCGTCGATGATCTGTGCGTCGCCCGAGTCGAGCGTCTGGGCGCGTGAGGTGTTGTTACCGACGACGGTGAACACGACCTCGTCCACGTAGGGGCCGTCGCCCCAGTAGTCCTCGTTCTTTTCGAGGCGGACGCGGTTGTTGCTCTGGTCCCAGTTCTTCAGCTTGAACGGGCCGGTGCCGTCCGGGTCGGACTTGAGCCCTTTGCCCTTCTCCTCGATTGCCTTCTTCGAGTGGACCGCGGAGACAAACATCGCGAGGTTCGGGAGGATGGGCGCGTACTTCTTCTCCAAGTTGATCGTGAGTTTGTGGTCGCCGTCCGCTTTGACGTCCTTGACGACGCCGAGCGTGTACGGACCGTAGGAGGAGGCGTACTTCTTGCCGGGGTAGTACTCGTAATCCTCGTCCACGAAGCGGCGGTAGGTCGCCACGAAGTCGTCCGCGGTGAAGTCCTCACCGCTGTGGAATTTCACGTCTTTGCGGAGGTCGAGCGTGACCGTCTTGCCGTCCACGTTCCAGTTCGTTGCGAGGCCCTCGGTGAGCGAGGTCTTGCCCGGTTTGAACGCGATGAGAGTGTCGTAGAGCTGATTCGTCACCTTTGCGACTTCGCCGCTGGTCGAGTTCTGGAAGTCGAGGGACCCCGAACTGCTGCCACGGGCGTAGGTGAGCGTACCGCCCGAACCGCCGTTGCCGTCACCGGTTCCGTCGCCGGAGCTGGTGGTTTCGTCGCCCGTCTCGCCGCCGATACAACCCGCGAGTGTCGCTGCCGCGGCCGCGCCGCCAGCAGCTTTGAGGAAACTACGTCTGTCAGTCAATCTGTCGCGTGACGCCATACGCCAGTGTGGTCATATGTTCTATATAAACATACCGGAGCTATAGTATCCAATGAACGAATGAAAGAAACGATGATATTGTGGCGTTCTTCGTATCTATTACGTGAAATCGTATTGAATGTCTGGTGATTCGGGCGGTTTTTACTGTCCTTGCAGCGAAACGAGGTTCAAGAACGGGCCGGAGATGAGTTCGACGACGTAGCCGTCGACGTTGTTTCCGACCCCACGGAGTTCCTTCGCGTGGTCCATGAACACCCACGGAGCCTCGTCGTGCGCGAGCTTTCCCGCCTGTCGGTACAGCTTCGCGCGCTGGTTGTCGTCGTACGTTCGCTGGGCGCGCCGGACGAGTTTCATGAAGTCGGTGTTCGCCCACGCCGCAACGTCGAGCGTGTTGAAGTTCTTCGTGTCGAAGCTCACCCAGTCCTGCCCGTTCGGGACCTTGTTAACCGGGATACCGGGGTCCAACAGCGCGTAATAGAAGTTGTCCGGGTCGGCGTTGTCCGTCATCCAGCCGAGGAAACACGCGTCGTGTTTGCCGCTCTCGGTGTAGTTGAGGAACGGGTTGAACGACTGTTGGTTGATGGTCACGTCGATGCCGACGTCGTTCAGGTTGGACTTGACGACTTGCGCGGCCTGAATCGGACTCGGGTTGTACGCGCGCGGATTTTTGAACGTCGCCAACTCGAACGAGAAGCCGTCCCCGTATCCGGCGTCGTTCAGCATCGAGCGCGCCTTGTCAGGGTTGTAGGGGTACGGATTCAGGCTCTTGTTGTAGCCGAGGACGTTCGACGGAATCGGTTGGCTGGCCTGTTCCGCGATGCCCTTGAAGATGGTATCGACGATGGCCTTCGTGTTGATGGCGTAGCTGATGGCTTGTCGAACCCGCTTGTCGCGGAACGCCTCCACATTCGCCATGTTGAACGCCATGTAGCCGACGTTGATTCCCTCCTTCTCCCTGAGGCTGGCGTTGTTCGACTGTCGGACGATTTGTGCGGACTGTGCGCCGAGTCCGTCGATGATGTCGGCGTCGCCCGAGTCGAGCGTCTGGGCGCGCGTCGTGTTCGACGCGATGGCCGTGAACACGACCTGATCGACGTTCGGACCGTCGCCCCAGTAGTCGTCGTACGCCGACAACCGAATCCGTTGGTTGCTCTTGTCCCAGTTGTCGAACTGGAACGGTCCCGTCCCGACCGGGTTGCTGCTCAACTTCTTGCCGAGGTTCTGGATGGCCTTCTCTGAGAGGATGCTCGACGCGAACATCGCCAGATTTCGCAGGAACGGCGCGTACTTCTGCTTGAGTTCGATGGTCAGGTTGTAGTCGCCGTTCTTTTTCATGTTCTTCACCCAGTTGCCGAGCGTGAACGGCCCGTAGGACGAGACGTAACTGTCGCCCGGATAGTACTGATAGCTCGAATCGGTGAAGCGGCGATACGTCGCTATCACGTCGTCCGCCGTGAACGTCTCGCCGTTCTGGAACTTCACCCCCTCCCGGAGTTTCAGCGTCGTCGTCGTCCCCTTCAAATTCCAGTTCGTCGCGAGTCCCTTCGTCAGACTCGTCTCGCCGGGTTTGAACTGGATGAGCGTATCGTACACCTGATTCGTGACCTTCACGTCCTCGCCGCTGGTCGTGTTTTGCGGGTCGAGGGTCCCCGAATCGCTGCCACGCGCGTAGGTCAACAATCCACCTTGCTGATTGCCCTGTGCCGTCGCCGAACCCACCCCCGAAACCGAGTCGGCGAACGTCGCGGCGGCGGTCGCGCCACCGGCCGCTTTCAGAAAGCTCCGTCTCGAAACCGTGTCGTTTGGTGACATCCCCCAAAAACGTCAACGATAATAGTGATAGTTCTGCCGGACGGGACCACGGTTACCGACGATTGGAACAAGGAGCGAACGTGTCAAACCGAGAATGTCGAACGGCGACGGGGAACGGAACTACTGCGGCGATGGGAAACGAAACTACTCGGGTTGGTCGTAGAGATGGCAGGCCGAGGGGTGGGTGGTGTCCTGGAGTACCGGACTCTTTCGTTCGCAGACGCTCGTGAAGTGTTTCGCGAGGAGCGACTCTGCCGCCTCCCAGTCCTCGTCGGCGAGGTAGTCGAACGACTGGGAAACGACGTCGCGCGGTTCGCCGGTCGGTTCCGTCTCGAACAGTCGGTCCCAGAGTACGGCGTGGAACGAATTATCCCCCGGTCGTCTGGTCGCCTGCCCGCTGCCAGTCGAAGCGCCGGAGCCCACGTCCGACGAGGGTCGGGCGTCCGTCGACTTCTCACCGCCATCCGTGGCGGCCCGTGCCGACCGCCCTCCGTCCGCCGCCTGTTCGTGGACCGATTCGAGGTTGATGGCGCGGTTTTCGACGCGTTCGCGGTAGTTCATCACCTCACGATACGCCTGCTGGTCGATGTCCATTCCCTCCGGCGGGATTATCTGCGGACACCGCGTTCGGAAGTGACACCCGCTCGGCGGGTCGATGGGCGACGGCACGTCGCCCTTGAGGATGACCCGGTCGTCCGTGTCCGCCCGCGGGTCCGGTTCGGGAATCGCGGAGAGCAGAGCTTGCGTGTAGGGGTGTTTCGGGTCCGCGAACAGTTCGTCGGTGTCCGCGACCTCCACGATTTCGCCGAGATACATCACCGCGATGCGGTCGGAGATGTGCCGAACGACCGAGAGGTCGTGGGCGATGAACAGGAACGTCAAGCCGAACTCCTCCTGCAGGTCTTCGAGGAGGTTGATAATCTGGGCCTGCACGGACACGTCCAGCGCCGAGACCGGTTCGTCGGCGACGATGAAGTCGGGGTCCACCGCGAGCGCGCGGGCGATGCCGACGCGCTGGCGCTGGCCGCCCGAGATTTCGTGCGGATACCGGTCGCGCTGGCTGGGGTCGAGACCGACGTTCTCCATCAGTTCGTTCACGCGTTCGTGTCGTTTTCCTTCGGAGAGGCCGTGAATCGAAAGGGGTTCGGCGATGATCTGCCCGATGGACATCCGCGGGTCGAGGCTGGACAGCGGGTCCTGGAATATCATCTGCATGTCCTTTCTCGCCTCGCGCATCTCGTCGCTGTCCAACCCGCCGAGGTCGGTTCCGGCGAAGACGACCCGCCCGTCGGTCAGCGTTTCGAGGCGGAGGAGCGACCGACCGGCGGTGGATTTACCACACCCGGATTCGCCGACCAGTCCTACCGTCTCGCCTTCGTAGATGTCGAACGAGATGCCATCGACGGCTTTCACGCTGTCGTCGCCGTCGGACAGCCACTTGTCGAGGAAGTCGTCCGCGCGCGAGTAGTGTTTCTTCAGGCTGTCCACCGTGACGAGCGTGTCTCCCACCTCGTGTTCGCCGGTCGTAACGCTCTCCTGTTCCTCGACGTACTCGGTCCCGTCGAACGATTCGAGGACGCATTTCGCGCGGTGGTCCACGTCGTCCGGGCCGTGTTGCAGGTTCGGAATCTCGCCCTGCGTACACTCCGGTTGCGCCCACGGACACCGGTCGGCGAAGTGGCAGCCGTCGGGCATGTCGATGAGGTCCGGGACGTTCCCCTCGATGGGAGTCAGACGCTCCTTGTCCTCTCGGGGGATGGATTCGAGGAGGGCGTACGTGTACGGGTGGCTCGGGTTGTGGAAAATCTCGTCCACCGGCCCGACCTCCACCAAATCGCCCGCGTACATCACCGCGACGCGGTCGCACGTCTCGGCGACGACGCCGAGGTCGTGGGTGATCATGAAGACGGACATGCCCAACTCGTCCTGCAGGTCGTTGATGAGGTCGAGAATCTGGGCCTGAATCGTCACGTCGAGCGCCGTCGTCGGCTCGTCCGCGATGAGCAGTTTCGGCTTGCAGGCGAGCGCGATGGCGATGAGCACGCGCTGGCGCATCCCGCCCGAGAACTCGTGCGGGTACTCCTCGACGCGGGATTCGGGTTCCGGAATCCCGACTTCTTCGAGGATGTCGATTGTGTCTTCGAGGAGTTCGCCGTCGATGTCGTCCCCGCTGATTTTCGGGGCGATTTCCCGCACCGCGTTCCACCAGCTATCCTTCCGCTTGCCGCCGTACTGGTGGAGCTGCAGGCTCTCTGCGACTTGCTCGCCCACGGTCAGCGCCGGGTTGAGCGAGGTCATGGGGTCCTGGAAAATCATCCCCATCTCGCTGCCGCGGATGTCCCGCATGACGGATTCGGGCGCCGACATGATGTCGACGTACCCCTCGTCGGGGAAGACGTACTCCCCGACGCCGCTCGGATACTTGTCTGCGAACGTCTCGGCGACCTCCTCGTGTTGGAAACGAATGTCGCCGGAGGCGACCTCGCCCGGTTCGTCGATGAGTTGCATCGCCGAGAGCGCGGTCACAGATTTCCCGGACCCGGATTCGCCGACGAGTCCGATGGTCTCTCCCTCTCGGATGTTCAGGTCGAAGTCGTCCACCGCCTTGACAGTCCCTCGTTCCGTGTGGAACTGCGTTTTCAGATTCGAGATGGACAGTAGATCGGTCACGATTACGCGGCAATGGTAGTCGCGTGAGGAAAAGCCGTTCGGTTGAGTGTAGCATACGACACGCGAACGAAAAGAACCGTTACAGTCGGAGAACCATCTCCAACTCGAAGCTCTCGGCGTCGGCGGTTTCGAACCCGACGTTCCGGTAGAGGTTGACGGCGGCGCGGTTCCATCGCTCCACCGTCAGCCACACTTTGTCGATGTCCTGCGCTCGCCCGTAGCCGAGGAGCGTGCGGATGAGGTGCGAACCGATACCCGCGCGCTGGTAATCCTGATGAACGAAGATGGCCAGTTCGTACGACGAGTTACCGTCGGGGACGAGGGTCGCGTGGCCCGCAACGTCGTCGTCGTTCCACGCGATGACGTTCAGGCCGTCCCCCCCGGTCAGGGTTTCCACCCAGTCGCGCACCCGGTATTCCGTGGCCGGTGGAATTCCCTGTGCGCGGTCGGCCGGGTCGAAATCGACGTACATCGAGACGAGCGGTTCCGTGTCGCTCTCCTCGAAGGGCCGGATTTCGATGTCGCGTCCCTCGCGGTCGGTGAACGTCTGCGGCGGCTCCGGGAAGGGGCCAGCGGGGTCGTCGGGGAAGCGTCGGTCGTCGTTCATCGTACCAGTTTCACCGAAACGTGGGAGTTCAGCAGGACGAACTCGGCGATGTGGCCCAGTCGAATCTTCCCCATGGGACTGCGCTGGCCGCCGCCGAGGACTATCTGGTCGAACCCCTCGCTCTCCGCGATGTCGAGCAGGCGACTTCCGGGGTCTCCCGAAACGTCCCGAACGGACGCCTCCAGCTCGGAATCGTCCAGCACCGCGTTCGCTTTCTCGCGGATTTCGTCCTTCGAGCGGTCGCTCTGTGGATTGTCGAGGATGGCGACCGTCAGTTCATCGCCGGCCGCGACCGCGCGCGATACCGTCCGTTCGAGCGCGGTGAGGGAGTCGTCGCTCCCGCCAGTTCCCAATAAGACCTTCATACTACCTCCATTTCCGCCGGGTATCAAAACAGTTGGGTGCGATACGCTTTTGCACCCCGCTCGGTAACGACGGGATATGTCGAACGACCCCTCCCCGCCCGCACCGGAGGCCGAAGACGAATACGGAGACGAAGAACAGCCCCGCGAGACGAACGAAGGGGTTTCACAGCAGTTGGCCGACGAAGCGGCGACGGATGCGGCCGGTACCGACAAAACAGCGACAGATGCGGTCGGTACCGACAAAGCAGCGACGGACGCCGCCAGCGAACCGGCGGACGACGGCGCGACGGGAGAGGACGGGACGGGTTCGACCCCGGACATCCCGCCGGAGGTGCAGAAGTACGCGCGGTTCAAGAAGATGGATGGGGCGGAGTACGACCGAGTCAACGAGTTCCTCCGCGACCGAACCTACATCACCGCCCGCGAGTGGGCCATCGCGCGCCTCTGTGCCGACTTCCGAACCGAAACCGGCGTGGAGATGACCAAAATCGGGAACAACCTTCCCTACTTGGTCCCGTTCATGACCGACACGTACACCCCGCAGGCGGTGAATCAAGCGCGGTCGGCGTTCGAAGAGAAGATACGGAAAGCGGGAGCGACGTTCCTCTACGGCGCGATGTCCGGCTTCTTCACCGCCGAGGAGTTGGACGACGTGATGTACGAGGTGACCGAGGTGGCGAAGTTTCTGCTCGAAGTCGAGGGCGTGGACCTCGCGGTGGCGGAGGAACTCGCAGCCGAGGACAAGATTTCGAGCGTCATGCGCGAAGTCCGCGAATCCAGCGAGGAGTTGCGCCACGACGAGATGGAGTGCCCACACTGCGGGCACGAAATCGGCGGCGAAAAGTAGGGTTACTCGTCGGTTTCTTCGGCGGACTCCGCGTCTTCGGTCTCTGGTTCTTCGGGCGGTTGGAACAGCGAGGGGTCGTCGTGGGTGAACCTGATGCGGTCCTCGCTCAGCGTTCGGACGAACGAGTACATCTTTCCCGCGTCCATCGCGTCGGCCAGCATCTCCTCTGCGCCCTGCACGTCGTAGTACACCGGGTAGAGAACCGCCGTTTCGTCCTCGCGGTCCTCCATGACGATGACGGCGAAGACGAGTCCGTCGGCGAGCGCGCGGTAGGCTTCGAAGGCGTCGAACGAGACGCCGCCATCCATCAATTCCTCCAGCGCCTCGAACTCGTTGTCGGGGACGAGAACGTCCAGTCCGAACTCGCCGTCCTCGTCGCTCCAGAGCGGCGTGACGTCGCCGGGGTGGAGTTCCATGGTTTCCCACCCGTCGTCGTCGTACTCCGCCGTCGTCGCTTCCATATCCGCGATGACGGACTCCCAATGTGGCATCGCCCGTGAGTGCGCCGTGGCGTTCGGCGTCGAACCGTCCATACACCGATGGGCGGGTTTTTCGCGTAAAAACGTTGTGTCATCGCGGTTCACGGGAACGACGAACGCTCGAACCCAACGAGGCGAAAATCAGATCGAGAGGACGGGTTGGCTGGCGTAGAGGAGCACGTACTCCGCGGCTTTCTCCAACACTTCGCCGGGTTCGCCCGAGAGCGGTTCCCGCGGGATGACGATGAAGTCGGCGTCTATCTCGTCGGCGCAGTCGAGGACGGCGCTTCCCGGATGTTGGAGCTTTCGCCGCGTCGAGAACCCGTAGGCGATGGAACTGCGGAGTTCGATGTCCGACTCCGCCGCGACCGCGCGGGCGCTGTCGATGAACGACTCGGTTTCGTCGATGATGTCGTCCTCCTCGATAGCGCCCGTTTCGATGGCTCGGGATACCTCTTCACCGAAGACGTAGAGCGCGTGAACGGCGGCGTCGTACCGCTCCGCGATGGAAACCGCGTACTCGATGGCCCGCACCGATTCGTCGCTTCCGTCCACCGGAACGAGTACCGTATTCACTTCGACTGGCGACTCGGTCATACCCGTGGCTGCGCGTAGACGAGGCAAAAACCTTCTCCCGTGGCGGCCGCTCGCCGTCGGTGTCGTTTTCGACTGCGGCGGATTCCGCTTCGACTGCGGCGGGATCCTTTTCGACTACCACAGGGTCGTCTTCGACTACCGTGGGGGAACCGTACGGACGTCGCTGCGGCGTAGAATAGAGTCCATGAACAAACCGCAATCGGATGGGATTGCGGTTTGAGTGCAACCTTGCCCCGTCGGGCGTCCTGATAACACGCACCATGCACCTTAGCAGTTTGGATTGACGCAATTTAGCCACTCAGTCTTTAAGAACGATGAGGGAGGATGGAAAAACGATGATAGATACCGTCGTCATCGCCACCGATGGCTCCGAGAGCGTCGAACGAGCAGTGACGGTCGCGCTCGACCTCGCGCGCCGATTCGACGCCGACGTTCACGCCCTCTACGTCGTGGATGCGGGCGAGGTCGAGTCCTCTCCCGAAACGCTCCGCGAGGAGTTCCAGGACGCGCTCGAATCGCAAGGCGAGAAGGCACTCGAATCGGTCAGCGAACGCAACGGCGGGAACGTCACCACAGCGGTCAGGGAGGGTGACCCGGCCGCCGAAATCGGGGAGTACGCCCGCGAGCACGACGCGGACATGGTTGCCACGGGGACGCGGGGACGACACGGCGAAAACCGATTCCTCATCGGGAGCGTCGCGGAGCGCGTCGTTCGGACCTGTCCGACGCCCGTGCTGACGGTTCGGCAACTCGACCCCAGCGAAGCGTGATAAAAGCATATATCAGGTGATTACGATGTTCGCGGCATGACCGCCATCGAATTGACCGACGTTTCCAAGCGCTTCGGGAACGTCGTCGCCCTCCGCAACCTGAACCTCCAAATCAAAGAGGGGGAAGTGTTCGGTTTCCTCGGACCCAACGGCGCGGGGAAATCGACCACCATCGACATGATTCTCGATTACGTGCGACCGACGAGCGGGACCGTCACCGTGTTCGGCCACGACGCCCAGCGTGACACCCGCCGCGTCCACGAGCGAATCGGCGTCCTCCCCGACGCGTACCACGCCTACGACCACCTCAGCGCGCGCCAGCATCTCGAATTCGTCATCGAAACCCGCGGCGTGGACGACGACCCGATGCGAATCCTTCAGCGAGTCGGCATCCCGGAAGCGGCCGACCGACGGGTCGAGGGGTTCTCGAAGGGGATGGCCCAGCGACTCATCCTCGGCATGGCGCTCGTCGGCGACCCGGACCTGCTCATCCTCGACGAACCGACGACCGGCCTCGACCCGAACGGCGCGCTGGCGATGCGCGAAATCATCCGGGAGGAGCGCGACCGCGGGACGACCGTGTTCTTCTCCAGTCACATCTTAGAGCAGGTCGAAGCCGTCTGTGACCGCGTTGGAATCCTCGACGCCGGGGAGTTGGTCACGGTGGATTCCATCGACGGACTCCGCCGAACGGTCGGGAGCGGTGCCTCGTTGACCGTCGAGGTGGACCGCCTCTCGTCGGGGACGCTCGACCGGGTGCGCGCCGTCGAGGGCGTCGGTCACGTCTCGGCCGACGGGACGACGCTCGTAGTGGCCTGTACCGACCGGGCGAAAAAGCGCGCCCTCGACGCCATCGAGTCGGCGGGCGACACCGTTCTGGACTTCGACACAGAGGAGGCGTCGCTCGAAGAGCTGTTCACGACGTACACGACGGAGGTTCCGGCATGAACTGGCGCGTCATGGCGAAAAAGGACTTCCTCGACGCCCATCGGAAGTGGTCGCTCGGGACCGCGGCCGTCGGGTTCGTTCTCTTCCTCGCCGTGCCGATGTATCTCGGAATGAGCCATGCACGGAACCCCGGCACGGTGGACTTCTTCGGACAGATGGGAATACTGGTCTTCTTCGCGCCGCTGGCGGGGTTGATGATGAGTTACGGCGCGATAGCCGCGGAGCGCGAACTCGGGAGCCTGAAACTCCTGCTCGCGCTTCCGTACACCCGCCGGGACGTAATCGCGGGCAAAGCGGTCGGACGGGCCGCGGTGGTCGGAACGGCCACGTTCGTCGGCGTGTTCGCCGCGACGGTGATATTCCTCGCATTCGGCGGGTCGCTGCCGGTCGTGGAGTACGTCGCGTTCCTCGCCCTCGTGTTCCTGCTCACGGCGGCGTACACGAGTTCGGCGGTCTGTCTCTCCGCCGCCTCGCCGACGAGCAATCGGGCGATGGCGACGAGCGTCGGCTTCTTTCTGCTGACGTTTCTCGGTTGGTCGTCGGTTCCGCTCGTGATTCGGTACGTCCTCAACGGGTTTTCGAGTCCGAGGGGCGCACCGCCCGTGTGGGCGAACGTCATCGACAGCCTCAGTCCCGTCAAGGCCTACTCGACCGGGATGGACACCTTGGTGCACGGAAACGCCGGGAGCACGTTCTACCACACCGGGTGGTTCGCCCTCCTCGTCCTCGTCGCGTGGGCCGTGATTCCGGTGGTGCTCGGCTACCGGCGGTTCAGTTCGGTGGACATCTGAGTCCCTCGGTCGAGGGGACGATTCCAGTCGCGCTGGAAATCTGTTGTCTGTTTGTATTAATATATATTCTTTCGTTAGAAATCCATAATAATAGTCGATGTGTCGTGTTATTTTGAGATGGTTGACAGCCAGCGTTCAAAATCGAAACGAGTAGTGTCTACCGGTGGCAGTTCGCGGAGAGGATTTCTCTTGAAGTCGGGGAGCGTTCTCGCGGCGGCGACGGCGGCGTCCGGAATCGGTGCGGCGGCGACGGAAGAGCGGTCGTCCTATCGAATTCGACGGGGGACGGAGGACGAAACGGAGGTGTACATCACGAACTCCGGAGAACCCGGACCGACGGCCGTCGTCGTCGGCGGCATCCACGGAAACGAGGAGGCTGGGTACCGCGCCGCGGATGCGATCACGTCGTGGTCGATAGACAAGGGGAAACTCATCGTGATTCCGCGCGCGAATCCGGTCGCCATCGAGCGGGGAACGTACTCGAACGACGACGGGAACCTGAATTGGAAGTTCCCCTCGAACCACGAACCGACGTCGGCGCTCGCTCGCACACTGTGGGAGACTATCGACTACCACGACCCGAAGACGGTGTTGACGCTCCACAGTTCGAAGGGGATTTACCGCGAGGCCGAAGGGCCGGACGGTGACGGACAGGCCGTCTATCCGACGCTCGCGGAGGGTGCGGACCGCGACGCGACGAAAACCGCGACGTACATGAACCGATATCACCTCTCGGACTCGCTCCCGGAGTATTACGAGTTCAAGATGGGGGAGGTCCTCGACGGGTCGAAGCCGGTGTTGATGCACAAAGTCAGTGCGGACATGGGAATTCCGGGCTACCTCCTCGATACGACGCGGTACGGGACGGACCTCCACACGCGGGTCAACTGGACCCTGAACATGGTTCGTCACCTCCTCCGCCGAAACGGAATCGACCGGACGTACGAGTAGCCGACCCGAAAACGGTTGAGAATCCGACCGGTCGGACGACTAACTATCGGGACCCATAACCGGGAACTCTTTGCGTCGGGGGTCGGAGTGGGAGTATGAAAGATTGGGTCATCGACGACGAGAACCTCTCGCTCGAACGGAAATCCCTTCTCCCGGGCGAGGGATTTTTCTTTCCAGATTCGCTCGAAGCACAACAAGAAGAACAGGAAGCGAAAGAAGAACTGACGGGAGCGGAGCGGGCGGTCGTCGCCGACCCGGACGCCGACGGGTTGGCCGCGACGGCACTCGTCCGCGAGGCGTACGGCGAGACGGCGCTCATCGACGCGGGACCGCACGACCTCGCGGACGCGCTCGAACGAGTCGTTGCGTACAGCGAACCCGGCGCGACCGTGTTCATCTGTGACCTCTGTCCCGACGCCTACGAACCGGTCGCACGGGAACTCGAAACGCTGGTCGAGGAGGCGGACGAAGTGTTCTGGTTCGACCACCACCAGTGGGACGACGCGGTGGCCGACGCGATTCGAGCCCTCGGCATCGAACTCGTCATCGGCGAATCGGACGAGGAGTGCACTGCCGACGTGGTTGCCCGGTCGCTCGACTACGACTTCCCGGACTACCTCGTCGAACTCGCGGAAGTCACGCGAGACCACGACCTGTGGCTCCGGAACGACCCGCGGAGCGACGACCTCGCGGACTACTCCTACTGGGCGGAACCCGAGGAGTACATGGAGGTCATCCAGACGCACGGCGCGGACCTCCCGGAAGACGTCGAGGAGTTCCTCGCGGAACGGCGCGTCGAGAAGGAGGCGCTCATCGAGCGGGCGGTCGAGCGCGCCGATATGAAACAGATCGGAGACTGGACGGTGGGCGTCACCTACGGTCGCTGTTCGCAGAACGAAGTCGCCGAAGCGATGCGCGAGCGAGGCGCGGACGCCTCGGTCGTCGTCAAACCCGCCGGGAGCGCGAGCATCCGCGGGACCGACGAGTTCGAGCGCTGCCACGAGGTCGCCCGACAGGTCAACGGCGGCGGCCACCCGAAGGCGGCGGGGTGCAAGCCGAGCATCTACGACGACATGCTCGACTACGCTCACCACTGGACGACACAGGGTGCGGTGACGAAACGAGTGATTCTGGAGGCGTTCTGGAACCTGAAACACGCAGACGACGAGGCGGCGGAGGAGTTCGAAGCGGGCGAGACGGACGAAGAGAGCGAGACGGACGAAGCGGACGAATAAACGCTCCGCGCTCCGTTCGACGGAAGGAGTCGAACCGCGTTCAGGGAAGCAACGACAGCGCGAGTTCTTTCTGACGCGTCGCGTCTTTTTCGGGGTCGTCGCTTCCGCGATACCACAGGTCGAACCACGCGAGCGCGGACAGTTGCGCGACGAAGCGATAGGCCCGCTGTCGCCGACGAAACGCGTCATCGCGGGTCAGTTCATTGGTCTCCGCATAGCCGTCCAACAGCGCGTCGTGGACGATTGCCCGGCGGTCGGCGTCGAGCGGACGCCGACCGCACAGGTAGTGCTCCGTCGTCGCGAGGTCGAACTCGTGGTGGCCGGTGAACTGGTTCCCCCAATCGAGGACCGTCCGAACGGCACCCGTCTCCGAATCGACGAGGAGGTTCCCGAAGCGGTAGTCGTCGTGGAGGAGCACCGGTTCGGGGGTCTCGGGAACGGCTTCGAGATGGCCATCCAGACCGACGCGCAGGTCGTCGGTCAGGTCCGCGAATCGTTCCGACTCCTCGATACGCGAGAGGTTCGCCTCGGCGTAGGAACGAACCCGTGCGGGCCAGTCGGGTTCGAGGTCGGCGAGCGAGAGGTCGCCCACGCTCGGTTCGGCGTCGGCGTCCATCCCCGCCCGAAGCCATCCGTAGCCGTCGAACGTGGCGGCGGCGTGAAGTTCGCCGAGGTGTCGCCCGGCGTCGCGCGCGGTGCGAGAGAGGGCGTCGTCGGTCAGCGACGTCGGACCGGAAACCGCCTCGCCGGATGCCCGCTCCATCAGGAAGAAAGGTGCGGACAGGTCGTCGTGCTCGTCGACGTACCCGAGGACGTTCGGTACCGGAATCCCCGTTCGACGATTCACGAAGTCGAGAATTCTGGGTTCCACCCGAAACGACGGCGGGTCCACGAACGAGCGGGATTTCAACACGCAACTCCGGTCTCCGTCCGGCATCTCGACGGTGACGAAGAACACGTCGTCGGTCCCCTCGTCGGCCGGTATCACGTCCGTGACCGACCGTTCTCCGAGGATTTCCTGCACCAATCGCGGCACGCGCTCGGTCTGCAGAGTCGTATCCGTCATAGCTTCGACCGTCGGTGACTCGCGGCCACGGCGGTAGAAACCTTGTGGTGTCGAGTCGCCAACAGCAAGCCGACCGACTCGGTTCGTTTAATCCGGGGCGCGACGAGGCCCCGGTATGAGCATTTTCGAGACTGACGACGCAATCGTCGGCATGGTTCACCTGTCCGCCCTTCCGGGGTCACCCGGTTTCGACGGGAACTTCGACGCCCTCCGGACCCGCGCGCTCACCGACGCTCACGCGCTCGAATCCGGCGGCGTGGACGCCATCATGGTGGAGAACTTCGGCGACTCGCCGTTCTACCCCGACGACGTGCCGAAACACGTCGTCGCCTCGATGACCCGCGTCGTGACCGAACTCCGGCAGGCCGTTGACTGCCCAATCGGCGTGAACGTCCTCCGGAACGACGCCGAGGCGGCCCTCTCGATTGCGACGGCCGCCGACGCCCAGTTCGTCCGCGTGAACGTCCACACCGGCGCGCGCCTGACCGACCAAGGCGTCGTCGAGGGGCGAGCGTACGAGACGCTCCGCCTCCGCGACGAACTCGACTCCGACGTGAAGATTCTCGCCGACGTGGACGTGAAACACTCCGCGCCGCTGGCCGACCGGCCCGTGACCGAACTGGTGGACGAAACCCTCGGCCGCGGCCGCGCGGACGGCGTGGTCGTGAGCGGCGTCGGAACGGGCCACGAAGTCGATACCGACATGCTGGAGTCGGTCGTTTCCTGCCGGGACGAACTCGGGTCGGACGCGCCGGTCCTCCTCGGGAGCGGCACGACGGCCGAGAACGTGCGCGACCTCCTCGACGTCGCGGACGGCGCAATCGTCGGGACGGCGCTCAAGGAGGGCGGCGAGACGACGAACCGCGTGGACGAATCGAAGGTCGAAGCGCTGCTCTCGCGGCGTTAGAGAAAGTCCAAAACGTCCTCTTCGGTCGGGAATCCGCCCCTCGCACCCTCCGCACCGCAGTTGAGCGCCGCCACGGCGGCCGCGAACTCACCCGCCTCCTCCGCGCTCCGCTCGCCGAGGAGCCACCGGTGAATCAGTCCGGCGGTGTGGGCGTCGCCCGCGCCGGTCGTGTCGGCGACGGGCACGTCGAAGGCCGGAATCTCGGTGACGCCGGAATCGTCGAACAGGAGTGCGCCGTCCCGTCCTCGGGTGACTGCGCCGCGCTCGACGCCGCGGGCGCGGAACTCCTCGACCGCTTCGCGCGGAGCGACGCCGAGGTACGAGCGGACCGGCACCTCGCTCGTAACCAGCAGGTCGAAGACGGAAAGCGCCTCGTCCAACGTCTCGCGGGTGACGCCCCGACCGTCGAGTTCCGAGAGCGGCCCGGCGAGGTCGAAGGCGAGCGGTGGCAGGTCGTCGTTTCGGCGTGCGGAGACGAGGCGGGAAACGGCCTCGTCGGGCGCGTAGGCGCTGGTGAAGACGACCCGCGCTCTGCGAAGATACTCGAGGTCGGCGTCGGTCAATCGGAGGGCGGGAACCGCATCGCCGCCCGCGATTATCATGCGCTCGCCGTCGGGGTCGCGGAGGATGAGACAGTACGAGGAGTCCTCGTCGCCGCGGCGGACCCGGGTCGCGTCGATGCCGCGGTTTTCGAGGTCAGTTTCGACGAACGAACCGTCCTCGTCGTCGCCGACGCGCGCGACGACGCCGGTTTCGCGTCCGAGTCGCGTGAGGGCGGTGGCGACATTGGCCGCGACCCCACCGGCGGACCGTGATTCGTCGCGGACGAACGCCCCGCCGTCGGGTTCCGGGAGGTTCGACAGCGAGTACACGTGGTCCACCAGCGCGCTCCCGACCGTCACCGCGTCGAATGCCATTGTCGGGTGGTTGCGGCGGGGCGGGAAGTCGGTTGCGCTACGGCCTGCGGAACACGTAGGTCAGCCCCGCCCGCTCGATTCGAATCACGCCCGCGTCGTGGTCGAAGACGACCGAATCGGCCCGTCCGTCGAACTCGTGGAGCGGCATTCCGGCCGTCACGTGGCCGTCCCGCGCGACGGTGAACCGGGCGACGCCCATCCGCGCGACGAGTTTCGGCCCGTGGTCGTCCACGTCCGGTGCGAACCGGCGAAGGTTGGTTTCGATTTCCCCCCAATCCGCGATGGGCACACGCTCTTCCATACCCGAAAATCGCTCGGGACGGGCAAAGCGATGTCGGCGAGAATGCGGGTCACGACGCGTCGGGACGCTCGACGCCGGTGAACGAAAACCGAGCGCCACCGGCGTCGCTCTCGTCGATGGAAAGGGACCAGCCGTGCGAATCGGCTATCTGCTGCACGATGCTCAACCCGAGACCGGTCCCCGCCTCTTCGGTCGAGTAGCCGGACTGTAGCACCTGTTTTCGGTGTTCGTCCGGGATTCCGTGACCGTCGTCCGCGACGTAAAACCCGTCGCACGTCGAGCCGACGCGGACGGTAACGTCGTCGCCGCCGTGTTCGACCGCGTTCCGAAACAGGTTCGCGAACAGTTCCGTCAGGCGGTCGCGGTCGGCGAGGAGTCGTCCGTCGGCGGGGCCGGTATCGACGGTCGCGGACTCGCTTTCGATGCCGTCCCACACGTCGGCGGCGAACTCGTCGAGGACGACCGTTTCGAGCTTCAACGTCTTTTGCCCCTCGCGGGCGATTTCGAGGAGGTCGGAGATGATGGTCTCGATTCGGTCCGCGGCTCGCTCGATTTCGTCGAAGTGCTCCGACTCGCCCGTTTTTCGGGCGAGGTCGAGATACCCGTAGACGATGCTGAGCGGCCCGCGAAGGTCGTGTGAGACCTGACTCGCGAACTCGTCGAGACGCTCGTTCTCCCTTACGAGCGCCTTTTCGCGTTCCTTCCGTTCGGTAACGTCCCGAACCGCACACACGTACTCGTCGTCCGGGGCGGCGGAAATCGTGAGCGTCAGCGCGAGCGTTCGTCCGTCCTTTCGTTCGCCCGTGATTTCGCCGCTCCACTCCCCGGCGGCATCGACCGTCGAGACGACCTCCGACGAGAGGGTGGCCACGGCGTCGTCCGTGAGCGTCGTCGCCCAGTTTCGACCGATGAGCGTCTCCGCGTCGTACTCGAACAGGTTGGCGTAGGCGTCGTTGACGTAGTTGAACCGGAAGTCGTCCGTGAGCAACGCGATTCCCTCACGGGTCGTGTCGATGGCTCGAAAGCCTCGATGAACCTGTTTTTCCACGTGGCGGTGTGACACCGCTTGCGTGATTTGAGACGCCAGAGTAACGAAGCGCGCACCGGACGTTCCCTTCTGGAGAT
The DNA here is from genome assembly GCF_026008575.1 of Haladaptatus sp. T7. Taxonomy (NCBI): domain Archaea; kingdom Methanobacteriati; phylum Methanobacteriota; class Halobacteria; order Halobacteriales; family Haladaptataceae; genus Haladaptatus; species Haladaptatus sp. T7. The sequence goes on from NZ_BROP01000003.1 coordinate 502,998, forward strand.
AGTTCGTCGCGCCAGCCGAGATGGCGTGGCTTGCGACATCCTCGCTCCCCGTCCCGGTGAAAACGATGAACGGGAAGTACGGACGGCGCTCGCGCACGGTTTCGAGCAGTTCCAACCCCGAACCGTCTCGGAGTTCGTACTCGGTGACGAGACAGTCGATATCGACGTCACGCTCGAAGAGCCACTCGACGGCGTCGTCGGCGTTCGTCACGCCGATGACGTCCTCGATATCGTCCTCGCGTTCCAACGTCTCCCGGGCGAGTCGAAGGAAATCCTCGTCGGTATCGACGTGGAGCACACGGAATGCAGCGGGAAAATCGTGACCGATAGAAACCGGGTCTACATTCGCCATGCAGTTTTCACTATCGAGAGGGGAAGAAGGCATATATTTAACTAATTAGGTGCGGAGACGGACGCCCGAAGCCGAATGCCGACCCTGCCGAATTTCCGGGCTACCGCTCGCCAGCGACCCACTTGTGGGAAAACGAGGTGCCACAGGAACAGTAGGCGTACGCGTGAATGACGTCGCCCTCGGCGTACAGGCCGCCGACCTCCTCGTTTTGCTCCTCGGCGAACGCGAAGACGAACTCCACGTCGTGGTCCCCCTCCGGACAGTCAGCGCCCGCGAGGTCCGCCGCGACGGTTCCCTCGGTCCCCATCGCCTCCTTCGCAAAGCTCATCGCGTCCATCCCGGTCGCCTTCTTGAACACGTTTCGTCCGGTCTCGCCCGGAACGACCAACAGCACACCGCCCGGAACCGATTCGCCGTAGTCGGCGAGTTTGTCCCCCGACACGAACGAATCGGCGAGAAAGAGCGCAACGTCGTCGGGACGCTCACCGGCGAGGAACTCGTCGCGGGCACTCATTCGTCGTCAACCTGCCGTGCGATGTCGGCGAGACTCTCGGTCGGCGCTTCCGTCGCCTCGTAGACGGCCCGCGAACCGGGTTCGCGGATGCCGTATTTGAACCCCTCTTCAACGACGTCGATGAGAACCGACTGGCCGAACGAGCGGTTGCTGTCGGCGAACCACTCGGAGAGGCGGTTCTCACCCTCGCCCGGATTCCGCGCGAGTCGCGGCGTGTCGTACACCCCTCGGATGAGGCGGCCGTCGCCGGTCAGCGGCCGTTCGATTCGGGCGCGATACTCCGTGTCGTCCATGACGACGCGGACGAGTTCGTCCGCCGGAAAGGAATCCTCGTCGTCCGCAGGAATCTCGATGTTCGCACGGTTCGTCGCACCCGCCTGCGCCAGTGTCGCCCTGACGGTTTCAGTCGTATCACTAGAAACCCGTTGCGTCATAGTCGTGAAAAGATGGTGTAAATGTTTGAGTGTTCCGCCGCGTTACTCGTCGTCTTCCTCGTCGCCCTCGCCGTAGAGGGACTCGACGGATTCGTCGCCGTACTCGGAGATACGGACGTTGAGCTGTGCGACTTCCTCGCTGACTTCCTTGCCGCGGACCGAGATGCGTCGTCGCTCGCCGTCTCGCTCGGGGTTGTAGCCCGTACCGCCTTCGAGGAGCACGTCCTTGAGGTTCGGACCGGCGACGTCGTCGCGCATCGGGCGACCGGCGTTGTCCGATCCACCGGTGATTTCGACGGAATACCCGTCGAGACCGACGGCACTGCCGTCGACGTCCTCGCCGATGGACTTGCCGAGGAATCGGTTCGCGTCCTGTCCGTCTACTTCGCGCTGATAGGCCGCCCCGGAATCGGGGTCAGCAACGACGACCTGAAAGTTTGCCATACGGAACGAATATCGGTCCCTCCCTAAAAGGACATCGAAACCCACTCTCCCGGACGAAACCGCTTTCCGCAATCCGGTCGTGTTTCGGAGGCGGGGGAGGATGACAGACGCATATTACTTCGTCAGCGACCTTCACGTCGGGGGCGACGAGCAGTTGCAGGAGTGTGAGTTCGAAGACGAGTTCGTCGAGTTCCTACGGACGCTCGAAACGACGGACGAGGACGCCGAGCTGATAATCCTCGGCGACGCGTTCGGCCTCTGGGAGTTCACCCAGTCGGCGGGCATGACGAAGTTCGACCTGCTCGTCGAACACCATCCGAAACTGTTCGAGCAGTTCCGGAAGACGGGCGAAAACGTTCGCATCACGCTCATCCCCGGCAATCACGACGCGGAACTGGCAGGATATCCCGAGTACGAGGAGCGACTGGCCGAGTACAACGTCACCCTCGACCCGACGCTCTCGCTGACCAGACGCGTCGCCGGGAAGAAGATTTGGATCGAACACGGCATGCAGGAGGACGCGCACAACCGAATGCCGGAGTTCGGCAACCCGCGCGCCAATCCGCTCGGCTACTTCGTCAACCGCCACATCACCGGAAAGGCCGGACAGCTCTCGGGGCGGGGGAAGTACAACTGGCTCAAGGACATCCAGTCGCTCACGCCGTTGGAGGAGATACCGGACTGGATGGCGTCGAACTACTTCTACCGCGAGATGAACCCGTTCCTCCGCTACGGCGCGCTGCCGTTCCTGTTGCTCTTTCAGGTCAGCCTCATCTACCTGCTCGTCCTCGTCTTCGAAGCGTCCGGGGTCGTCGGGTCACACGCCGTTTCAAACTTCACCACGTCCGTCCTCCGGCAGTTGGGGGTCGTCGGCGACGTCGTGGAGTTCGTCATCTACGTGAACCTCGTCGTCGTCGGGCTCCTGCTCGTGATATCGATACCGCTGTACTTCTTCGCCCGCGACGTGCGAAAGACGCTCGAACGGTTCGGCCTCGTCAGGAAAGAGAAACCCGAGGAACCGTCGGACGCGCCCTACGTCGCCGCCGCCGAGGACGTGTTCGAGGAGTATCCCGACGTCGTGGCGTACATCTACGGCCACACCCACCGCGTCTCGCTCACGAACGTCGGCGAGCGGGTCATCATCAACACCGGGACGTGGCTCAAGCGACTGCACCGGACCTCGACGCTCATCGGCATCCTCCCGCCGGTGTACTACCCGTCGTTCCGACTGAACTACTTCCGAATCGGCGAGGAAGAGGGGAACGTCGTCGTCGAGTACCACACCATCGAGAAGGAAGCGCCGAAAGAGCTGACGCTCCTCCAGCGGTTGCTGACGCGTCGGCCGAAGGTGGAGAACGACGTTCCGAAACGGACGGTCATCGAAGCGTCGGAGAAGGAAGTGGTCGAATCGGCGTCGAAGGAGTAGCAGAAGCGAAATAGACACGCTTCGAGAGAGCGCATACCCTAGTATCTGTTGACATATTGTGTGAGTCGATGACGTTCGCCCGACGAACGGGAAAATCGTCAGCAGCCGCTGGATTCGTCCCGACGTTACTGGCCAATCTGGTTCCGCTCGGCGGGTTCGTCGCGTTCGGCTGGCAAATCCGGGAACTGCTGGTAATCTACTGGCTCGAAATCGTGGTCATGCTCCTCCTGTACGGTGGTGCAGCGCTCTTCGCTTCGCGAAGAATCGTACTGGAAGGACGAACGCTCTTTCTACCGGGCGTCAGCAGGAAACGGGAGTTGGACGAAGCGAAGTGGGGAACCGACCCGGGGAAGTTCGTCTCACGGAGTGGTTGCCACCGATATACCGCCGAAACACGCAGGTCGTCGTCCGGTCGGTGATTTGGGGAATCGGTATCTCCGCCGTTCCGCTCATCATCTACGATTCAGCTATCGAGACGTCGATTTTACCCACCGTGGCCGGGTCGGTTCTCGTTATCGCCGTCTCGCAACTCCTCAAGATTCGGCTCGAGTTCTTCAGAGAGCGAAAGTACGAGTCGATGTCCGCGCACATGGTCCTCGAAATCCCCTGTCGAATTATCTTCTTCATGTTCGTGTTCATACAGGGGCTTCAGGCGGTCGGCATTTTCTTCCACCTCGGGGTCTGGGCGGTGTTTGGAAGGCTTTCGAAGCAAGTGTTGACCGATAACACCGTCGAAATACTGTACGTAACGGTACTGGTTCTCGGCAAACTTACCGTCGAATGGGCGCGGTTTCGAGCGAACCGCGATCCAAATCCGAGCGGTGTCGCGAACTGGTTCACCCCACAGGACCCGCTGGCGGAATAGGTACCACGTTTGATGGTCGGTCCCGTAGTCGTCGGGCACATGGACAGTGCAAGAACGGTACAAATCTGTCGGACGGCTCAACCGGAGGACCCGAGAGCCACCGTTTCCGTCGAGATGATTACCGCGAATATCACGGAGGAATCCACGGCAGTCGTCGAAATCGGGGTGACGTGGGAGGGAGACGCGTCGGTACTCCTGTTCGGAAACACCGTCCCAATCGAACTGCCCCACCGGTGTTCGTGGCCCGAAACCGGTCTGGTACTGCTCCCGTCCCCCAACGGGTACGAACGACGGGCGGACGAACCCGAATGCTGGAAACCGAATCTTCCCGCAGACGACGATTTCGGCCATCCGCTGGGTCTCATGCGGAAGGAAGTCGAAACGGGAGATATTCTCTCCTGTCGAGCGGAAATCTGGGGGGACCACTGGGCAGAAAACTGCCTCGAACCGGGAGAATATTGGTTCGAAGAAACGCTTTCAATCGAGAACGAGGGGTACGCAGGGTGGGGATTCGCACTCCGTATAGAGAGTTAAAATTGTAAGTTCTACTACGAGCGAACGAAGTGAGCGATAGGCGCGCCGTATTTTCAGGGAACTAGCAATCGTACCGCGAGCGACGCGAGGCGCGGAGCGCCTCGGAAGCGAGCGGGCCGACGACTGAGCGGGGTGAGGGAGGAGTGTCTTCCTGAACGTAGTGAAGGAAGGCTGGGAAGTCGCATGCCCGCACAGCATAAGCGAGCAGGAACGTCTTCCGCTGCTTTTGGTCGAGCTTTTACAGGGAACCAGCAGGAATGACGACGGCCGTCGTCATTCCTGGTCGTGACCGTCGTAAAAGGTCGGTTTAGAACGGATACCGTCGCTGGTCGCGCTGCACCGAAATCCACTTCTCCTGCGTGAGTTCCTCGACGATGGCGTCACCGTCGTAGCGGCCGATTCCGGAGCCTTTCACGCCGCCGAACGGGACGTGGGGCTCCTCGTTGATGGGTTGGTCGTTGATGTGGACCATCCCGGCGTCGATGGCGTCGGCGAGGTCCTGCGCGCGCCCGAGGTCGCCCGCGTGGACCGAGGCGGCGAGGCCGTACTCGGTCGCGTTGGCGAGTTCGACGGCCTCCTCGTCGGAGGCAAACGGGATGACCGGCGCGATGGGACCGAACGTCTCGTTGCACGACGCGGACATGTCGTTGGTCGCGTCGGAGAGGACGGTCGGCTTGACGAACAGACCGTCGTGGTGACCGCCGGTTTCGAGCGTCGCGCCCTCCTCGACCGTCGATTCGATGTAGTCGAGCATCTGGTCGCGCTGGCCCTCGTCGATGATGGGACCGATAACGTTGTCGCGGTCGGTCGGGTCGCCGATGGGGAGCGACTCGGCGCGCTCGGTCAGTTTCTCGACGTACTCGTCGTACACGTCCTCGTGGACGAGGTGGCGGTTGATGGAGATACAGACCTGTCCCTGGTGGAGGAACGACCCGAAGACGGCCGAGTCGATGGCCGCGTCGATGTCGGCGTCCTCGGTGACGACGTGCGGGTTGTTCCCGCCGAGTTCCATGGCGGGGAGCGCGAGGTTCTCCGCCGCGAGGCTGGCGACGTGTTTGCCGACTTCGGTCGAACCGGTGAACGCCATGACGTCGAGTTCGGGGTGGGACGCCATGCGGTCGCCGATTTCCGAGCCTTTGCCGGGGACGACGTTGAGCAGTCCCTCGGGCAGTCCGGCCTCCTCGAAGATTTTGGCGAGGAGCAGGCCGCCGGTGACGGGGGTCGGCGAAGCGGGCTTGAGCACGACCGCGTTGCCGAGCGCCAGCGCGGGCGCGACGGCGCGCATCGAGAGGTTGAACGGGAAGTTCCACGGCGAGATGACGCCGACGACGCCCATCGGGATTCGCTTGACGTGGTTTTCCTTCCCCGGAATCATCGAGTCCTTGATTTCGCCGCCGACGCGGAAGGGGAACTCGGCGGCCTGCTGGGTGATGCCGCGCGCGGTCTGCCACTCCGCGAACGCTTTCATGTTCGCGCTTCCGGACTCCACCGCGAGCGAGTGGAGAATGTCGTTCCGGTGCTCGTCCAGCAAGTCGAGCGCGGACTGGATGACGCCGATTCGCTCGTTCGGCGATTGGTCCGCCCAGTCGGTCTGTGCCTCCGCGGCGGCCTCGTAGGCGCGGTCTACGTCGTCCTCGGTAGCGGCCGGAACGGACGCGATTTGCTCTCGGGTCGCCGGGTTCGTCACGTCGATTTCGTCCCGGTCACCGCCGTCGATCCATTCGCCGTCGATGTAGAGGGCGTTCCAGTCGCCGTCCAAGGTGTAGGCTCTGTCCGACATCACACTGAACTCCGGCCTTCGGCCCGATAAAGGGACAGGAACCGGCGGCGGTGTGGCGTTTTACTCGGGGTCGAAGAACGGATACGTCGGCGCTCGGAGGGAACGTCGTGGAGTCAACCGAAACGACTCGTTCGGACACGACGAAAAGTATCGAGATCATACATAGAGATATATTTTTCCACTGTTTTCAAGAATAAAAACTCAGAACGAGCATTATTGCAACCGAGACCGAAATGAAAAGTGCATGTGGAGAAGAAGCTTCGTTTCGGCCGCCGGTGCGTTCGGTACCCTCCTGTTCGGGAGCGAATCGGTTCGCGGAACCGCCGACCGGTTCGATGAGCGGACGGACGCGTGTTCACGGCCGTCCCCGCCGTCGAAGACCGTCATTCACCTATCGAGCGGCGAATCGGCGGCGCAGGAACACGCGCTGTTGAACGCGAAGAACCTGCTCGACGACGAGACTGTTCCGGTCAAGGACCTCGTGTTGCTGGCGAACGGGAAGGGAATCCTCGTCTACACCCCGCCGACGGCCGACAACGAGTTCGCGGACCGAATCGCGTCGCTACAGGAACGGGGTGTCACCTTCCGCGCGTGTGAAAACGCGATGGAGATGCTGGACGTGACCGAAGACGACCTCCTCCCGGGCGTCGAATCCGTCCCCTCCGGTGTCGGCGAACTGGCCCGTCTGCAGGAACTGAACTACGGGTACATCAAGGCCCCGTGACCGCGCGTCGGTGATTCTTTGCGGGGCGGTCGAAACCGACGAAGAAAAACGGCTTCGTCCGTTAGACCCCCCAATGAATATCCAGTTTCTCGGCGGGGCGCGCGAGGTGGGCCGGAGCGCGATTCTCGTCAACGACTCCCTCCTCCTCGATTACGGAATGCTGACCGGGAATCCGCCGCAGTATCCGGTCGGCGACGTGAACCCCGATGCCGTGGTCGTCTCTCACGGCCATCTGGATCACGTCGGTATCCTCCCCTCCCTGCTCTCGGGTGACGACCGCCCGCCGATTCACTGGACGCCGCCGACCTACGAACTGACGCGCATCCTCGCGCGGGACACGCTGAAACTGCACGGCGGGAGCTACGACTGCCCGTTCACCGAGGCCGAACTCAAACGGGTGACGCAGGTGTCTGAACCCCACGGCTACCGCGAGTCGTTCGAGGCGGCGGGCCACGAAATCACGTTCTACAACGCGGGCCACATCCCCGGAAGCGCGCACGTGCTGGTGGACGACGGCGAGACGCGACTGCTGTACACCGCCGACTTCCACACCGGCGACCAGCGACTGCTGTCCGGAACGACCGCCCGCCCCGACGCGGACGTGGTACTCTGTGAGAGCACGTACTCGGACGTGGAACACGGCGAGCGGGCCGCGACGGAGCGGGAGTTCGCGGAGAGCGTGAAGACGACGATTTGGGAGGGCGGCACCGTCGTCGTCCCGGCGTTCGCCATCGGCCGGACACAGGAGATGCTCACGGTCTGTGAAGCGCACGACATCGACTGCTACGTCGACGGAATGGGAAAGCAGGTCACGCGGATGCTCCGCCAGCACCCCGAGTTCGTCCGCGACCCCGACGCTCTCCAGCGGGCCATCTCGAACGCGCGGTTCGTGACGGGGCGGAACGGCCAGCGCAAGCGAATCGCGCGGAAGAACACCGTCATCGTGACGACTTCGGGGATGCTCTCGGGCGGCCCGGCGATGACGTATATCCCCGAAATCCGCGCCAATCCGGTCAACAAAATCACCATGACGGGCTATCAGGTCGAGGGAACGCCCGGCCGGGACCTGCTCGAAACCGGACGCGGCGAAATCGACGGCCGCGTCATGCCCGTCAGCGCGCAGGTCGAGTCCTACGACTTCTCCGCCCACGCCGACCGGGACGGCCTCCTCGAATTTTTGGATTCCTACCGCGACGCCACGGTGCTGGTCAACCACGGCGACAGGTGCGCGGCGTTCGCCGAGGAGTTACGGGCCGACGGCTACGACGCGAGCGCACCCGAACTCGGAAGTCGGTTCGAAATCGGCGCGGACGCCGCGCCGACGGAAACGACTCGGGGTTAAATCGTGCGGGACCACCACTTCGACCAGCGGCCGTTCGGTTCCCGCTGCCATCGCTGGTGAACCTTCGGACGGCGGACAGGCGACTCGTCGTCTTCGAGACCGAAGACGACGAGTCGCCTGTCCGCCGTTCGGGCGACGTCGAGTCCGGCGCAGCGGACTTTGCCGAATCGCTCCCACAGCGACCAGTCGCCGTTCGGTGACTGCTGTGCCAAACTGTGGAGTCGTCGGCCGGTGATGAACACGACCACCCGACCGGCCGCGTCCCGACCGGCAGCGACGGATTTCGCCTTCGGCCGGTGGAATATCTCGAAATCCTCCGGATAGCTCAGTTCGCTCCACGTCTCCTCCCACTCGGTATCCTCGAACCCGACTTGCCGGATGTGAATCGGCACGTCGTCGTCCCGAACGAGAAACGCCATGAAGCGTCCGTCTTCGTTCTCCCCGACGGCGAGCGAGTGGCCGTTCGCTCGTCCGCGTCGGTGCCAATCGGCCCACTCGTCGCCGTCCGGTTCGACCTGCCAGCAGTGGTGGACCCCGTACAGGAACTCCTTTTCGGCCTCCGTCAGGCCCGCCCCTTCGTCGGCGTAGTTGAGCAGGAACACCTGCAACCGCTCCTCGGCGTCGCGTTCGACGACGATTTCGTCGCCCGCTCGGTCCCCTCGGGACTTCCAGTCGGTCCACGCGGTCCCGTTTTGCTCCGTCTGTCTCGTGTGGAACGTCCCCGTCGTCGGGTCGGTGACGAAGACTTCGAGTCGTCGGTCGCCGTTGGGCGCGACCGCGACCGACCCGCCCGGACGGGGGTCGTCGGCGAGCGGACGCCACCCCTCCCAGTCACCGACCGGGGACTCCGAATCGGCCGTCTCCCGGCGGTTGTGGTACGTCCCGTTCGACGGGTCCGTAACGAACACTTCGAGGCGACCGTCCTCGTTGCGACCGACCGCTATGGACGTTCCTTCGGCCCCGTCCAGTCGCTCCCACTCGGTCCACTCCGTTTCCGACCCCACCTGCCTGCTGGTGTACACCTCGCCGTCGAGGAGGACGAACAGTTCGAACTGACCGTTTTCGTTTCGCTCCGTCGCTATCTTCATGCGTTATTCCTCCGTCTTCGGCAGTCGAACGAGGTCTTCGGGGTTCTGCGAGGCGAACACCACGATGGACCCCTCCTGTCGTTGCTTTTTGAGCAGGTCCTCGCCCATCTCGCGGTCGAGGTCGGCGAATATCTCGATGGCGGTGAGGATGTCCGGTTGTGGAACCCCACGACGAGCGGGCGGCAGTCTGCCGGTCGCCGCGATTTTCTCCTCCAGCATGATTCGCACGTACTCGGCGATGTCTATCGTGTCGCTCAGCTTTTCGTGCCACGACGGCGGATAGATGCTGACGTTCTCCCCCACCCGATAGAGGTTGTTCCCGGGCGTCCACGTCGTCGAATCCGTCAGCCGCTCTTCGAGCAGCGCGTGAGTGCGGTCCCTGTCGTAGCCGAGCGCGTCGGCGTAGGCGTCGAGACACTCCATCGAAATCCCCGGTTCCTCCCCGTGGTGGTGACGTTCGAGGTACGTCACGAAGTCGTCGATTTGATACTCGCGGTCGCGGAGCGAGAGGTCATCGACCAGTTTCTCATCAACAATGACCATGACACTCAGTTCGACCGACAACTCGATAAAAGTCCGCAGAACCGTTCTGAGAACTCCCAGCTAACCGCTACCGGCACTCGCGTCTGTTTCATCGCCGTGGAACGGATGAAAGTAGTGGGACACGACAAGGGAGTGAGCAGTCGAGGACGTCTATCGGACACGCACTAGGAGGCGAACATGTTCGGATGAAATCGGATGACGACGGGTAGCGTAGGACGAGTCGTATGACACGAATCGACGTCCGCGACCTGCCACCGTCCGAACGCCACGCGACCATCCACGCGGAATTCGCCGACCTCGACCGCGGCGAGACGCTGGAACTCGTCAACGACCACGAACCGAAGCCGTTCTTCTACGAGTTGCAGGCCGAGGACCCGACGTTCGACGCCGAGAGCTACGAAGCCGAACAGAGAGGACCGGAGGAGTTCGTGGCCCGGTTTCCGAAGACGACGGCGAGTTCGGTCGTCCACCTCGACGACCTCGACGAGACGCCGCACGCGGTCGTCTTCCCGGACAGCGAACCGAAGACGGTCCGCCTTCGCTTGGCGGCGGGCGAAAGCATCCCCGAGCACCAACATCCGGACCGTCAAATCGTCCTCTACCTCGTGTCCGGCGAGATGAAACTCGACGTCGGCGACGAAACGCGGGACATCGAAACGGGAGACATCGTGCGATTCGACGGCGAGCAGGAGGTCGCACCGCATGCGACGACCGACAGCACGGCACTGCTCGTGCTCGCTCCGCGGGCCACGGATGCCGACTGAGGGACGCGACGACCGACACCCGTGACGACCGACACCGCCGCCCGCTACGACAGACACCGAACGACCGGCCGCGAATCGACCGTTCGTGACCGTGAGGCCCCGAGACCGAACGATTCCCGAACATGTTCGCACACGGCTTCTCGGTTCCGGGAGTCGTCTAGTGACGTATGAAGACCGAATCGAACGCAAGAGTGGAATCGGATGGGAGAACAGAACCGAGTGAGGAACGACCGACGGCCGAAACTACGGTCGAGGTGCGCTGTACGGGCCACGTCCGGGATGCGGTAGGGTCGCCGGGACTCACGTTCACCTTCGAGGGGACGACGCTCCGCGAATTCCTGACCGCGTTCTTCGCGGAGTACGACGTCGAAGACATGCTCATCGCCGAGACGGAGGCCGACGCGACGACGCGGGGATGGGCGACGGTCCCCGGGGAACTCCCCGGAACGTGGCGGAAGAACCCGGAGGGAGAGCAAACCCGCGCGTACGCACGAGTGGCCATCAACGGGACCTTCAACGAGCACATCGGCGGGTTGAACACGCGCTTGGAGGACGGGGACCGCGTAGCGCTGATGTATCCGTTCATCTACTGTTGCTGAGCCGAATCGGGATGGGTCGGGTCGGCGGAACGGCGACGGAATACGGGACTACTCGTCGGTACCGACGTACTGCTTGATGACCTTCCCTTCCGCTCGATGGAGCGTCTCGCTGGCCGTCGATTTGGCGATGTCGGCCATCGCCGCGAGGTCCGTGAGCGTGCAGGTTCGCGGCGAGTCGTAGTAGCCGCACTCGACTGCGGTCGTCAGGAGTTGTCGTTGGCGCTCGGTGAGCAACCGCTCGGAAGCCGTCATCTCGCGGACGAACTCCACGTCGAAAGCGATATCGAACAGTTCCAGTTGCGTCCCGAGCGTCGAGAGTCGGTCGTGCGAGGCGGTGACTTCGAGCGTGGCCTCCCCGTCGCGGAAGGTTATCGGCAGTTCGAGCGGAACCCCCGACTCCTGCATCGAGAGGAGGAGAATCGGGTCGGTCGTCTCGAACCGGACGAGCGCCGTCTCCTCGGACGCGCGGAGGGGTTCGACATCGAGAACGTCGTCGTACGCCGCCATCTCGCGGAGAATCGACGGGATGTCGGTCGAAGTCAGTTCGAGGAGTCCGACGCCGGTCTGCTCGGCCGGAAGCGCCGCCAACACCCGGAACTCCGCGGTCGGGTGATTCGTCGAAAGGTCACCGACCCAAACGTCCGTCGGAATCGTAATCGTGAGTTTCGCGGTCGCCATCGTCAGTTCACTCGCTCCGTACGTGGAAATCGATTTTTGAACGTGTCCGAAATCGGAAATCTAAAACGAGAGGTGCGACGACGAACTCGGCATGTCGTCTTCGTCGTCCTCCTCGATACCGCCCTCGTGTGCAAACTCACACGTTCGGTCGGTCAGGTAGACGGCACCGTCGTCCACGGTGACATCGACCGGGACGAGGGTCGAACCGGCGGCCTTCCCGTTGTCACAGTGGCCGGAACAGCCGTCGAACATGGACCCGTGTTTCGGGCAGATGATGTCCCCGTCGCGCATCGCCGCGCCGAAACCGCGGTCGAGTCGCTGGTCGGTTTCGTGCTGGCAGAAGTTCTTCCACGCGGTAATGCAGTCGTCGCCGTGAACGAGAACGACCTCCTCTTCCGACCCGTCGCGTTCCCGAACCGTGAACAGAAACGAGTCGTTTTCGGGGAGGTTTTCGACCGTCGTCAGGCAGGGTGCGTCGTCCGTCTCCATACGCATCCCGTTCGCGCCTCGACAGTTAAAATAATCCCTCCGTCGGGGAGAACGTCAGTGGCTGACGGACTTCGACCGTCGGAAATCGTAGGTCACGCCGGTCAACTCCTCCGAGGAGTCCCACAGGCGTTCCGCCACCACCTCGTCGTAGGAGCGGTCGCTGGACGATTGGACCGAAGGCGGGCCGCGCATGTTCATCAACCCGTCGGGGCCGACGTACTCGCCGCCCGTGATGCCGCCAGCGGTTGCGGCGTAGAGCATCGGCAGGGCACCGCGTTCGGCGCTCTGGGCGAGGACCGCGTTCGCAATGCGCATCATCCACAGGCGAAGGGTCGAACCCTCCTGCCTCGGGCCGCGACCCTGGAGGTTCGTACTCGCGTAGCCGGGGTGACAGGCGACGCTCGCCACGTCCTCGATACCGGCGTCGCCGAGTCGCCGGTCGAGTTCGTAGGCGAACAGCACGTTCGCCAGTTTGCTCTGGGCGTAAGCGTCCCACTTGTCGTACTCGCGTTCGCCCTGCAAATCGTCGAAGTCCATCTCCCCGTTCTCGTGCAGGCCGCTACTCTGGGTGACGACGCGCGTCTCGCCGTCAGTTTCGAGCAGCGCATCGAGTAGGAGTCCGGTGAGCGCGAAATGTCCGAGGTGATTGACGCCGAACTGCAGTTCGAACCCGTCCGCCGTTTCGTCCCGCGGGACCGCCATCACGCCCGCGTTGTTACAGAGGACGCGCAGGTCGTCGTACTCGGACTCGAAGCCGTCCGCGAAAGCGCGAATCGACGACAGGTCCGCGAGGTCGAGTTCGCGCACGTCGAGCGTCGCATCGGGAGCCTCGGTGAGAATTTTCCCCTTCATCGTCTTCGCGTGATTCGTCCGTCGGCAGACCATGACGACGGACGCTCCCGTTCGGGCGAACGCGCGCGTCACCTCGTAGCCGAGGCCGCTGTTCGCGCCCGTGACGATTACCGTCTCGCCAGTCATGTCCGGCATTCTCTCTGCGGTCCACCCGGAATCGGTCATGGAACCGCCTACGGCCGCCCGGTACAGAAAGTCACCGCCCAACGAGGTGGGACTGGGACCTCCTATCCACTCACTATCTGCCTATCCGTCATCCGCCGCCTATCCGTCCACACTCCGCCTGCTGTCAATCCATCGTCCGACACTACAACCCGCCCGCGCCCGTCGGCGCGTCGGGAAGGTCCGCCGGTTCGACCGGGATGCCGAGTTCCTCCAGCGCGGCTTCGAGGTGTTCGCTCTTCGCGTACTCCGAGCCGTCCTCCTCTCGCTTTCGCTGGGCGACGGCGAGCACTTCCGCGCGCCTGTCGTCCGGGATGTCGAATTTGTCCGTTGTCAGTTCGATGGTCAGTCCGTTGTGGTCGGAGGTGTACAGCGAGTAGAAGATACTCCGGTCGAACTCGTTGTATCGGCGACCGTGCGCTTCGAGACGCTCGCGCACCTCCTCGATTCGCTCCGGGTCGAACCGGAACGCGAGGTGGTGCACCGCGCCGATTCCCGTTCGCTGTGGCGCGGGATTCGACTGGCGGCCCTCCTCAACGAAGAACGTGATGATACGGCCGTCGCCGCTGTCGAAGAACAGGTGCGTGACGTTCGGCGCGTCGAGGTTCGGCTGGCGGAGGACGAGCGGCATCCCGAGGATGTCTCGGTAGAACTCGACCGTATCCTCCTCGTTGCTCCCGATGAGCGTAATGTGGTCGGTTCCGGTCAGCGGGACCGCACCGTCGGGGCGTTCGGCGGTAATCGGTGCCTCGCCGTCGGTGGAAGGTTCGTCGGACATGGCGTTCTCGTTTCCTCGTTGGTCCCGAACGACGATATACCCTCGCGGACGGGAGCGTCACCACCTGACATCGATGTCAGTGGGTAAATCGACGGCGGGCTACCGGTAGGCATCGACGGTCCACGCGAGGCGGGGAAACGCCAGCGCGCTTCCGACCGACAGGAGCACCGTGACCGTCGCGGTCGGAGCGGGCGAGTGAAACGCGAGGTCGATAGCCGTCCCGAGATAGGCCACGGCGGCGATGACGACGTTGTAGTACAGCAACCGGAGGAAGAAAAGCGCGGGCGTCACCGGCGGCCAGTCGATGTCGAGCCACGGGCCGCGGAACGTCCCGACGCAGAGGACGAGCGCCAGCCACGCGAACAACGCGGCGAACTTCAGCGGCGCGTTGGGTTCGGCGTCCATCAACCCGTAGAAGGCGGGCAAACCGAGGAAGGTCACCTCCCCAACCGCGAAGAAGACGCTTTCGACCCACTGCTCGACGCCCCTTTTCTCGTCGCGGGGGCGAAGTCGGCGCTCCTCCGTCGAGTAGTCGGTGCTGCGGCCAGTCACGCGGGAAAATTGCGCGGCTTCGTACATAAACGTGGGGTGCGAACGAAAGGTTCGCGTGACGGGTCCGTTCGGGCGGTTCCTTTTTACCCCGTCCGCCCAATCCACGAACGATGACTAACGGCCCGGGAGAGGAGCCACCGGCGGACCGCAAGTCGCCGGTCGGAAAGCCCGTCATCCGCGGGGACGCGGCGATTACCGGTTCGCACGCACGAGAAGCGAAGGCGTTCGACCCGGACGACCCGGAGAGCGTCGCCGAGGCGGCGCGAACCGCCCGCGCGTTTGCGGGTGGCAGTCCGGGGAGCGAGGACAACGTATACATGTTGCGCGGAGCGGCGGCCTGTGCAGCGCTCGTCCGTGGCGTCGGGTCCTACAAAGAGGCCGCGGAACGAGCGGGGGGCGAAACGACGGTCTCCTTCATCCGAAAGTGGGCGCGGGTGCACGACCTCCCGCGGTCCATTCGACGCCACGTCGCCGTCGGCCACATCGCTCCGACGGCCGCCAAACACATCGCTCGGGTGGACGGCGACGCGCGCTACCAACTGGCGTGGGCAGTCCTCGACAACTCGCTGACCGTGCGCGAGGTGCGTGCCATCGTCAGCGACATCAGCGACGGGGCACCCCCGGAGCGCGCGCTCCGAAACCACGGCGTCACGCTCGGCGAGGTGACGCTTTCACTCCCACCGAACCTGTACCGCGAACTCCGCCGGGAGGCCGCGCTCGCGGACGAAGAACCCGAACACGTGATCGCTCGGGCGCTCGAAAAGGAACTCGGCTAAAAGCTGAAATTAATCGAGGAACGTTCGGGCCGTCTCGGTGAGGACTGTTCCTGCAGTCACGACGTCCGGCCAGTGAACGGTCTCGTTCGGGAAGTGCGCCTGTTCGATGGTCCCCGGTCCGAACAGGGTCGTGGGGATTCCCGCGGCGACGTAGTGACGCGAGTCCGCACCGTAGGTTTCGCCGCGGAGCGTCGTGTCGAGTCTCTCACCGTCCATCGCGGACTGGAGCGCGCCGACTATCGGTTCGTCCGGGTCCGTCTCCGCGGATTCAAACTGGATGGAAAACCGCTCGAACGTCGGTGGATGGTCACGAAGCCACTCGCTCTCCTCGACCACTTCGGCGAGCCGCTCTTCGTACATGGCCTCGACTTCATCGACCGTTTCGCCCGGCGCGACGCCGAGGCGCATCTCCGCGGTGAGCGTCGCGGGGACGGACGACGACCACGTTCCCGCCTCGACCGTCCCGACCACGATGGGCCACGGAATCGGAAACTCGTCGTACAGCGGATGCGTAACGGACTCGCTCCGCTCGGCTTCGAGTTCGAAGAACGCCCGTCGGATGGCCTCGAAGTGGGGGTGGACGCTCTCCCCGCGCCATCGCGTGGCCGCGTGCGCGGAGCGACCAGTAATGCGTAGCCGTTTCATGACCGTTCCCTCGACCGCAACGACCGGCGTGAGGTCGGTCGGTTCGGCGACGATGGCCGCGTCGCGCTCGAACGGATAGGGATTCGAGAGGGCTGCCGCCGCCGCACCCAGTCCGCCCTCCTCCTCGCCGACGACGCTTTCCACGACGAGTCGGCCGTCCAGATTCCGACCCTCGGCGTTCTCGTGGAGGTGTTTCGCCGCGAAGACACAGGACGCGAGTCCGGATTTCATATCGACCGCGCCGCGAGCGGTGAGGTCGTCACCCTCCCACGTCGGTTCGAAAGGGTCCGTGTCCCACGATTCGCGGGCCACGGGAACCACGTCCATGTGCCCGTTCAGGACGAGCGTCTGGCCGTCGTCCGGGTCGCCGAACTCCAGGACACCCGCGACGCTCGGACGCTCGACGAGGGTCGGCCCGTCGGTGCTCGCCTCGGTGTGTTCGATGGCGACAGGGTCGTCCGGGAAGGACGGATGTTCCGCCAACCGCTCGGCGTCGGCCGTCCACTCGTACGTCTCGAAGCCCATCTCGGAGAGCCGATCTGCGAGCCACTCCTGTGCGGGGCCTTCGTTGCCGCCCGTCGTGTCGAACGAACAGAGTCGTTCGGTGAACGCGCGCAACTCGTCATCCTGTTCGGTTTCGAAGTCGGTCATGGTTAAACAGTCGTGACCGGGGGAGAAAACGATGTTCACCCCGGAAATACGGACGGCTGCCGAGCGGAATGGCAAACGTTTAAACGTCGCAACTCGCAAGAAGAGATGAGGGCTGGTAGCTCAGTTAGGCAGAGCGTCTGGCTTTTAACCAGACGGCCAGGGGTTCAAATCCCTTCCAGCCCGCTTCTGTGAGGAACGAAGGTGACGAGCGAAGCGGTTCGAAGGGTTTGAGTTATGGAAGAGGCAGTCTCACGAGCATCGCGAGTGAGGAAGCGTCTTCAGGTGGTTCAAATCCCTTCCAGCCCGTTTTCACGACGAACGTAGATGAGGAGTGAAACGGCTCAAATCCCCACCCCGTACTTCTCGCAGACCGCGACATCGAGAGCGTCGCAAGAAGACGGGTATCGTAGAAACGAACGCTCGCCGAAGTCGTTCAGTAGATATTATAAGTTATCCGAACACAGGAACGGGTATGAACCGGTACATATCGGACCCACTCGAACCGCTCGGAACCGCGTTCGGGGTCCTGCTCGTTCTCATCGGAATCGGAACGCTCGTCGGTATGCCGTGGGCGCACAAATCCGGAAGCGTCCTGCTCATGCTGGGCCAAATACTCGGTGCGGTCGCCGCTATCGGTATCGGCGCGGCTCTCGCGTGGATCGCTCGGACGTAAAAAGCGGTTGTAGCTGTTATCCCTTGAACGGGAGGTAGGCGAGCATTCCGATGAGCGCCGCCGCGATGAAGCTGAGGATGGACACACCCCACAGTCCCGCGATGCGCTCGTGGAAGTGCGACACCGCTTCCTCCTGTTCGTTGTAGGCCTTCACGTCCGACGACAGCAGGACCTTATTGCCTTGGCCGTGTGCAACGAACGTCTCGTTGTTCGGTCCGAGTTCGACCGTCGAACCACTCTCGACCGAGGAAACGGTCGTTTTCGGTGCTTTCCACTGCAGCATCACTGCCTCGGCCGTGATGTTGTCGACCGTGGTGGAGTTGTTCGAGTACTGGAACGAGTCGCCCGTACGCAGCGTCTTCGTCGTCGGTTCGCCGAACTGCTGGCGCTTGTACTCGTCGACCGGAACGAGCGACTTGTTACCGCTGCTGCCGTTGACGACGACGTAGGTTTCGTTCCCTTGTTTGACCGTCTGCGTACCTTCCGAGAGGTTCTGGACCTCCCGAAGCGTCGCTTTCTTCGGCTCCGATTTGTTCGGGATGAGGACCTGGAACGTGGTGTTGTCCTGTTCGACTGTCGAGTTGTTCGCCAGTTCAGCCGAATACGTGGCGGCTTGCTGGGTCCACGCGACCTCCGCGGAGCCCCCACTCAACGAGGAGACATTGTACTGTCGCCCGTCGACAGTGAACTTCTGTCCCTGCTGTGAGAGCGTCTGATCCGGGTTATTCACCGAAACCGTCGGCTCCTTGGCCATGCCGACCAGTGAGTATGCCCCGGCAGAAATGACGAGGAAGATCGCAATGTATACGCCCGCTGCTCGTCGTTGCATACTCTAGCCCCTGTCCGCGTTCGGTATAATGGTTACTTTTTGGTTACACGGTTCACCCCTTCTTTTCATTAGCGTCGAAAACGAACGTGAGGCATGAAATTCGGCGTCATCAGCACGGCAAAAATCGGCGTGAATGCCGTGATACCGGCCATCAAAGAGGCGGGACACGAAGTCACTGCGCTCGCGTCGCGGAGCGAATCTCGTGCTGCGACCGTCGCAGAGCAACTCGACATACCACACACCTACGGAACGTACGAGGGGTTACTCGAAGACGACGAGATAGAAGCCGTGTACAACCCCCTCCCGAACGCACTCCACGCCGAATGGACGAAGCGGGCCGCAGACCACGGGCACCACATTCTCTGTGAGAAACCCTTGGCAGTGAACGCCGCCGAAGCGCGCGAGACGAGTACGTACTGTGACGAGCGTGGCGTCACGCTGATGGAAGCGTTCATGTATCGCTACCATCCCCGAACCCAACGCGCGGTCGAAATCGCACGGAAATTGGATATCCGCTCGCTCAAAGCCAGCCTTCGATTTTCACTGGACGACCCGGAAGACGTTCGACTCGACCCGAACCTCGCGGGCGGGAGCCTGATGGACGTCGGTTGTTACACGGTCAACGCCACACGACTGTTCCTCGGAGAACCCCGGCGCGTGTACGCGACAGCGACCGACACCATGGACTGCGGCGTCGAAACCGAACTGACAGCCATCCTCGAATACGAAGACGGTGTAACGGCGGTGATTTCCTCGGGGTTCACGACTGTCGGTACGGAACGATATCGCATCGAAGCCACCAACGGATGGATCGAAGCGCCGGACGCGTTCGTTCCATCGAAAGACGACGAAACCGAACTGACGTACCGAATCGACGACCGACACGTCGTCGAGGAGTTCGACCCGACGAATCAGTACGCCCGCGAGGTCGATCACTTCGTCGAGTCCATCCAGAACGGACGACCACCGGTAACGGACGCGACGGATGCGACGCGGACCCTCCAACTCATCGATGCCATCCGCGAAAGTGCCCACGAACGAGAACCGATATCACTCTAAATGAATCTCAGGAGACAGGATACCAGTCAAAAAATTTTCGAGCGTAAAACAGACCGAAGCGTGACAAGAGAGTACGGAATGCGTATTACTGGGAGTAGTATCCAAGAAGAAATCCCGGTTGCAGTCACATAGCGGTCGCTACGGGAACGGATTCACGAAAAGCCAAGGGCCGGATTTGAACCGGCGATGGGCGGCTCTGCAGGCCGCTGCGTTCGGCCGGACTCTGCCACCTTGGCGCAGTCTCTCCTTTGAAGTCGGTCACTTTAAACGTAGCGGTCTCAAGCGACTGTATAGAAATAGAAAAACCCGCACAGAGCGGTGGCTCCGTGCGGGTAGTGAATGCGAGTATGAATGGGAGGCGGCGAATCGGATTTCCCAGAGGCTCGCGCAC
>NZ_BROP01000004.1:0-435125 GCF_026008575.1 Haladaptatus sp. T7
GGTACGGGACGAGCCTCAAAACGCGGACGGCTTGGGAGCTCAACATCGTTCGACACTTGTTGCGACGACACGGAATCCACCGGACGTACGAAAATTAACGTCGAAATCCGTGCTGTGGGTGCCGAGTAGGCGGTCCCTGAACCGGTTTTCACGCCGACTCAGTGCCCGCGGTTCTACGAGCGCACGGAGCGTGACCCGTAAAACCGAAACCGAAGCCGACCCCGGTCGGCAGGCACGAATAAAAATCGTTGGGGGAACCGAACCCCCTGTTTATCGGCGTCGAATCAGCAGTACATCGATTCGGCGACGTCGATGAGCGACGCCTTGGAGAGCGACCCGGTTACCGAGTAGCTGCTGTCGTCGTCCGACCACTGGAGCAGGCCCTGCTCGCCGACGGTGGTGTAGGTGGCGTCGTGTCCGGCGACCGAGACGGTCTGGTCCCCGCGAGACGGGCGCGTCGCGGACGTCTGCGAGACGACCAGCGAGTCGGTTCCGTTCGAGTATCGCAGCGACACCGACGCGTCGCCGTTCGAGGTCGTGACCGTCACGTTTTCGAGCGAGTAGCCGTCCGGAACGTCGGTCGGCTCGCGGATGGCGAAATCGACCGCCTCCTGTGCGTCAGCGACCGAGGAGTACGTCGTGGTTTCCGGCAGCCCGACGTCGATGACCTTTGCGTCCTCCGGCGGGGTGTACGTGAACCGCTCGTCGGAAATCGACGCGTCGTACGACAGGTTCGAATACGTCATCGTCGTCGTAGTCGTATCGTTTCCGACGGCTGTCTCCACGTGCGTCTTGACGGGGAACCAGTTCTCCTGGTCGAGCCAGACCGTCTGGTTCTGCATCAAGTTCCCGAGGGACTCGTTTTTCGGCTGGAGCGTCACCTTGTAGGTTTCGCGGCCGGAGACCGTCGCTTCCCCTTGGTACTCCGCGGTGAACGCGTCCGAGAACTGCTGGAACGCTTTGGTGAGGTTCTGGACGAGACCCGCGTTCTCGCCGCTGAGCCGCAGGTGACGGGCGGTGTTCCGCGTGTCGTTGTACATCCAGACGTCCGACCCGTTCGAGACCATCACGTCGCCCGCCGTGGGTCCGTCCGTGTACTCGTACCGGACGTGGTTCGGCAGACGCTGCCAGACGTCGGCGCGGACGGTCTGCGTGTCGTTCGCCCGCTCGGTTTCGACGGTCACCGTTCCGGTGACGCTGGTGACCGTGGTGTTGTTGCCGAGGGCGTGCTGTTCGATGGTCGATTCCGATGGCGTCGAGGTATCCTGTACCTGATCGGAACTCTCCATGCTCGCATAGCCGCCGACCGAGGCGGCGACGACGAGCGTGAGGAGACCAAGTGTCAGGAGGGACTTTCGTGTGACCATGCGACCGAAAATTACCACCGCCGTTTGATGAAATCTTTTATGAATTTCTGATAGATGAGATGAATTAGCACGGTGTTGAGATTTGCTCGACGGCCGGAGTCCGTCGAAACCCGCTCTCTGAATCGCGCTTACTGCACCGAGAATCCGCCGTCGACCACGAGGCCGTGGCCGTTCACGAACGAGGCTTCCTCGCTCGCGAGGAACAACACCGCGTCGGCAACCTCCTCGGGACGGGCGAGTCGGCCGAGCGGATATCGTTTCAGCAACTCCTCTTTCGCCTTCTCCGGGTCGGGTCGCGTCTCGAAGAACTCGCGCCCGAGTTCGGTGTCCGTGAACGCCGGGAGGACGGCGTTCGCGCGGACGCC
This sequence comes from Haladaptatus sp. T7, assembly GCF_026008575.1. Classification (NCBI taxonomy): domain Archaea; kingdom Methanobacteriati; phylum Methanobacteriota; class Halobacteria; order Halobacteriales; family Haladaptataceae; genus Haladaptatus; species Haladaptatus sp. T7. The sequence continues at coordinate 1,733 of NZ_BROP01000004.1, forward strand.
CGCACGGCCCGCCTCGGCGGCGACGGCGCGGGTGAAGTTGAGCACGGCACCCTTCGTCAGCGAGTACACGGACTGCATCGGCAGTCCGTAGAAGGACGCCAGCGACCCGACGTTGACGATGTTCCCCGACCCTCGCTCTTTCAGGTGCGGGAGCGCGGCCTGACAGCCGTTCCAGACGCCGCGGACGTTCACGTCGAAGACCCCTTCGAAGACCGAATCCTGTACGTCCTCCACGTACGCTGGCGGGTGACCGACCCCCGCGTTGTTGACGAGCACGTCGAGTTCGTGCTCCGCGACCACGGCGTCCACGAGGGTCGAGAACGACTCGGCGTCCGTCACGTCGAGTTCGAAGAACTCCGCGTCGCCGCCGTCGTCCGCGATGTCCGCAACCGTCTCCGGTCCCGTCTCCTCGTTCACGTCGGTGCAGATGACGAACGCACCCTCCCTCGCACACCGCTTGGCCGTCGCTTCTCCGATACCCTGTCCCGCACCCGTGACGAACACTGTTTTATTTTCGAGCCGCATACGTAACGATTGTCAGCTGAATACTTGGTTCTTTTTATGGTTGGAAGAAACAGGTGCCCCAATCGTTCCGCGTCGCTCGAACGGGTCCCTACAGTTCGAGGAGTTCGACCGCGTTCCCGTCGGGGTCCCGGAGGAAGCAAATCCGCGTCCCGCTGCCGGTCGTCTGCGGTTCGCTGATGGTTTCCACGTCCTCGGGCAGGGCCGCGTAGACTTGCTCGATGTCGTCCGTCCGTAGTCCGAGGTGTTTCGCGCCGGTTTCGTACACGTCACGGGCGCGGCCGTCGTCCGCGTCGTCCGTGCGGTCCGCGCCACTGGTCTCGTTCCCCTCGTCCGAATTGCCCGCATCGCCGTCGTCTCTCTCGTACTCGATGAGTTCGACGCGGGACGTCTCGCCCCCGAGTTGGGCGAAGCGGCCGGTTATCGGTCCGCTTCCGATGGCCGTCGAGAGCGCGTCGTCGGAGAGGGTGTATCGGTCGAGCAGCTCCAATCCGAGCACGTCGCTGTAGAATTCGACCGCGCGGTCGAGGTCCGAGACGGAGATTCCGTGGTGGTGCACGCTGGGGTGTGCCATACTGTTCCCTTCTCGCCCGCGTTCAAAGGTCTTCGTCTCCCGCGGTTCCTTCCCCTTTCGTTCCCGTCAGTCCCGGCTTTCGAGGTGGAACTTCTGGACCTTCCCGGTCGTCGTCCGCGGTAACTCCTCCACGAACTCGACCTCGCGGGGATGTTTGTACGCCGCGAGTCGTTCGAGACAGTACTCCCGCACGTCCTCCGGCGTCGCGTCCGCGTCCGGTTCGGGGACGACGAAGGCCTTGACCGTCTCGTTCCGGCGCTCGTCGGGAATGCCGACGACGGCGGCGTCTGCCACGGCCGGGTGTTCGAAGAGGAGTTCCTCGACTTCGCGCGGATAGACGTTGTACCCTGCCGTGTTTATCATGTGCTTCTTGCGGTCCACGACGAAGAAGAAGCCGTCCTCGTCGGCGTAGCCGATGTCGCCGGTGTGGAACCAGCGCTTTCCGTCCGTCTCGGTGAACGCTTCCGCGTTCGCCTCGGGGCGCTCGTAATACCCCGTCATCACGTTCGGTCCCGCGACGACGAGTTCGCCGGTTATCTCGTCGAGGTCCACGCTTCCCTCCTCGACGGGGCCGCGTTCCACCGGCGGTCGCTCGTCGAACGCGTCATCGACGATGCGGGCGGACACGCCGTCGAGCGGTCTGCCGATACTGCCCGGTCGCCGCTCCCCGGCGTGGTTGGCGTGCGTGACGGGACTCGTCTCGGTCAGGCCGTAGCCCTCGTGCAGTTCGACGTCGAACCGTTCCTCGAACGCCCGGCGAACCTCTTCGGGCAGGCCGCTTCCGCCGGAGTTGGCGAATCGGACAGATGAGAGGTCGAACTCCGCGTCTTCGGGTAGACCCGCGAGGTCGTTGTACATCGCGGGAACGGCGTGGACCAGCGTCAACTTCGCCGATTCGATAAGGGATGCGGCCGTCTCCGCGTCCCACGCCGGTAGCGGGTAGTAGCTTCCGCCGTCGAACAGGGTCGCGTTCATCGTCACCGTCATGCCGTAGATGTGGAACAGCGGAAGGACGCCGAGGTGGCGGTCCGTCGGTCGGATTCCGTCCGGGATGGGGTTCGTCGAGGCGTTCGCATCCCACGCGAGGTTGTGGTGCGTGAGGAGGACGCCCTTCGGCGTCCCCGTCGTTCCCGAGGTATAGGGTTGGACAGCGACGTCGTCGGCCGCTCGGTCGGCGATGGGACGCGTTTCGTCGGCGAGGAATGCCTCGAACCGAACGTCGCCGTCACCCTCGCCGACGGTCACGACGGCTTCCACGTCGGTTTCTTCCCGAACCGCACCGACGTGCTGTACGAGGTCCGGGAGGGTGACGACCGCCTTCGCACCGCTGTCCCCGAGGAGGTGGCGGAGTTCCCGGCGCTTGTACTGAGGGTTCATCGGAACGACCACCCCGCCAGCGCGGAGCGTGCCGTGGAACGCGGTGACGAACTGGGGGAGGTTCGGGAGGTAGATGGCGACCCGGTCGCCCGCGCCGATTTCGCGCTCGGCGAGTCCGGCCGCGAACCGCCCCGTTCGCGTCCAGAACGCTTCGTAGGAGGTCTCTTGCCCGTCGTAGACGAGCGCCGGTGCCTCGCCGCGTTCCGCCGCCGCGTCCGCCACGTGGTGAACGAGATTCATGCGTCGTCCGTGCCATGTGCCCACACTGGCAAAAGCGTTTATTGATGGTCGCCAACCGTCCTAATATCGTTATCTTTGGAAAGATTTAACGAGAGGGAGTTATCGATGTCAACCATCCCGCTCGCGGCGCACGGCACTTCGTGCGTCCCCAGTTATGGTTCCCAGTTGTATAGCGCGTCTGTGAAGATGGCGTGGACATCCTCTTCCGTCACGGGACGGGGGTTACAGCGGAGCAACCGCGCTTGCGTGTCCACGGTCTGTTTCGCCAGCCAATCCACGTCGTCCTCCGTAATCCCGGCCAACTCGGCGAGGCCGCTAGGGAGGACGTTCAAGTCCCGCTGGAGTCGGATGTACTCCCCTTTCAGGGCGTCCGCGGCCTCGTTCGTGCTCATCCCCGTCGTGTCGACGCCGAACCGACGGGCGAGCGAGGCGAACCGCTCCGGGTCGCTCGCGGCGTTGTAGCCCAGCGTGCTCGCGGGAGTGAGCACCGCGATGGTCTCGCCGTGGTAGGTGTGATACTTGTTCCCGACGGGATAGGCCATCGCGTGACAGAGGCTCGCGCCCGCGGTCAATCCGGCGATAGCACCGAAGAGGGCACCCTGCAACATGTTTTCGCGCGCTTCGAGGTCGTCCCCGTTGTGAACCGCTTTTCGGACGTTGCCCGACAGCAGGTCGATGGCCTTCTCGGAGAACATCTCGGTGAGCGGCGTCCGCCCGGCGTACACGGGCCGTTCGCGGGGGTCCGTCGGCCGGAGGAGCGAGTCGTACTCGTGGGTGGTGTACCCCTCGATGGCGTGGCCGAGGGCGTCCATCGCCGTCTTCGCGGTCAGTTCCGGCGGAAGCGTGGTCGTGAGCGTCGGGTCGAGGACCGCCGCGTCCGCGCGGATGTGGTTGCTGGAGATGCCTTCCTTTATTTCCTTTTCCTCCACCGAGAGGATGGAAACCGGCGAGATTTCGGCCCCCGTTCCAGCGGTCGTCGGCATCAGGACGAGCGGCGGTCCCGACTCGTCCAGGGCCTTCCCTTCGCCGGTCGGTTCGGCGATGTAGTCGAGCGGGCCGCCACCGTTGGCGATGACAGCGCGGGTCGTCTTCGCGGTGTCCATGCAACTGCCGCCGCCGAGACCGACGTAGAAGTCGTAACCCTCCTCGCCCTTCTCGTCGCGGACGAACGCCAAGCAGTTCTCGATGTCCGCGATGGAGGGTTCGCGCTCCGATTCGTCGTAGACGTCGACGGCGAACTCGGCGTCTTCGAGGTGCGTCTCGACGCGCCCGACGTGGCCGATGTCCGAGAGCGTCTCGTCGGTGATGATGAGGCCGTGTGCGCCCTCCTCGACGCCGAGGTCGCGCAACTGGAACGCCAGTTCGTCCGTCGCGTCCCGTCCGAATCGAATCTGGGGCATCTGGATGTGCCAGACCGTTTCCGGCGAGAGTTCGTGCGACGGCGCGGAGACGGAGCGTTCGTAACTCATCTCAGGGCCACCCTCCCTGAATCTCCTCGAACTGCTCTGGGTCGTGGCCGTACACCACCTCGGCGTCGTGCTCGCGCTCTATCTCCTTCAGTTTCTGGAGGCTGTCGAACCAGTGGCGGTGACTCCAGAGCAGTCCGGCACCGAGCGGCGTCCCGTTCTCGTAGTTCTCGGTTTGGTAGATTTCGTCACCCGCGAACGCGACCGTTCCCGCACCGTCGAGGTGGAAGACCGTCCCCGTCAATCCCGGCGTGTGACCCGGGAGACGAACGAACTCGACGTCCTCGAAGTGCGTTTCTCGGTCGCGGTGGAGCACCCGCCAGTTGAGGTCGTGGTCGAAGTCGCCGAGGATGTACGCGCCGCTTCCCTCGTCCGTCTTCGTGCTGTAGTAGGCGAACTTCAACTCCTCCTCGTGGACGAACACGGGCGTGTCCGTCCCGTCGAAGTGGTGCAGGCCGCCCGCGTGGTCGAGGTGAAGGTGTGTCTGGAACACGTAATCGATGTCGTCGATATCGTACCCCGCATCCGCGAGGTCGTCCCGAAGGTCGTGTTCCCGAACGTCGTGCGGATAAAACGCCTGTTTCAACCCCTCCGGCCAGTGACCGTCGAGCGCGTCCTCGTGGTTACCCGTATCCCAGAGAATCGTCCCCTCGGGATGGTCGATGACGAGGTTGAACACGGGTATCTCCACGTAGTCGGTGTCCGGATTCGGTTCGTCGTGGGACCCGAGCGTGTTGCCCTCGATGAGGTAGTTGAGGTCGCACTCCAATCCGCCCCGGTGGATTACGTCGATGGTTGCATCAACCATGGTTAATCATTACTGTCTGACGGGATGAGCGTATCTTACTGCCGGAAACATGTCTTTTCACACACGAACGCTCGACCAGATACGAACTCCGTGGCCGACTTCCGACGGTTTGACCGCAATCGCTGTCGTATTAACCGCGGTGACACAACGGGACGGTGACTGATGCTTTCGAACCAACTGTTCTATATCGCAAACGCCGTCGGGTTGGTCGCCTTCGCGCTCGTCGGCGCGAGCAAGGCAATCCGGGAGGGATTCGACCCGTTCGGGGTGACGGTCGTCGGCCTCGTCACCGCATTCGGCGGCGGAACGACCCGCGACGTGCTCGTCAATCGCATTCCGCTCTCGCTCCAGACCCTCTCGAACATCGGGTTCGGCGTGGTCGGCGTGACCACCGCGGTCGTGCTGTCCATCCTGTTCGACGAACCGGACCGACACCCGATTTCGCTGGCCGCCGATGGCGTCGGCCTCGCCGCGTTCACCACTGCCGGTGCAATCGTCGCGTCCGGAGCGGGCGTCTCCCCGTTCGGCGTCGTCGCGGTCGCGACGATAAACGCCGTCGGCGGCGGCGCGATGGCGGACATCCTCCTCGACCGCTCGCCGTTCGTGCTGATGCGGGACTTTTACGCGAGTTGTGCCGTCATCGGCGGTTCCGCCTACTGGTGCCTGCTCGCCCTCGGCGGCGACGCGAACGTCGCGGCGAGCGGATGCGCGGCCGTCACGCTCGTCACGCGGGTCGCCGCGGTTCGGTTCGGCTGGCGGCTTCCGACCGTTCGAACGAGTCTCGGCTGAGTATGCGGCCACACGACGGGATTGCGGCCATGCTTTCGTGACGGACTTTCCGCTGTTTTCTCCTGACGGCGTTCCCGCCTCCTACTCCCCACGAGTCCCGTCGTTGCCGACCCGTTAGCCGTGCTGGAGCGCCCTCGTCAACCGTCTGAACGCGTCCTCGTTCGCGGCGTTCGAGGGTTGTGCGCCGACGACCGCGATTTGGTCCCCGTCGTCGACCGTCTTCGCGACGAAAAACCGCAAGTCGGTCGAGGCACCGTCCTTCTTCGCCGTGCCGTCGAAGGTAACGAGGTCCGTCGTCGTTCCGAGGAGGTTGATGGACTTGGTGCCGTTTTTCCCGCTCACGGTCACGGTCCCGTAGTTGTTCGAGAAAGCGGTGTCGATGACGCCGCCTTCGGTTTCGATTATCTCCCGCTCGTTCATCTCTCGAAGCGGGTCGATGGTCCGCCCGCTCACTTTGGCTATCGGCACGCTGAGGCCGAAATACAACGCGGGCAGAGATGCGTCCGTCCCGTTCCGACGGTATTTGGAAATCTGGCTGTGCACCGAAACCCCCTCGAATCCGTCCGGGAGGTCGAACCCGCTCGTCAGTCCGAACCCCTCCGTATCGACCAAGCTGTACCCCGTTTTCGAGAGCGCCTCGTCGGAAACTGTGACGGGAGTCGCCTCCGCTTCGACGCTCCCGCTGGGAAACATGTCGAGACAGCCGGAGGCGAGCGCGACGCCGACCGTCCCGGTTAGCTGCAGCACCCGTCTCCGTGACCGGGATGTGGTTCGATTCGACGTGTGGCGGTCGCGGTCGTTCGATGAGGACTCGTTCATCTCTACGTGTACGGACGGCTCACCGCCTTCTGGTTTGGGTGTCTTACTATGCAGACGACCGCCGAACGACGGGTCTATCAGTTTGGACGCTCCGGCGTTTTCTTCGTCTGAACCCCCGACCCAACATACCGTCTTCAGCGTACGCACGCCTGATTCGGCACGAGGTCGAACGAATTATCGGTACAAGGTCGAACGAATCCCTCATACCGTCGTTCAAACGAAGCTATCACATCCCTACATTTCTCGGCGAGACGACGAGCGTCCGGCACTGTGCACCGCTTTCCGCGGGATAGAACCGCCGTCGTGACGCTTTCACCCGGCTTCGTCGCCGCCGTCATGATTACTAGACGCGGTTCGGTAACGCATCGTGATAGCTAGCGTGTCATGACAGGGGAGTGGACCTCCTCGATTATTTCGAAACATGATGAGTGATGCTGACGACGGGGGTCGCTCCCAACGCTCGGTGTTGGACGGCGACTCGTCGTCGACCGATAGACCACGCCCCGGAACGAACGACGGAACGGCGAACGACCGTCCGGCCGTGGTTTCGGCCAGCGGCGTTCGACGGACCTACCACCTCGGAAAGCCGGTTCACGCGCTAGACGACGTTTCCGTTTCCCTCCCGGACGGGTCGTTTACCGCGGTCATGGGACCGAGCGGTTCCGGGAAGAGTACCCTGATGAACATGCTCGGCTGTCTCGACACGCCCGACGAGGGCACCGTCAGTATCGACGGGCAGGCGGTCGATTCGCTCTCGGACAACGAACGGGCGCGCCTCCGCGGCACGGAAATCGGATTCGTCTTCCAGCAGTTCAACCTGATGCCGAAACTCACGGCGGCGGAAAACGTCACCCTGCCGATGGTGTTTCACGATGCCGTCGATGAAAGCCGCCGCGAGCGCGCTCGCACGCTCTTAGACCGCGTTGGCCTCGGCGACCGATTGGACCACGCGCCCAACGAACTGTCCGGCGGGCAACGCCAGCGGGTCGCCATCGCACGCGCGCTGGCGAACGAACCCACGCTCGTGCTCGCCGACGAGCCGACGGGCAACCTCGACACCGAAACCGGCGAGGAGATAATGGAGCTGTTCACCCAGCTACACGACGAGGGGCGGACCATCGTGATGATCACCCACGAGCGGGCAATCGCCGAGTACGCCGACCGAATCATCCACCTCGTCGACGGAGCTATCGACGACATCGAGGTTCTATCGGCGTCCGCGGAGCGTTCGAACACCGACTCCGACGACACCGGAGGGACCGACGAATGAAACTCGGCGAAAGCCTCCGTATCAGTTGGCGGACGATCACCTCGCACAAACTCCGGTCCACGCTGACGACGCTCGGCGTCATCGTCGGTATCGGGTCCGTCATCACGTTCATGATTCTCGGCGGCGCGTTCTCCGCGAACATCCTCGGTGACGTGGGCGCGATGAACGAACCGGTGATGAAGATATCGACGCAACGGTCGACGGGCGCGGTCGGTATCCAACAGAGCCACTCTCCCATCTACACCGAATCCGACGTCGAGGCCTTGCGACAGCTCGATAACGTCGAGTACGTCGCCCCGCTCGGTAGCGTTCCGGCCGCCCAACTGTCGCACGGAAACGACAGCATCACCGGCATGTTCGCGGTGCAGGCCACGACTACCGACCGGTTCGAACACGGCGAACCGCACGAGTTCACCGAGGGCGAGGTGTTCTCCGGGGACGACCAAGCGGTGATGAACACGCGGGCGGCACAGTTGTTCGAGAAGAACGTCTCGGCGGGCGAGACGGTGACCCTCTCGTTCCAGGACGGTTCGCAAAAGACCGTCACCGTGACCGGCATCGTCGATGAGGATATCGGCAGTCACGCCGCGTCCCCTATCGTGTACGTCCCGCTCGGCTCACAGTACGCGACCACCGTCCGGACGCCCGGCGGTGAGGAAAAGCGCGCCTACTCCGGCGTGGAAATACGGGCGACCAGCATGGATGACGTCGATTCGGTGAAGCAAGCCGCGGCGAACTACATGCACGAACGGTCGGACGCTCGGAAGCTCAAGGCCGACGACTTCGATATCGTCGTGGAGACGATTCGAGACGAGGTTGACCGCGTGTCCTCCACTCTCGACCAACTGACGGTCCTCATCGGCGGTATCGCCGCGATTTCGCTCGTCGTCGGGTCCATCGGCATCGCCAACATGATGATAGTCAGCGTCACCGAGCGAACGCGGGAGATAGGCATCATGAAATCTATCGGCGCACGGAAACGGGACATCGTTCAGCTGTTCCTCGTCGAATCCATCATCCTCGGTGCCATCGGTGCGGTCTTCGGTATTCTGGTCGGTATCGGATTCGGCTACCTCGCCGTCACCCTCGCGGAGTGGCCGATGACGTATCCGGTCGATTGGATCACCATCGCCGCCGCGGTCGGGGTCGGCGTCGGTATCGTCTCCGGGTTGTACCCCGCCGTGCGCGCCGCTCGAATCGACCCCATCGAAGCGCTTCGACAGACCTGACCGCTTCGTCCAGTCTCCTCGGTTCCCATCGACTCCCGCTGGCGCGCTCGACTCTCCCCTTCGACACCCCTCCCTCCTCCGTCCCCGCCGACCTGCTGACGCCCTCCATTCGCTTCCCCGCTGACGCCATTCCACCTCCACCTTCACCTCCGTGCCCCGCCCGACCTAACTACCCGTCTCCCGCCGACTTTCTTCTCGACCCAACCACACACCCACGACGACCGCCTCGTTCGACGCCAACCTCTGCATAGCTAGAATCCACCACTAAGTTCGAGGCGGCCTAACGTAGGATAAATGCGACGTGCCCTCTCGCGCACCGGGACGCCGGAATCCGCGTATTTTCGTGCTTACAGCCGTCAGAACCGCTAACGAACATGACCGACGATGACTCCGACGACGGACTGCAACCGCTCCCGGTGGACGGGTACCCCGACCCGGTGCTCGAATACGGCTTCGAGGACGAACGACCGGTGGTGAGAGCGGGTAACGAGGCGTTCCGGGAGACGTTCGACGCAGACGCGTCGAACGTCTCGCTCCGCTCCGTCTTCGACCGATTTCAGTTTTCCGGGACCTCCTCCCCGACCGAGTTCGTGACTCGCGTTTCTCGGAACGAGCAGTTCGGTACCCGTCTTCGCGTCCCGGAACGGGCCGACGCCGATGGGGGCAACGGGGACGGCGGAAACGACGGAACGAGCTATCTCGTCCGGGTGGTACCCGCGTCCGACGGGTCCGGCGGACACGTCGTCTTCGCACCCGGTTGCGAACGTCCGCGAACGAAACCGGGAGACGAGCGGTGGGGGTCGGTGGCGAGCGTCATCACCCACGACCTCCGGAATCCGCTCGACGTCGCCAAGGCCCGTCTCCGCGCGGGTCGTGAAACCGGCGACGACGCGCACTTCGAGCACGTCGAGCGAGCACACGAGCGCATGGAGCGCATCATACGGGACGTTCTGACCGCCTCTCGCGGGACGGATACGATAGCAGTCGACCCCTCCGAAGCCGTCGATTTCGAGGAGTTGGCCGTGGCCGCGTGGGAGACGGTCGAGACGGACGGGGCGACGCTGACCGTCGAAGACTCGCTTCCGACGGCGGTCGCCGACGCGGACCACGTTGGCCGACTGTTCGAGAACCTGTTCCGAAACGCGGTCGAACACGGCGGCGAGACGCCGACCGTCCGCATCGGCGGGCTATCGCGGGACTCGAACGACGGGTTCTACGTCGCCGACGACGGACCGGGAATACCGCCGCGGGACAGACAGGTCGTGTTCGAACCCGGATACAGTTCCCACGAACGGGGAACCGGTTTGGGGTTGGCCATCGTCGCCCGCATCGTCGCGGCCCACGAGTGGACGATTCGAATCGAGGAGTCGGCGAACGGCGGAGCCAGATTCGAGGTGTGCGACGTTCGCCGCGACGATTCGACCCCGCGGTCGTAGCGAGCGACACGGTGAAATAGCAGGAATCGTATCGATTAACCGACAGGGACGACTTCGACACCAGCACAACGATGGACGAAAAACTCGACCGAGCGCCGATAGGCGTTCTCGACTGTTCGACGGACGGCACGGTGACCGGCGTGAACGAGGCCGCCCGGCGGCTCCTCGACGTCGGAACGGCCGACGTGACCGGTGCCGACGTCGGAACCGTGTTTCCGCGGAGCGTCGAGAACACGCTTTCGACCGTCCTCGATGCGGGACCGCCCACGGAGGACCGCGAGTTCGAGGAGTACTACCCCGAACTCGAACGGTGGCTCGTGGTTTCGCTCGTCCCGGTGGACGATGAGGTGACGGTCTATCTCCGCGACGTGACCGACCGCCGGAGCCACGAACGGACCGTCGCGGATATCCAAGGCCAGCTCGACCGGTTGATACTCCTCAACGGCCTCATCTCCGAGATTCTCACCGATCTCGTCGATGCGTCCACGCGGGACGAAATCGCCGAGACCATCTGCAAGCGCCTCGGCGAGACGGACATCTACGAGTTCGCGTGGGTCGGGGAGCGGAAACTCGGCGCGGACGAAATCGTCGTCCGCGCGTCCTCGGGGGCGACCGGTCGGACGTTCGAGAACCTCACGGAGAGCCTGTCGCGGTCCGAAATGGGTCCGGAAGAACGCGCCGCCGAGACGGGAACGCTCCAAGTCGTTCGCTCGCTGGCGAGCGACGATACGGTCCCCGAGGCCGTCCGTCGAGCGGCTTTCGCCGAGGGATTGCAGTCGATGCTGGCGATTCCGCTCACGTTCGGACCGGAGGTACACGGCGTCGTCGGCGTCTACTCGTCCGAACAGGAGGCGTTTTCCTCCCGCGAGCGCGCGAGTTTCGAGACGGTCGGCGAAATCGCCGGATTCGCCGTGAACGCGACGCGCAACCGAAACCTCCTCCTATCGGATACCGTCACCGAACTCACGTTCGAGGTGACGGACCCGGACTCCCCTCTCGTGGCCGCCAGCGCCGACCTCTCGGCTGCACTCTCGCTCGCCGGGATGGTTTCACACGACGACAGGGGACTGCTCTGCTATTTCAGGGTCGATGGCGAACCGCCAGCGACGGTGGCCGAGACGCTCGATTTCGGCGACGATGCCGTCGTCTCCCGCATCGTCAACGATAGCGCGGAGACCGGTTCCGTCGAGATGGAACTCGGCACCGAAACCCTGCTCGGGGTGCTCTCGACGCTGGGCGTCTCCATCCGGTCCGCCGAGTTCGAGGACGGGTCCGGGCGCATCGTCGTCGAACTCTCCCCGGACGAAAGCGTTCGTCGAATCGCCGATGCAGTGACGCGGCAGTTCGACGCGGACGTCGTTGCCGTGCGGGAACGCGAGCGACCCGTTACGACCGCGAACCAACTCCGTGACGAACTCGGCGACAGGCTGACCGACCAACAGGAGGCCGTGCTCAGGACGGCCTTTTTCGCCGACTACTTCGAATCGCCGCGGGGAAGCACCGCCGAGGAGGTCGCAAGCACCCTCGGTATCACCGGTTCGACGCTCCTCTATCACCTTCGGGCGGCACAGCGGAAGCTGTTGGATTCGTTTTTCGACGACTCGGTTTCGGTGGTTCGAAAGTAGGAGACGAAACGGGAACACACCCGCTCTCGATTCGGTGACGGTTCGGTGTGGACTTAGCGTCCCTCGCGGTCGATGGCCTCGAACGCCTCGAACAGTTCGTGCGGGTCGTCGAGCAATCGATGGATTCGGTGGGCCAACTGCGCCGCTTTGCGCTCGATGTCGAGATACTGCTGATGGTCTTGGCGCTTTCCTTCGGGTATCTCCGCCTCGATAACCGCGCGTTTGGACTCGACGCTGAAGTACTCGCCGAGCATTTCGTATCCCAGAATCGTACACTGCTGTGTAACGGCCGTTCGGATGTCCTCGCGGTCCACGGGCTTACAGAGGTAGTCGTCGAACGGCATATCCAGAACGTCGAAGCCGGGGTCGATGGCCGTCACCATGATGACGCGGCCGTCGAACCCCCGACCGGTGAGTTCGGAGAGTACCTCGTCTCCGGACATGCCGGGCATGTGGCGGTCGAGGAGAACGACGTCGACCGTCGACTCCTCGACCGTTGCGAGAGCGGCCTCCCCATCGTAGACGGTTTCGACCGAACAGAGTCCTTGGAGTCGGAGCGCGTACGCGTCTGCGACCTCCTTTTGGTCGTCCACGATGAGTGCCTTCGCCAGTGTCTCGTCGTCCGTATCGCTCACCATCTGAATCGAGCCTTACCCGTCGTATCTCGTCGCCATCATATAATTACCAACTATTTTCGACGGGAAACTGCCACGTCCACGCGCGGCGTCGGTGCCGTCTCGCGGTGCTGACCCGTACGGTATCTGTACTCCTAGAGGGGACATTTTCAGTGATGGGCGCTAGCTACCTCATATGGATTGTCGAACGGACCGGTCGATATCGAAACGGCGGTCGTGTCAGGTGCGGAGTCAGACCCGTCCGCTACCGGTTTTCGGGGCGACCGCGGCGTCTTTCCTGTCTTTCCGTTCCGATATCGCTATCCCCGGCCGTTCCGGCCCGCGTTGGTTTCCTCTTGGTTTAATACCGTTCACAAATAAGACCTATCCGTCAGTGTCCGCCCGTTATGTGTGCTTCATCCGTTCGCCCTACGACCGTGACGTCACTCCCCTCCCCCGCGAAGTGTATCGCACCGTTAGCAGGAACCCAGCGCCGCGTGCGGTGATGTGCTAGTCGAATGATGGACGTCGAGTTGGGGCTGCGCGTTGCGATAAACCTCGTCTCGGTCCTCGTGACGGGATACTTCCTCGTGATCATGTGGCGAGTTCGGTCGGAACCGACCTCCTTGCCGTTGCTCGGCGTTGCGGTCGTCGTGTTCCTCGGTGCCGTCGTCCACCCGCTCGTGACCACGTTCCTCACGAAATTCTGGTTCCTTAGCATGTACTCCGTCATCGTCTTCGGCGGCGGGTTCTGGTTCCTCTTCGCCCTCCGGTATACCGGCCGCGGCGGACGAGTTACTCCGTTAGCGGTCGCGCTCGTCGCTGGGCTGTCCGTCACCATGCTCGGCATCGATATCGCCGGTGCGACGTCGCTCTTCCGGCGGTTCGTTCTGGTCAACGTCCTCCTCAACTCCGTCATCCTCGTGCTGGCGTCGTTGGTCGTCATCGGCCTCATCGTCGTCGTCACGGTTTCCTACGAGGAAAACGAGTTCCTGATTCGCGGGTCGATGCTACTCTCGGGCGGTGCGGCGGTCCTCGTCCTCGTTCCCGTGGTCGCGTCGAAGTTTCCGAATCCCGTCGTCGTTCCCTCCATGTTCATCGCAGCGAGCGGACTGCTGAGCGTGGCCGTGAGCCGCTATCGTCCGTTCGAGATGCTTCCCGTCGTCCGCGTCGCCGGGCGGGACCGAATCATCGAAGAGCTATCGGATGCGGTCGTGGTCGTCGACCGCGACGGTCGAGTTCGGGACCTCAATCCGAGCGCCGAGACGGTGTTCGACATCGACCGGAGCGCGGCCCTCGGACGGCCGCTCGGAGATGTCTTCCCGGTTCCGTTCGACACGGCGAGCGCGGCCGCTGCCCAAGAACCGACCCACGTTCGAACGGACGACGACACGATTCTGTCGGTCACCGTGCGGAGCGTCACGGACGACCGTGACCGCCTGTTTGGCCACCTCCTGGTCTGTCAGGACGTCACCGACCGCCGAAATCGTGAGGACCGATTGGCGGTCCTCAACCACCTACTGACCGGCGCGATGCGTGAGCAAATGGGGGCCGTCGCGGACGATGTGACCGCGCTGCTCGATTCCGAGACGGCCGAGGCGACGGACCCGGAAGGTGTCGGCGACGGCATCCACACGACGACGACGGACCTGCTGACGCTCGTCGAGCGCACCCGCGAAGTCGAGCGTGCGCTGGCCAACGGCGACGGGACCGGGGCCGACGAGCGAACCGATGCGGTTCCGATAGTCCGGGACGTGGTGAACGCCGATTCCGCTGACATCGACATCGTGCCGACGCTCCCCGACGGTCCGGTCCCGGTTGCAATCGGCGGGTCGCTCCTCCGGACCACGGTCGAAACGCTGCTGGACGATGCCGTCCGTCACGCCGCCGAAACCGTCGCCGTCGCCGTCGAAGAGACGGATGAGATGGTGACGATACGAATTGTCGATGACGGTCCGTCCGAGTCGGACTCCGCCGAAGACGAGGGACAGTTCTCGGACGGCATCTCGATGCAGATCGCCCGACTCGCGGTCGAACACGCGAACGGTTCCGTCTCCGTTTCACCCGACGAAACCGACGGTCGTCGTATCCGCGTCCGACTTCCCGGCATCGGTTCGGCGTCGCGTGCTTCGGGACGGACGGATTCGTCCGGTCGGGATGGCTCCCTCAGCCGAGACGCTCCGTCTCCGGTCGATGGAGGTGCCGAACGGTGACCGACGCGACGGTTCTCGTCTCCGGCGTCGGTGCGATAGGGCTGTTCGCCGTCGCAACCACCATGGCCGTCCGCCATCGGAAACTCCCCGGTGCGGATGCGTTCGTCTTCCTGTTGCTCGCGCTGGTTTCGATGACGGGGTTCGTCGTCCTCGGGCGAACGGGGGTCCTTTCGACGGAACTCGCTCTCGGCGGCCTCATCATCTGCTGGATGGTCGCGTCGGTGATATGGGCCGTCTTCGCGTTCGAGTACACCGGTCGCGGTCCGACGATGACCGGTCGCCGGGTCGCCGGGTTGCTGTTGCTACCCGCGTTCGTCTGGGTGAACGCGGTGGTTCGAAATTCGCTCTCCGGCCCGTTCAAATCCGCCTCGTTCGCCTTCGGGAGCGTCGTGTTGCTAGCGACCATCTCGGTCGGCGGCTTCGGCGTGTTTCTCGTCCTCCAATCGGCCATCTCGTACGACGACCTACCGTCCGACAGGGCGCTCGTCCTGACCGTCTTCGGGGCGAGCATTACCCTCCTCGCCCTTCCGGCGAGCCTCGAAACGGCACGGTTCGAGGTGATAACGGACGTGGTTCTGCTGGGTGCGGTCGCCATCAGCGCGGCGGCCGTTCTCGTCCAGCGCAACTACCAACTGTTCGAAAGCGGCCCGAGTACGGGTCATCTCGCTCGGAAAACCGTTCTCGACCAACTGTCGGCGTCCGTCTGCGTCGTCGGCCGAGAGGGTCGTCTCCTGGACGCGAATCGGGAGGCAACGCGCACCTTCGACATCGAAACGAAGAACGCCATCGGCCAGTCGGTGGACGATGTTCTCGGCGTCGCACTGGACGTCCCGACGGGCGAAGTCATCTCTCTCGAAACCGTCGATGGTCGCCGCGAGTTCGAGGTCAGTCGCTCGTCCCTGACGGAGCGACACGGAACTCACATCGGGCACGTCTATCTTTTCCGAGACGTGACGGAACAACGGACGCACGAACAGCGCCTCGAAGTCCTCAATCGCGTCCTCAGACACAACCTCCGGAACGAACTCGACGCCGTTCGAGCGTTTGCGGAAACGCTCGGTGACGACGGCCCCATGGAAACGCCGACCGTCGCCGCGCGGATTCGGGATGTCTCGCGGGAACTGGTCCACCTCGGAACGACCGTCGAACGGGCGGAGCGATTGCTCGCGCGCGAGGCCCTCGACCGCGAACCGGTGGACGTCGATGCGTTGGTTCGGTCGGTCGCTTCCGACGTCGCTCGGACGTACCCGGACGGGGAACTCACGATTTCGACACCGGACGACGGTATCGACGCGCGTACCGACCGGGAAATTCTCGAAGCGACGCTCGCGGAAGTCGTCGATAACGCGCTCAAACACACCGGGACGGTGGACCCCAGCGTCACGATTCTCGTCCGGCGAGCGGACGAGTCCGTCGTCATCGAAGTGCGGGACAACGGTCCCGCGATTCCGGACCACGAGCGCGCGGTTCTGCTGGACGGCGAAGAGACGCCACTCCAGCATGGAAGCGGATTGGGCCTGTGGTTGGTTTACTGGGGGGTCTCTCGCTTGGGTGCAGATATCTCCATCGGCGAAAACGACCCGTCGGGGAGTGTCGTGACCATCCGTATTCCAACCTGACGGTGCCCCGTCTCTTTTCTCGGCACCTGGTCGATATCGCCGATTCGAAGCTCGACACCAGATTCGACCTATCTCTGGATTATGTGGGCGTAATCGATTTAAAAATAATCACAACAATTAAAGTATATGAAGAAGTAAAATTCAAATAGAAAACTATGGTCACTGACACGAGTTCGG
Organism: Haladaptatus sp. T7; assembly: GCF_026008575.1. Lineage (NCBI taxonomy): Archaea > Methanobacteriati > Methanobacteriota > Halobacteria > Halobacteriales > Haladaptataceae > Haladaptatus > Haladaptatus sp. T7. The sequence continues at coordinate 18,511 of NZ_BROP01000004.1, forward strand.
GCGGAACCCCGGCGATTCGGGTCGACGGATTACGGAAGTCGTTCGGCGACGGCGATGACGCTGTAACAGCCGTTGACGGCGTTTCCTTCGACATCGAAACGGGAACCGTCGTCGGGATGCTCGGACCGAACGGGGCCGGAAAGACGACGACGATAAAGTCCATCCTCGGGCTGGTGATCCCGGATTCCGGAACCGTCGAAATCGCCGGTATCGACGTCCACGAACGACCACGGCGAGCGTATCGGAACGTCGGTGCGATTTTGGAAGGCGCTCGAAACGTGTACTGGCGGCTCACCGTCCAGGAAAACCTCTCGTTTTTCGCGGGATTGGGCGGCGATGACCCCGACGATCTTCGGGAGCGACACGAGTCCCTCTTGGAACAGTTCGGTCTCTCGGAGTACGCCGATACGCCGGTGAACGACCTCTCTCGCGGCATGAAACAGAAAGTCTCGCTCGCATCGACGCTGGCACGCGACGTCGATGTGGTGTTCATGGACGAACCGACGTTGGGGCTCGACATCGAATCTTCCCTCGAACTCCGTTCGGAACTCGACCGTCTCGCCGACCGCGAGGACGTCACCATCGTCCTCTGCAGTCACGACATGGACGTCATCGAGACCGTCTGCGACAGCGTTCTGATACTCAACGACGGCTCTGTCGTCGAGCACGATACCGTCGATTCCCTGCTCGAACTGTTCCGAACCCGCGACTATCAGGTCACGCTCGAATCGCCGGTCGCCGACGACGTTCTCCGTCGATTCGAACGGGCGGTCGGAGCCGACTGCTCCGATGACGGTGACCGCCTGACCGTCACGTTCACCGCGACCGACGGCGACGAGATGTACGCCGTGATGGACACCATCCGGGACGCGGGAGCGGAGTTACGGGATGTCGAATCCGTGGACCCGGACTTGGAGGAGGTGTTCCTCCGACTCACCGAAACCGGCGACGGGCCGACCGACGATTCGTCCGCTCCAACGGGTACTCGGCCGGTTCCCGGCGATTCGGACGGTCCGCCTACCGCGGCCACGACGGAGGTGAGCGCCGATGGCGACCGTTGATACCGGAACGGAGACGCGGGACGACGCCTCGTTGCTCGCGCTCGTGAAGGTCATGGTGTCCAAACACCTCATCCTCCTCGTTCGCTATCCCGTCAACACCGTGGCTCGACTGCTCACGCTGATAATCCTCTTCGCGGTGGTCTTCTTCGGCGGACAGGCGGTTTCCGGTGCCGCCCTGACGGACTCGTTGGACGGGATCATCGTCGGATTCTTCCTGTTCACCCTGTCGATCATCGCCTACTCGGGACTGGCGTGGAACGTGACGCGCGAAGCCCAGTGGGGGACGCTGGAGCGGTTGTTCATGTCCCCACACGGGCTTGGAACGGTGATGGCCGTCAAGACGGTCGTCAACGTCTGCATGAGCGTCCTCTGGGCGGGTGTTCTGCTGGTGTTTATGATGCTCACGACGGGGCGCTGGCTGACCATCGACCCGCTGACGGTCGTCCCGTTGGTGCTGTTGACCCTCATGTCCGTCATCGGAATCGGGTTCCTGTTCGCGGGACTCGCCCTCGTGTACAAGCGCATCGAAAACGTGTTCCAAATCGTCCAGTTCGGATTCATCGGTCTCATCGCCGCGCCGACCGGCGATATCGAGTGGCTGAAGCTCCTGCCGGTGGCACACGGCAGTTATCTCACGCGGATGGCGATGCAAAACGGCATTCGACTCTGGGAGTTTCCCACCTCCGAACTCGCGTTGTTCGTCGCAACCAGCGTCTTCTACCTCGTGGTCGGCTACTACTGCTTCTACCGAGCGGGCATTACAGCGCGCACGAGAGGCGTGATGGGGCACTACTGACGATTTCCCGTTTCGGGACGGCGACCCGGACGGTGGATGGTGGTTCCTGTTACCGCGGGCGCTTCGGTATGCGGTGCTGGGGGACGGAAATGGGGATTCATAAAATTCGTTCGAATCGAGGGGAGTTCCCCCCTCGGTACCGACGTCTTAGATACCCGTGATGAGGCAGGTGATGATGCACATTTTCGCCGGACCGAGCGTGTCGTCGTCGAGGTCGGCTGTCATCTCCACGTCGAATTGGGAGTCGTACGCGTTCTTGTTGAGCTGTGCCGTCACCGTGTTATCAATTGCAACTGACATGCGTTGTACACTTTAAATTATACAGTATTAAATATTAGTATTATATTCAATCTTTTATTACTGTACTATATTCTTATGCTGATATCGAGAAAAATAATCTTGTCGTGAATCTGTTGGATATGGCACGCCGCCGCGTAAAATTGTGTGATGTGTCGGTCAGTTCGAGCACTCGTCGTCGCTTAGACGCTGACCGTAACTGCACAGCTGACGGTGCACGTGAGAAGACACAGCTTCGCCGGGCCAAGGTCCTCTTCGTCCTCGTATTCAGGAACCAGCGCATCCGTCTTGAACTCGGAGTCGTAGACGTCTTTGTTAAGCTGTGCCGCCACCGGACTGTCAATTACGATTGACATACAATACGTATATCATGATATATATTAAAATTTACTACCGGACTGAAATTGAATCCAATATCTATAGAACTATACCAATACTCCGAATTTGCGGATGCTATTTAACGGTATATCCGACCAACACCGCTTTTATCTTCTATTATTCTCATTGTCGTCCGTTTGTGTGGTCCTTTTGAGAATCCTCGGTGAGAGTAGTACCATCGCTCGACTAAAAATGGGGTCCGTCGTTTGATGCGGCGACGTTAGCCGGTGATGGTGCACGTGAACACACCGCACGTGATCAAGCACCACGAATCGTCGGCTTTTGCGACGAACTCGTCGTCATCGATATCCGGCGTTTCCATCGGAACGTCGAACTCCGCATCGTATTTTTTCTTGTCGAACTGAATCGAACTCTTATCTTCTATCACAACTGACATGCAATATAATTATATTAGTGCAATCATATTAAACTTATTGCTCTAGTTAAATTATTAAAACAGCGGTCATACTCGATGAGTGACCTCTTCGCTGGCGTGTTTTGTACCGATACGAACGGTACACAGCTGATTTCCACGAATATGATATCGTGAGCTCACTCCAGCAGCAGGACACTGGGGAGCGAATCGGGGTCACGGAGTCGAAGGAGCGTGTAAATCGCTCCCGAAATCCCGTCGAAGAACGTCGGATTGACGAACGCCTCCGAATGGCCGGGGAGCGACAGCACGCCGTCACGGTCCCGACGAGTGAGACAGCGACCCAGTAACGTTTCCGCCGCATCGAGGTCGCCGTCGGCGCGACGCGCGCCGACGAGCATCGTCTCGACGCGGCCGAGGTTTCCACAACAAACGTTGTCGAGATGCGACGGCCGCTCCGTCGCCGTCGCGGACAGCGCATCGTTCACCGTTGGAAGCAACGACGAGTCGTTTAGCTGTTCGCTGATACCGATGCGAGCGAGCGCGATTCCGGCCCGCCCGTGACACCACCTGTCCCGATAGTTCTCGACCGCCGACGAACTCGCCCAGTTGTCCCGGTCGGGCGCGTACAAACTCGATTCGAAATCGAGCGCCTCCCGCGCGGCCTCGGCGTATCGCGCGTCGTCCGTCGCGGCGGCGAGCCGAGCCAACGCGTACGCGATTCCGCTCGACCCGTGCGAGAAGCCGGTTATCGGCGTCTCCCTGTCGCCCGTGTTCCACACCCGACACCCGTTGACCGTGACGCGCGCTTCGAGCAGTCGTTCCCCACACTCGATTGCGCGGTCGAGGACGCTCGACTCGCCGTACCGCTCGTAGTAGGCGAGCAGTCCGAGCAGCGTCCCGGCGGACCCCTCCATGACGTCGAACACGTCGTCACGCGCGAGCTTTTCCGCGGTCACTTTTTGCGTCGCCGCCAACGCACCCGCTCGGTAGGCGTCGTCGTCCAGCAGTTCGGCGATGACCGACAGGGTGTACACGACGGACCCGACCCCCTTCGTTCCGCCGAGCGACGCGGAAAAGTCCCCGCTGGAGAGGTCTTCGAGCAGTGGGTCGAGCGTTTCCGAAACCACCCGTCGGTACCGCTGCTCGCCGGTCGCGTCGTAGAGGGCCGCTGCGGAGAGCGCGATACCGCCTCGCCCCCAGAACAACGAATAACTCGCCGGAGCCAGGTTGACCATGGTATTGGTCGGACACACCGAAATCCACCCGTGGCCGTCCGGTGTGTCGATGGCCGCGTCCATCACGTCGTCGAACAGTTCCTCCGCGTCGCGCTGCAGTCGGTCTTCGGTTATCTCCGTCGGTTCGGGGGTCAATTCGTCCGGTTCCGCGGTATCGTATATCTGTCTGAGCAACCAGACCTGTTCCGCCAAATCGTCCTCATCCATCGCGTCGAGGCGCCGTTTCGCGTGGTTGTACCCCGACTCGTCCGCCACCACGTCCAGCGGTTCCCCGTGGTGGAACAGCCGCCGTTGGTCGGGTCGGGACGTGAACCGCGGGATGTCCTGCCGTCGAAGGTCGCGCCGCTCTGCTTCGTACAACTCCCAGTGTCGATCCGTTTTGATCCGGCCGTCGAAGAACGGAACCGCGAGGTCTTCGAACTCGACCGTGAAGCGTGCACCGTCCCGGAGCGGGTTTCGCGCGGTGGTCGAGCGCCGAATCGACCGGTACTGCATGGTCGCCCGGTACACGAGACGGTTTTCGATGCCGTCGATGAGGTCGTACGTTGCGATGGTGGACAGGAACTTCCCGTCCACGTGGAGCCGACGAATCGTTTCGTGAGTCTCTTCGAACCCACGAACGAGCGCGTCGATGTAGTCGTCCGGCGATTGGTCTTCTCCGCCTATACTCGGCGTGTTCGTGCTCAAACCGACCGTCATCTCCTCTTCTTTGACCGACATCACGTCGGTGTTGACGGCCTCGACGGACGGGAGCGACCGATTTGCGAGTTGTGTCTGACCGCTTTTCCTCCCGAACCCGGCCACCGACGCCGCCAACCCTTGCTTGTCCGGTTCGCGCGGGTCTCCCGCGGACCACGGAAGCAGCGCGGTCAGCAGGACCGAGCCGTCCATCACGTCGAATATCTCCTCCGGGACTTGTTTCGCGTCCGCGTCCATGTGCGGGTGAAAGAGCGTTTCTCCGTCTACTATCATCGGGTTCTCTCCGTCGACGATGAGGTTCTCCAACTGGCAGTCGGTGAAGTTGAGCGCGTACGCGACACACAACATCGCACCAGCACGCTCGTAGTATCGAGTGGCGGCGGTTTCGTTGGGTACGTCCCGATACTCGACGTACTCCATCCACCCGTACTCCTCGCGGGGGACGTACGTCGGCGTCTCGAAGGACGGAAGCGAGAGGTACTCGTCGAGCCGTTCCAGAATCGTGTAAAACGCGACGCCCCCATCGACCGGTCGCGGCTTGTAAATCACGTCACCCGTCTCGAACGAGACGCGGACCGGAATACGACCCCCGCCGTGAACGTCGTCGGCGAGCGGGGAGAGTGCCGTGATGTTCCCCTCGACGCCGAACCGTTCACGGAGGGTCATCTCGTCTCGTTCCAACCGTTCACAAACCTCAGTAATCGCGTCGATCCAGTTTTCGACGAACACGACGACCTGCCGTCCGAGCACCGGATACTCCACAAAGAGATTTTTGAAGCCGTGTTCGAACATGGCGTCGATGAACTGGTCGTAGTACGTCGTGTCCGGGTTCGCAACGTCGCCGGGGTCGGCTTTCGCCAACTCCGGGTCGTGATACTCGACGAAGCTCTTGAATTCGACGTACAGAGGTCGAACACACGTTTTCGAGAGCTGTGAGACGAACCCCTCGACCATCGGCGACATAGCGTCGATAGTGACGGTACCCGTCGGTAGTCGCTGACGGGCGTACTCCGCGATGCTGGCCAACAGCTCCACGAACGGCGTCTCCTCGGGAACCGTAACGCCGATTGCACGTCGGTCGGCGGTCGGCGTCGCTTCGACGTGTCGAACCATTTCTTCGACCGTGTGTATCCAGTCGGGAAGGGGATGGTCGGCGGGCCAGCGGGTCGCGGCGAGCTGTTCGCGGACGGTTTCTTCCGTTAGTCCGTCGCGCCTGAGACGCTCGTAAAACGCCGCTTCGTCCGGGAACTTGTCCTTCCACTCGTGAAGAATCTGTTCCGGCTCTATCGGCGGTTCCGCTCCCGGCTCGTTCGGGGGTCCTTCAACTCGTTCGTGGACGGTTCGTGCCCGTCCAGCAATCTCGCGCCGTTCCTGTTTCGTGAATGTCGTGTCCATCGTATCCTCGAAAACGTCCGTGGTGTGGTTTGTTGTCGAATCCGTCGGCGTGTCTCGTCGTTTCGATTCGCGTCGTCCGTGACGGGTTCGAACCGCGTCAGGTGGGTGGTACAACCCAGCCCGTAAACGGCACGCCGACTGCCGAGTCGATGAGGCCGACTGACCGCCGTCGAACCGACGCCGCTCCAATTTTCATACGCCTCGAAAGGCATATTGCAAATTTGGACTGACATATACCGATGCAAATAGTATATGTTTATTAAAACCTCTTGTCCGAACATGTTTGCGTGTGTTTCATATCAAACTGCTATCTTCTCGTGACTGATCAAAACGATTCGCACCTTCGACCCTTGTCGCATTCGACTGGAGCGTTCGGACAACAGATGCAAGGGCATCTGTGATTTCGTTATTTTATCCGGTGAGGCCGCAGCTGAGACCACACGAGAACCAGCACATCTCGGCCGGTCCGAGAAGGTCGTCCTCGTCGAATTCGGTTTCCGACGTTGCGGCGTCGAATTCCGCGTCGTAGCTTTCTTTATCGATCTGTGCCGCCGTGCTGTTGATTGCAACGGACATGCAATTAACACATTAATACATAATATATTAAAACTTTCCCTATTGAAAATATAACACTTATTTTTTGATTCTGTTAGAGAAATTATTGCAGTTTGGCCCGTCACTCTACAAATTATAAATCATGTCTGTGTGAACTGTATTATATTCCATCTAATAATATATGATTATAACATGGGCGTATGAGGAAATATCTACGAACAACGGCTTACTGTACTTTCTACTGATATTATCCTGCACGTATATTCTTCTGGACTTTCATTTTAAACTTTGTAAATTCTTAATTTCAGTTTGAATATAATGCCGTTATTCTTCGCTAGTGCCCGTGCTGAATCCACTCATTTCTGAAATCAACTATCGGATAAATGTCGTCCGTTCTAGCACGGTTATTCCTTTGCGGGTGGTTACGACGCTCCGCTCGCGTCTCGATGTCGGTATTCACGTTGCGGGCAATGGACATCTCGGCTGAAAATTTATATATCAAACATTCTTTTAGAATAGTATCATGGTTTCGAAATCAAAAATCCGAGACGCGGTCGGCAAATCGGAAATCGAAAACTGGGAGAAACACCCGTTCACGATGCATCCCGTTCGCTCGGACGACGAATCGATGCGCGCGTGTTGGGTGTACGAACACGACGTCAACCTCCGCTTGGAGAGAACCGAGGCGTTGGCCGCGGATGTCGAGCAGGAGTGGACCGCGGAACTCCCCGCGCCGAGCCATAGCTACGAGTATTATCTCTTCTACGGAACGTCTCCCGTCGAATCGCACGTCATCGTTTCCGTCGATGAACACAATGCGGCTATCCCGTTGCCCGAACGTGACGAGGACGGTAACCGGTACATCACGCCCTATCAAGCCACCCTCGGCCGCGTCGTCACCGGCGACTATCAGGACTTCGAGATATATCTCGACTGGACGGACATCGAAATCCACTGAATACCGTCCCGCCCGCTCCCCCGTTCTTCGATTCGTTCGTCTTCGACCTCGAACGACTTTCTCGGACCGGCCGAGTCAGTTCTCACCCAGTAAGAGCAACTGTCTACGGTTATGTTCTCCTCTCGCCTATAAATATCTATGAACGCACGTGCCATCCTTTTCGCAGTTGCGAGCGCCGTCACGACCGTCTTGCTCGCCGGTGCCGCCACTATCGAGCTACTGAGTGCCGTGTACGGCGAAAGCCCCGGCGTCGGCATGCTCGGCCTCGTCGTCGGTCTCGTCGTCGGCGTGTCGGTCGGCGCTGGCGTTGCGGTTACGGCGGGGCGATTCTCCGGGATCTCCCTGGCGGCGCTCGTCGCGTACGCGACCTTCGGCGTCGCGTTCCTCGCCATCGCCGGACTCCGATACGTCAACGCCCCCGGTGCGGACGCGCTGTTCACGTTCCCGGTCCACCTCGCGGTGAGCCTGCTCCTCGCACTCGCGTTCGCGGTCCTCACCGCCCGCGGTCTCGTTCGCGGTGTACGACCGAGCGTCTGAACGACGGTCATCGTCGGCGTCGGGTGTTCCCGTGGCGCCGTCTCTTGGTTCTCGTCGCGTCTCGGTGACGTATGCTCCCTCCGTGCAATACCCATCTTCACATACCGGTCGTTCGACGAGAGTTCGTTCGAGTTTTCGCCCGTCGGTCTCTTCTCGATGCGCGGAAGCGGACGGACCGTCGATACCCGGCAGTGACGTGCTACCTGCCGACTGATTTCCGTATTCGGATACCCTTCGGATCCGCTTCCCGGCGACCGCACTAATGATATTGCGGAATATTGGGAATAGCGAGAAAAGTATAAGTGCCTATGTCACGTTTAATGGTAACATTGTTCAGGAGAGGTGGTGACAATCACCAATTTCGGCTTCGTCATCGACAACAGGCGATGTATCGGTTGCCACGCGTGCACCGTCGCGTGTAAGACAGAACACGACGACCCCATCGGCGTTAACAAAACATGGGTAAAGTATATCGAGAAAGGGGAGTTTCCGAACACGAACCGGAACTTCTCCGTGATGCGGTGTAACCACTGCGACGATTCGCCCTGTACGGACGTCTGCCCGGTCACCGCTCTCTGGGAGCGCGAGGACGGAATCGTGGATTTCGACCCCGAGCGATGTATCGGCTGTAAGGCCTGCATGCAAGGGTGTCCGTACGACGCGCTCTACATCGACCCGGAGACCTCGACCGCGGCGAAGTGCAACTACTGCTCGCACCGCGTCGATACGGGGCGCGAACCGGCCTGCGTCACCGTCTGCCCGGAAGACGCCATCATCGCGGGCGACGTGGAGAATCCCGACACGGAGATCGCCGAGACGATCTCCAAACAGGAGGTACAGGCGCGCAAACCGGAGAAAGGGACGGACCCGACGCTGTTCTACGTCAACGGAGACGAAGGAAGCACGACGCCGGGAACTACCGCCCGCGAGGACCACTACATGTGGTCGGACGCCCCGAACCGCGTGGAGACGCGCGGGGCAGCGCGGGAGGAGTTCGACATCCGTCGCGCCGCCGAATCGCTCGCCGACTCGGACGTCGACCTCGGACGGAGCGACGAGGCGCGGTCCGACGGAGGGTGTGCCTGCGGCGGTAGGTGCGGCGGTGAGTGCCGGTGCGACGACCGCGTTGCCTCGGACGGAGGAACGGCGACATCGGCCGCGGGGAGGGCGGACGGACACCGGAGTGGTGGGTCGGACGAACGGGAGAGCAGTCGGACCGAGCGCGCGTACGAACTCCTCCACGAAGAGGCACGACGCGTCTACGATATCGGCGAGAGCCACTACACCTCGTGGGGATGGGAGGTCTACTCGTACACGTGGACCAAATCCATCGCCGCGGGCGTGTTCATGCTCCCGGCGCTGTTCACGCTCGCGGGGCTCGTCGAACCGAACGCGACCACCATCGGCGTCGCGTCGCTCGTGAGCCTCGTTTTCCTCGGCCTCACCACGCTGTTGCTCGTCCTCGACCTCGAACAGCCGACCCGGTTCCACTGGGTCCTGTTGCGCCCGAACTGGAATTCGTGGCTCGTGAAGGGCGGATACATCCTGACCGCCACCGGCGGTTTCCTGACGCTCGTCGCGGGGAGCTGGCTGCTCGGCGTCGAGACCCTCGTGACCAACCCGGTCACGCTCGGCGTCGGGGCGGTACTGGCGGCCGCCACGGCGGTCTACACCGCGTTCCTGTTCAGCCAGTCGAAGGGCCGCGACCTCTGGCAGAGTCCGACGATGCCGCTCCACATGTTCACCCAAGCGGTGGTCGCCGGTGCCAGCGTAACGGGGCTGTTGGGGCTGGCCGGTATCGCCGGGTTCGACGCGTTCGTCGGCCTCTCTCGGCTCACGCTCGCCGCTGCCCTCGTCGTCCATCTGCTGATAATCGCCTCGGAGATATTCACGCCGCACCAGACCGAGGACGCCGAGGAAGCCGCCGCGCGCATCACCCGCGGTCGGTTCAGCCGGGCGTTCTGGATCGGCGGCATCCTCGTGGGTATCGCGCTGCCGCTCGTCGCCCTCGCGGCGAGCGCTAGTCCCGCGGTCGTCGCGGTCGGCGGCGTGCTCGCCCTCGCCGGGTTGTTCGCCTTCGAGTACTGCTGGATAACCGCTCCGCAAACCATCTCGCTCGCATAACCATGGGACACCAATACGAACTCAGTCGAATCGAGAAACTCGCCGAGAGCCTCGGGCTGTTGTCCGACCGCTCGACGGGCACGTCGAAGCAACGACAGGGAACCAGTGGTGCCGTCAATCGAATCGCCGCACCGGGCGAACTATCGAGCTATCCCGACCCCGAAACGTGGCACGAGTGGGTGGAGTACGATTCGACCGGCGAACCGACCGAGTACTCGGTCGTCCCGACCGCCTGCTTCAACTGCGAAGCCGGGTGCGGGCTTCTCACCTACATCGACAAGGAGACGGGTTCCATCAGGAAGATCGAAGGGAACCCGGAACACCCCGGCTCCCGCGGCAGAAACTGCGCGAAGGGGCCCGCGACCGTCAACCAGATCAACGACCCCCAACGCATCGAGCACCCGCTCAAACGCGACGGTCCCCGGGGGAGCGGCCAATGGACTCGCGTCTCGTGGGACGAGGCCCTCGACGACATCGCCGGGGAGATGCGCGAGGCCATCGTGGCCGACCGCGGCAACGAAATCACCTACCACGTCGGTCGCCCCGGCCACGAGGAGTACATGGACCGGGTCATCCAAGCGTGGGGCGTCGACGGCCACAACTCCCACACGAACATCTGTAGCGCCGGTGCCCGCGCCGGGTACGGCCTCTGGCACAAGTACGACCGTCCGAGTCCCGACTTCGCAAACGCGGAGTTCATCCTCCTCCTGTCGGCGCACCTCGAATCGGGCCACTACTTCAACCCGCACGCCCAGCGAATCATGGAAGGCATGCAGGACGGCGGCCAGTTGGCCGTTGTGGACCCGCGGCTGTCGAACACGGCCGCGATGGCCGACTTCTGGCTTCCGACCCAGCCCGGCAGCGAGGCGGCCGTCCTCCTGGCGATGGCGAACGTCATCCTCGACGAGGACCTGTACGACGCCGAGTTCGTCCGCAACTGGGTGAATTGGGAGCAGTTCCTCGACGAGGAGTTCCCGGACCGCGAGCGGAGCTTCGACTCCTACATCGAGACGATTCGGGAGGTGTACGCCGGGTTCACGCCCGAATTCGCGGCGGCCGAAAGCGGCGTCGACGCCGACACAATCGAGACGGTCGCTCAGAAGGTCGGCACCGCCGGGGACCGCTTTGCCAGCCACATCTGGCGCTCGGCGGCCTCGGGCAACGACGGCGGTTGGCAGGTCTCGCGCACCCTCCATTTCCTCTCGGTGTTGACGGGAAGTGTCGGAACCAAGGGCGGTACGGCACCCAACGCGTGGCACAAGTTCGACCCGCACCTGCCGAACGAACCACCCCGTCAGCGGCTCTGGGACGAGTTACAACTTCCGCCCGAGTATCCGTTCGCCCACTACGAGCTGAGCCAACTGCTCCCGTACTTCCTCAAGGAGGGTCGCGGGAAGCTCTCGGTGTACTTCACGCGCGTGTTCAACCCCGTCTACACGTACCCGGACGGCTTCTCGTGGATAGAGGCGCTGACGGACGAGGAGAAGGTCGGCATGCACGTCGCACTCACGCCGACGTGGAACGAGACGGCGTACTTCGCCGACTACGTGCTCCCGATGGGTCATTCGCCCGAACGACACGACATCCAGAGCCAAGAGACGCACGCCGGGACGTGGGTCACGTACCGACAGCCCGTCCTCCGCGAGTACGCCGAACGAGAGGGTGAGGACGTCGAGTTCACCTACGAGGCCAATCCCGGTGAGGTCTGGGAGGAAGACGAATTTTGGATCGAACTGTCGTGGCGTCTCGACGAGGACGGAACCCTCGGCATCCGCGAGCACTTCGAGTCACCCTACCGCGACGGCGACGGCGACGACCCGGCGAAGATGACCGTGGACGAGTACTACCGGTATATCTTCGAGCACGAGGACAACCTCGTGGAACTCGCCGCGGAAAAGGACATGACGCCCCTCGAATACATGAAACACCACGGGGCGTTCGAGGCGTCCGAGAACGATTACGAACTGCATCGGGAACCGCTCGACGAGTCCATCCTCGACGCCGACGACGTGACCGTCGACGAGTACGGGACGATTCGTCGCGGCGAGAAACCGTCGAGCGCGTCCGCGTCCGACGGCTCGGACGTTCTCGGCGTGATGGTCGACGGCGAACCCAAACGCGGATTCCCGACGCCCACGGGCAAACAGCAGTTCTACTCGCGGACGATGGCCGAGTGGGGCTGGGACGACCTCGAATACACCGTTCCGCACTACCTGAAATCCCACGTCCATCCCGAGAACGTCGATTACGAGAACGGCGAGATGGTACTGGTACCGACGTTCCGCCTCCCGACGGCGATTCACTCCCGGTCGTCCAACTCGAAGTGGTTGGAGGAGATTTCACACAACAACCCGGTGTGGCTTCACACGAAGGACGCCGACCGACTCGGCCTCGAAACGGGCGACCTCTGTCGTGTCGAGACGGAAATCGGCTACTACGTCAACGAGGTCTGGGTCACGGAGTCCATCAAACCGGGAATCGCCGCGATGAGCCACCACATGGGACAGTGGAAAATCGACCGCCCGGACAACGACGAGTCGGACGTTCAGGAGGGCGGCGACCCGTACGGGAAGGTGACCGTCGACCTGAACACCGAGGCGGGCCGGTGGGGGATGCGACAGGTCGAGGGCATCCATCCGTTCGAGAGCGACGACAGCGACAGCGAGCGCGTCTGGTGGACGGACGGCGGCGTCGCACAGAACCTCACGCACGCCCCGCATCCCGACCCCATCTCGGGAATGCACTGTTGGCACCAGAAGGTGACCATCCGACCGGCGGAGGCGGACGACTACTACGGCGACATCTACGTCGATACGGAGCGGTCGTTCGAAATCTACCGCGAGTGGCTCGCCGAGACGAAACCGGCTCCGGGACCCGACGGGCTTCGTCGCCCGAAGTGGCTCAAACGCCCCATCGCCCCTCCGACCGACTCCGGAGCGGACGCGGGGTGGTTCGTGGACGGGCCCATCGGACGCCCCGGCCGCTGGGACCCCGAATCCCTGTCGACGACGGCCGACGAGGAGTAACGCGGATGGGCACGACACCATCCGACGACGAGTCACTCGCCGCTCAAGTGGAACGCGCGCTGGCGGACGCCCACATCGGGCGAGACGGTCTGTTCTACGCTCTGGACGACCTCGACGGGTTCGGACGCGTTCGCGTCGATGGCCGGACGGCAATCGTCCCGGTGACGCTGCCGCTTCCCGCGAGAGACGTCCGAACGGTCGTCGAGCGCGACGTTCGGGAGGCGGTCGGCGCTATCGACGGCATCGATGCGGTCACGTGCCGCTTCGAGCCACGGGTACCCGACCCCGGCGTCCGCGTCGAGTTGCTCCCCGACGTGAAACACGTCATCGCCGTCGCCTCCGGGAAGGGCGGCGTCGGCAAAAGCACCGTCGCCACCAACGTGGCCGTCGCGCTCGCCGATGCGGGCGCGTCGGTCGGAGTGCTCGATGCCGACGTCTACGGGCCGAACGCACCCCAACTGCTCGGCGTCGGCGAACGGACGCCGACCGCAACCCTCGACGACCGAATGGTTCCCCGCGAAGCGCACGGCGTCTCGGTGATGAGCATGGGGTTCATCGTCGGCGAGGACGACCCGGTCATCTGGCGCGGCCCGGTCGTGGACGGGTTCCTAACGCAACTGTTCGGCGACGTGGAGTGGGGTCCCCTCGACTACCTCATCGTCGACCTCCCGCCCGGTACCGGGGACGTACAGCTCTCGCTCGTCCAACATCTGCCCGTGACCGGTGCGGTCGTCGTGACGACGCCGCAAGCGGTCGCCGTCGACGACGCCCGGCGTGGACTCGAAGGGTTCGCACGGTACGACGTTCCCATTCTCGGTATCGTCGAAAACATGGCCGGATTCCGCTGTCCCGATTGCGGTTCCGTCCACGACCTCTTCGACGCGGGCGGCGGCGACCGATTGGCCGAGGCGTTCGAGGTGCCCGTTCTTGGGCACATTCCGCTCGACCCCGCCGTCGGCGAACTCGAACGCGGCGAGGACCCACCCGACCCGCCCGGCGTCTCGGTTCCGCTCCTCGGCCGGTTGCAACTGCCCCGGACGGAGGCGGAACGCGAACGCCCCACGAGCGCCGAGCCGATGGCACTCCGCGAGGACGGCGGCGAGACGAGGCGTGCGCTCGAACTCGTCGCGACGCGAACCGCGGCCCGCGTCAACGCCCTCGTCACCGACTCGACGCCGCCCGACTCGTCTCCCGACTGACCTCGGAACCACGGTCACGAGCGGTCTCGTGTATTTTCCGACCGAATTCTCGGTTGCGGCTCGTGGTGGTGCCGAAGTACCCCGCCGAATCGTGTCGCTCCCCAAACTCATTTGTCGCTGCTCGTCGTCTCGGAGGGCTATGAACGGCTTCGACGACTTCGACTCGTTGATAGAACGACTCCGGCGCACCGCGACGGTCGAAACGGTGTACGGCGACCCGATTTCGACCGGCGACCGGACCGTCGTCCCGGTTGCGACCGTCGGCTACGGGTTCGGCGGCGGCGGCGGCGACGAGGGAAGTGGACTGGGTGGCGGCGTGGGTGCGTCCCCGGTCGGCGTCCTCGAAGTCACGCCGGACGAGACGCGGTTCGTCCGCTTTTCGGAATCCCGGAACGTGACGCTCGCACTCGTGCTCGGATTCGTCCTCGGCCTGTTCGTTCGTCGCTCGAACTGACCCTACTCCCTCCCCGTTTTTCCCGCCCGCTGAGAACTACTCGTCGAGTATATCTCCTCTCGTGACATATATTCTGTTGACCATGCCGATCAACATCACAACCACCCTCAAGCGAGGCTACAGTCGAAGTATCGAGCGAAACGGCCTCATGCTCATGGGGATACTCTTCGTCATCTCCGTCTTTAACGGCGTGTTAGGGCTCGGTGTTGACCGGTGGGTCGCCCGACAGGGTGGGGCCGCCGGTGTGCAGGCGAATCCGTTGGTGATAGTTCCGCCGCTCGGTGCCGGTATCGTCTCCCTGATACTGGGCATCGCGTTGCTCGTCGTGAGCATCGCGGCCATTCGCGTGTTCGTGAGCGACGAAACCGAGCGTCTCCCGCGAGAGTTCTTCACCCGGAACATGGTCTGGGCCGCGGTCAACCTCTTCGTCGGGACGATAGTCTTCGCAATCATCGTGGCACTGGGTCTCGTCGCGCTGGTCGTTCCGGGCATCTTCCTGCTCGTGACCCTGGTGTTCTGGACGGTCTACGTGGCCGTCGAAGACCAGAACTTCGTCGAGGCGTTTCGAAGCAGCTGGGGACTGACGCGGGGCTACCGCCTCAACCTCTTCATGCTGGGCGTGGCGGTGGCGTTCATCACGCTGCTCCTCAACCTCGTCTTCGGTTTCGGCGACCTCGCGAGCGGCAGTTTCGTCGGCGATTTCGTCGCCTTGGTGTTCGCGCAAGCCGCCAGCGCTATCGCGACGGTCTTCGCAACCGCCGTGCTCGCGACGGCGTACACCGAACTCGACGCCTCCGACGATGAGGACCTCGGTGAGACGATAACCGACGACAGCACCGCCGGACGGCCCGCCGCCTAACCGTATTTTTCGATTTTTCGAGTAACCGTGTAAAACCGCGCTCCGGCGTCGGGCTAGTCCGCGGGCTGGGTGTCGCGCCCGAGGAGGACCCGCGTGAGGTCCTCGCCGAGATTCTCGCCAGCGTGAGTCTCCTCGACCTGCGTGTAGACGAGAACGAGACCGAACGTCGCGAGCGCGGCGGCGAACGCGAACGGGACGACGTAGCCGAAGCCGACGAGCCACCCGCCCGCGAGCGGGCCGATGGCGGTGCCGAGACCGAACGCCATCGTCAGCACGGAGAGCGTCGTCCCGGCGTTCGAGTTCCGCGCGATGTCACCGGCGAGCGCGAAGGCCGGTGCGAACACCATCGCTCCGGCGATTCCCTGCACGAACCGAGCGGCGACCATCCCGACCGGCGTCGCAACGAGTCCCTGTGCGAGCGTCGCTGGCACGAGGAGGACGAGCCCCGCGAGGATGAACGGCTTCCGGCCGTACCTGTCGCTCGCGGTGCCGACGGGCGTCTGCGTGACGACTTGACCGAGCGTGAACGCCGCGAACTCGATGCCGAAGAGCGTCGCGCTCTGGCCGAGATGCTGGTTGATGATGCTCTCTAGGGGCGCAAGGATTGCGATGCCGATGGCCATGAAGAGCGACGCGATGCCGAGCGTGAACACGGAGTCGAGCACGCCGTTGCCGTCTCGCTCGAAGACGGCGACGCTGTGTTCGCCGCCCGCGTCTGCAGTGTTCTCCGCGTCGATGTCGATGTCGGGGTCGCTCACCAGTGCGAAGACGAGGATTGCGCCGACGAGCGCACCGAGCGTGGCGATGTAGAACGCCGCCTCGAAGCCCGTGACCGCGTAGCCGAGGACGGCGTACGGACCGCCGTAGATGACGGTGCCCGCCGCCACGGGGCCGATACCGAATCCGAGCATACGGAAGGTGTTGAACACGCCCATCGAACCGCCGCGCGTGTCGTCCGTGGAGAGGTCGTTCACGAGCGCGATGGTCGCCGGAACGGTGACGGCGACGCCGATTCCCTGTCCGATGCGGATGAGCAACATCGCGCCGTAACTCCCGGCGAGCGAGTACGTGAAGTTCGAAACCGCGAGGATGAGCAGTCCGGCGACCACGAAGGCTTTCCGCTTCCCGGTCTTGTCGGACAGGTTCCCCGCGATTGGCTGGACGCCGCTCATGAAGAACCCGAACGCGGATAGGATGAGTCCCGTGACGAGGGCGGTGCTGAGGCCGAACGTTCCCCCGCTGACCACGCCGCTGGCGATGTAGAGCGGGAGGACGACGATGAGGAACGAATTCCCGATGGAGTCGGCCATCCGCGCGAACGCGAGCGCGAGAATTCGACGGTCCGTATCGAGTACGCCCACTATCGGGGTCCCTCCTCGATGTGATGATGTGTGCTGTGGCTCCGAATCATTTCTTACTAACTACTCAGTTAGCAACGCGGATAAACGTTCCGGCTTGGCAGGTGCCGACTAACTGATGGACGGGAAATAACGCTTGAAACGCGGTGATTCGGACGACTGGGGGTGTTTGGGACGTCTTTCCACCCGGTTCCGATGGATTGACTGGCCAGTAAGTTTTTGGAGTGCTATATGTCGGGAAACCGAATCACTCGCCCGCCATGCGGTTCGATCCGGGCGTTCTTCGACGCGTTCGGCGGGGGTTTCAAAACGAGTGTCGAACCGCGGAAACGTCGAGGGCAGTTACTGCCAGAGAGCGCCCGTTACCATGTTCCGAACGGCGCGACGACGGCGACGTCGAGCGCCGAACAGACGAAGCTCGTGAATAACCTACCTGTGAGTGAGATTCCGACGAGTTCTCGGGCGTTCACGTCGTCGGGAGGAGCGTCGATGTCGAATCGTTAGTCGTCGGCGACCACGCTGTCTTCGGTCGCCGCACAGCGGTTCGGTCCCAGTTCGAGTTCGTTCTCCTCATCGACGTTTTCCGGTTGGTAGCTACCCTGGTTCGTGGCGATGACCGTCTCGTAGTTCGGCGGCTTCGATGGAAGGTTCTCGAACATGTGCTCGACGAATTCCTCCTCGTCCAACTGGACGATTTCGTTGGTCTGCCGAACGGAGCCGACCGTCGTGACCATCGGCATGCCGGGCGTGACGTCCACGTACTCGCCGTCGTCGGTGACCGAGAAGTGGCCCGGGAGAATCTTCACGTGGTCGGGAAGGGACAGGATGACCTTCTGGAGCGTCGCGTACTGGACGCGTGCCCCGTCGCGCGCGTCGGCGTCGGCGAACTGGAGTTCGGTGCGGCCGATGGACTCGACGAACAGGGTGTCGCCGGTCAACAGCGCCTCGTCGTCGATCAGCCACGAGGTCATGCCCGTCGTGTGACCGGGCGTGTGAACCGACTTGATATCGACGTCACCGACGTTTACCGTGTCGTTCGGGTCGACGCCGTCGAAGTCGTATTCGGGGTCGCGCGTCGCGGCGGGCGAACCGAGGTGGTACGGGACGCCGAGTTCGTCGGCGAGTCGGCGACCGCCGGAGATGTGGTCGGCGTGGATGTGCGTATCGAAGACGTGCGTGATGTCGAACCCGCGCTCCGCGGCGGCGTTCTTGAACGTCTCCGTGGCGCGCGTCACGTCGATGGCGGCGGCCTCGCCGGTGCGCCTGTCGCCGACGACGTAGCCGAGACAGCCCTTCGAACGGCGCTGTAACTGGAGGATTTCCACGTCGTCGTTCCGCGTTGCGATGGGTACGACGTCGTAGAGCATGCTCCAGGATTCCATGCCGCCCTCGACAGTCAGTACGTTCTCGAACCCGTCCGCTTCGAGCCACTCGGCGAACTGTCCGGCCGAACTGCCGGTCGCACAGATGGTGATAATCTCGTCGTCGGCGTTGAGTTCCTCGCGGTGGGCGTCGAAGTCGCCGACCAGTTCGTCGTTCGCGCCCGAATATTCGACGTTCTCGGCCTGGGCGATGTGCCAGTCCGCGTAATCCTCGGGGTTTCGCGTATCAAACAGGGTAACGTCTCCGTTCGCGTCGATCTTATCTCGCAATTCCTCCACCGTGATTTCCTGAACCATTGCATCGAATTGTATTGTCTATGCAATAATAAGGGTTCGTCAGGACGGTTTTGTTGCCGGGTTATCGCTCCGATACCGGATGTCGAACACGGGTAATCAACATTTTTGCCCCTTCTTCGAACGTTTCCGCATCTTCCACTGACCCCTCGGTGAGGCTCGGGGTGGTCTCGGCAGTATTGTGTGATAATGTCCTTATTGACTGGAACAAACCGGCAACCACATTACGTTGGGACCACTACGACGGATAGGTGACCCGCGATGTCTGATTCGGACTCGATACGTGAGAAACTCGATGGGCTCCCTCCCAGTTCTAAGTTCATCTACAAGACGCTCGAACGGAACGGTCGAATGACTCAAAAGGCTCTCATCGAGGAGACGATGCTGTCGGCCCGAACGACGCGCTACGGTATCAAACAGCTCGACGACGCGGGGTTGCTCGAATCGTCACCGGCGCTCCGCGACGCCCGACAGACCTGTTACGGGCTGGCGTTGGACGGGCCGGACCAGCGTGGCTACGCAAAGGACGTCCTCGTCGAGGCGGAGTGGCTCGCCGAGCGCTTGGACGAGGTTCGAAGCGACGACCCGTCGCTTCGCCTGATAGAGGCTGACACGGGCGACGCCTACGAGGACGGTCACATTCCCGGCGCGATCAAATTCGGCTGGTTGACGCATCTGACGGCGGAAAACGGCCGCGGCGTTCCGGAGAAAGGGACGTTCGAGGAGTCGCTCGGTCGGCACGGCATCACCGACGAAAGCACCGTCGTCCTCTACGGCGGCGAGTCGAACTGGTTCGCCGCCTACGCCTACTGGCTGTTCAAATATTTCGGCCACGACGACCTCTATCTCCTCGACGGCGGTCGTGACTACTGGGTCGAGGCGGGCTATCCCACGACGACCGAGATTCCGTCGGTTACGGAGCGCGAGTACGACGCGAGCGGTCCGTTCGACCACCTCCGGGCGACTCGCAACGACGTCGAACGGGCGCTCGCGGGGGACGTGACGCTGCTCGATGTGCGGAGTTCCGAGGAGTTCGTCGGTGACGTCCGGGCACCGCCGGACGGCGAGGGGATGCCCGCGACGATGGTGGGCGGTCACATCCCCGATTCCGTCCACGTTCCGTGGTCGAACATCTTCGACGACGACGGTTGGTTCAAGCGCCGCGACGAACTCCGGGACATTTACGAGGCGGAAGGGGTGGCGGCCGACGACGACGTTATCGTCTACTGTCACGTCGGCGAGCGCTCCGCCCTGACGTGGTTCGTCCTCTCCGAACTCCTCGGCTACGAGACCGTGCGAAACTACGACGGGTCGTGGAGCGAATGGGGAAACCTCGTGGACGCGCCGATAGAGACGGAGTGACCCCACACGCTGCAACCGGTCTGTATCGTCCGCTTCTGCTGGGATACAAATTTTGCCGCCGTCTTTCGGTGTTGTGAGTATTGCACAACAATGTTGCTTCTATCTCTAGTTTGATGGGCGTGGGACCACACGTGTAAGTAGGTATGGTAAAGATAGTCGTTCTCGGTGCGGGTACGGGCGGTGCCATGACAGCGAACATCCTTCGACGGAAATTGGGCACTGACGCCGATATCACGGTGGTCGATAAGAGCACGAAGCACATGTATCAGCCGTCGTTCTACCTCATCCCCTTCGGCTATCTCGACGCCGAAGAGCAGGCTCGGGACGTCCGCGAACTCTTCGACAACGGCATCGAGTTCGTGCAGGACGAGGTGACCGGCGTCGACCCCGACGAGAAGGTCGTCGAGTGCGCCGAGGGCGACATCGAGTACGATTATCTCGTCGTCGCCACCGGCCATCGACTCGCGCCCGAAGCGACCCCCGGACTGCTCGAAGGGTGGGAGGAAACCGATTCCGTCTATCCGTTCTATCACTACGAGGCGGCGATGGCGATGCGGGAGGCGTTCGAGGACTTCGACGGCGGAACGTTCGTCGTCACCCAACCGAACACGCCCATCAAATGTCCCGGCGCGCCGCTGAAGATGACGATGCTCGCCGAGGATTTCGCTCGGCGCAAGGGAATCCGCGACGAGACGGAGTTCATCATGACCCGGAACGCCGACCACCACTTCGGCGTCCAGCCCTACCGGGACAAACTCTACCAGTTGTGGGACGACCGCGACATACAGTTCGAAGCGAACTTCTCAGTCGAAGCAATCGACCCCGACGAGCAGGTCGTCCGCGCCGCCGACGGCCGGGAGATAGAGTACGACCTCCTCGCCCCGGTGACGCCCCAGTACGGTCAGACGGCCATCACCGAAGGTTCTCCCCTGACCGAGGGCAGCGAGAACGGCGAGTACGTGACGATAGACGAGCGCACGCTGCAGCACACGGAGTACGACGACGTGTTCGCATTGGGCGACTGTGAGAACGCGCCCCACTCGAAGACCGCGGCGGCCGCCCGCAAAGAAGCGCACGTCGTCGCCGACAACCTCGAAGCCCTCATCGAGGGACGGACGCCGCACGCGAAGTACTCCGGCTACGCCGCCTGTCCGCTCCTCACGAAGAAGGGGAAGGCGATGATGGCGGAGTTCGACTACGAGGAGAGCATCTCCGCGCCCGTCGAGAGCAAGATGAACTGGATTTTGGACGTCAACGTGCTGCCGTCGGTGTACTGGAACCTCTGGCTGCACGGTTACGACCCGCTCCCGTAGGTGATCACGAATGAGTGATACACAGACACAAGAGGCGGTCATCGAACGCGACTCGGAGGACCTCGACGCGCTCGTGGACAAAATCGACGACAACGCCGAGGACCTCATCGCGTTGCTCGACGCCCTCAATGCGACGCAGGGCATCGCGGAGGAACTCGTCCCCGAACTGACGGACGTCGCCCGCGACAACCGCGAACCCATCCGCGACCTTCGCGTGGCGTTCGAGCGCGAAGAGACGCTCGTCCTGCTCCAGAAGGTCGGGCACAATTCGGAACAGTTGGTCGAACTGCTGGACGTGCTCGAAGTCAGCGCCGGGCTGACCGAGGACCTCGTGCCGGAACTCGTCACGGTCGTCCGCGAGAACCGTGCGACTATCGAGCGACTGCGAGCGGCGTTCGAGAAGGAAGAAACAATCGTCCTCCTCGAACGACTCGGCGAGAACGCCGACGCGCTCGTCGAACTCCTCGAACTCCTCGACGTGACGCGCGGGCTGGCCGACGACCTCGTTCCCGAACTCACGGACGTCGCCCGGAACAACCGCGAACCCATCGCGGACTTGCGGCTTGCCGTCGAAGGATTCACCGACGCCCGCCGGGAGCGCGAGACGCCGGACATGTACGAACTGGGGAGGAACATGGAGGGCTTGGTCGCGCTGACCGAGACGGCCGCCCAACCCGAGGTCGTGAACTCGCTCGACGCCGGATTGAGCGCGTTCACGGACGAGACGAAGCCGAAGAAACTCGGCCTGTTTGGCCTGCTCGCGGCGTTACGCGACGACGACGTTCGACAGGCGCTCGGAACCCTCGTCGAAGCGGCGCGACGGATGGGGAGAGCGAACGACGACCGCTGAGTCGGGATGCGGCGCACCGAGGACCATCAAAGAGGCCATTTACGAGGGAGAACGGGCCGCTCGTCGCGAACGTACTGGAAGAATGTGGAAACCCCTATCTCGCGACGGATGAAGTCGAGACGAGCCACCCTCTCTGTGGCCTCGTAAACTACCCCATACGCTCCCGAAAAGCGGGGATTGCACTGATTGATACGTGGTAACCGTCATACCTACCGAGCGATAGTTATCCGCGTATCTCCAACTCATTCGTATGGGGGACCGCGAAGACGAGGAGTTCGACCCGGAGCAACGTCATGCCCGTGAGGTGGCGACGAAGGCGGCAGAGGAGCGTTCCGATTTCCTCTCGTTGATACCCCACTACTACCGGGGCGAAGTCTCACAGATGTCCACTCGGTTGGACCGCTTGGACCTCACTATCGACTGGGCGATTGCCGTTATCGTAGCGATGCTCGCGCTGTCATTCGAAAGTACGGATAGTCCGCCCTATTTCCTGCTGATCGGGATGTTTGCGATGGTCATGTTCCTGCTGTTCGACGTTCGGCGGTATCGCACGTACGATGCGACCCGCTCGCGTGTGCGGATGATCGAAGAGAACATCTTCGCCAACGCGTTCGACCCGGAGGGCGCGGTCCACCGTGACTGGCGAGAAAAGATCGGCGCGGACCTTCGGAAACCGACGGTGAAAGTGTCGCTACGGGAAGCGATGTCACGTCGATTGAAACGGATCTACTTTCCGCTGCTCACGGTTCTCCTCGTGGCGTGGCTCTTCCGCATTACCGTCTTCGTCCCGAACGAGAGTCCGCTCGCGACCGCTGCCGTCCCGGGAATTCCCGGTGTCGTCGTCATCGGCGGTGTCTTTCTCTTCTATTTGCTAACGGCAGTCGTGACGTTCTGGCCGACCACGCGCGAAGCGAAGGGTGAGTTCCACGGCGAAGAGGCCGGTGACTGGAAAGCGGAAAAATGAGGACCGTATTGGACGGATGAGTGATTTGAGGAACTGGCCAAAGCGGCTAGAGGAGGGCGATGAGAAGTCTGATCGTTGCCGGTACGGTCGTATTCAGCACGCCCATGCCGAACCCGAGTCCCGTGAACGCGGCGAGGAGCGATACCTCGTCCCGATACGTCGATACGGAACTCCCGAGGGCGGTCAAGCGGATGACCGAGAGCGAAAAAAGACAGACGAAGAGGGCGACGAGGGACGCGAGAAGGTCGAACACGAAGTCGGACTGCACGCTCAAACAGTGATACGGGAGGCACCGTCGAGAGCGAGACCATCGTTTTACCACCGAGTGAATAGCGGAAGAAAAGACCGGAGAACACGGTGATTCCGACTGTCCCCAGTCGAAACGTTCGTCCCAGTGTGCGTTCGAATACCGTCGGCGTGTGCGTCAGTCCGACCGAACCGGCGTGGCCGAATCTCGTTCCTGGTTTCGCCTGAACACTCGCCGAGTAAGCCGACCGAGCGGGGTCAACGCTTCACTGAGACGGCCGGTGATACCGGTGGGGGTCGCGTAGACGATGACCGGGACACCGGCGGCGTCGGCCCGCTGAATGACTTGATCGGGAGTCGACCCGAGGACCCATCGTTTGAGCAACCGCGTCCGTGACGCCCCGATGAACAACGGGCCTCCGTTCTCGGCGGCGACGTCGACCACTCCGTCGGCGACGCTTTCGGCCGTGACCTCGTGGCGCTCGATGGCGATATCGGGTGGCAGTTCATCGAGGGTTTCCTGCATCTCCTCCGTCGTCCCGTTGTTACCGGTCGGGGTGACGTTGATGACGTGAACCGTTGCGCCCGCTTTCCCGAGCGTTCCGACGAGCGAGAGCATCGATTCGTGGTGCGGACCGCCGCCCACACCGACGTTGATGGTGTCGAGTTGCTCCGAATCCCCCATGTCGAAGTTCTGCGCGAACAGGACGTCACAGGGGGCGTTGTATTCGACCGACTCGGCGATTTCGTAGTGTTCCTCGGGATATCCCATCAGGATGAGGTCCACCTCGTTACTGCGGGCGGTCTCGTTGATATCGAACCCGACGTCCCGTGAGATGTGCCCGCCGACGGTATACTCGGCGTTCACGTCCACGGTGTCGAGCCGCTCCACGAGTCGGTCGGCTCGCTTTTCGGCGGTCTCTTGGACCATCTCGTACGGCGTCTGGTCGGGGATGTGTGTGACGTTGAGGACGTGAACGATGGGGTTTTCGTCGCGTGCGTTCGCCAGCGTCGCCGCCAATCGAACGTAGTCGGGGGCGCGGTTGATGCGCGCCATCGGTACCAGTACGCGATAGCGGTCTTCCGATTCCTCGCCTGCCGCCTCCACGTCGGTATCGAGTTCCGATGGCGTCTCCGCTCCGGCTTGACCGTCTCCGGTCGTCCCGAGCGGTTGCGTCTGTTGTTCGACGGCGTGCCTGACCAGTTCGTCCACGTTGGGCGCGCCGCCCCAGACGAGATACGCACCGATGAACAGCAGTTCGACGGCGACGCCGACCGCGATTCCCGTCGGCGGCAACTTGGCGATG
This sequence comes from Haladaptatus sp. T7, assembly GCF_026008575.1. NCBI lineage: Archaea > Methanobacteriati > Methanobacteriota > Halobacteria > Halobacteriales > Haladaptataceae > Haladaptatus > Haladaptatus sp. T7. The sequence continues at coordinate 43,536 of NZ_BROP01000004.1, forward strand.
AGCGCGAGATTGGCGACGATTCCCAACACGGGCAACCACGGCGAGAACGGGACCCGGATGGGCCGTTCGAGGTCGGGGAACCGACGCCGAGAGGCGATGAGCGCGACGTTGACGACCGCCAACGGGGCGAGCAGGTTCAGGTTCGCAAACCCGGTCAGCGCGTTGAGGCCGAGGTGAAGCGGGCCGACCCCGCCCTCGCTGGGAAACAGCGTAATGAAGGCGACGATGAGGGCCGAAATCACCCCCGTCGTCGTTATCACGCTCCAGAACGGGGTGGCGTACGTCGGATGAATGCGGCTAAACCGTCGGGGTGCTTGGCCCTGTTTCCCCATCAACGAACCGATACCCGACGCCGCCAGGATGGAGGCGTTCGACGCCGACACCATGCTGAAGATGGCACCGGCGACGATGAGCCACTTTCCGAACGAACCCAGGAACGCCGCGGCGACCTTTCCCATGGCGGTTTCGCCCTGCCGAGCGACTACCTCCGCGGGAATCGGCGAATTGACCATGGCGACGATGACGAAGATGTAGAGGACCGTCACCGTGAGAATACTCGCGGCGATTGCTTTGGGGACCGTCTTTCGCGGTTCGATGATTTCACCCGCACTGGCGGCGATGGCGGAGAACCCGAAGAACGTGATGAACGCGACCGCGGCGACGGAGACGATGCCACCGACGTCGTTCTGAAATCCGGTCGTGAACGTACCGATGGCTTCCGCCGGACCAGCGCTTCCGAAGGCTCCGCCGACGAACACCACCAGAACGGCCACCTTCGCGCTCGTTACGAGTACCTGAAACGTGCCGCTCTCCTCGGTCCCCTTCGAATTGAGGTATCCGAGGAGAATCGCGGTGAGAACGGCGATACCGCCGTGCGGAATCGGTATGCCGTGGGGAATGATGAACTGGTGAAACCACTCGCCCATGGTGGCGAGGTAGAACGCCGTGGTCGCGCAATATCCGAGAAACAACGAGGAACCGATGGCGAACAGCAATCGGTCCTCCTCGAACGTACGCGAGGAAAACAGATACCCGCCGCCGTTTTCGCTGTAGATGGAGGCGAACTCCGAGTAGGTGTATGCCGTGATACTTGCGATGACCGCCGCGATAACGAACGAGATAATCGCGCTGCTCCCCACCGCCGCCACCGCCGTCCCGGACAGCGAGAAGATACCGGCGGCAATCATCGTCCCGAGACCGAGCGCGAACGCAACCTTGAATCCGAGTGTACGGGTATGCTCGACCATTTTACGTGGTACCAGCGCTACTCAGATCCGATCTATCCTGATGCGTGGTTCGATCGCTATCGCAATTCAATTCGCTCGTGTCATCAGAAGAGAGGTGTCGCAACGATTTGTACTCTTGAGGGAGACTGGTTTCGGTTTTCGAACAATGTCGTCTCATAGTAAATCCTTTCAACAGAATGTGGTATTTGAGCGTTATACTCGATGGGGCTGCATATTCAAGCAGGTAATTCGACGTCCCGGATTGGCTCCACGATTCTCAGCGAATATCCCGGGATTCGCTTCCACACCTCTCTTGCACGGGTGTTTGAACCGGGCGGTCGAAAGTGACGCTTCGGACACCATGTCCGAGAGAAAAACAGAGATGAGTCGTTATCCGTGTTCGAGACGAAGGGATGGGTATGGCACAGATTACGGACCTCTTCATCACAGGGACCGGGTCCGAACCGATGCAGTCGGTCACGGAGGTACACGCGGTCGCCGACAGGGGACTCCGGGGCGACCGATATTTCAACGGAACGGGCTACTACTCCCCGTACGACGTCTGTCAGGTCACGTTGATAGCGAACGAAGCGATCGACGCAATCGACCGGGAGTTCGGCCTCGACCTGACGGCTGGCGAGCATCGACGCAACGTCGTCACGGAGGGCATCGACGTGCACGACCTCCTGAAACACCGCTTTCGAGTCGGTGACGCGCTGTTGGAGGGGACGAGACCGCGGCCGCCCTGTGCGCACGTCGAACAACTCAACGAACAGGAGGGCGTCGCCCGAGCGCTCAAAGACGGCCGCGGCGGGATATGTGCGGATGTAGTCGAATCCGGTCGGATCGGCGTCGGCGATTCGATTTCCGACATCGAGGCGATGGACAAGACGGCGAGCATCATCGAGCGACTCCGGTCGAAGTAGTCGGCGAACCCTCACCACGTCGGCCCGGACGGAAACGGACAGTACCACTTACTTGCGGGCGTCCGTAGTGAAGCCGGTATGACCGACAGTCCGCTCGACGCGACCATTCGCGTGGCCGAGGTGCGAGAGGCAAAAGCGTTCCCCGAAGCGGAGAAGCCCGAGATGGTCAAACTCCGGTTGGATGTGGGCGACGAATCGCTTCAATCGGCCGCACAGTTGGGGTATCACCACGATGTCGACGACCTCGTAGGGACGCAGGTGCTCTGTGCGACGAACTTGGGGTCGGTTCGGATCGCTGGGTTCGAATCGGAGGCGCTGACCGTCGGCGTCCCGGGCGACGACGGGAATCCGGTCCTCGTCACGCCCGAAAAATCGGTTCCTCCCGGGGGAACGCTCTACTGAATCGGATATCGCTTTTCCGTCAGCCCGCACCGTCGCGGAATACCGGTGAAGGCCGTGCGGGAGCCGAACGTTGATGGTCCCGGCATACGAGCGGAGAGCCATGGCGAGAGCGACCGTGTACGAGGACGTCGAGAGCGAGCGGGAACGACTGACATCGATGGCTCAGCGCATCTGGGAGACGCCCGAACTCGGTCTGCAGGAAGAGGAATCCGCGCAGGTGCTCATCGACCGGTTGATGGAGGAAGAGTTCGACGTCGAGGTCGGACTCGGCGGAATGCCGACGGCGTTCAAGGCTTCGTACGGAAGCGGCGACCCGACGGTCGGGATTCTCGGGGAGTACGACGCGCTCCCGGACCTCTCCCAGAAGGTAACGGCGGAACACGACCCCGTTGAACAAGGTGGGCCGGGTCACGGCTGTGGTCACAACCTCTTCGGCGTCGCCGGAGTCGGCGGGGCTATCGGGGTGAAGCGTGCCATCGAACGCGGCGATATCGACGGAACCATCGAATTCTACGGCTGTCCGGCGGAGGAGACGCTCGTCGGGAAGGTCTTCATGGCCCGCGATGGCGTGTTCGACGGCCTCGATGCGGCCATCACGTGGCATCCATCGACCCTCAGTACGCCCACGCTCGACCGGTCGCTCGCGCTGGACTCGATCCAGTTCACGTTCGACGGCGTTTCCGCACACGCGGCGGCGGCACCGGAATCCGGGCGCAGTGCGCTCGACGCCGTTGAACTCCTCAACACGGGCGTCGAATACATGCGGGAACACATCTCCGAGAAAGCCCGCGTCCACTACGTCATCACGGACGGCGGCGACGCTCCCAACGTGGTCCCCGCGAAAGCCACCGTGTGGTACTACGTCCGTGCACCCACGCGCTCCGAAGTCGAACAAATCAGCGACTGGCTGACGGACATCGCCGACGGCGCGGCCACGATGACGCAAACGGACGTGAACCGCCGGTTCATCACCGGCTGCTGGGACTTCCTTCCCAACCGTACCGTCACCGACGTCATCTGGGAGACCATGCAGGAAGTCGGTGAGATCGGGTACTCCGACGACGACAGAACGTTCGCGGGCGAACTCAAGGAGACCGTCTCCGACGAACGGATCGAGGCGAGTCTCGAAGACGTGCCCGAGGAGTACGCGGCGGAGATACGCGACGCGAACCTCTACGACGTCCCGGTTCCACCGCACGCGGAGGGTGACGTCGGCGGCGGTTCGACCGACGTGGGTGACGTGAGTTGGATCACGCCGACGGGTCAGTTCCGAGCGGCGACGTGGGCGGTCGGAACGCCGGGCCACACGTGGCAGGCGACCGCGGCGAACGGCGATTTCGGGAAACAGGGGGCCGTCTACGCCGCGAAAGTGCTCGGCGGAACCGCGTACACGCTCATCGAGAATCCGTCCATCGTCGCGGAAGCGAACGAGGAGTTCGACGCGGAAACCGGTGAACAGAGCTACGAGACGCCGCTTCCGCCGGAAACCGAGCCGCCGTTCGATAACACCGCGCCGTGAGGTGAGTCGAGGTCGGTGGTTGGCGAGGCGGACGCGCCCAGGGTCTACCGCTCACACGAATTTCGTCTCTCTCACAGCGGGGAACCAAAGCGCGAAATCGGTGGACTCCCCCCGGTCGACGTACCGAATCAAATATCGGTAGAATCGCATCTCGTCGTCGGTCCGCGGTCTCCGTAATTCTTAGTTTGGGATGAAGGAGCGTATCGAAAGCAGACGTCGGGTGACGTCTACCTCGTGGCGTGGACGACAGGCAATCATTCCTGACAACCTTGGTTGGATGACTATACGACGACGGTTCTACGTTAGTCATTCTCTCACATAATTCTTGCTATTAGACAGACGCACTGTGTATACTACCGTCCCACCCGGGACCCGAACGGCACTCAGCTCTCGACGGACGCATTCTTTAAAAAAGAGTTCCCATCTAGCCGCCGTACGCGGCGCTAATCGTCGGCCACAGCGGGTTCCGGATTCCCGTCGAGGAGTCGATTGAACGCATCGAGCATGACGGTGACGCTGGCGCGGGTGATGTCCGAATCGCTCGCGTTCACCGTCACCGAGTGATCGCCGTGCGATACTTCGACTTCGACGGTGACGAGCGCGTCCGTCCCCCCGGTAATCGCATCGACGTGATACGATTCGAGCGTCGCATCGATGTCGAGCGCCCGCCGGGTGGCGGTGATGGCGGCGTCGACGGGACCGCTCCCGACGCCACTCGCCACCTGCTCTTCGCCGTCGACGGCCAGTCGAACGCTCGCTGTCGGCGTCGCACCGCCGCTCGTCGCGGTGAGGTCCAGCAGTTCGACGCGCTGGTCTCGTTCGCGGCCCTGTACTTCGTCGGCGATGGCGAGCAGGTCGGTATCGGTGATACGCTTTCCGCGTTCGCCGATCTCCTTCACCTGCTCGACTATCGCGTTCAACTCGTCCTCGGTCACGTCGACGTCGTGTTCGTCGAGTGCCGCACGAACACCCGCACGTCCGGCGTGCTTTCCGAGAACGAGTCGCCGCTCGCGGCCGACGGCACTCGGCGAGTACGGTTCGTACATCGCGTCGTCTTTCAGCGTCCCGTCCGTGTGGATGCCCGACTCGTGCGTGAACGCGTTCTCTCCGATGACGGCTTTGTTCGGCGCGAGCGGAACGTCGGTCGCCGTGGCGACCGTCTGCGCGAGGTCGTACAACTTCTCGGTCGAGACGGTCTCGACGTCGTATCCGTGGTCGAGCGCCACCGCGACTTCCTCCAACGCGACGTTCCCGGCGCGTTCGCCGATGCCGTTCACGGTGGCGTGAACGAGGTCGGCCCCGGCCGCGACGCTCACCAGCGCGTTCGTGAGCGCCAAGCCGAGGTCGTCGTGGGTGTGGGTGCTCGTGGGACCGAGCGGAGCCAATCGAGAGATGACGTCCGCCGTGCGGTCCGGCGTCGCGTGCCCGACCGTATCGCAGTAGCAGATGCGGTCGGCACCGGCGTCGAGGGCCGCGCGCATCAGTCGTTCGAGGAAGTCGAGGTCGGCGCGTGACCCGTCCTCGCCGAGGACTTCGACCCACAGGTCGTGGTCCTTCGCGTATTCGGTGAGACGGACCGCGGTCTCGACGACATCGTCGCGCGTCGTGCCGACTTTCCCCTCGATGTGGCGGTCGCTCGCCGGGACAACGAGATTGACACCGCCGACGCCGCAGTCGAGCGCCAAGTCGATGTCGCCCTTGATACCGCGAGCGAAACTCGTCACCGTCGCGTCGAGGCCGAGGTCGGCGACGCGCGAAATCGTTTCTCTCTCGCCCGCTCCCGTGCACGCACTGCCCGCTTCGATGACGCCGACGCCGGTCGCATCGAGTTTTCGTGCGATTTCGGCTTTGTCCGTCGGCGTCAGTGAGATGCCGGGCGCTTGTTCGCCATCGCGGAGCGTGGTATCGAGGAACTGTACGTCAGAATCGGAAGGTGGAGTTTGTTCGGGGAAGTCCCCGAATAAATCGATCCCTGGTCATGATAGCCAGTTCAGTGTGCTACCCAGACCCATATAAGGTGAGTGAGACTGGCAGATATTGTGGTTTGTAAACGACAATGACAATCCTTGCGACATAATCGCCGGTTGTGGAATACGGCGCTTTTCGTCCGCCACCGGTGCCGAACCGGGTACCCGAGGAGTAGTCCCAAGCGGTCCAATCGTTCCGATAGTTGAAACTGTATCAGCGGCAACTTTTATCCATATTCGGAGAGAGACAACGGTATGGAAGATGTTTTGGTAGGGCGGCTCATGTCTACCACGCTTCAGACGGTAACGCCCGAAACGCTCGTGGAAGAGGCGGCACAGAAGATGCTTTCTAACGACGTGGGGTCGGTTATCGTCATCGACGACGAAAATCACCTCGAGGGTATCCTGACGACCACCGATTTCGTCGAAATCGTGGCCGAACGCCAGCCCAAGGACGAAACGCCCGTCTCCGCCTACATGACTGCCGACGTGAGTACCGCGTCGATACAGGATTCGATTCGAGAGGTCTCCGACCGCATGGTCGAAGGCGGATTCCATCACATGCCCGTGGTCGACGAGACGGAGGGCGTCATCGGAATGATTTCGACGACGGACCTCACTGGGTATCTCTCGCACGTACAAACGCCGAGCCCATCCCAAACGGATTCGGCGCAGTGAAGTAACGCGGTACGGGAATCGTCGAACAATCGCATCGTCGAACCCGCGACGACGGGAATTTCACGCTGGGATATCTGCCGCCACGGTCGTGTCCCGTTCGTCGGTCCGCGGAAGGGATACGAACGGGCCGAATTCCCCTCCATTCGATAACGATTCACTCGAATGGCAGTCCCTGCCGTTACCAACGTTATTTAGTCTCCGTCCCTACGACGGGTCAGTATAGGATGGTACAGGCTAGCGTTATTGGGTGTGGAAACATGGGGGGTGCCCTCGTTCGGGGACTCTCCAGAACTGGAAACCATTCCGTGGTCGCATACGACGTGGACCCGGACGCCCTCGATGCGGTATCGGGGCACTGCTCGGAAACGACGACGGATATCGCGGTGGCGACCGAGCCGGAGATCGTGTTCGTCGCGGTCAAACCCGATTTGGTCGCTGACGTCGTTACCGAACTCGACCTCTCCCCGGAACAAACGCTACTCTCTATCGCCGCGGGTGTTCCGATGACGGCGCTCGAAGCGAGAACCGACGCGACGGTCGTTCGTCTGATGCCGAATCTCGCGGCCGAGTCTGGAACGATGGCGGCGGCGGTCGCCGGGGCGGAGATCTCCGATGACGTCGCGTCGCTCCTCGAAGACCTCGGCGTCTTCGTCGAGATCGACGAAGCGCAGATGGACGTCGCAACCGCCGTCAACGGCAGCGGACCCGCGTTCGTCTTTTACCTGCTCAACGCGATGAAGTGGGCTGGCGTCGAGAGCGGCCTGCGTCCGGAGGACGCGACGGTACTCGCCGCACAGACGTTCAAAGGGGCCGCCGAGACCGTGCTCCAGTCCGACGAGAGTATCGAGGAACTGATAGACGCGGTGTGTTCACCGAAAGGAACGACGATAGCGGGGATGGAAGTCCTCCGCGACAGTTCCGTGGAAGCAACGATTGGGGAAGCAGTGGCGGCGGCGGAAAATCGCTCGAAGGAGTTGGCACCCGACTATGACGACGAATGAGGCTAGAGAAACGCGGGACCTGGAACGCGCGAGACGGAAGGCGGCGACGGCCGACCGAATAGTCATGAAGGCCGGGACGAACTCGCTGACGGACGAGACGTCGAAGCTCGACGACGAAAAGCTCGACAAACTCGTGGACGACGTGATGACGCTCCGTGAGCGCGGGCGGGAAGTGCTCTTCGTCTCGTCCGGTGCCATCGGTGCCGGGAAGGGCCGGGTCGGGTATCCGAACGATACCGTCGAGGAATCCCAAGCCCTGTCGACCGTTGGCCAATCTCACCTCATGCGTCGATACACGGAGAGTTTCGAACGCTACGACCAGAAGATCGCCCAGATTTTGGTCACGCAGAACGACCTCGACAGCGCGGAACGGTTCACCAACTTCAAGAACACCATCGAAACGCTGCTGGAGTGGGGTATCGTCCCGATAATCAACGAGAACGACGCGGTGGCGACCGAGGAGATTCGAATCGGCGATAACGACATGCTCTCGTCGTCGGTGGCGGTCGGCGTGGACGCGGACCTGCTCGTCACGCTCACCGACGTCGGCGGCGTCTACACCAGCAACCCGAAGAAGAATCCCGCGGCGGACCGCATCGAAGCGGTGGGTCGCAACTACGGGGACGTACAGGAGATGGTCGACGAAAGCGCGACCGCCAAGTTCGGCGGCATCCAAACGAAGGTTGCGGGCGCACACTCGGTGAGCGAGCGTGGTATTCCGGCCATCATCGCGCGGTCCACGAAGGAGGACGTCGTAGACCGAATCGTAGACGGAAACGCGGTCGGAACGATATTCATTCCGGAAGACGGAGCCAACGATGACTGAAAAATCGACGGAAACGAAAGTGGCAGAGGCGGAGAGTGCCGCGCTGAAACTCGCGCAACTGTCCGACGACGAGCGGTCGGCGGCGCTGAACGCGATTGCCGATGCGATTATCGAGCGAAGCGACGAGATACTCGAAGCCAACGAACGGGACGTTAGCGAGGCGGAAGAACTCCTCGCCGCGGGGGAGTACAGTCGAGCCCTCGTGGACCGACTCGAACTCTCGCCGTCGAAGCTCGATAGCATCGCCGAGATGGTTCGGAGCGTCGCCGCCCAGGACGACCCGCTGGGGGAGACCCAAACGGCGCGCGAACTCGACGAGGACTTGGAACTGTACAAGTGCACCGTTCCCATCGGCGTCATCGGAACCATCTTCGAATCGCGCCCCGACGCGCTCGTCCAAATCGCCGCCCTCGGCCTCAAGTCGGGGAACGCGGTGATACTGAAGGGCGGCAGCGAGGCGAGCCATTCGAACAGGGTGCTCTTCGAAATCATTCGGGAGGCGACGTCCGAGATGCCCGACGGGTGGTCTCAGCTCATCGAGGCGCGCGCGGACGTCGATGCGCTGCTCGACATGGACGACGCCATCGACCTCCTCATGCCGCGGGGCAGTTCGGCGTTCGTCGAATACATACAGGACAACACGAGTATCGCCGTCCTCGGCCACACGGAGGGCATCTGTCACGTCTACGTGGACGACGCGGCGGACCTCTCGATGGCGGCGGACATCGCGTACGACGCGAAGGTGCAGTATCCCGCCGTCTGTAACGCGGTGGAAACCCTACTCGTCCACGAGAGCGTGGCCGCGGAGTTCCTGCCGAAAATCGCCGAGCGGTACGTGGACGCGAACGTCGAGATGCGAGGCGACGAGGCGTCCCGTGCAATCGTCGATATGGAACGGGCGGAATCGGACGACTGGGCGACGGAGTACGGCGATTTGGTCGTCGCCGTCAAAGTCGTGGATTCGCTCGGCGAGGCCATCGACCACATCACCACGTACGGGTCGAAACACACGGAGTCGATAGTGACCGAGGACGCGGAGCGTGCGAGCCGTTTCATGCGCAGTCTCGATTCGGCGAGCGTGTTCCACAACGCCTCGACTCGGTTCAGCGACGGCTACCGGTTCGGACTCGGGGCCGAAGTCGGAATCAGTACCGGAAAGATACACGCGAGGGGACCGGTCGGCCTCGAAGGCCTGACGACCTACCAGTACTACCTCGAAGGCGACGGACAGGTCGTCGGAACCTACGCTGGGGCGGACGCCAAGTCGTTCACGCACGAGGATTTCGACGGGTCGTGGACTCCGGGGTCGCTATCCGACCGATAGCGAACCGATAGCGCCGGAATCGGAGTCGAAACGGTGATTTTTCGGGCTCTCGCTCACTGAAGCCGCATTTGTGCGGCGCGCTTGGCCGCGACATCGGCATTTCGTCGCTGATGACTCTCGCGTCGGAGCGGCCGACCCTCCCCACTCTCGTCCCCGACTGTTCTCTATTTCTACAAATCTTTATACTGATAGCTGTCCTATCTATAGTTGGAGAGGCGAGGGGCGCTCACCGGGGGTACCGACGAACGACTGGTCATCTGGGGGCAAGACGACCGCTATGAATCCGGCCGTTGCGTACGGTGCTTCCGTGAGGTCCCATCGACTTTCGTATTCCGTCGCGCGATTCCGCGACGAATTTCACGCGTTCCTACTCGGTAGGGGGGTGACACAAATGAAAAATGAAAAACAAGATGTGGGGTCGGAGTACGACCGTGGCTACGACGAGGGGTACGAACGGGCATCGCGCCGCACTCGGCGGTCGAACCGCCGTGGAACGCTGTCCATCGTCATCGGAGCGATTGGCGCTCTCTTGCTGGCGATACTGGTGGTTCTGGCGCTCTTCCTGGGGGGGATTTGGCTCGGCTCGCTCGTCGCCGACCAGCCAGCGAACGCACCGGTCACGCCCGTCGTTCCGGCGGGAACGGGAGTCACCGGCGACGTGACGGTGGTAGAAGGAGACACGACGGTGACGGTTGCTGGGACCGGGGTCGCGAACGTGCCGATACCCGGCAGTGGGCACATCGCTATCATCGTCGAACCGACGACGATAACGGTCCCGACGAACGGTGACGTGTCGTTGATTTCGATCCGAACGGGCGGCGTTTCCGTTCGCTGGTAACCTCTGCCCCGATTGTCGAACGACTCAAGAGGGGGTAAGCGGTGTACCGTAGGTTGGTCGTCCGGTCGGCACGCATCATCTCGGATGGGGGCCGGTTCTCGGAATCGTCGATCCCTTCATCTCGGACATCCAGTCCGGGTACTCCTTGCGTTCGGTTCCGTCGTATTCCGGGTCGCCGGACATCGCTTTGATGGCGCGGGCGTCGTCGAGATTCCAGACGGCACCGTCTTCGTGAAAGAGGCCGTTCACCACGCCTTGGCGACGGAAGTGGAGTTCCGAGGCCGGCCGTAGCATGAGCGACCAGAAGAAGTTCCCGACGTTCGCTTCGTGAATGAGCGGGGCGAGCGACGAGTAGTCCGGGTAACGTGCTTCGCCAGTCACGTCCGCGAAGAACCCTTCTCCCGGTCGCACCCGCTGCCATTCGGAGAGCCACACTTGCTTTCCCTGTCTGGATTTCGTGAGCGCCGCCTGTTCGAGCACTCGCCGAAACAGCGCTGGGGTCTGTGCGAAATTGTAATGGAATTGGAGAATGTCTAACCCCCAGTCGAGATAGTCGGTGTTGTTCGCGAGGCTCGTCGACCCCATGGTGAGCGGAATCGACCCCCGATAGTGCGTCATCATCTTCGCCATTCCCTCGACGAACTTCCGAGACGACCGCTTCCACCCCGGTTCGTTCGAGAGTTCGATGGCGAGCAACCGTTCGTCGTCTCGGTACTTTGTCATGAACCAGTAGATGAAGTCGCGCGGATTCCCCCAGAGTTCCTTGTCCAACATCGTTCTCGTCGATGGGGAAAACGTTTGGACGCCTGTGAGAAGGCCCATGTCGTACAGATTCTCGAGGGTCGGCTCTTCGCCGATACTGTCGAACAGGCCGAGGAGGACTTCGATGCCGTACGAGTCGGCGGTTTCGAGAAAGTGTTCCAATCGCTCTTCGTGTGCCGTACGGTCTTCGAGCCAGAACTCGTAGCTCAACCACGTTCTGATGGCGTTCAGGTTCAAACTGGCGGCGTACCCGAGGTCGCGCTCGATAACCGCGGGGTCGTACTCGTGCCACATCTGGTACCGGTTGAACGCCCGCGTCGGGATGTAGATGGCCCCGCGGACGTCCACCGGGTCCCGATTCGATGCCAGTTCGCGCGACGAAGCGTTTACACCCTGTGTGCGACCCGTTTCATCGGCCGACGAGACGGACCACGCGTTACAGCCAGCGAACCCGATGGAAGCGGAGGTTGCACCCACTTGGAGGAAACGACGGCGGGAAATCCGGGAATCCATTCGTAGAAGGTCGATTGTCGAGTCGTATGATAAAGACTGTGCCCGATGGTTATGATTTTATACATCGCTGAGTTGTGTTCCTCCACGTCCACGTGATAGGAGGTCGAGTAAACGTGGACGCGTACGACGCGAGTCACGTATGCGGACGAATCCGAACGACCAGCACGCCCGTATTTTCGTACGAGATTTCGTATTGGTCACTTCGTTCGAGCGAACGACGCATACGGCTCGATTGTACGGTGGAAACTCCCCGTACCGTGTACTGTCCTTTCGGGATATAGAGGTACGCCGGGTGACGGCCACTCGACCGGAGGGCATCGGTCAGGCAACGAGCCGTGTCGCAATCCGAGAGACTCCGATAGGCGTCCATCTGCCGTTGATACGCCGCGGGCGTCTTCCATTCGACGCCCCACGGACCGACGAGAATCGTTCGGTCGGTGAAGTACGGGAACCACTCCGCGGCGTCACCGATGACCACGAACTCCGCATCGGATGGCGTCTCCGACTGTACCCACGTCATCGCCGACGTGTCCTCGCCGTCGATAAACGACGGCATCGGGTCGTGATTCGTGACCGACTGATTCGCGACGAACATCCCACCGAGACTAACGAACAAGCAGAGGACGACCGCGGTAACGGCGATCTGCGACGTGGCAGTCCGTTCCGACCGAAAGAGACGAGCGTGAATAGTTGGCATCACGTCGGTCACCCCGAGCGTGAGAATCATGACGCCCGGTATGAATGCGAACCGTATCTCGTCCATCAGAAAGACGGAAACGCCGAACCAGAGGGGAAGGAAGTACTGTTTCCTCCGAACGAAGTAGTAGATGCCGAAGGTGAGAAGCACGTACCAGACCAAAATAACGGGGAAACCGGCGAACGGGTCGCCAAGCCGGTCGAGAAATACCATCACGCCCGCTCCGAGTCCACCGTGCGTCCCTGCCGCCGATGTGAACACGTCGATGCCGTGAGTCGAGGCCACTCGAACGAGCCACGGGCTTGCGATTAGCAGTCCACCTCCGGCGACGACGAGTCCCCGCCCGAACCCGTCGAGCGACCGGTCCTCTCGGAGGAAAAAGAGGACGTAACTGGCCGCGAAAAACATCGAATACGTCGGATGAGTAAGCACCATCAGTCCGAACAGGACGGTGCCGACGACGAGTGAACGGCGGGTCCGATAGCGAAACAGCCGGATACCGACGTACAACCCGGACAGGAGGACGAAAAACGCGGGTGCTCGAACGATTCCCCCGGCGGATAGATGCCACTGGAGAAGCATCGGCGTGACGGCAGCGATGATCGCCGCAACACCCGCCCGTTCGGACGACGGGAGGAACTCGCGGGCGAGATAGAAGTACGGAACGAAGGCGATGGACGTCACCATCGCCGGTAGCACGCGCGAGATCTGGAACGGACTCACGCCGAGGTCGAGGAGGATGGCGTTGACGTAGAACGTGAGGGGAGGATACGCGAACGGAACCCCACTTCGCGTATAGCCCATCACCCGGTCGGGAAACGCGTAGTTCCCGCTCACGATGGTTTCGGATGTTTTGAGGAAGAGTCCGGCACCGTACGCCGGATAGCGATGCGTCAGGAGATAGGCGGTGCTGACGAAGACGGCAGTCGTGAGGACGAGGACGACTTTTCGGTTCCCCCTGAACAGGGTAGTCGCAAAGAGTTCGTACGACTTTCCGAGGATGTATTCTATACTTCCCGTCCGTTCATCATCGTCGCTTTCGATATGGCTCATTGAAGAAGCGGGTTAGTGTATCGGAGAGGGCTACCGAACGGTATATGAATTGTGGCCACTCACCGGAGGAGCGACACCCGGCGAGTATTTTTACGGCAGGAGCGAGAACGGCGGGTCTGTGACCAAGACAATCGTCGTCACCGGCGGAAACGGCCGGGTCGGGCGTGGCGTGCTGGCGTACCTGAACGAGGAGGGATATCGAACCGTGAACCTCTCGCGTGGCAAGCGCGACGAGAACCACTCGGACGTCTATCTGCGGACCGACTTAGTGGATGCGGGGGAGGTCTACAGTTCGCTCGGGAAGAGTGACGCCGATGCGGTCGTGCACTTGGGCACGATTCCGACGCCGGACGAAACGCCCGGATACCGAACCTACGAGAGTAACGCCATGTCCAGCTATCACGTTCTCGAGGCCGCGGGTGCGTTGGGAATCGAGACGGTGGTACTGGCATCGAGTTTCAGTGCTATCGGTGGCGGATTCGAGCCCGAGGGAATCACCGTCGATTATCTTCCGCTGGACGAACACCACCGCCTGACGCCATCGAACCCCTACGGATTGGGAAAACAGACGGCCGAAATCGCGGCCGACGGGTTCGCCCGTCGCGTCGAAGACCGGCCTCGGACGATTATCTCCCTGCGGTTCCCGTGGGTGGTCGACGATAGTCTCGCCCGCGAGACGTTCGTCGAGGCCGACCGAACCCTCGACGGAATGCGAAACTCCGACAACTTTCACACCCAGCGAAACACGCTGTTCACGTACGTTCACCTGTCGGATGCGGTCCAACTCGTCCGTCTGGCCGTCGAGGCGAGCGTTCGAGGCCACGAACGCGTCTGGGTGTCTGCGCCCGATACCAGCGCCGAGACGCCCACTCGTGAACTCATCGAGGACGTTTTCCCCGATGTCGAGGTTCGTGATGCGCTCGGCGATGACGACTACTCGTCGCTGGTCGATACCGGGAAGGCAGACGACCTGTTCGGCTGGGAACCCGAATGGAGTTGGCGACAAATCGAGTGATGCGGGTGTGAACCTCTACCCATTGTTGTCCGTTCCGACTGTACTCTCCGGTTGACCTCCGAGGGGTGACAAAAACGCTCGCTGCGAGAGCGAACGCTCTCGACAAAGACTATCCGCCGTTCGTCTCCGGCACACAGTAACCCTCATGAGGTACTGTACTCGTCTGCCAAAATCGCATCTGGTCGATTGAGGAACCCCTGCTGGAACCGACCGTCACAAAACGAACCGCGACGTCCGATGTGGAAGCGATTCGTGCTGACCCATCGAGTTCCGCGCTCACGACCCCGAGTCGCCGTTGCTCACTCCTCCTCGCTCAGGTCTCGAACCGTCAGGACCGGTGTCGTGGCTCGCCCCAGAACCGTTTCGGCGACGCTCCCCATCACGAACCGGTCGATGCCGGAGCGGCCGTGCGTCCCGAGAATCACGAGGTCGATGTCGTGGTCGTCCGCGTAGTCGAGAATTCGGTCCGCGGGGTGACCGTGAAGAACGTCACTGGTAGTCGCAACGCCGGTGTTCGAAATCCGAGCGACCACATCCGTGCACGCCTGCTCAGCTTGCTGGGCCATGAGTTCACGTCCCGACCCCTCGCGCATCAGTCGTGAATCGACGACCGAGACGACGTGTACGGTCGCATCGTACGCGGCGGCAAGCTCGCTGCAGTGGGAAATCGCCCGACGTGACCCTCGCGTTCCGTCGGTTGCGAGGAGGACATCCGTATACTCCGTCGCCGGAGCGGTTTCGACCGCTCGAACCGTCAGTACCGGCACCTTCGAAAGACGGACCACCTTCTTCGCGGTACTCCCAACGAGCCGGGCCTTGGAGCTTCCGGCACCCTCGGTTCCCATCGCTACGAGGTCGATGTCGTGCGCGTCGGTGTATTCTATGATCGACAGGAACGGGAGGCCCGTCGCAACCGTTTCCGTCACGTCGAGACCACGTTCGCGCGCCCGCTCTGCGACCGAAGCGGTCGCGTCCCGCCCCTCTTCGTTCAGCTTGGCTTCGAGCGGTTCGACCCGCTGTTCGGCCCGCGACCCGGAGAGATACGGCAAATCGACGACGTACAGCGTATGTACCGTCGCGTCGCACGCGGCGGCGAGCCGGATGCCGTGTGTAATCGCTGGCTTCGTCCCGTCTTTGCCGTCAGTCGGAATGAGAATCGAGTCGTACATCGAACCCCCACGAAGCGTTCGCCTCGAACCGACTTCAATTGCGTTCCCGATTCCGCGGGTGCGCTCTCCGGTGACTGCACTCCCTTCGAAAAGCGAGTGCCGCCGCGTCGTGGGTTACGAACTCCGTCTCACGACGACCACTGGGACATCGATAGTCCGAAGCAGCGTCGAGGCGACGCTTCCCAGAAACTGCCGCCCGACGTTCGACCGGCCGTGGGACGCCATGACGACGAGTTCGATGTCGTTTTCCCCGACGTACTCCCGGATGCCCGCCGCGGCACCCTCGAAGGACGTCGTGCGCTCCACGGCGGTTGTCACCGCTCCCGAAACGCCTTCTTCGACCTCACGTGCGACCTCCTCGACCGCGGTTTGCCCCCTCTCGTCGAGTCGTTCGACGAATTCGCTTTCCAAGCCGCCCGCGTCGAACGCCCCACCGGCCGCCTGAAGGTCCACGACGTTCAGGACGTGAACGGCCGAATCGTACTGCCGAGCGATTTCGATACCGGGCGGGACCGCGACGTCGGCGTTTTCGCTCCCGTCCGTCGGGATGAGGATGCGAGCGTAGTCGGTCGCGTTCGTCATCTCTTCCTCACCCTTGGGGACGACGAACACGGGAATCGTACTCCGATGAAGGAGTTGCTCTGTGACGCCGCCGAGGAGTTGTTTCCCAACCCCGGACATTCCTTGGCGACCGATGACGAGGAGGTTCGCGTTCCGTTCGTCGGCGAACTCGCTGATTTGGACGACGGGCTTGCCCTCCCGAAGCGCCGTCGTCACCGACTGTCCGCGTTCCGAAGCGATGTCCTCGATGTCCGCGAGGATTCGCTCGCCGCGCTCTCGAAGCCGTTCTTCTTCGTCGCCGCTCGTCGTGAGTCCGAGCGCTTTCCGTTCGACGACGTGGAGGACGTCGACTGTCGCGTCGAACTCCCCCGCGAATGCGAGACCGCGCCGCGCTGCCCGGTTCGCCTCGTCGCTTCCATCGACGGCGATCACGATGTGAGAGTACATTGTCCTACGGTGAGATTCGCTGTCCTCCCCCTTCACCGTTTGCCGGTGTGCCGTCGCCCGCGTCCATCGTCGGCGGTCATCGGTCGGCTGTTTTCCGTTCGCCGATTTCCCGCTCGACGCGCACCTCTCGCCGGTCGAGCGCCGCGAGCACGTGGGGGACGTCACGGTCGCCAACGACGTCGAACGCGGTGAGTTGTGGACGGAACGGGGCCTCCCGACGGGTCGCCAACTCGAAGAAACTGGGACCGAGCGACCGGAGCGTGACCCGGTCCACGTTCCGGGCGATGCCCGCGGCGTACAGGGCGTGATACGCGCCGATTCCCTCGCCGACGAACGAGACGCGCTCGGCGTCGGTTTCCGAGCGGAGGAACGACCCGGCGCGGAACACGTCGAAGACGCGCATTTCGAGGAGCGACGACCCCAATAGCAACGCGTCGTTCGCCAGTTTGAATTCGGTGCCGTACATGCCGTCGTGGTGGTCGGCCCAGTTCGGCACCGGGATATTTCGGTTCCGCACCGCGCCGACGCCGCGCGGGTCGAAGACGAACGCCGCCCCGTGCTCGCGCGCGAGCGACGCGACGTCTTCGCTCCGCTCCGGGAGTTCGTCCGTCCCGCGTTCGTACAGGACCACGGCGGGGGATTCGGCGGCCGATTCGGGGTCCGTGACCAACACGCCCGTACAAACGATGTCCGGGTCCCGTTCGGTTTTGAACCAGACGCGTTCGACCCGCACCCCGTCTGATTCGGTTCGACTGATGAAGCGCGGGAACAGTTCACAGCTCTCCCGGTCGGCGACGAACGTCTCGGTGAGCGTCCGTCGCAATCGCTCGGCGTACCCGCAGTCGGAATCGACGGTAGGTTTCGTCCCCGCATCCGGATACGTCTTCGTGACGTACTCCCGGATGAGGTCGTCTATCGTCCGTTCGTTCGCGTACGCGTCGCGGACGCTCCCACGAGGTGTACAGTGGAGTTCGGCTTCGTCGAGGGTCGGTAGCTCGTCGTGTGGTTCGTACTCGGTGTCGCCGAGTCGTTCACATAGCCACTCGAACACCTCGTCTCCGAGTTCGTACACGGAACAGTGTCCGGTATCGCTGACGACGAGGTTCACCCGTTCCCCGGCGTCGTAGATATCGTAGAGACGCCGGACGGAGGCGATCGTCTCGTGGACGCCTTCGATAGGAAAGTACCGGTCGGACGCCGCCGCGCCGATGCAGACCGGCCGGGGTGCCATCGCGGCCACGAGGTCGGCGTCGTCGATTCCCTCGGCGACGCTGCCGGTAATCGCCTGTTCGGCGTGGGTTCGTCCCCCCGTTTTCAGCCGCTCGTAGCGGTGCGAAATCGAACAGCAGGGGACCGCGACGTCGATTCGCTCGTCCAGAAGCGAGAGGTACAGGGTCTGTATGCCTCCGCCAGAGGTGCCCGCGACGCCGATTCGGTCGTCGTCCACGTCGTCGCGACTGTGGAGGTAATCGAGCGCACATCGGTCGTCGTTTATCATGTATCGCGCGAGGTTCGCCCCCGCGTAGAAGCACTTCTGGCCCGCGTAGCTGTGCGGAAACGTCCCGCCGCCGCCGCTCACGGCCGTTCCCTCTATCTCCACGTCGCGGTACTGCTTGCGTTCCCCCTGTCCTATCGGGTCGATGATGAGGACGACGAACCCGTGTAGCGCCAGTTCGATACACGCCTTCTGGTTCAACGGGTCGGATTTCGGCGGCTCGGCGTGGCCGCAGAGAAAGAGAATTCCCGGATGCGGCCCGTCGCCGTCGGGGACGTAACAGTTCGCGGTCACGTGGAAGTCGGGACGGCTTTCGAAGGTGAGCAATTCGACCGAGTACCCGTCTCCCCGACGGCGGCCGGTCGTCTCGACCGACAGGTCGTCGGGTCGCTCTGGGACGCCGCCGATACGCGAACGGAGCGTCGAGCGCACGCGCTCGCGGTGTGCTTCGAAGTCCTCTCGTGAATCGACGGCGGCCGTTCGGTCCCGTCCCTTCGAGCCGAGGTCGTCCGCACGCTGCAGCAAATAGCGGGAGAGCTGGTCTTCGACGTCGAAATACCCGTCCACGGCGTCGCCGAACCCGTCCATATACCCGTCGGTAACCAGTCAGTGCACAATAAGAATTTCCCGTTCGCTCGCCATCGACGTGTTCGAGAACTAGTTCGGGGGTGCGGAGTACGAAATCGTGACCGAGAGTCCGTCGGTGGCGTTGACCGACATCATCACGTCGGAGACGCGCGTGTAGTATTCGCTGGTGTGTTTCCCGGTCCGTCGAATACTGATGGTTTCCTCCAGCAGTCCGACGTCGGTGAGACAGTCGAGTTTCCGATACGTGGTCGAGAGCGGGATGTCACAGAGTTCGGAGATTTCCTTCGTCGAGAGGACGTCTTCGCCGGTCACGTCGAGGATTGCACGGCAGTCGGCGTCGTTTATCGTATCGAGAATCGCCTGTACCTCGGTGGCATCGGTGACGACCGTCGAATCGGTTGCGTATCCCTGTCGTACCTGCGTTCCGACCGCCGCCATAGATGATTGGCTCATATACTATTGGATGGCCGCTATCGAAACCAGTCTGCACCACTCATATCGGGGGTGCTTTATATACTCCTGCCGAATATCGGTGCGAGGCGGTTCGAAAAGGCAACCGAGCAGCACACCGTGTCACAGCACGTCTTCGAAAATCTTCGACTGTGCCGCGACCAGATGTTCGGTAAACGTCGATTGGGTGATACCGAGTTCCGCCGCGATTTCCGTCGCGTTCGCCCGTTTCGGTCGCTCGAAATACCCCTTCTCGTAGGCGGCTTGTAACACCTCCAGCTGTCTGTCCGTGAGTTTCCCTCGGTTTACGAACACCCGCTCTTCCGGTGTTCCTTCCAGCGGCGGTTGGAGTAACTGCTGCACGTCGACCGACGTGTACCGCTCCCGGAACTCCGCCATCACGTCCTGTAGCTGGCGGAAATCCTCCGCGTGGAACACGAGCGTCAGCACACCCTCCGCTGCGGTGTATCGGTGGACGGGACAGCCGAACTGACCGAGACACTCGCACGGACAGCACACGTCTCCTTCGTGCGCGATTCGATATAGATTCGACGACCCGTACGAGAACACCGGCTCCCTGTCTACGTCGTCCGGGAGGTCGTCCACAGCGGCGAAAAACTCGGTGACGCTCCCCGTCGAATTCGGTAGGGCGACGCTCGACGAGACGTGATTGATAGTCGTGTCCGCTGTCTCCGAGAACTGAGCGAGCGGACACTCACCCGGAGAATCGAATTTCACCGTCGCTCGTATCCCGGACGCCATCGTACCACTCCTGTCTTTCCCTCCGCGCACCTTTAGCGTACTGGTGGTGACGCACGCAGGAACCCCTGCCGTCCGTCGGCGTGGCGGTTCGACGGGTGTGTTCTCACGCCCTTGGAAATAGAGGACGTCATTTATCCCCAAACGACGTACTACAAACTAACGATGAGCAGGACCGAGAACTACACCTTCGTCTGTCCGGAGTGCGCTAGGTCAACCACGGTCGACTCCGCTATGAAGGACGCCCTTCTCGACCACGGATGCGCGGTCTGTGGGAGTGTCGTCTCGTCCGACGTGTTCACGCCCGTCTGAGCCGTTCGGCGGTACGTACCGACTGTGGTTGGGGTGGCCTATCGCAGTGGGAATAGTTTAAGGCAGAACGCGCGGTCGGTAAACGTACTGACCATGACACTCGCCCACGAAACTGAGATGACGGAGTCGGAAATCGACGATTTCCTCGGTGAGCACGAGACTGGCGTCTTATCTCTCGCTCAGGGCGAACAGCCGTATTCGATTCCCATCTCGTATGGGTACGACGCCAGTGAACGGACGTTCTTCATGCGACTCGTTTCGACGCCAGAGAGCGAGAAGCGACGCTTCCTCGCGTCCTCACCGCATGCCCGCCTCGTCGTGTACGATGAGACGGGCGACAAAACGACGTACAGAAGCGCCGTCGCCGTCGGACTGCTCGAAGAGATTCCCCCCGAAGAACTGACCGTCGAACACATCGAACAGTACGGTGCGGCAAAGCGTCCCCTCTTCGAAATCTGGGGCAAGTCGAAACAGAACCTCGACATCCAACTCTACGAATTCGAACCGACCACGTTGAGCGGCCGTCGAACGGAAATCGACCGCGAAGAGAACGAATAACGACCGTCGGGACCGAGAGCGTCGAAAAGACGAGCGAACGGTCGGGTTCCTAACACGGTGCGAAATTGTCCGGACTGACGGTCGCCCCACACACGGGACACCCGTGCGTGAGGGTCGCCTCGCGCATCGGCCCGTTGATTTCGATCTGTTGCCCACACTCCGAGCAGGTGAATTCGTATTCGTTCATTGGATATCGGTTCCTTCGTTGTGGAGACAGTTGCTAGTGATGCAATGTATCCGCCCTTATATAGATAGTTGCTAGCGCCGGAGTAATGAGTTTCCCCTCGACATATGGGGGAGTTTAAACGGGGAGGGGGCGACCGACTTTGCGGCGCATGATATACTCTATTCCACTATATGAATATCGGGTGTCATTCAGAGATAGGTGGGAAGAAATATCCATTTACACATACTAGTCAGAATAAAGTAGCTTTTATGGTGAGGGGCACTTAACGGGTCAATTGAGCGGTGATAAACTCGTTTAGAAATCATTGTCTGACTACCTTTCCAGACATCTATATTATTATTGGATGGATCTTAGAACGAACGAAGATCCGTCAGTTTATTTTTCCCGTACCCAATCGTGTTGGTTCTAACCCGGTAACTCTCAGCGCCCCTCCGAGTACCCGGCTGCGCTCCGCGGCGGCTGTATCCGTCGCGTTCCCTTCCCAGTAGAAGCCGCCGTGCTCGCGGTCGAGACAGCGGGGTACCAGAAATCGAGAACGGTACCGGTCATGATTCGTCGCAACTCGGGTAGAGATGCCTCTGCCAACGAGGTAAACTACCCGCTCGTACGAGAGGTAGCTCTCGATGAAAGTATATAATTCCTTCCCGTCGCTCGGGCGATTCCGACGCTCGATGCGATTGCCGATAATCACAGTCTACCGCGTCGTGTTTCCGTGGTTCGCTTGCGACCGAACTGGTGACCTACACGGCGGCAAAAGTCATTCGAATGGCAAGCAATAGTCGAATCCCGTTTTCGGCTTCAGTTACGGAACTACTCCATCCAGTCGAGGTACGTCGTGTTGACCTCGATGACGCCCGCGACGTTCCGAATCTCCTGTGGGATGTCCTCGGAGAAGGTCTCGTCGTCGATTCGGTCCACGGGACCGCTGACGCTGATCGCGCCGAGGAGCTCGTCCATCTCGGTCACCAGCGCGGTTGCGACGCAACGGACCCCCTCGAACTGCTCTTCGTCGTCGAAGGCGATGCCACGGGACCGGATATCGTCTATTTCTGCGCGGAGCGAGGATTCATCGACGATAGTGTTGTCCGTGTGTCTGGGTAATGCTCCCCATTCGAGGGCGTCGTCGATACGCTCGTCGTCCATCGCCGCGAGCATCGCCTTTCCGGCGGCCGTGCTGTGGAGGTCCTCTTGGGTCCCGAGGTGGGTTCGTATCCCCGAGCGGTCGTGATGAGTGGACTGGTAGAGCGTGACTCCGTAACCGCCCCGCTCGACGACCAGACGGGCCGTTTCGTCCGTCGTCTTCGCGAGTCTATCGACCCCTTCCTTGCCGATTTGAAAGACCTTCTCCCGCT
This sequence comes from Haladaptatus sp. T7, assembly GCF_026008575.1. Lineage (NCBI taxonomy): Archaea > Methanobacteriati > Methanobacteriota > Halobacteria > Halobacteriales > Haladaptataceae > Haladaptatus > Haladaptatus sp. T7. Next base: position 66,161 of record NZ_BROP01000004.1, read on the forward strand.
CGCGCACTTCCCCGCCATACGTCAGGGGCCGAAGACCGAGTTGATACTTCCCGTCGCATCGCTCGACGAAATCGTGTTCGAGGAGCGTCGCGAGGTAGTGGTGTATCGACCCCTTCGAGAGTCCCACGTCGTCGCTCAGTTCGGTAACGCCCATCGGCTCGTTCGCTTCCAGCGCCTCCAGAATCCGAAACGCGTTCCCCACCGATTTGATGGTCTTGCTCCCGTGACCGTTTCGCGCCATGACCTTACCTGTATCCCGTCGATATATGAATGTATCCCTCGATTTGATGGTGTCAAACGCCGTCCGTCACTCGTTGTCGGTGTAGATGCGCTCGACGAGGCGTTGGACGGCGAGCGCTTGCTCGACCGTGTTGATGTCCGGTGTGTCGTTCGCCGCAACGGCGTCGAGGAACGCCCGTATCTGCTCCCGGTACGGGTTGTTCCGGTTCGCGGTGACGGACGTGTCGAGGTAGTGGTCCACACCCCCGCTCCGGGTCTCGAAGAATTCGAGCGTCTGGTCCACCTCGCCGTCCGTGTTGGGGATGTCCGTGATGTCCAAGAGCGCCCCGGCCTCCGTGCCGTGGATTTGATACGCGTGTACGGAATCGGCGTTGACCGCCCACGCGGTTTCCATCGTCGCCGTCCTGTCGCCTTCGAACTCCAGGAACGCCGACGCCGAATCTTCCACGTCGAACATGTTTGCGTCGTCGTCCTCGCCCCACATGTCGAGGTACGCGTAGGACTCCTGATTGCCGAAATCTCGTCGCGTGGTCGAAGCGACGTCGGCCACGGTCGGTTCGTCGAGGAAGTAAAAGAGCAGGTCTATCACGTGGATACCGATATCGATGAGCGCGCCGCCGCCCGCCAGTTCCTTCGAGGTGTACCACGACCCGCGGCCGGGGACGCCGCGGCGGCGCATGTACGCCGACTGAACGTGCGTTATCTCCCCGAAAAATCCCCTGTCGATGTACCATTTGAGTATCTTGCAGACGTTCAGAAATCGGCTCTGAAAGCCGACCATGCAGGTTTGGCCCGTCTCGGCCGCGGTGTCAGCGATGCGTTCCGCGGACGCCAACGTGTGGGCTAACGGTTTCTCCATGAACACGTCGATACCCCGCTTCATCGCGGCCGTCGCGACCGGTTCGTGGAACTTGTTCGGCGTGGTGATGACGACGGCGTTCAGGTCCTCCTCGAACAGTTCGGTCGGACTCTCAAAGTGGGCACTCCCGAACCGCCGCTCGAACCGATTTCGAGCGTCCGGACTCGCGTCCGAACCGTACACTCGCTGGTCGAAATCAACGAGCGTCTGTGCACGGTTCAACCCGTGCGTTCCGAGGCCGACGACCCCGACGTCGAGCGTTTGGTCGTTACGCATGCCCATGGCTCTGGCGGCAACGATATTCAGTTTTCCCTGTCGCCTCCGCCGAGACCGACCGCTATCCGACGGCCGACCCGACGGTATGCGTTTCGATACGATTTCCGAGAAAGCAACTGTTTTCACCCGCCCGTTCGAGTGGTACGAGTATGGCACGACCAGCCGTGCAATTGTACTCGCTCCGTACCGTAGACGAACCCCTCGCGAAACTGATTACCCGTGCGGGGGACGCCGGATTCGAGGGCGTCGAATTCGCGAACCGAATCACCGACACCGACGCCGACGCCGTGAAAGCGGCGCTCGACGACGGCGGAATCGAATCCGTCGCCGCGCACGTCGGTATCGACGAACTGGAGGAGGACCTCGACGAGACGGTCTCGTTCTATCGCTCGTTCGGCTGTGACCGGCTCGTCGTCCCGTGGCTCGACCCGGAGCACTTCGAGAGCGAAGCGGCCATCGACGAAACCGCGGAGCGACTCACGTCGCTCGCGCGGGCGGTCGCGGAACACGACGTCGAACTGGGCTACCACAACCACGACCACGAGTTCGAGACGGTCGGAGCCCGCCCCGCGTTCGAACGGTTCGCGGAGGCGTCCGGGGACGCGCTCGAACTCGAAGTTGACCTCGGCTGGGCGACGGCGACGGGCGCGGACCCGACGGCGTTCCTCGAACGCTGGAGCGACAGGATTCCGCTCGTTCACGTCTCCGACGCCGACGAGACGCGCTCGCCGACGGAGGTCGGGGACGGCGTGCTGGACGTCCCGGCCTGTGCGAGCGCCGTCCGCGATGCCGGTGTCGAGTGGGCGATTTACGAACACGACGAACCCGAAGCTCCGTTGGAATCGCTCTCCCACGGAGGCGGCGTTTTGGGACGGTTCTAACGACCGGCGAAAAAGGCCCCGAATTCACGATTTCCCGTTGCTCCGGTTCCCGACCGCATCGTTCACTCCATCGTGATCGTGACGAGTCCGTCGAAGTTGAGTATCACTTGCTGTGCGAAATCGCCGAAGAGCGCCTTTCCCGTCGGAGAGCGCCCCGTTCCGACGACGAAGGCGTGGTCGCAGTCGTATTTCTCACCCGCCTCGACGACGCGGGACCCGCGTTCTTTGTCCCCGACGACGGCGGCGACGGTCGTGAACTCGACGCCCATCCCGTCGAGGACACCGGCGGCGAACGCCGCGGCGTCGTCGGCCGCCGCCTCCGTGACGGCACCGGTGTCGTAGCTCACGTTCTCGACTTTCCCGACCGATTCGAGCGTCTCGACGCCCTTTTCGTACTCCGATTCGTCGAGGAAGGTCAGTACCACGAGTTTCGCGTCGGCCGCGGCGGCCCACTGCCCGGCCTCACGGAGAAGTGTTTCGTGCGCTTCCGTCTCGTCGATGGCTATCACTCCACGTTTCATACCCACGGTAGGCGAATTGACCACTATAAAATAACGGGGTAGTGGCAACGAACGAATCCGGTGAGACGGAAAACGGGGCGCAACAGGGGAAACCACTATGATACCGCTCTCCCACTGAGTACATGTCTCAATGAGTGAGCACACCGTCGCGATAGTCGGGACTGGGCCAGACCCATCCAACCCGACCGTCAAAGGATTCGCTATGGGGTATCGACACGCGGAAGCGTACACGAACCACGACGACTGCCGCCTCGTCGGCTGTGCGGATATCGTCCCGGAGAACGCCGTAGCCTTCGCCGACGCGTTCGACATTCCGGACGACGGTATCTTCGAATCGTACGAGAAGATGCTCGACGCGCTGGAACCGGACATCGTAAGCGTCACCGTTCCACCCGCGATACACGCCGATATCGTCGTCGGCTGTGCTCGGCGCGACGTCGAAGCGATTCACTGCGAGAAACCGATGGCGACCGAATGGGCGGACGCCAGACGGATGGTACAGGAGTGTCACCGTCGAGACGTCCAACTGACGTTCAACCGACAGCGGCGCTTCGGCCGTCCGTTCACGGAGGCCAAACGGCTGCTCGATGCGGGAGAAATCGGCGAGCTTCGTCGTGTCGAAATCGGCTGGGGCGACTTCTACGACACCGGCGCGCACACCGTCGACCTCGCCGGAATGTTCAACGACGACCGACCGGCCGAGTGGGTCATCGCGGGGTTGGACTACCGGGACGAGGACGTTCGGTTCGGCGTGCATCAGGAGAACCAGATGTGGGCGCAGTGGCGCTACACGAACGGCGTGTACGGCATGGCTTCCACCGAACCCGAGGCAGAATTCGTCGACGCGGCGCTCCTTCTCCGCGGAACGGAGGGCATCATCAGAATCGACGCGACCGACGGTCCGATGCTCGAACTCGAACGGGGCGGGACCAAAACGGAAATCGACGTCGGCGGCGAAACGATGCACCACACGGGAGCGGAGGAGGGACGATACGGCTCCGAGTTCCACGACCGTGCGGTCGCAGAAATCGTCGATTCGCTCGAAACGGGTGCGGAATCTACCATCAGCGGCCGCATCGGACTCAACACGACCGAGATACTGTTCGCGGGCTACGAATCGGTACGCCGTCGCGGACGGGTGGACTTACCCCTCGACATCGATGACAACCCGCTCACATCGATGGTGGATTCGGGTGCTATCGTCCCCGAACCAGCCCTCGAGGAAGCCGAGCAGTAGACGGAGAACTTTCTTTTCGCGTCGTTCGACGCCGTTCGACTGGTTTTCCGGTGGCGGAATCGAAAAACGGGTTGCGGAAACGGGTACAGCGCTCGAATCAGTCCATCTCGACGCCGCCGCTCGTCGAACCGGGGTCGGACTCGGGTTCCACGCCGTCGAGTGGCTCGCTGTTCCAGTACTCGTGTCGCTCGTCGGCCCGGAAACACGCCGCTTCCGACGATTCATCGACCGAAATCGAGTCGGGCGTCTCGCGCGTACAGACCCCCCGCGCCTTCGGACAGCGCGTGTGGAATCGACAGCCCGACGGCGGGTTTATCGGGTCTGGAACGTCGATCTTCCGCATCGGGAAGTCGCTCGTGACGGACATGTTCATACCGAGGTTCGGCGTCGCCCAGCGGAGCACCTCGGTGTACGGGTGCTGTGGGTTCTGGATGAGTCGCTCGGCGGGACCGAGTTCTGCGAGCTTCCCGAGGTACATCACGCCGATTCTCCCCCCGCCGTGTTCGGTGAAGTAGCGGGCGTTCGAGAGGTCGTGCGAGATGAACACGTAGGACGTGTCGAACACGTCCTGCAGTTCGAGCATGAGGTCCATCATCTCGACGCGCAACGAGACGTCCAGCGCGCTGATAGCCTCGTCCGCCAGAATCACGTCCGGGTTCATCAACAGCGCGCGGCTGAGGACGACGCGCTGTTTCTCCCCGCCCGACAGTTGATGGGGGTAGCGCTCGGCGAAGTCCGGTGCCGGACTCATGCCAACTCTGTCGAGCAGCGAGTAGATTCGCTCCCGTCGCTCGCCGGTGCTGAGACCGGGACTGACCTGCCGGAGCGGTTCGGAGAGGATGGACACGATGCGACGGTTGGGATTCAGCGAACTCCCCGGGTCTTGGTGGATTATCTGTAGCGACCGGCGCACGTCGCTCCACGCGATGTCCGCGTCGCTGTTTCCGTCCCGGATATCCCAGATGTCGTGGCCCTTGTACTCGACGCTCCCGGCGGTCGGCCGTTGGAGTCCGATGGCCGTCTTGCCGAGCGTCGTCTTTCCGCACCCGGACTCGCCGACGAGCGAAATGACGTCGTTTTCCTCGATGTCGATGGTGACTCCATCGACGGCGCGGACAGTCTGTGCCTCCCCGTCGAAATCGAGGAGTCCGGGCTCGTTCTCGAAGTGGACCTCCACGTTCTTCAGTGAGAGGAGCGGCGCGTCGCTCACCGGTCCTCACCTCCCGGCCGTTCGGACGGATGTTCCAATAGGTCTTCGTAGTTCAACGCTATTTCCTCCCGTGCTTCCTCCCAGTGGAAACACGCGGCCGCGTGGTTCGGCGACGGCGTTTCGAACGCTGGGTCGTTTCGGACGCACTCGCTGGTTGCGAGCGGGCACCGCGGATGGTACGAACAGCCGTCCGGGACGTTGATGGGTGCCGGACTCTGGCCTTCGATGGGACGCATCTCCTCCAGCGGCGCGTTCAGACTCGGCGTCGAGTTCAGCAGCGCCCGCGTGTACGGATGTGCCGCGTCGTCGACTATCTCCTCGGCCGGTCCGACTTCCACGATGTCGAAGGCGTACATCACCGCGAGCCTGTCCGCCAGCGCGGCAACGAGCGGCAGGTCGTGGGTGATGAACACCATCGTCAGGTCGTACTTCTCCCGAAGCTCCTTCAGCAGGATGAGAATTGACTGTTGCATCAGCAGGTCGAGCGCGGCGGTTGGTTCGTCCATCACGAGGATATCGGGTTCCAGCACCAGCGACAGCGCGATGAGCGCCCGCTGTTGCATGCCGCCGGAGAGTTCGTGTGGGTACGAAGCGAGGACGCGCTCGGGGTCGAGGTAGAGGTCCGAGAGGAGTTCTCGCGCCCGCTCCATTCCCGCCGTTCGGTCGGCGTCGTGCGCGTCCAACGTGTCGTGGAAGTGGTCACCGATGGACATCGTTGGATTGAACGAACTCATCGCACCCTGGAACACCATCGATATCTGCTCCCAGCGCATCGACCGTAGTCCTTCGTCGCTCTGTTCGAGGACGTCGATTTCCGTCCCCCCGTCCGGGCGGTAGACGACCCGTCCTTCGAGTATCCCGGGGTCGGGAATGGCATCGAGGATGGTCTCGGCGAACATCGATTTGCCGGACCCGCTCTCGCCCACGACGCCGACGATTTCGTTGCGCCCGATGTCGAGACTTACGTCGTTCAGGACGTACGACTCGCCGTCGTCGTAGGTGACCGACGCGTTCTGTATACTCAGTATCGGATCCGTTACCTCGGAGGAGTGAACGTTCGTTTGTTCGGATATCATTGTGACATCACCTCGGTGTTCTCGTCTGACTCTTCGAGCGACGACGATTCTCCCGCGAGACGGGTTCTGACGCGGGGGTTGAACACGCGGTCGAGACCCTGTGCGAGCAGGATGAGCGACAGCGCGATACCCATTATCATGACCATCGGCACGACCAGTTGGTACAGCGCGCTCGTCCCGACGAGGGCACCGGCCTGCTTGTACGCGTTGTTCAGCTGGATTCCCCAGTTCGGAACCGACGTCGGGAGGATTCCCAGATAGTAGAGACCGACCGACGTGAAGACGACGTACCGGGCCGCGTTGGCGAAGTTGACCAGCACGAACGGCATCAGGTTCGGGATGATGTCCTTGAACAGGATGCGCGGCGTGCTGACGCCCATCGTCCGCGAGGCCTCCACGTAGGACGCCTCGCGCAGGGTGAGCACTTGGGACCGGATGGACCGTCCCAACCCGGCCCAGTAGTTGACGGTGATGAGGATGCCGATGAGGACGGGGTTGTCCGGTCGAAAGACCACGGCCAACACCATGATGAGGGGAAGCCCCGGAATCGTCATCGCGATGTCGGAAAACGACGTCAGCACGGCGTCGACGGTTCCGCCGCTGTACCCGGCGACGGTCCCGATGACCAGCGCGATGGCGGTCGCGAAGATGCCACCGGTTGCGATCATGATGAGCATCGATGGCGTCGCGTGAATCGCCATCGCCAGCACGTCCACGCCGGACTGGGTGGACCCCAGCGGCGCGCTCCAGTCCTGAAACGGCGCGAGATTCCGCGGCACTTGGTTCGAAATCGGCTCGGGGTAGAACCACGCGCCGACGGTTCCGATGAGGATGTAGACGGTGAGGATGATACCGCCGATTCGGGTTCGGCGGTCGTCCCACGCGACGAGGCCCGGCTTGTAGACGAACTCCGTGTAGAAGTCCCCGAGTCGTTCCTTCCACGTGACCTCGACGTCCGAGGTGGTCGTCTCGAAGCTGAACTCCTCGACCCTCGACCCGCCGTCGGCGACGGCGTTCGAGTCGTCAGTACGCTTCACTGGAATCACCCGATTGAACCCGCGGGTCGATCCTTCCGTAACTCAGGTCGGCGATGTACACCGAGAGCACGAGCGCCGTCGTGATGACGAGGAAGATACCCATCATCAGCGGATAGTCGCGGTTCTGTAACCCCTGAAACAGGTAGTAGCCGACGCCCGGATAGGTGAATATCTGTTCGAGGATGACGGACCCGCCGAGGTTGAACCCGATGAGGGTCAGAAAGCCCGTGTACATCGGGAGGACGGCGTTCCGTCCCACGTACCACACCGAGATGCGGCGGTCCGAGAGGCCGCGAAGTCGTGCGACCCGAACGTAGTCCTCGCCGAGCACCTGAATGCTGTTCCCCCGCATCGCGAGCGCCTGCAATCCGGCTCCGGAAATGACGAGGGAGACGATGGGCAGGAACGCGTGATAGAGTGCGTCGGTGACGAACTGGAGCGTGAATCCGGGTTCGACGCCGGGGCTGAGCCGATACCGAACCGGCAGCACCTGATACTTGTATCCGAGCAGGACTACCAGCCCGATGGCGAGGACGTAGAACGGTATCGAGGAGAGCAGAATCGACAGGCTGCTCGACACCATGTCGAATCTGGTTCCTTCCTTGTACGCCATCAATGCGCCCCAGACGATGGCGATGGCGAAGATGATTATCGTCGCCGTCACCATGACGAATATCGTCCACGGTAGCGCTTCGCCGATGATGCTCGCGACAGTTCGCGGGTACGTGAACGACTTCCCCATGTCGCCGTGGAGCAGCGCCGTGATGTAATCGAAGTACTGGGCGTAGAGCGGCGCGTCCGGTTGGAGGTTCTGGTACGTCTCGATGATGGAGTTGATCTGCTGTGGCGGGTATCCCTGTCGGATCAACTTTCCTCGGAGCTGGGTCAACGGCCCTCCCGGCAACAGCCGAATCATGCCGAACGTGAGCGTGACGACGAGCCAGAGGGTCAGAAGCGCCCGTGCCGTTCGTTTAACGTAGTAGTTGGCCATGGTTTCGATATATCCTTCGCAGTGGTATATAGTGTGGATGCGTTATTTCGTTATCCGTAGTTCAGTTACTCGCGTAGTTCATCTTTCCGAGACGCGGCAGCCACGTTTCCGGCCACCGGACCTTGGACACCTCGGCTCCCTTCTCCGGGATGTCCCACACGTCGCCCGTCAGGAACGATTGCGTCTGCTTCTCGGCCACGGGGAGCATCGGGAGGTCCTGATTCGTGACCCACGCCTGTTCGACGGCGATCTCCGTGACTTTCGCCTCGTCCGTCGCGTGCGACATGGCTTTCAACCGCTCCGACGGATTGACCGTCATCTCGCCCGACCCGCCGCGTTTCGGGACCGTCACCGTGCCGTGGTTCCCGCCGCGATTTTCGTTCGCCGCCGGATAGTTGTACGTGAATCCGCGATAGTTCTCCAACATCATCTGGCGCAGCGAGAAGTACGGGAACGTCGCCTGTCCGCCACCCGGAAGCCAACTCCCCGAGGCGAGGACGAAGTTGCCGTTCGGCCACACCTGTCCCTGCAGGTTGCCGAAGGTACGGCCGTCCACGCTCGATTTGAACCCGAAGCTGTTGAGCTGATCCACGACGGTCTGTGTCGCGGTCACCCAGTCCGACCACCCGGACGGAACCTGCACGGGGAGCTTCACGACGTCGCCGTCGCTGTCGTGCCACGTTCCGCCCTGCTTTTTGTATCCGGCGTCTTTGAGAACCGCCTCGGCCTTTGCGGTCTTCGATTCGGATTTACCGTAGTCCGTGAAGTCGCTCCGGGAATCTCCCAGCCACTTATCGACCGCACTTGAGGCGATTCCGACGGAGAGTTCGGCGGGCTTCTTCGAGGCGGGTCCGGCGTTCTTGACGATAGCATTCCGGTCGAGGACGTAGGCGATGGCCTGTCGAACCGCGCGGTCGCCCGCGTGCTTGTGGTCGAACTGCGGTACCAAGCCGTAGCCGACGCCCGACGGGAACTTGATCTCCTGCCAACTCTTCGGCAACTGGTCGAGGATGTGGGGTGGCGTGAACGCGGTGGCGACCGAATCGATTTGGTTGGAGGTCATCGCGTTGTACACCGACTGGTTCCCCTCCATGTACAGGTAGGAGTACGTCTCGAAGTTGATCTTGTCCGAGTCGGGGTGGTCGTCGCGGCGCTTCGTGACCACCTGTTGTTGACTGGTGCTCTCGAACGCGAACGGGCCGCTCGCTATCGGTTCCTTCCACGCGAAGTTCTGTAGCTCGTGGAGGCCGGACTTCTCGTCTTTCTCTATCTTGTTCAGGTACTTTCCGAAGACGCTCTTTTTCTGCTGAACGTAGTTGTTGACGAGCACTTGGAACTTGACGATGGTCTTGTTGACCGGTTGGGAAAAGTGCATGACGACGGTCGAATCGTCCTTCGCCTCGATGGATTTCGTGTAGTCGGCGTACCCCGTGCCCGTGTGCATGCCGAGTTTCAACTGGGTAACGATGTCGTCCGCGGTAACCGCGTCCCCGTTCGCCCACGTCAGGCCGTCTCGCAGTTTCATGGTGAACGATTTGTCACCGAACGACCAGTCCGTTATCGCGTACGGGACGAACTCGTTTTTCGCGAGATTGTACTGGGCGAAGCGGTCGAACAACAGGTTCTGTGACGCCTGTGCGTAACTCGACGGGTTCGAAGGGTTCCACTGAATGTTCGTCGGAACCTGATTCACACGGCTTATGTGTTTCTTGTCGTATATCTGCGACCCGTCGCCGGTTCCGTCTCCGCCGTTGTCGTCGTCACCCCCGCCGCTACACCCGGCCAGCGCGGCGGCGCCAGCGGTCCCGGCCATCGCGAGGAGATGCCGACGGCTATATACGTCACTACGACTCGTGGAATCGTCTCTCATGGTCCAATAGAACCAGAACATTAGTCATAGATAAATGTTTGCACACCATCAACCATTACGCTCCGTTCGGGACGAAAAGCGACGTACGGGATAGGACGACGGTACTCGTCCCGAACGAACCGGTTTGCGAACTTTCTTGACGGAATCGGACGATACGCCGGTATGAACGAATACGACCGGTTCTGGGAGCTCGTCTACGGCGCTCGACGGTACCTCCAGTTGCTGTTGTTCTTCCTCCTGTTCCTCCTCGTACTTTCGGGGGCCGCACTCGTCTTCGGGCAGTCGAACCCCGCGTCGGCCGCGATGCTCCTGGTCGATTTCGCACTCATCGTCGGCCTCGGGGCGGTCGTCGCCGGTGTGTATTGGTACAGCGTCCGTCGATACGCGAGACGGTAATCCGCCCGAACCGACCGTCCGCCGTCACGCGGTTCGAGAATCGTCGGCCGTCCCGTCCGCTGTCGTCCGCGCCAACGACCGAATCTCGTCGTCGAGCGGTGCGTCCCCGTCGGCGAACTCGCGGAGCGGTTCGACAGCGGTCGGGTCGCCGACGTTACCTAACGCACTGACGGCGTGAACCTGTACGGCCCTGTCCGGGACCGAGAGGCGGTCACACAGCGGTTCGACCGCATTCTCCACGGCCTCCGGATTCGCCTCGGAAATCATGTTCACCGCGCAAACGCTCGCCGACAGCACCGCACCGGACCCGGCCTCGATGAGGGCGACGAACCGCGATGCGTGCGGGCGAACCGACTCGGGGTCGATGGTTGCGACCTCGTAGACGACGTTCGCGACGACGGTTCGAGCGGTGATTTGCCGTCGCAGTTCTTCCCGATAAACGTCGGTCACGTGTGCCCGCGGTTCCGCATCGTTCGAAAACGCGTCCGCTCCGCCAGCGGTCGGGTCCGTGGGTTCGGTTTCCATGGCCGTGACGAGTTCGCCGACGTGCGGGACGAACCACTCGGCGCGTTCGACCGCCAGCACCCGAACGACTTCGGAGGCGAGGGCCGGAATCAGCGGCGTCTCGTGTTCGAGCAGGGAACAGAGGGACGGAATCGCTTCACGAACGGCTTCCGGCGAGTCCTCCGCGATGGCGGCGAGGACGACCAGCGACTCCCGGAGGACGACGATTCGGTCGTCGTCGAGCGCCCCGACGAGCGTGGGAACGAGCGGTTCGACGCTATCGAGATCCCGTTCGGCTACCGCCGAGACGAGTCGCGCCGCGTGGGTTCGGACGAGGTTGTCCTCGCGTTCGAGCGCCGCGCGGAGGCCTTCGGTGTCCACGTCGCCCGGTGAAACTGTTTCCGGGTCGAGTGCCGTGATTTCGTCGTTATCACCCGTCATTCGACCGAAGACAGCGACGCCCGATAGAAATACGTGACGGTCGGCGGAGTCGTCCCGCGACGCCCGTTGGCGATCCGGAGGCCATCCATTCAATCGAGCAGTTCGGCGAGTCGTCCGGCCACGGTGCGTCCGATGGCCTCCATTCCGGCGTCCCCCGGATGCAACATGTCCACGGTCAGTCCGGTCGCATCCATCGCCTCGTCGCCGTCGATGACGTGAAGGTTGTCGTGTGACGACTCGGCGACGACATCCCGTAACGCCGCCCGAAAGTCCGCGGCGCGCCGGGCGTCGTCGTCCCGAACCACGTCGGCGTGATACGGAAACAGCGTCACGCACGCGACCGGGCGGGTCGGATGCGCACCGGCGACCGCGTTCGCCAGCGCATCCGCGCGATCGCGGAACTGCGCGAGCGTGAATCCTCGGTTCGCCATGTTCACCGAGAGAGAGAGGGTTGCGACGTCCCAATCGTCACGACCAGCGAGGTAATCGGCCATGGCGGGTTCACAGAACGCAGACCCCGAGCATCCGAGGTTCAGCGCGTCCAAACCGAGGTGGCGGGCGACTCGGGCCACGTAGGAGAGGTGGCCCGCCGAAGCCGCCGCCCCTTCCGTGATCGAGGTTCCGTACGCGAGATACCGTCCGCTCGGGAGTTCATCCGACGTCGGCGGGCGGCAGTCCCCCGAAACGCCGTGCAGGGCGACTGGCGCACCGGCCTCGAATCGGAGTCGGCAGACCCGGGGGGAGAACGCGCCCGCTCGCTCCGTCTCGTCGTCGAGTTTTCGAAGCCGTTCCGGAACGGCGAACTCGAACGTCGTCGGCGTCGGTCCGATGGTGACGAGTTCCGACGACTGAAACTCGCCCCAGAACGGCCGAACAACCGCTGATTCGGCCGCCGAGAGCGTCACACGGACGGTCGCGTCGTCGCGTTTCGGGACGAATCGAACCTCGCACCCTGTCGGGTGACGAACGCGTTCGCGCGCGTCGACGTTCAGGTCGTTCCCGACGGACGTCGGGACGCGACACAGTTGTGTGCCGTCGGTCGCCCAGTCGGCGGGAATTGTCTCCGCGACGTTGTGGAGCGACACGGAGGGATGCGTATCGGAGTACATGGCGGTATTCGACGTACGAAGGTGTCGATAATAAGTGTGCAAGAACCCCGGACGTGTCGGTGCGCTTTTCGCGCGCCCCGCCGTGGGTGCTACCATGTCCAATCCGTCCGACTACAGCATCAGTGTACAGAGCGTCGTGTTCCGTTCCCGGTCGCTCGGCGATCTTCTCGACGCGCTCGAATCGACCGATATCGACCGACTGGAACTCTGGGGGGAGCACCTGTCCCCCGAGGACGACGAGGCGACCATCGCGGCGGGCAGACGCCGAGTCGAGGAGTCGTCGGTGGCGGTCGATGGGTACGGCGTTATCGATATCGAAGACACCGGGGAAGCGCGGGACAGCTTCGCGTTCGCCGCCGACCTCGGCGCGGAGTACGTCACCGTGAATTACCCGCCAGCGCGGGACGACATCACCGAGGAACTCGTAGACCTCGCCGAGGCGTTCGACCTCGATGTCGGAATTCACAACTACTCGACCGTCCACCACGACGACCTCTCGACGGTGTTTTCCGGCATCGACGACGTTCGGTCCGTGGTGGACCGATACGACCACCCTCGACTCGGCGTCTGCATCGACACCGGCCACTTCCTCGTGATGGACGAGTCTCCGGCCGACGTGATTTCGACGGTCGGCGACCGAATCGTCGCCGTCCACCTGAAGGACACCAGCGACGACGAGATAGAGGACCTCCCCGGTGCCGGAACGCTCGACCTTCCGACCGTTCTCGGCCTGTTCGACGACCACGGTGCCGTGGACGCGCCGCTCGTCGTCGAGTACGAACTCCCGGACGACCGGGCGCTCCCCGCGCTCCGGGAGGCCGAGGAGAACGTCCGTACCGCTGTCGAGGGCGGACGATAAGCGCCGCTTCCGTTGGCGGATTTCCGTCTCAGTCGAGTTCTGATGGTGGGGAGAACGTCAGTTCCGTCACGGCGGCCTCCAGTTCGACCGCGAATATCCGGGTGCCGTCCTCGCCTCCCGCGAGGTCCTCGCCGTCGAACGACCACCCCTCGGGAACCGAGACGAGCGCTTCGACCGGCGGAGCGTCCGCGCGTTCGATTGTCAGCGTCCCGTCGTCCCACGACGTCGAACGAATCGCGCCGGACCCGCCGGTGAGCGCGTCGCGCGTCCCGGTGACTCCCGGTCGGTCAGTGGGTTCGGACAGGTGGACGAGGAGAGCGTCGTGTGGGGCGAGCGTGCGCTCGATTCCCGCCCCGTCGAGCGAAACGGCGCGCTCCTCGAACGCGTCCCACGCGACGGGTGAGCTGACGCCGACCTCCTCGGGTGAGACGGAGACGGTCGCCGGTTCGTCCGTCCAGTTGAACGCCGCGATCGTCGCACCGTCGCCGAACGGGTGGTCGCAGACGAGGCGGTCCGGGAACTCCTCGCTCCCGACGCCGACGACATCGCCGGTTCGGGCAGGCGGAAGCGTTCGTTCGAGGAGGTCGCGTCCCGCGTCGTCGATTTCCTCGATGGCGTCGCTGAAGACGTTGAGGCCGCCGGTGAGCGCGACGACGGCCGCGAACGCCCGCCGCTCGGCGTCGGTCAGGTCCGTCGTCGTCCGCACGAGTTGACAGTCCGGGTCGTTGAGCCACAGGCGACGGTGAGTGAACTGGCGGTTGAGCGTGTTCCGCACGGCGTTCTTCAGGGCGGGCTGGCTGTCCGACTCGCCGGGCGTCTCCCACACCGGGTCCACGTCCGGGCCGATTCGCATCGCGTCCACGATGCCGACGCTGGGACCGATGGGTGCACCGCATCCGAGGATAAACGTCTCGTCGCCCGCGACGTCGCGGATGATGGACAGCCCGGTCCGGTAGGCATCCGCCCGCGTCGCCGTTTCGTCGTGGTAGTCGCCCGGTAGCGCGGCGGCGAAGAGGAAGTCCAGTTTGAGATAGTCGTAGCCCCACTCGTGGACGACGGTGTGGAACGTCTCGCGGAGCCACGTCTGGACCTCCGGGTGGGTCGCATCGAGGCCGTACAGGTACTCCCCCGACCGAAATCCGGCTCCCACGGGACCGTCCTCGTCGGCGATGAGCCACTCCGGGTGCTCCGTGGCGACGGCCGAATCCGCGGCGACGTGGAACGGCGCGAGCCAGATGCCGGGGGTGTAGCCCGCCGATTCGATGTCCGCGGCGAGCGCGCCCATGTCCGAGAAGTCGTCGTTGACGGACCGCCAGTCGCCGATGGCTGTCGTGTACCCGTCGTCGACCTGCACGAGGGTGACCGGAATCCCCCACTCGTTCAACCCCTCCGCGTTCTCTCGGACGTCGGCCTCGGAGATGTCCGTGAAGTAGTGATACCACGAACACCACCCCGTCGGGACGGTCTCGGGGACGCGGGCGTCCATTCGCTCGCCGACGGCGGACGCCCACGCGGCGAGGGCATCGGATACGGTCCGCGAGGCGTCCGCCAGAAGCGGGGAACTGGTCAGCGTTTCGCCGGGGGCGAGACGGTAGCCGTCGGCCGGACAAACGGCCGTCACGCCGGAGACGCCGGTCGAATCGTCCGCGATGTCGAACCGCGTGACGTAGCGGTCGTGGTCCAGAAACCCGAGGGTGAGCGACCGCGACCCGTCAGCGACGGCCGTGACGTAGTTGCTCGTCCGCGTTTCCCCGTCGGTCGCCAGGTCGTACATCATCGGTGCGGCGTCCTCGTTCTCCGGCGGGAAGCGTTCCCCGACCGGAAGCGCCCCGGTCGGCGTCCACGACTGGTAGCCGTGTCGGTACACGCGGGCGTCCGAACCGAACTCGACGTTGCCGCCCGCTATCCGGAAGGAATCGACCGTTACGGCCGTTTCGGACTCGTTTTCCAGTTCCATGGTCACGACGACGCCGCTCGGATGCGTATCGAGTTCGAGACGGAGTTCGACGGGTTCTCCGCCGTCGCGTCGGCAACGGTGGACGACGGCGGGCGTCGAATCGTCGAGCGTGGCGTCGGCGGAGCGGGCTTCGGACCCGTCGGACGTGACGAGTTCGCCGTCGAGAACGACACCGGGAGAACCGGCGAAGACGACGCCGTTGGCGTCGTGAATCGACAGTTGGGCCTCGTCGATGTCGTAGCGGAGCGTGGTCGCGTCTCTCGTCCGTTCGAGCATGGCCCCATGTTTCTTCGACGGGGTATAAAAATATCATCGCCCCCGTCATGTCGCCGACGACGGGTGGCGGTTTCCGTCGCATCGTCGAGAGGGGAAGTATTATATCTCCCCGTCGAAATTTGGTAGCAGTATGCAGACAGCCACCCTTAGTGGGAGCTGGGAGTTTCGACGTTCCGGCGACGAACGCTGGCGCGAGGCGACCGTTCCCGGAGGGATATACGGAGACCTACTGAGCGCGGGCGAGATCGACGATCCGTACGAAAACGACAACGAACTCGACCTGCAGTGGGTCGGTGAATCGGATTGGGAGTACCGTCGGGTCGTGACGGTCGGCGAATCGCTCCTCGACCACGAGCGGGTCGTGCTTCAGTGCGACGGTCTGGACACCGTTGCGACCGTCTACGTCAACGGTGAAATCGTCGGCGGGGCCGAAAACATGTTCCGACGACACGTGTTCGACGTCGCCGACGCCCTGACAGCAGGGGAAAACGAGGTTCGAATCCGGTTTCGCTCGCCCGTCGAGTACGCGGCCGAGCGGGCGGCGGACCACCCGTACGACGTGCCCACGCTTCGATATCCGGTCGACCAGCCCGCTCGAAACTTCATCCGAAAGGCCCAGTGTCATTTCGGCTGGGACTGGGGGCCGTGTCTTCCCACGGTCGGCATCTGGCGCGACCTCCGACTGGTCGCCCACTCGTCGCCGCGAATCGACCACGTAACGCCCGTACAGCGCCACGGCCAAGGGGACGTCGAACTCGACGTTCGAGTCGGACTCTCGGTGCCGACCCCCGGCGAGTACGAGGTTTCCGCGGCGGTCGATGGAACCGACGCGTCGGCGAGTCGGCGGGTGACGCTCGACGGTGACGGGGAAGTCGCGCTGTCGATGACCGTCGAGA
The DNA here is from genome assembly GCF_026008575.1 of Haladaptatus sp. T7. Lineage (NCBI taxonomy): Archaea > Methanobacteriati > Methanobacteriota > Halobacteria > Halobacteriales > Haladaptataceae > Haladaptatus > Haladaptatus sp. T7. The sequence goes on from NZ_BROP01000004.1 coordinate 82,797, forward strand.
AGCCGGAACTGTGGTGGCCCGCCGGTCGCGGCGACCAACCGCTGTACGACCTCGGCGTGACCGTCGAAGGCGACGTCGCCCACTCGGTGACCGAACGGATCGGATTCCGTGACGTCGAACTCGTTCGACCGCCCGACGGGGACGGTGACGGCGAGGGCTTCCACCTCCGAGTGAACGGCGAACCGATCTTCGCCCGCGGCGCGAACTGGATCCCCGCCGACGCCATGTATCGAAACGTGACCACGGAAACGTACGACGACTTGCTCTCCAGCGCCGTCGATGCCAACATGAACGCGGTTCGCGTTTGGGGCGGCGGCTACTACGAACGAGACGCCTTCTATCGCCTTTGCGACGAGAAGGGACTGCTCGTCTGGCAGGACTTCATGTTCTCCTGCGCGCTGTATCCGGGCGACGACGCGTTCGTGAACTCGGTCGAGGCGGAGGCGCGTTATCAGGTCCGTCGTCTTTCGACCCATCCCTCGGTCGCGCTGTGGTGCGGCAACAACGAACTCGAAGTCGGCGTGGAGAGTTGGTTCGCGGACAGCGACCACATCGACCGACTCGAAGACGACTACGACGAACTGTTCAGGGAAACCCTCGGAGCGGTCGTGGACGAGGAGAACCCGTCCTGTCCGTACTGGTCTGCCTCCCCGTCCAGCGGTCCAGACAGGCTCGACCCGGAGGACGAAGGACGTGGCGACATCCACTACTGGGGTGTCTGGCACGAGGGGAAACCGTTCTCGGCGTTTCTGGAGACGGAACCGCGGTTCGTCTCGGAGTTCGGCTATCAGTCCTTCCCCTCGGTCGAAACGCTGGCCAACGTGGTTCCAGCCGACCAGCACAATCCGACCGCGCCGCTGATGGAACACCACCAGCGTAACGAGGGCGGCAACAAGCGCATCCTCCAGCGGATGGCCGACCACTTCCGCATGCCGTCGGACTTCGACGATTTCGTCTACTTGAGCCAGATTCAGCAGGGGTTGGCCATCCGTACCGCGGTCGAACACTGGCGACGGCGGAAACCACACTGTATGGGGACGCTCTACTGGCAGCTGAACGACCTCTGGCAGTGTGCGTCGTGGTCGTCCGTCGAATACGGCGGCGAGTGGAAGGCGCTCCACCACATCGCGCGGCGATTCTACGAACCGACCTTGGTTTCGATGGTCGAGGACGAGGAGGACCTCGAACTGTGGGTGACGAACGACGGCGGCGAGCCGATTTCCGGGACGGTCCGCGTGGACGCCGTCACGGTGGACGGCGAGCACCTGTTCGAAACCGCGTTCGCCGCCGAGGTACACGAGGACGGGAGCGACCGAATCGGCACTGTCGACGTCGGAACCGCACTCGGCGACGCCGCGCGCTCGGAGGTGCTGTTCCGGGCGACCCCGGTGACTCTCGACACCGATTCGACCGCGTATCACACGCTCGTCCCGTACAAACGGCTCTCGCTGCCGGACTCCGACCTCGAACTGACGGTGCGCGACGGAAACGCAATCGTTCGCGCCCCCGAAGCCGCGCTCTTCGTCGAGTTGCGAAGCGACGGACGCGGGCGGTTCGAGGACAACTACTTCCACCTCGCGCCGGGAGAGGAGCGGACGCTCGCGTACGAATCCGAGCGTGACGTCTCCGACGAGGAGTTGGAAGAGTCGATTTCCGTTCGCCACCTCGCCGAGACGTACTGACCGAACCGCCTCGCTTCGTTTTCGTTCTCCCCCACTCGGCGGTCCCTGCACGGGTTGCCCGGACTTCCCGCGGCGACATCCGACGCTCACGTTTCCCGTGACCGTTCCGGTGGTTCGTCGGATAGTCCGTCCGGGTACCACGGATGCGCAACCGGTGATTCTCGCGTTCCTGGGCGGTTATTTGCAACCTCGAAACGACGAGATAATGGCGTCCCGTCGATGAGCGGCGGAAGTGTTTGACCACATCAAATAATACGAATACTGATTCCGAATACGGCGTCGTGACGAGGGACGGAAACGCTCCGAGAAAGGACAAACCGCGCACCTAAACGGAGAATATCGCGCGTTTCGCACCGATTCCAGTGGTGTGGGAGCTAGTATGAGCTACGGCTTTTCGTTTGAAATCATCAAATCTATTGTTTCGGCTTCGCTCGCCGTTTGATATACTAAAACAAAAACCGGTGTGCCGTCGGGACGTTCACACGGGCTGACGGGGATTCCAGAACAACAAACGTTCTATTTATTCGTGAACAACCTGTGGTTCGGCCGGAAACGGCCTCGATGAGCCACGGTTCGTCGTGCAACCGCGCGTTTTTCTACGGGTAGCCCCGGTCTGGCTTTCGTTTGAATTTATCAAACTACCTGTGGCGTCCGGAACGTTTGAGCGGTTCGCGTTCATCGACCCGATGGTGAATTACACCACTAGTGATGTAATGAATACTTGGCGAACCGTTTGGACGGATGTTGACGGTCGGTGACCGTTCCACCGGCCACGCTGGTTCTTCGACGTGCGCGAACGGAAATCCACACACGGGTCGAAAGGAGGTATCGGTATCGCGGCAGGAAGACGGCGGTTTCGAGGAAACGGGTGGAACATCGCCGCCACGGGAATGGTTATTAGGCCGCCACCACAACGACCCAACCATGCCGACGGAATCGACCGCGACGTTCGAATCGTCGTTACGAACGCTCGACGTGCCGTGTACAGTGACGACCGTCAATGACTTCCCCGACGCGCTGGACGCGGCAATCGAGGCGCCTGCGGTGGGCGTCCCACTGGACATCGACGGAATAGATATGGACGACGCGGACGTGATGCGCTTGCCGTCCACGGGACAACTCGCGGACGCGAAGACGGGCGTCACACCCGCCGCGCTCGGCGTCGCAGCACACGGAAGTCTCCTTCTGCAGTCGTCCGCAGAGGGGACCGAACCCGTCAGTCTCTATCCTCCCCGTCACGTCGCCGTGGTTCGGGAGAGCGACATCGTTCCCGATGTTCGAGACGCGCTCGAACGGCTTGACAGCGAGTTCGACGCCGGTCGGCGGTCCGCCGTCTTCGCCACCGGCGTCAGCGCCACGGGCGACATGGGCGCGCTCGTGGAAGGCGTTCACGGACCGGGCGACGTCCGCGTCATCGTCGTGGAGGGGCGCTGATGAGCGGCGAGAGCCGACGCCGGACGGCGGCGAAAATTCGCAACCTGCTGGAGACGGAGGGAGAGAGCGTTCAGGAGAACACGACGCATTTCAACGAGGGACGCTACGACGCGATTCAGGAGTTCGACGGGTACGAAGCGGTCCGCGAGGAAGCGCGCGCCATCAAGGAGGACGCCATCGACCGACTCCCCGAACTGGTCGAAACCCTCCGCGAGTCGGTCGAGGAGAACGGCGGCCACCTGTACGTCGCCGACGACGCCGCGGACGCGAACGCGTACATCCGAACCGTCGTCGACGATGCCGACGCGGAATCCGTCGTCAAGAGCAAGTCGATGACGACCGAGGAACTCGACGTCAACGAGGCGCTCGAAACCGACGACGTTGACGTCTGGGAAACGGACCTCGGCGAGTTCGTCATCCAAGTCGCGGACGAAGCGCCGTCGCATCTCATCGGACCGGCGTTCCACCGGACGACCGACGACGTTGCCGACCTCTTCAACGAGTACTTCGACCCGGACGAACCGTTCGAGACGGCGGAACAGCTCACCGACTTCGCCCGGGACTACCTCGGCGAGCGAATCCGCGACGCCGACGTCGGCATGACCGGCGCGAACTTCGTCCTCGCCGACTCGGGGACGATAACGCTCATCACCAACGAGGGGAACGCGCGGAAGTGTGCGGTGACGCCCGATACCCACATCGCGGTCACCGGCGTCGAGAAGGTCATCCCGTCGCTGTCGGAACTCGGGCCGTTCGTGGAACTCATCGCCCGGTCGGCCACCGGGCAGGACATCGCCCAGTACGTCTCGCTGTTCAGTCCGCCGACCGACTCGCCCACGCTGGATTTCGAGCACCCCGACGAGCCGGGATTCGGACCCCAGCGCGACCGGGAGTTCCACCTCGTCCTCATCGACAACGGCCGCATGGCGATGCGCGAGGACGACCAGTTGCGCGAGACGCTGTACTGCATCCGCTGTGGTGCCTGTGCGAACTCCTGTGCGAACTTCCAGCACGTCGGCGGCCACGCCTTCGGCGGCGAGACGTACACCGGCGGCATCGCCACCGGTTGGGAGACCGGCGTCCACGGCATCGAGAGCGCGGGCGAGTTCAACGACCTCTGTACGGGGTGCTCGCGCTGCGTGAACGCCTGCCCGGTCAAAATCGACATCCCGTGGATAAACACGGTCGTCCGCGACCGGCTCAACCGCGAGCACGACTCGTCGGAGTTCGACTTCCTCGTCGAAGGGCTGACCCCGGACGAGGAACCCGCGGGTCTCGACCTCCAGAAGCGCGCGTTCGGCAACTTCGAGACGCTGGCGAAGGTGGCGAGCAAAACCGCCCCCGTCTCGAATCGACTGCTCGGGTCGGCCCCTGTCAGGGCCGCGATGAGCCGATTCGCGGGAATCGACCGCCGCCGCGACCTGCCGACCTTCCAGGGTGAATCGCTCGTCGAGTGGTTCGCGGCCCGAGGCGGGAGTCGCGTCCGCGACGCCGACCGAACCGCCGTCCTGTACCCCGACGTGTACACGAACTACGTTCTCGTGGACCGCGGGAAGGCGGCGGTGGCCCTCCTCGAATCCCTCGGCGTCGAGGTCGTCGTTCCCGACGTCCCCGGAAGTGGCCGCGCACCGCTCTCGCAGGGAATGGTCGACACCGCGGAATCGAAGGCCCACCGCGTGTTCGACCGCCTCCGTCGGCACATCGACCGCGGCCGCGATGTCGTCGTCATCGAACCGAGCGACCTCGCCATGTTCCGACGGGAGTACGAGAAGTTGCTCCCCCCGCGCGCCTTCGAAACCCTCTCCGAGAACAGCTACGAGGTGCTCGAATACGTGTTCGGACTGCTGGAAAACGGCGCTGACGCCGACGCGCTTGCGAGTCCGGGCACGAAACTCGCCTACCACAGCCACTGTCAGCAGCGAACGCTCGGAGTGGACGCTTACACCGAGGCGGTCTTCGAGCGCCTCGGCTACGACGTCGCTACGTCGGACGTGGAGTGTTGCGGCATGGCCGGGAGCTTCGGGTACAAATCGGAGTACTACGAGTTGAGCATGGACGTCGGGGAGACGCTCCGCGACCAGTTCGAGGACGAGACCGACCGGACCGTCGTCGCCTCCGGAACCTCCTGTACGGAGCAGCTCGTGGATCTCCTGTCCGCCGACGTGCGCCATCCGGTCGAAGTCATCGAGGCATCGCGGCGGTAGCCCTCCGCTCCTCGAAGACTAGTCGGCCGACGAACGCGAGTGATGGCGACGCGCGATAGAACGTCGGGTGAAGGCGCGGCTGACCGTGCCGACCACGGACCGACCCCGATTTTCGGCGACCGTCGCTATCGAAGCGTTCTCGGCCCATATCCGGCAGTGAACACGGTGGTAATCGCCGACTATAACCGAGGATTGCGCACGCTACCACGGGTAATCCGAGCGAACTTGCGGATGCACTCGTGGTACTGGTATCGGTACCGAGACCTGATATCGAGAACGGAATCCCAAGCTGTCAGATTGTAGTATAACCGGGTCGAGAGCGGTTCTGGAATACGCTCAATCGGTATTCGAACTACCGATGGATACAGGCCGTCTATACGGCGTTTTCCTTCACAAAAAGGAATTGTCCGCTCCGTTCACTCTCCATATTATCTGGCTTTTTATACGTTTTGGGAGACCTAGCAGGATGCACTCACGAGACCGAATTCAGTAAGTGGTCACACATTGGTAACAAATCGGACCATCGTGTTCTGAGACTTTTCGCATTTCTCTGCACCCCAAGTTAATCCGTTCCATCCGCTATTTTTAGCCGCCTCTTTCGATTAGTAATGTGGTCGAAACAAAGATACCTCCGCTCGATGGTGGATGTATGCTATCCGAAACAACTGTCGTCGATCAACAGTTCGAAGAAACCGTTCGCTCGCTGTTCGAAGATGCGGATTCCGTCCTGATAGTGAATCCCGCACCGCCCGTGTTTCGAGCGCTCATACTGACGGCGGTCGAATCCGACATCGACCTTCCCGACCTCAAGGTGCTCGCCAGTTCCGAAGTGCTGAAATCGGCCGTCGAGGACTTCATCCTCGCGAGTCGCGTCGCGGATTTGGTCGAACAGGAGGTACTGACGCTCCGCACGACCTCGGATATCGCACGGAATTCCCTGCTCGTCAGCGAGGACCTCGTCGTGACGGTGATAACCTTGGACGGGAAACTGACGGGGCTGCAGTCGTCTGACGAGGAGTTGGTCGAAAACGTTCGGACGACGTTCATGGACGAGTGGGAGACGGGCGATACGTTCAGTTTGCGGACCCCGCCGTTCTCCCGCGTGAAAGAAACGCTCGACGAAGACTTCGGGGAGGACGTCAAGGACGATTTCATGATGATCGTCGAGTCGGTCGATACGATTCCGGGGGAGGACGACGAGCTCGATGAGGTCGCCATCGCGCTGCTGGTCGGAGCGAACAACGAGGAACTGCTCTACGACATCAGCAAATGGGGCGAGGACACCGGCGTCGCGAGTAAAGCAACGTTTTCGCGGACGAAAACGCGACTCGAAGACCGCGGCCTGATAGAGACGGAAAAGGTTCCCATCGACGTCGGCCGTCCGCGACTTCGGTTGGTCTTGGTACCGAACGACCTGCAGGACATCGACAATCTGGCCGAACAGGTGACCGCGTAGCGCCGACCGCCGCCCGCACCGAACGCCCGTCGGTCGCACTCGACGGGCGAAAACACACGAGGAGTGGAACGTACCGTGTCCGACGGATGAACGGAAGGCCCGGTTCTGACATCGAAAACGTACCGCGTCTCGACGTCTTCGACGCACCGCGGTCGAACGGGACTTCCGTCCGCTCCTCTCCCTAGCATTACAATAATAGTGCTGTAATTCTTGGCGTGCGGATGGAGGGATCACCGTTCCTCGGTCGCTTCGACCGAAATACGTTCTGATATAGAGAACGTATTAGCGGTCCACCCGAGGGACTTCGGTGTCCGATTTTCCATCGATTCCGTCGAATATCGCTGACTTTCCCGGCTATCAACCGCTTTTGAAACCTGGCGAAAATCGGGGTTGGCACCCGGACCGTTCTGGTATTGGGAACGGACCATTCACGAGTCGCGTGGCGGTATCACGTCGGGAAGCTGATTTCCGGAGAAAGACGTCTCTATCCGGTCGCGTCGCCGGTTGTCGTCTGGTCAGACCGTAACCGTTCCGTTCACGAGCCGCCCGATTCGGTCGATGTCGATGATAACTTCGTCGCCTTCGGTGAGGGTGAACGACTCCGGGGGCACGAGTGCGGTTCCCGTGAGCAGAACCAACGTTTCGGGGAGGCTGTTATGCCGTCGAAGGTACGAGACGAGTTCCTCGCAGGTGGTCGCCATCTCCCTCGTCGTGGTCGATTCCTCGTACATCGTCTCACCGTCGCGTCGTATCGAGAGGGACATCGAGAGGTCGTGCGGGTCGCCGACCGTTTCCGCCGAAGCGATGCAGGGACCGATGGCACAACACCGGTCGTACACTTTCGCCTGTGGAAGGAACAGCGGATTTTCTCCCTCGATATCCCGACTGGAGACGTCGTTGCCGACCGTGTAGCCGACGACTTCGCCGCGGTGCAGGACGATGCCGAGTTCGGGCTCCGGGACGTCCCACTCCGAATCCCCGCGCACGCCGACATCTTCCCACGGACCGACCGTCCGCGACGGCGTTGCCTTCATGAACAGCTCCGGTCGCCCGCTGTCGTACACGTCGATGTACACCTCCGGCTTGCCGCTCTCGGCTTTGCGCGCCTCTTCGCTGATCCGGTACGTGACGCCCGCCGCCCACACCTCGTCGGCGACGATGGGTTGGCGGATGTTCCGGTCGGCGTCGTCAAACTCGATGCGGTCGGCGTCGTCGAGGCGGTTTCGAGCGACGGTATCGATGGACGTGTCGTTCGCGTTCGCCGCGCGGGCGAGCGCCCTGAACGAGCTGAGGTCAGCTGAGACGGACGTGAGGTCGTATGCGGTTCCGTCGTCGTCGATCACGACCAACGTATCCGCGGATGAGCGAGGCTCTCCCCCGGGGAGTCGGTAATAGCGCATACACAGTGATGAGCGGAAGGTGTTAAAAGAGTATCGCCGTGGAGAAACCCGTTTTGCCGGTGACGAAACGGGTCCCTTCGACATTTAGACGACCCGCGTGAGCCACTGGCTCACTGGCACGGCGAGGCTCACGCTTCGTCAAACGACGCAAAGCAAAGCTTTGCTGGCTCGACGAATCTATGCCTCGTCAAACAACTCCTCACCTTCGACCATGTGCTTCTCGACGGCGTTCATGTCGAGCGTCACGCCGAGGCCCGGTTCTTCGGGAATTTCCATCCTCCCTTCCCGAATGAGGTCGTCCTCCTCGACGAGGTCCTCCCACCAACCGAGTTGATAGGAATGGTATTCCACGGCGAGGCTGTTGGGTATCGCCGCCGCGACCTGTGCGGACGCCATGGTTCCGATGGGCGAAGAAACGTTGTGCATGGCGACCGGGATATAATACATGTCCGCGAGATCGGCGATCTTTCTCGTCTCGCGCATCCCGCCCACGCGGGGCAGGTCCGGCGCGATGATGTCCACCGCCTGCGGTTGAAGGAGCGTCCGCTGACCGAACTTCCGATAGACGTTCTCGCCCACGGCGATGGGCGTCGTCGTCGATTCCGTGACCTTCTGCTGTACGTCGTGATTCTCCGGCGGAATCGGATCTTCGAGCCACCACACGTCGTAGCCTTCGAGTTCGCGCGCGAGGCGTTTCGCGCTGCCGCTCGTGAACGACCAGTGGCAGTCGAACGCCACGTCCGCGCGGTCGCCGACCGTTTCACAGACTCGCTCGACGATTTCGACTTTGTGGTCTATCTCGGGGCCGCGAAGGTGGCGGTTCGCGCGGTCCTTCTCGTACCCCGAGGGAACGTCGAGGTCGAACTTGATTGCGTCGTAGCCGAGTTCGGAGACGACGCGTTCCGCCTCCGCTGCGTTCGATTCGGGTTCCGACTCGTCTCCCGCGTGGCAGTCACAATAGATTCGCACCTCGTCGCGGTACTTCCCGCCGACGAGTTGGTAGGCCGGGAGTTCGACGAGTTTCCCCGCGAGGTCGTGCAGGGCGATTTCGATACCGGAGATGGCCGAGATGGTTTTCCCGGAGATGGAGCCTTCGCCGGACATCTTCTGGACGAGATGCTCGTAGAGTCGGTCGATGTCGAGCGGATTCTCGCCGATGAGAAACGGCTTCATCCGCTCGATGATGGCCGTGTCGCCGCCGCCCCAGTAGGATTCGCCGGTTCCCACGACGCCAGCGTCGGTGTAGACGCGAACGAGAATCCACGGGTAGTTCCCGTCCACCATCGTCGTCTGTACGTCGGTTATCTCCGCATCGCGGACCCCGCCGCGTCGGTTGGTGAGGCCCATCGTCTCGGCGGAGAGGTCACGCATCGTATACTCCGCGTTCGGGTCGCGGAGCTTCGCTTGATCAACCATTGCATGCGAGGGGTTTCCAGAGGTCGGTAGTAAAGGTTGCGACTCGGGAGATATCGTCCGAATCGGTCACTCGACCGACACCCGTCTCTCGGTTTCGGCGGCCTCGTAGATGGCGGCGAGCGTCCGCATATCGACGAGGGCGTGTTCGCCGTCGGGCGTCGGCTCGACCCCTCGAACGACCCGGTCGGCGAAGTAGTCGAACTCCTCGGTCATCTCGTCGCCGAACAGGTCGCGGCGGCCGTCGTCGATCTCCATCTCGCGGCCGTCCGCCAGTCGAAGCGTGAGCGTCTGTGGAGTGGCACCTAAAAACGCCGGGTCGAGGCGCAGTTCGCCCTCGGTACCGATAACTCGGAACCCGCCCGATAGGTGCGCGTTCTGGCTGACGGTGCAGGCGGCGTACGTGCCGTCGTCGAACCGGAGCGAGAAGGTGGCGTGTTCGTCCGGAACGTCGTCGAACGCGTCGTGTTCGGAGTGCATCTGTGCGGTCACGCTCACGGGGTCGGCGTCGAGGACGAACCGAGCGGTGTTCAGCGGATAGATACCGAGGTCCATCACCGTCGAACCGTATCCGGCGAGGTCGGGGTCGAGTCGCCACTGGTCAGGGTTGCCCGAAACGACGTCGAGCATCTGCTGTTCCATGTGGCCGTGGACGGCCACCGGGTCGCCGATGGCACCGTCGCGGACGAGCTCGCGCATCCGACGAACCTGCGGGTCGGTCTGCATTCGATAGGCGACCATCAACGGAACGTCTTCGGCGGCCGCGACGAGTTCCTCGGCGCGATCGAGTGTCGCCTCCATCGGCTTTTCGCAGAGCACCGCCTTCCCGTAGTCCGCCGCGGCGGACACGTACTGGAGGTGAGACGCGTTCGGCGTACAGACGTACGCCGCGTCGTACTCGTCGGTCGCGTCGCCGTTCACGAACTCGTCGTACGTGAGGGCGGCGCTGACGGTCGAGCTATCGTGGGCGACGGCCTCGGCCTTTTCGTGGGAACTGCTGACGGCGACGGTCGTCTCGCAGAACTTCGAGTCTCGAATCGCCGGGACGGCCTGCTCGCGCGTCCACCAACCGAGCCCCACGACGGCGACGCGGAGCGTGCCCGATTCCAGCTCTTCCCAATCCCGTTGTCTGATACCGCTCAGGTAGTCGTCGATGGTCATACTCGGACGATTCAACCCAGTCGGCAAAAAACTAGTGATGGCCGTAGTAAAATTCCCGTCAAACGTTCGTCGAACCGTAACAGTCGTATGGCAGAAGTGAGAATAACGGCGTGATGTCGGAGACAACGTACAACTACGTTAACGGCGAGTGGATCGAATCGGAGTCGGGTGACACCATCGAAGTCGAGAACCCCGCAAATCCGAACGAAGTCGTGGGACGCTATCAGTCGTCCAATACGACCGACGCGACGGAAGCGGTCGAAGCCGCCGCGGCCGCGGCCGACGACTGGGCATCGACGCCGGGACCGGAGCGCGGGAACATTCTCCGCGCGGCCGGAACCCTGCTCGAAGAGCGTAAGGATGAGCTGACGGACGTGCTCGTCGCCGAGGAAGGGAAGGCCCACGCCGAAGCCGGTGGAGAGGTCCAGCGGGCTATCGACATTTTCCATTACTTCGCCGGAAAAGCGGCCGACCTCGGCGGAACGATGAAGAGTCCGAGCGCACCGAACCAGAACCTGTACACGAGAACGGAACCGGTCGGCGTCGCCGCGCTCATCACGCCGTGGAACTACCCCATCGCCATTCCGGCATGGAAGCTCGCACCGGCCTTGGCGACCGGGAACGCGGTCGTGCTCAAACCGGCGTCGGCCGCACCCGGCGTCGCAATCGAACTCGCGCGGGCGCTGGACGAAGCCGGACTCCCCGACGGCGTGCTGAACGTCGTCACCGGGTCGGGGAGCACCGTCGGCACCGAATTCATCGAGCACGATGCGGTGGATGCCGTCTCGTTCACCGGTAGCAGCGAAGTCGGCGAGATGGTGTACGACCGGGCGACCGACGCGGGCAAACGCGTCCAGACGGAGCTCGGCGGCAAGAACCCGACGGTCGTCGCGGCCTCGGCCGACCCGGCGGAGGCCGCCGATATCGTCGCGGGCGGTGGATTCGGGACGACCGGCCAGTCCTGTACCGCGTGTTCCCGCGCCATCGTCCACGAGGACGTGTACGACGAGTTCGTGGCCGAACTCGTGGACCGAGCGGAGTCCCTCGACGTCGGTCCGGGTGCCGACTACGAGATGGGACCGCAGGTGAGCCAAAGCGAACTCGAATCGACGCTCGACTACATCGAAATCGCCAAGGACGAGGGGGCGACGCTCGCGGCGGGGGGCAACACTCCCGACGGTGAAGCGGTCGAGACCGGGTACTTCGTGGAACCGACCGTGTTTACCGACGTGGACTCCGAGATGCGAATCGCACAGGAGGAGGTCTTCGGGCCGGTCGTCGCCGTGCTGAAGGCGAGCGACTTCGACGAGGGCGTCGCGGTCGCAAACGACGTTCAGTACGGCCTCTCGGCGAGCATCGTCACCGACGACCACACGGAAGCAAACCGCTTCGTCGACGAGGCTGAAGCGGGCGTCGTGAAGGTCAACGAGAAGACGACGGGGCTCGAACTCCACGTTCCATTCGGCGGGTTCAAGCGTTCCTCTAGCGAGACGTGGCGCGAGCAGGGTGACCAAGGGATGGAGTTCTACACCATCGAGAAGACGGTGTACGACAGTTACTGAACGTCGAACGGGACGTACGGGAACGATAGCCGACGTGGAAGGGTGACCGGTCAAACGGTCTTCACGGTGACGTGGGGCGTCACCGACGGGTGACATGTCCCTTCGGGTTACACGTTAAAATTCGCGTTCTGGTATCCAGAACGTTTATGCGGAGGGGATGTGTGGCCTATGTTGACATGGACGCAAAACACCCGGTGCAAACCACCGAAAAAACGCTCGCGCTGATCGAGGAGCTGATGCGGCGGGGGTCGTGTGGTGTAACCGAACTCGCCGACGGGTCGAACATGGGAAAGAGCATGGTTCACAACCATCTGACGACGCTCCGAAAACACGGGTACGTCGTGAAGGTTGATGACGAGTATCGCCTCGGGCTGAAGTTTCTCGAAGTGGGCGGTCACATCCGGAAATCGATGGAACTGTACGAGGTTGCGGAACCGGAGATCAAGTCGCTCGCGGACGAAACCGGTGAACTCGCGAACCTCCTCGTGGAAGAACAGGGAAAGGGCGTCTATCTGATGCGAGCCAAAGGGGCGAAAGCGGTCGATTTAGATACCCACGCCGGGCTTCGGACGTACCTTCACACTACCGGGCTCGGGAAGGCCATCCTCGCACACCTCCCCGAGGAACGCGTGGACGGGATTATCGAACGCCACGGTCTCGAACGGGTTACTCCCCAGAGCATCGGCACGCGGGAAGAACTGTTCGAGACGCTGGAGAACGTCCGCGAGCGAGGATATGCCATCGACGACGGAGAGCGACTGGAAGGCCTCCGTTGTATCGCGGCCCCGGTCAAAGCCTCCTCGAACGAAGTGTTGGGGTCCATCAGCGTCTCGGCCCCGGCGAGTAGGGTGAGCGACGACGACCTCCACGGCGAACTGTCGAAGCGAGTGCTCAACGCGGCGAACGTCATCGAACTCAATATCAACTACTGAGCGACTCGCCTCGCTCGAAACGACTTTTGGGACCATGTGAGGTCGGTGCCACCACCGCGCGGAACGGGCGAGCGTCACTATCGCCGTACTTCGTCCGCCACCTATTCCTGACGGTGACAGCAGATCCGGGAAATAACTATGGTTTCCAGAAAAAAATTTAATATTATATATTATGGATTAATAGGTGCATGGTACGCGACAACTAGCAACACAGAGAGGGACAGCCAGCCGAAGGCCTCGCTCGATTGACGCGGCGGAGTGCCGTCCGCGCCGCGGGTGCGAGCATCGGAGCGTTGACCATGGGAGCGACTGTCGAAACCGCGGCCGCGGCGGGGCCGACGCCGCGACTCCACACCGACGGAAAGTGGATACGGAACCCCGACGGCGATGCAGTCAAACTGCGCGGTCTCGCGGTTGCGGACCCCGGATTTTACGCGCAATACCATCCGAAAAGCGTGGCGGAGGTGCTGAAGTGGGCGACCGACGAGAGTCGCGGTTGGTACCCCAACATCGTTCGACTTCCTTGCACGCAGGATTCGGTCGCGGCGTTCGGTGGGCCGCAGGGATTCGTCACCGACGTGCTCAGACCGGCGGTTGACCTGCTCGGGCAGCGCGGCGTGTACGCGCTCGTCGATTACCACCTCGTCAGACCGTACACCGAGGAGGCGACCGATAACGCGGACACGTCGTACGACGCCTACCCCGACGAACTCCTCCGGAACTTCTGGGGAACCGTCGCTCCCGAGTTTGCGAGCGACGAGCACGTCCTCTTCGAACTGTTCAACGAGCCGACTACGCCCGCGTACTGGGGCGACGACGAGACGGCGTGGTTGACGTGGCGGGACACCGCCCAGCCGTGGGTGGACCTCGTGCGGAGTCACGCCCCCGAGACGCCGGTGATAATCGGGTCGCCGCGATGGACGTCCGTGCCCAACATGGCTCCACAGTACCCTTTCGACGGCGATAACCTCGTCTACTCGGGTCACATCTACCCGGACAATGGCCAGCCCAGCGACTTCGACGCAACCTACGGCGCACCGGCCGAGGACGTGCCGATTGTCATCACCGAGTTCGGGTGGGACCCCGACAGCGACGGGTTGGATCAGGGAACTAACTCCGGCTGGGGCCAGCCGTTCCGTGACTGGGTGGCGTCGTACGAGAACATGGGATGGCTCGCGTGGTGCTTCGACGACTCGTGGGCGCCGACGATGTTCAGTTCCCCGGGTTCGGGTGCGAACGTGCCGTGGACCCTGAAGGACGCCCCCGAACAGCACGGTGGGTTCATCAAGCAGTGGCTCGCCGAGACGATGAGCTAAGCGGCGCGACGGTCAATCCCATAGTCGACACGGCCCGTTTCGTAGCGTCCGGAACAGACAATTTCGGGCCCGGGAAGCGTCCATCGTCCGGTGGACCGCTCGGTTCTCCCGAGACCGTTTTGCCGATTAGGAAACGTCGATTCGCTCGCCCGTCTCGTCGGACGTCTCGATGGCGGCGAGCAGCTGTTGGACGCGGTAGCCGTCCTCGAAGGAGGGAACGTCGCTCGACGGTCGGTCGCCGGATTCGGCGCTCGTCCCGTGTGCGACGTCGGAGAGGAACTCGTAGTTCTCGTGGACGAAGGTGTGTTCCCACCCGAGAACGTGCCCGTCCGGCCACCACTGTTCGAGGTACGGGTCCTCGTCCGCCGTGACCATGATCGTCTGGAAGCCGCTGTCGTCCGGGCCGAGAAACTCCAACTCGTTCGGTCGCTCGATGGAGAACCGGAGGCTTCCCTTCGACCCGTTCACCTCGACCGCGTGGTCGTTCTTGTGTCCGGTCGCGAATCGCGACGCCTCGAACGTCCCGACCGCGCCGTTCTCGAACGTCGCTTGCGCCGTGTACGCGTCGTCTACGGTCACCGGCCGCGTTTCGTTCGTTCCCGAAACCGGACGCTCGTCCACGAACGTTCGCAGTTGTCCACGGACGGTTTCGATATTCCCCGTTCGGTCCCCGACCAGAAAGCGCGTCAGGTCGAGCGTGTGCGCGCCGAGGTCGCCGAGCGCGCCGCTTCCGGCGACATCGGCGTCGAGTCGCCACGACCACGGCGCTTCGGAATCGACGAGGAAGTCCTGCAGATAGCTCCCCCTGACGTGGTGAATCTCGCCCAGTTCGCCCGCGTCGATGAGCCGTTTCGCGTACCGAACCGCGGGAACGAACCGGTAATTGAACGCGATACTCGCCGTCGCGTCGGCGTCGCGGGCGGCGTCCCGCATTCGCTCCGCCTCGGACAGGGTGTGTGCGAGCGGCTTCTCACAGAACACGGCCGTTCCGGCTTCGAGCGCGGCAATGGAGGGGTCGGCGTGAATCGCGTTCGGGCCGAGGTTGTAGAACACGTCGATGTCGCCGACGACGGACTCCCAGTCGGTGCTGTACCCCTCGAAACCGAGCCGGTCCGCCGCGTCCGACAGTGCCGCCTCGTCCCGACCGACGAGAACACGTCGTTCGACTTCGGGCGCGTCCGGGAAGAACATCGGCAGTCGAGCGAGCGCGTTGGCGTGCGCTTTGCCCATGAATCGATAACCGAGGACGCCGACGGAGAGTGGTTCGTCCATCTGCACACCTCAAGCCCAGTAGGCGTCGCCGGGGTTCGATTCGAACACCGCTCGGTCGAGTACGTCGACGGCCTTCTCCAGCCCTTCCGTCGCCGATGTAAGCGAATCTTCGTGTTCGATGGAGAGCGCGCCGTCGTACCCCACCATTCGCAGGGTCGACACGACGTCCTTCCAAAACGCCTCGCCGTGACCGTACCCGATGGAGCGGAACAGCCACGACCGGTCTATTTCGTCGGTGTACGGCGTCGTGTCGAGCACGCCTTTCTCGCGGGCGTTCGCGTCGTACACCTTGGTGTCCTTGGCGTGGAAGTGGTGGATGGCGTCCGCCTCGCCGAGCAGTCGAATCGCGTCGGTGATGTCGATGTCTTGCCAGAACAGGTGAGACGGGTCGAAGTTCGCGCCGATGCGGTCGCCCGTCGCCTCGCGGAGTTCGAGCATCCCGCGCGGTTCGTAGACGAGCATGTTCGGGTGCATCTCGATGGCGATGTCCACGCCGTGGTCGTCCGCGAACGATTCCAACTCCTGCCAGTAGGGAATCGCCACCTCGTTCCACTGGTACTCGTGTGCCTCGTGATGCTCGTCCGGCCACGGTGCGGTGATCCAGTTCGGAACCGAATCGTTCGGTCCGCCCGCCGGAAGTCCCGAAAACGTCGTCACGGCGTCCACACCGAGTTGGCTCGCGAGCCGAATCGCGTCGCGGAGTTCCGCGTCAGCCTCGTCGCCGTTGACAGGATGTAACGGATTGTTGTGCGTCGCCAACGCCGAGACGTACAGGTCGTTCTCGTCGAGGAGCGCTTGTAGTTCGGACTGTGCGTCCTCGTCGTCCAGATACTCCTCCTTCGGCAGATGTGTGTCGCCGACGAACCCGCCACAGGCGAGTTCGACCGCACCGACTCCGAGGTCGGAGAGATACGAGAACGTGTCTTCTATCGATTCTTCGGCTAATGCGACTGTTAGGACTCCGACATCCATGATTGATAATCACACGGTCGATTCATATAATTTGTCCTGTCACACCCCTGGACGCCATCGGAGAGATACAAGTTACCAAATCACAAACTTTATTGTTGAATTCGAATAACCTCCTTACGTGATTCAGAGGCAATGAAAGCAGTTACTAGCGCCTTCGTCGGAACCGGACCGGACCCGGAGACACAGAACAACCAAGGATTTGCGATGGCGTATCGCCACGCCGCGGCGTACGAACACGCGGGGGCGGAGCTGGTCGCCTGTGCCGATATCGTCGAACCCAACGCGAAAGCGTTCGCCGACTATTGGGGTATCGAAGCGGACGGCGTGTTCGAGGAGTATCTCGACATGGTCACCGCGGTCGAACCCGACATCGTCAGCGTCTGTACGCCCCCGCCAACGCACGCCGACATTGTGACCGACATCGCACGAAGCGATGCGGTGCAGGCAATACACTGCGAGAAACCCATGGATAGAACGTGGTCGAATGTCGAGCGAATGGTGGAGGTGTGTGACGAAGAGGACGTAAAATTGACGTTCAATCACCAACGCCGCTTTGGCCGAGGATATCGACGGGCCAAGGAATTGCTCGATGCCGGCGAAATCGGAGATCTCCAGCGGGTCGAGTGCGCGGCTCCCAACATCTACGACTACGGGTCCCACTCGGTAGACCTCTGTAACTACTTCAACGACGAGGGGAGGGCCGAGTGGGTCATCTCCCAACTCGACTACCGAGACGAAGACCTGTGGTTCGGTGCTCACAACGAGAACCAGACGCTCACCTCTTGGAGATACGAGAACGGCGTCTACGGACTTGCGACGACCGGAATCGGAGCGGATCTGGTCAATTGTCATAACCGCCTTGTGGGCAGCAAGGGCACCGTCGAAATCGGACACGGCTTCCCGGACAACGAAACCGACGACCGGATTCTCCGCATTAAGCGCGACGAGGATGACGAGTGGGAATACGTCGACTGTGATGGCGAGGGTCTCCACGGCCTTGATTCCCGGGAGTTCGGTCGAGTCTTCATCGACCGTGCGATAGCCGACGTCGTCGAAGCGGTCGAGAACGATTCCACCTCCGAACTGAACGCGGAGAACGCGCTCAAGGCGACGGAAATCATCTTCGGCGCGTGGGAATCGTCACGACGACACGGCCGCGTCGAGTTGCCGCTCGGCATCGAGGACAACCCCCTCGATGCGCTGATCGAAGATGGAACGCTTACTCCGGAACCGGCCGAGGATTGACCGATGCCAGAACTGTCGGTTTGCGTCGAGATGGTCTTCAAAGGAGCACCGTTTACGGAGCGAATCGGTCTCGCCGCGGCGGCCGGCGCGGACGCGGTGGAGTTCTGGGGATGGCGCGACAAGGACCTCGATGCGGTCGCCAACGCGTGTGACGAACACGGCCTGAACGTCGCAGCCATGCTCGGCAGCGACGTCCCGCTGACGGACCCGAACCGAACCTCCGAGGCCCGCCGATCCATGCGTGAATCCATCGAAACGGCCGCACGCCTCGGCTGTCCGACCCTCATTATCACCGTGGGACAGGAACAGGAAGATATCGACCACTCAACCCAACGGGGTGCTATCGTGGGTGCTCTCGAGAGCGTCGCCCCCGACGCCACCGACGCGGGCGTTACGCTCGCCGTCGAACCGCTGAACACGGCCGTGGATCACCCCGGTTACTTCCTTGAATCGTCGGCGGAAGGATACGACATAGTCGATACAGTCGGCGATTCGAATGTCAAACTCCTCTTCGACGTGTACCATCAGCAGATCACGGAAGGAAACGTCATCGCCAACATGACGAGTCACCTCGACCATATCGGGTACGTCCACATCGCGGATGTTCCCGGCCGACACGAACCCGGAACGGGGGAACTCGACTATGAGAACATCCTCCCCGCGCTCGCCGCTGCGGGGTACGACGGATACATCGGGTGCGAATTCTCTCCCGAAGGGGACGACACGGCAGCCGTGAGCGACTGTCGTGCTATCCTAAACGGGTAGGATTCTCGTTTTCCTTCGAAGGGCTGTTCGACGAGGCGCGAATCATCCTAAGGGAAAAGATTATTGTCCTCTATAGTAATGATAATCCGTGTCACTATGCCGAAGGCAACTGATTCATCGATCGGCGACGCTACTGACGAGACGATAACCGGTACCCCCGACGAGGGAGACTACTCCCGGCGCGGTTTCATGGAGGCCGCTGCATCCATGGGTGCAGCCGGTGCCGCGGCCGGATTGTCCGGATGTACCGAACAGTTCGGCGGTAGCGGCGGTGATAGCAAAACGAAGGGTGAAAAGGACTTCATCTTCTGGACGATGCGCGGATACATCCCGGAAGTGACGAAGAACATCAAACAGGCCGCCAAGGGCTTCGAAAAACACTCGGATTCGCCGGTCAACGTCTCGACGAACGTCATCGTGTGGAATCAGGTGTTCCCGAAGTGGAACGCATCCATTCAGGGACGGACGACGCCAAACGTCTCGGAGATGGCCAACGAACACGCCGTGAACTTCGGAAGTCTCGGTGCGACTGCACCCATCACGGACATTTACGATTCGTACGATGACTGGTACGGGCCGATGGAAGCATGGGCCAGTTGGGACGACAAGAAGTGGGGCGTCCCGTGGTTCGTCGAGACGCGACCGATGTACTATCGGAAGGACCTCCTCGAAAAGGCAGGTCACAGCAAGCCGCCGAAGGACTGGAAGGAGCTCGTTAAAATCGGGAAAGACGTGGTCAAAGAGACCGGAAATCCGGGGTACATCGAACCCGGCGCTCGCGACTTCACGACCGGTCAACACACGTTCGCCTACACCGCGAACGCGGGCGGGAAGTTCTACAGCAAGAAGGACGGGAAGTGGCAGGTGGAACTCGATTCTGCCGGGTCCCTGTTCGGTCACCTGTTCTACGCCAGCCTGAAGAAGGCGTGGAACCTGCCAGCAGACGGTTGGACGAGCCAGGATTCGAGCGCGACGGACAAGTTCTTCCGGGAGCGAGACGCCGGGATGGCGCACCTCGGCGCGGAGGACGCGCGTCTCGCCCGGACGAAGGAACACGCTGGCCTTCGGGATAACGTGGGTATCCAGCCGATGCCCGAGGGACCGCTTGGCAAACAGTGGTCGTTCCGCGGCGGTTCCTGTCTCAGCCCGTTCACCGACGACGTTTCCAAACACGATGTCGGGGATCTCTCGAACGAGTTCGTGAAGTACATGATGCAACCGGACAACCAGTCCGACTACTTCGCGGCGTCCGCACCCGTCTTCATGCCGGTACGAAAGAGTCAGGAACAGATGGACCTCTTCACGAAGAACCCGACGAAGCTTCCCGACGACTGGCTTGACGCATTCGTCACCCAAGCACAGGAGACTCGGCGATACGGCGTCTACGGCGGCGGACAGGACACGCCGTTCCTCGGATCGGTCGAAGGTTCGACGACCGGATACAGCCAAGCGATTTCGGCCATCCTGGGCTCGAACAAGGACCCGAAGGAAGCGTTGGTCGGCATGGCCAACAACGTTCGGAACGAGGCGAACAAGAAACTGGACTACACGCTCAAGAACAAGTCCGAGAAACCGAGCCTCGACGACGCTCCGAAGGAGGTGCAGGATTGGATCACCGGTTCCAACAACACGCCGAAGATCTGGAATCCCTACGAATGACGACAAGGTGGGTACATCCGCCGTTCCCGACACCACATCCATGAGGCCCGTCGGGTTTGGTCTGGGTTGATAACCTTCGCCATCCGATCCACTGAAACGACGATTTCTCGGCTCGGAGAGCTGTATCTGATGGGAAAAATCCCGTCGATAACGACGGAATATTTTTATAGACAACTGTTCCCTATCAACATGGTATATGGGACGAATAGTTTTCGATTCCGTTCAAAAGGTCTACGGCAGCAAAACGGTTGCCGTCGATAATTTCGAACTCGAGGTCGCCGACGGAGAATTCCTGACATTAGTCGGGCCGAGCGGCTCGGGCAAATCAACGACGCTCCGAATGCTCGCCGGGCTCGAAGAGATAACGGCTGGGGAGATATCCATCGACGACGAAGTCGTGAATTTCCTCCCGCCACGTGACCGGGATATCGCGATGGTGTTCCAGAACTACGCACTGTATCCGCACCTCAGCGTGCGTGAGAACCTCGCGTTCGGGCTCAAGCGTTCGACGACGCTCGACAAGGAGGAAATCAACCGACGCGTCGAGGAGACGGCCGATCTGCTTGGTATCCCGGAACTCCTCGACAACAAACCCCGTCAGCTGTCCGGCGGACAGAAACAACGCGTGGCGACGGGACGCGCTATCGTCCGCGAACCCGAGGTGTTCCTCTTCGACGAACCGTTGTCGAACCTCGACGCCAAACTCCGCAAACATATGCGGACAGAACTCAACCGCATCCAGCAGGAACTCGGGACGACCACCATCTACGTCACGCACGACCAAGAGGAGGCGATGACGATGTCGGACCGGATCGCCATCCTGAACCACGGCGAACTCCAACAGGTGGGCAGCCCACGGGAGGTATACAACGACCCCACGAACCTGTTTGTGGCCCAGTTCATCGGGAGTCCGAGCATGAACATCTTCAACGGAATCGTCGAGGACCGACAAGGAGTCGCCCGGTTCACGGGACAGATCGACCACGTCTTATCGGACGATATCGCCGAGAAGGCCGAACGAACCGCTTCGGACCGATTCGTTCTCGGCATCCGACCGGAAGACCTCGAACTGTGCGAATCGTCCCACCGGAACGCGAGCGCGGTCACCGTCGAGCTGGTCGAACCGCTCGGCCGGGACAATCTTCTGTACTTTGAGCCGTCGGCGATGGAGGCGGACGTGGACGAAGAACGGGAATACGTGATGTTCGTCCCGCCCGATGTAAATCCCGACGTCGGCGACGAGGTGTACATCACTTTCGACGATGACGACATTCACCTGTTCGACGAGGAGACGGGCAACAACCTCCTCGTCGAGGGGCGGACGCAGCGGGAAGACCCACCGGTCCGATAGCCGTTTGCGGAAAACGGACGACGCTCACTGCCGACCGGACGGGACCTACCACTCGACTGCTACACCCGTATTCGTACTCAGCTCCGCTCTCGCCACCACCGACCTTTTTCGAGTCACGGCGATGCTCCGTCGAGCGGACTGCCGGGGGTCGCGTTGTAGAGGATGCCGTCGATGCGGAGGTAGCTGTTCGTGAACTCGACGCCGCGAACGAATCCGCTGGTCCGAACGAGTTGCGGGTCGAACGCGCCGTGGTCGAACACGTCGTCGACGACGACTCCGTTCGCAGTGATCCCCGCCCGTCCACTCTCGGTGGCGTGACGGCTCCGGAGGTCGAGCACGGTACCGAGCGCATCGCGACCGGCGTTCCGAGCCAGCGTGAGCGGAATCGTCTCTATCGCGTCCGCGAACGCTTCGACCGCGAGCTGTGCCCGTCCAGGGACACCCGGTGCGAAGTCGCGGAGCGCCACCGCCGCGGCGATTTCCGCCGCCCCCCCGCCGGGAAGCGCTTCCGGGCGCATCACCGCCGCTCGAACGGCGTTCAGTCCGTCCTTGACCCGCCGCTCGGCTTCGCGGGCGACGGAGTCGCTGCCGCCGCGGACGACGAACGACACCGCCTCTGGGACATCCGGGCCGGTCGCCATCACTGCCAACCAGCTCTCGTCCTGCTGGTCGACCCGTTGGTCGATGTGCACGGGTGCCGTCGCTTCGGCGTCCACCACGTCGGCCGAAACGAGCGGCGTCGATACCGGTGCTCCAGTCGCACGGGCGAGGAACTCGATGCGCGAATCCTTCACGTTCTGCACCGTGAGCACGCCACGGCTACCCAGCTCTTGGGCGATATCGCGGTGAATATCCCCGCTCGCGAGGACGGCAACCGCGTCCGTCGCGCAAATCGCGGCCGCGATGTCGTCGAACCGACGTGTGTCTACGGTCCGTACACCGTCGAATCCGCCCGTGTCCGCCGTTACGTTGCCTTGAAACGCCGGATTTCTGGGTGCCACGTCGCCGCCGACCAGCAGCGCCGGTCCCTCGACCGGCAGTTCGCTGGTTCCCCAGTACGGTTCCTGGGGAAGGAATGCACCGGGCACGAGGGACGAATCGGCGACGCCCCCGCCCGGCATCGCCTCCGTTCGGATGAACGAGAGGTCTACCGAACCGGTTTGCGGGTTCGACACGCGGAGGACGGCCTCCACGACGGGGTGGGCGAGACCGTGCAGCGACCAGGATTTCGTACTCCCGTTCGTCATCCCGGTTATCGCCACGTTCCGAAGGAGATCGCGGTCGAGCGATGCACCGTTTGACGACGCTAATGAGACGCTGGAGTCATCCCAGACTTCGAGCGTCCGCTGTGCGGCGATGGAGAATCCCTCGATGATGGTCGTCGGGGCGACGCCCTCGTCGACGAGGTCGAGTCCGGCGGTGAGCAGTTCGCTCGTCAGTAGTACCGTCGTCGTCGTTCCATCCCCGAAGTCGTCCTCCTGTGCCTCCGCCGTTTCGATGAAATGTTGTGCGACCGGATGGTTCGTCTCCCCCTCGAACTCCTCGATGATGGAAATCCCGTCGTTGCTCGCGAGTCCGCGGATCTCGTTGTCTTGCTGTCGGCGAACGATGAGTTTATCGAGGCCAGACGGTCCGAGCGTGCTTCGGACGAGGCTCCCCATCTCCTCGGCCGCGGTTCTGATGATTTCGCTCGTTTCGGACCGGTCGAAACGAGTGTATCCGGAGATCTGACCGGATGGGGGTGTATGTGATTGCTCCATAGAAAACAGAACGGACCCCACCGAACTTTACTTTTGTGAAAATTCGTGTCGTTTTGCTCTCGGACGTCCGTTACGACTTGACAGCACCCTCTGCTAGTCCCTCGACGAGGTAGCGTTGCAGGAAGACGAACAGCAGGAGGAGCGGCAAACTGACGGCCGTCGAACCGGCCATGATGAGCCCCCAGTTAACCGTGTTCTGTCCGATCCACGAGCCGATCCCCGGGGGTAGCGTCTTCTTGGTCGGGTCGTTGATGAGCACGAGCGCGAAGAGAAACTCGTTCCACGCCAGAATCCACCCGAAGATGAACGTCGTCGCAATGGCGGGCGCGGACAGCGGGAGAATGACACTGATGACCGCCCCGATGCGGGTACTGCCGTCGACCATCGCCGCCTCTTCTAATTGGGCGGGGAGGTTCTCGTAGAATCCCCGCAACATCCACGTCGTAAACGGTAATGTGAAGGCGATGTACGCGATGACGAGGCCAGTGAGCGTATTGAACAGCCCGAGGTCACGGAAGACGAGGAACAGCGGGATGACGATGACTACGTACGGGAACATCTGCGTGATGAGGAGGAACGTTGCGACCACCTTTCGACCGCGGAATCGCAATCGTCCGATGCTGTACGCCCCAAAGATACAGACGACGATGCTGATGAGCGTGGACGCCAGCGAGACGATGGCGCTGTTGATGAACCAAGTAAGGAACGTCGTCTGGTTCAACATCGTCATGTAGTTGTTCAGGCTCACTCCGCTTAGCCACCCCGTGATACCAATTTGCGTTAGCTCCTCGACGGTCGTCACGTTCAACGAGGTGACGACCATCCAGATGATGGGAAACAGGACGATGAGCGTAAGGCTCCACACGAACGCGTGGAATCCGATCGTTTTGAGCCTCGGGTCGTTCAGGAACGACGAGTTCGATTGCGGTGATTTGGTTGCCATATCGTGTTCACCTCACACCTGACCGATATCCTGCCGGTAGAGCTGGAGGTACACCAGTCCGTACCCGAGCATGATGACCATCATGACCATCCCGATGGCGCTTGCCAACCCGACGGAGTTCGAAAGGAACGCGTTGTTGTACACGTACACCGGGAGCACCATCGACGACATTCCCGGACCACCGCTCGTCAGCACGAATATCATAGTGAAATTGTTGAACGTCCACAGACTCATCAACAGCGTCGTCACGATGATAACCGGCTGTAGGTATGGTAGCGTAATGTGGCGGAACAGCTCCCATCGGGAGGAGCCATCGACGAGCGCCGCCTCGTACAGCGAATCGGGGATCGCTTTCATCGCGGCGAGGAAGCTGATCATGAAGAACGGGAAGTTTCGCCACACCCAGCCGAGCATGGCCGAAAACAGCGCGAACTTCGAACTCCCGATCCACGGAATCGCGCCGAGACCGACCAACCGCAAGAGTCCGTTGAACACCCCGAGATTGTAGTTATACATCCACTGGAAGTTCAGCGCCACGGCGATGTACGGCATCGCCCACGGCAGCAGGAGCAACCCCTGAACGACGTTTCGCCCTCGAAATTCGCGATTGAGAAGGACGGCGAACCCCATCCCGACGATGAGCATGATGATGATTGAGCCGAACGCCCACGAAACGGTGTTGAGTAACACCTGCCAGAATTCCGGCCATCCCGACAGTATCTTCACGTAGTGTGCCGGGCCAACCCACGTCGGCGGGGTGATTCCGTTGTACTCGTTCATACTCAAGTACGCCGCACGGATGACGGGATAGACGCTTACCAGACCGAGCGAGACCAGGGTCGGAACGAGAAATAACCAACCCCAAACGCTCTCCTTCGACAGGAGGTGACGATACTTTCGAGGTAGCGAAACTCTGTTGAGGAACTGATTCCGTAACTGATAGTATTTCACCATGCTACTTCGTCTCACTACATTCCCCGGATGGTAATAACATTTTGGTACCGAACGTCTTGGTGCACGGTCGAAACACTCTTGATAGCCCGGTAAAATTGAACGTTGCATGGCGTTCGAAACTGCATACGGGGCTTGGCGCGCCAGGGTCGATTCGACCACTGACGCGTGGCGGGCCTTCCTCGACGCGGATGACTTCGGTGAGGCGGCCGAATCCATCGAATATTACGGCTGGACGGCACCCGCGATCGGCGTTTTCGCTCACGTCCTCTTTCGGAGCGGATTTACGTACCTCATCGAACCAGGAGTGATGAAGGGTGGTGAGCCGTTCCAGTCGCTGCTGTCGGCGTTCGTCCTCAACTTTATCTACACGGGTTTCCAGACGCTGTTGTTGCTGTTCTTCTTCTTCGGAACGATCGGTGCGATCGCCGGGTTGATCGCCTCCAATCGAAGTCTCGACGTTACCACGTTCAAAGTCGGTGGGTACCTCTCCGTGGTGTTCGTCCCGATTTTCGTGGTCGCATCCGTTCTCGCGCTCACGATTTCCGGCTCGGACGTCGGCATCGCCGCCGTTTCCGGCAGCAACGTCTCACAGATGGCACCGAAGATCATGGAAGTACGGATGAACATCCGGAGTACACAGCAGATGCAAATCGTACGGCTGCTCCGGATCAGCGGATGGCTTCTCTGTGCGCTCCTCCTTCGGCCAGTGCTCGCACGACGCTACAGTCTCGGTCGGATTCGAAGCACCCTGGCGTTGTTTCCGACGACCGTCGCCTTCATCGTGTTTACCTCGATGACGTGATCGACGAGAAGCCGGAATCGAGAACGAGCGCCGTTCGATGCCACCGACAGCTTGATAATAGTTTCCACGACACACGAAGGTATGTCGATAGGCGTGTGTTATTTTCCGGAACACTGGCCCCGCGAACGGTGGGCCACCGATGTCGAGCAGATGGCCGAGGCGGGAATCGAATACGTTCGCATGGGCGAGTTCTCCTGGTCGAGACTCGAACCGCGACCCGGCGAACTCGACTTCGAGTGGCTCGAAACCGCGGTCGATCTCGTGCACGAGCATGGAATGGAAGCGGTACTGTGTACCCCCACGGCGACGCCACCCAAATGGTTGGTCGACGAGCACCCGGACATCCTTCAGGAGGAACCGGACGGGGATGCCCGCCATTTCGGCAGTCGGCGACACTACTGCTTCAACTCGGAGAGCTACCGAGAGCAGACCGACCGCATCATCACCGTCCTCGCCGAACACTTCGCTGACCATCCAGCGGTCGTCGGTTGGCAGACTGACAACGAGTACGGCTGCCACGACACCATCCGGTGTTACTGCGACGACTGCGCGACGGCCTTTCGGACTTGGCTTCGTGAGAAGTACGGCGGTATCGACGAGCTGAACGAGTCGTGGGGGACGACGTTCTGGAGCCAGCATCACACCGATTTCGAGGAGATCGACCCGCCGCGTCACACGGTCACCGATCACCATCCGGGACGGTTGCTCGACTACCACCGCTTCGCGAACGAGAGCGTCGTATCCTACAACCGATCGCAAGCGGATCGACTGCGGGAGGCGAACGACGACTGGTTCGTCACCCACAACTTCATGTTCGATTTCGGCCAGCTAGACCCCTACGACGTCGGCGACGATCTCGACTTCGCCGCGTGGGATTCGTATCCGACCGGATTCCCCCAAGTCGCCGGCGACGACCCGGCCGATGCGGACGAACTTCGGGTCGGAAACCCGGACCAGATCGGATTCAATCACGACCGCTATCGCTGCGCCGCACCCGGGAACTTCTGGGTCATGGAGCAACAGCCCGGGTCGATCAACTGGCCGCCCGAGACCACCCAACCGGCAGAGGGTGCGATGCGTCTCTGGGCACACCACGCGGTCGCTCACGGCGCCGACGTCGTCTCCTACTTCAGGTGGCGACGGTGTCTGGAGGGACAGGAGCAATATCACGCCGGGCTTCGAAAGCGGGACGGGACCGCCGACCGCGGATACCACGACGCGACGACGGCGGCGGCGGAACTCGCCGATCTCGACCGGGGTTCGGTCAGCGCACCCGTCGCGCTCGTCCTCGACTACGAAAGCCTCTGGGCGCTCAACGAACAGGCGATGTCGCCCGATTTCGACTATTGGAGCCACCTCCACACGTACTACCACGCGCTTCGCGGTCGCGGCGTACAAGTGGACATACTTCCGACCGACGCCGACTTCGAAGACTACGATGCGGTCCTCGCCCCATCGCTGCACCTCGTCGGGGACGAGGTCGTATCGACCTTCCGACGATACGTCGAGAGCGGTGGTCACCTGTTGTTTACGATTCGTTCGGGAGAGAAGGACCCGCATAACAAGCTTCATGCCACGCGACCGCCGGGACCGCTCGCCGACCTCGCAGGTGTTCGTGTCGATCAGCACGAGAGCGTCCCAGCGGACTCGTCCGACGCCCGCCTCTCGTATCGGGGCGAACGGTATGGATATCGAACGTGGGCGGAGTGGATCGACGCTGACGACGCGAAGATGGTGGGGCAGTACGCGACCGGGATTTGCGAAGGCCGTACGGCCATCACCGTGCGTGAAGCCGAACCTGGGTCGGTCGCCTACGTCGGAATCTGGCCGGACGACGACCTCGCGGACGCCCTCGTCTCCGACGTGCTCACGCGGGCTAACGTCACACACGCGAGCGACCCGCTCCCGGACCGCGTCCGGGTCGCCCACCGCGGCGATTTGACGTGGGTGTTCAATTACGGCAGCGAACCGATAGACGTCGACGTCGGCGACGCAGACGTTCGGTTAGGTGAGGAGACCGTTCCCGGCTATGATCTGCTCGTGATCGAGGGGACCCCTACAGATGTAGCGGTGGAAAGGTAAGACGCCGATCAGGCGCTCACCCATCGAACGGCGTTTCGAAGGAGGCGTCGGTACTGCGGGTTTTCGAATGCCTCAGCTGTGTGCCCGAGCGAGACGTAGCAGACGTTTCCGTCGCCGACCGTCCGTACCCAGGTGACCGGATAGTCGTCGAGATCGGGGTGGTCCATCCGGGCGAGCACGCGTACCGCGTCCTCGTCGTAATCGACCGTGTACGGTTCATCGAACACGTCGAAATCTTCGACCCCAGCGGTAACCGGATGATCGGTGTCGGCGATATCGACGCGAAACGTCGATTGCTCCGGATGCCCGATGAAGTGCCCGCCAAGCAACTCCCGGAGTTCAGGGAACGGTTCGTCTCGGTGGTCGATGCCACCGGACCCGTCGTGGGTACTGGTGATGTCCGCGGCACAGTGTATCCCAAGATAACCGCCACCATCCGCGACGAACGACGAGAGACCGTCTCGCTGAGCGCCGGAAAGGGAGCTGTCGGTGAGGTAGTCGGCGAGGACGTCGTAGTCGTCGAGGCTGCGCAGGGCATCTCGATCCGTCGTTCGAGTCACGGCAACGTCGTCCCCGAGAGCATTCTCGATACGGGGTGCCATCTCATCAAATTCGTGGAAGGGGAACGTGTTCTCCCCGATGAGAAGCACGCTGGTTTGATCGGTCATGATTTCCACCTACGGAGGTGGGAGCATAAAGCTTCGGTCGATTGCGCCAATCTACTCGATCGTCCTTCGTTGACTGTGGCGTTCTGTATTGTAGAACACAGGAGGACGACATCGAGATACCAGTTCGTCCTCCACGAAACGGGACGATCGGTGCTCGTTGACGTGCTCTCCGCTTCGCATTCCTTTTCCCCACGTGTTCGACGGTACCCTCTAAAATTCTCCGAACGGTCAATATACAGTGATTCGCGCTTTTCGTTTTGTAATAGAGAATAGTTCATCCTTTCTTTCATCGTATTAAGTCGAGGACGGGAATCCTGTGACGGTGCGACATTCTTCCCTGGCTTCCACCGAAGACACGGTCGTTTCCGAACCACCTTCGACGGTAAACGATAGCAGACTCCGGGTGGCGACCGTTTTTCTTTAGTCCCTAATACAGAACAAACTACGCCGGACTCGGTACCAGTCATCTTCCGGAACCGACCTGGTGACCGGACGGTATCGTTCACGAGTCGGGCGATGCGGCGATATCGATGGCGCGAGGGTGCCGTTGGTGGGTGAACGACTCCAGCGGCACGAGCACGGTTCTCGTGAGCGGACCCAGCGTCTCGGGGAGGCGATTGTGTCGCCCAAGATACGAGCTCTTCGCAGGTGGTCGCCATCTCGCTCGTCGAGGTCGAACGTAATTGTGGGTGCTATTCACACGGTACGTTATGTCTGGATAACGACGGAGCTATTCAAACCGCTATCGTCAGTGTTTGAGGTCAGCGATTACTTGATCCGGTCGGGGCAGAGTCACAGATGTCACAAATGGTCCCCCATTACCGAAGTCGATCGGTTGGCAGATGAGACCGGTTCCGACAGCGCTTGACGCGGTAATCTCTGGATCAATTACAAAACTACCTATGTAATGAAAACCGTCGAATTATTCGCGTAATCAAGTGGAAAATTGATTCAATTTTTGGAGTGGAATCGTGGATACGAACTTGGGACGCTATTTCGCGCATTTTCTACTAGTCTTTGATACGAACTGCTGTGAGTTAGTCGCCCTCCCCGACATACTGCTTTGATCGCTGAACAAGAGTAAGGGTGCGCTTCAAAGCGCTAAAACGCGAGGAAGTTCTCTCACGGATCTCGTTGTTGTCGGTTTAGATTAGGTATCGAACGAAAATATCTCCAACAGATATCGTCCAACATGTGATCACGAATATACTCGGATCGTAAGACGCCGCGAGTTCCGGCGACGGTATCCAGTTGGGCTGTCACGTTCTTCATTGCGTCTCGAATGGGTTCGCAATCTCGAATTTGGCTGGGATATTAGCCAATCTACGGCGAGGTACGGGAACCGACGCCGCAGGTGTGTGCATTCGCCGGTTACGCCTCGGAAAGACGTTTCTGTATTAGGGAACGTATCTGGAGATTCGTTGGCGAGAGACTCCACACGATGGGATAGCAGTCTCGTATCGCGGTTCGAACCAGAGTCACAGTGCCACGGTGTGACAAGTCTGGTATTCTTCGATTCTTCTGTTCTCGACTCGGAGGGTTCTGTTCGTTCATTTGATTCTGATACGGAGAATAAATCGTTGCACGAATCTCTCCAGTGATACGAAATCTCTTTGCTCACCTATCCAAACTATTAATAGATGTGATTGCGAGGACCTAAGCGATGAAAACTGGACCGGATTCTGGACCTCGTCGTATCGCCGACGAGCAGCGGATACAGGAACTCCTCGATGAAATGACCGTTGAGGAGAAAGTCGCACAGCTCGGCTCGGTAAACGCAAACAAACTGCTCAATGGCGACGCGACCCACGACCGGGAAGCGATGGAGGAACACCTCGAACACGGAGTCGGTCACCTGACGAGACTTGGGGGAGAGGGGAGCCTTCCGCCACGGAAGGCCGCGAAACGGACGAACGAACTTCAAGCGTTTCTCAGAGACGAGACTCGACTTGGTATTCCCGCGATTCCCCACGAGGAGTGTCTGTCTGGATACATGGGTCCTGGAGGGACAACGTTTCCCCAGATGATCGGGGTGGCGAGTACGTGGTCACCGTCGCTCGTCGAGGAAATCACGGCCACGATTCGTCGTCAATTGGCGGCCATCGGCACGAAACACGCGCTTTCTCCGGTCCTCGACGTCGCACGAGATCCCCGGTGGGGACGCGTTGAGGAGACGTTCGGGGAGGATCCGTACTTGATAGCGGCGATGGCCTGCGGGTACGTGAACGGCCTCCAAGGCGACGGTATCTCGGCGACGCTCAAACACTTCGCTGGCCACGGGGCCGGAGAAGGCGGAAAAAATCGCAGTTCGGTCAACGTCGGACGCCGGGAACTTTGGGAAACCCACCTGTTCCCGTTCGAGGCTGTCATCAAAACAGCCGACGCTGAATCCGTGATGAACGCCTATCACGACATCGACGGCATCCCATGCGCGAGCGACGAATGGTTACTAACGGACGTTCTCCGCGGCAAGTGGGGATTCGATGGGACGGTCGTCTCTGACTACTATAGCGTCGAATACCTGCGAAGCGAGCACGGCGTCGCGGTGTCTGAGCAAGCGGCGGGGGTGATGGCGGTTGAGGCCGGTCTCGACGTCGAACTCCCCTATACTGACTGCTACGGCGAGCATCTCGTGAACGCCGTCGAAGATGGGGACGTGGCCGAAGCGACGGTGGACACGGCGGTTCGACGGGTACTCCGTGCGAAGGTCAAGAAGGGGCTCCTCGACGATCCGACCGTTGACGTCGACGCCGCCGCCGACCCGTTCAAGACCGAGAACGCGAGAACTCTCACCATTCGTGCTGCTCGAGAATCGATGACCCTCCTGAAGAACGAGGGTGACGTCCTTCCCTTCGACGGCGGGACGCTGGATGCCGTGGCCATTGTCGGACCGAAAGCCGACAACGCACAGGAACTCATGGGCGATTACGCATATCCAGCCCACTATCCCACGGAGGAGGTCAACCTCGATGCTACGACTCCCCTCGACGCCATCCAGGCACGCGGTGAAAAAGCCGGATTCGATGTTCGATACGAGCAGGGGTGTACAACGACCGGGTCCTCGACTGATAACTTCGATTCGGCGGTCGAGGCGGCCGAAGCCGCCGACGTCGCCATCGCGTTCGTCGGCGCACGCTCCGCCGTCGACTTCACAGATCTGGACGAGAAGCAAGCCGACCTTCCTAGCGTCCCGACCAGCGGTGAAGGCTGCGACGTGGTCGATTTGGGTCTCCCGGGCGTGCAACAGGAACTCGTCGAACGTGTCCACAAGACCGGGACGCCGCTGGCCGTCGTCGTCGTGAGCGGGAAACCCCACTCTCTCGAGTGGATCGCCGAGGAAGCGCCCGCGCTCCTCTATGCGTGGCTTCCGGGCGAACACGGCGGCGAGGGAATCGCCGAAGTGATGTTTGGTGAACACAATCCCGGCGGCCGCCTCCCCGTCTCCCTTCCTCGGTCAGTCGGTCAACTACCGGTTTACTACAACCGGAAACCTAACACTGCGAATGAGGAACACGTCTACATGGGAAGCGAACCGCTGTACCCGTTCGGTCACGGGTTAAGCTACACCGATTTCGAATATGGTGACCTATCGCTATCGACGAACGCGCTCGCCCCGGCCGGACGGATGAGCGCTGAAGTTGTGATCCGTAATGCGGGCAACCGCGACGGACACGAAGTCGTCCAGTTGTACGCGAGCGCGGAGGCTCCGAGTCAGGCCCGACCGGTTCAAGAACTGATCGGGTTCGAACGGGTGTCGCTCGACACCGGTGAGTCGAAACGCGTCACTTTCGAAATCGACGCCTCACAACTCGCGTTCCACGATCGTGACATGAATCTCGCTGTCGAAGAAGGCCCCTACGAACTCCGCGTCGGTCGGTCGGCGAGCGACATCGTCTCCACAGCGGCGTTTGACGTAACTGCGACAAAAGAAGTACCGGCGGCCGGTCGAACGTACTTCACGACGACACGAGTCGAAATCGTGGAGTAGCACAGTATATCACTTCGAAACGGATGTTCAAATTCCTGTTCCAGTATCCAGAATGGATATGCCGAATGAATGTACGAGCTACGTTGATATGGATGCAAAATATCCGGTGTAAACACCAAAAAAGCTCGCACCGGCCGAGGAGTTGATGTGTCGAGGGTCGTGTGGTGTGACCGGCCTCGCTGGCGGATCGAATGGGGAAAAAGCATGGTTCACAACCACCAGACGACGCTACGAAAACACGGTTACGACGTGAAGGTTGGGGACAAGTACCAACTGGGTTTGAAGTTCCTCGAAGTCAGCGGTCACATCTGGAAATTTTATAAGAATATGAACTATGTGATTCGAAAGAACGATTTCGATGCTCTCGGGTCGCTCCCGACGACCCACCGACGGTTGCCGAAGCGACGTGTAGACGGAGCGACCGCATCGGTAGCATGTTTCAAAAACCGAACTATTTCAATGAATAATAAAACTAACGATGCGTTTTTGAAAGAAATTCGGGATAGTGGGCGGCTCTCGGTCGGTACGGTGGCATCACTACTCCTTTGACGGTATCGTTACTCTTCTCCGGGTTATTATTTCAAATCTTGGGGGAACTCCAATCTCGTGTCTTTCTTTGCAGCGTCGGCCGCCCGTCGGGGTCCCGCGATTCGACCCCGGATGAGACCCGTCGTTCCGACGGATTTGCGGTTCAGATTTCGGTCACGCGCTCGTGTTTCTCGTCGACGGCGGCGGCGTCCTCGGGGAGCAGCGCGGCGACGAGATAGCCCGCCGACTCGCTGAAGTAGTCGATGAGTACCGCGATACGGTCCGAGTCGATGGCCTCGAGCGAGTCGAGGAGGATGAACGGAACGATATCGTAGACCTCGTGGACGAGATAGCCCGCGAGGGCGAACACGAGGCCGGTCACTTCCCGTTCGCTCTCGCTGAGGTGGTCGATGGTGTCCTCGTAGGTCGTTCCCGACTCGGTGCTCCGAATCACGTGGAGGTCGAACACGCTTTTCGTGGACTTCCTGCGCCCTTCTCGAACCTCCCGTTTCGTTCGGTCGATCCAAATCCGTTCGAGGTTGTCGTAATCGAGCAGGTCGAGGACGGTTTCCATGTGCCCGTTGAACTGCTCGACCGCTCGGGTCTCTATCTGCTCGATGCGAGTGCGCAGGTTCGCCAATTCGTCGCTGATCGCTTCCCGCCTGTCCTCCAGTTGCTCTTGTTTCTCGACTTGCGACTCGATAGCCCCGATTTCGTCCTCCACGTCTTCGAGGTCGGATTCGAGTCGGTCGAGTTCGAACTCGATCTGATTCGCTTCCTTGTGAAGGTTCAAAACGTCGCTGTACTCCTCCTGTTCGAGTTCCTCGACCGCTTCTTCGAGGGTTTCGACTTCCTCCATGAGGTTCGCCCGCGTCTCCCGAAGGTCGTCGAGACGGGCTTTTCGGTCCTCTATTTCCGATTCGAGTTGGCGACGTCGCTGCTCCGTTCGCTCGCGCCGGCGACGTGTCTCTTCGAGTTCCTGCTTCTCGTCTCGAAGTTCGGAAATCTCGCTTTCGAGCGAGTTACGGTCCGCGAGTTTCTCCTTTCGGAGGTCGCGGAGTCGTTCGATAGTTCCCTCGATAGTTCGCTCCTCGACCTCCGTGCCGCACGTCCAACAGACGACCGTCTTGGTGTCGTCGACGAGTTGGTCGGTGATGGAATCGCCCGAATGAGCATCGTGTTCGCCGCCCCGTAGCGCCGAAAGTAGTTCCGGACTCGTTCCGTCCAACATCTCCTCGTTGAACTGGATGATCGTCTGCAGTTCGGCCATGGTCGACTCCAGCCGCTGTTTCTCCTCCCGTCGTTGCTGGATTCGCTCCGTCACCGCCGACAGGTCCGCCTCCGAGACTTCAGCACCGTCAGCGGCCTCGTCTTCGAGGTCGTCCACTTCGCTTTCGACAGCTTCGATGCTCTCCTCTTCGGTCGTGATGTCGTATCGAACGTCTTCGAGGCGCGAACGGGTTTGGCTCAGCTCTTCGAGCTTCTCGTCGAGCGCTGCCTTCTCGGATTTCGACTCGCCGATATCCGCGTCGGCGGCCTCCAGTTCGGCTTCCTTCTCCGCGAGCGCGGTCCGTTTCTCGGCAATCTCGTCCTGCAGTTGCGTTCGCTCTTCCTCGAGCTCGGGGAGTTGCTGTTTGAGCGATTCGAGGTCGGAGAGCTCGTCATCGAGTTGCTGTCTCTCGTTCTTTAGCTCCTCGATTTCGGCCTGAATCGCGTCGGTATCGACGGGTCGCATGATGAGGTCGCGCAAGTCGTCTCCGCGTGCGACGGCTCGACGGGCCTCGTTCGATTCGAGCAGGAACGCGAAGAGATCGGCGAGTTCGGGGTCGTCGAGATACGGATCACCGCTCATGGAAACCGTTCCGTTCTGCCTCGTCAGCGTTCTGGTGTACGTCTCGTCGCCGAGCGTGAGTTCGGCTCGACCCTCGTCGGCGTCCCCTTTGAGCGACGATTGGTCGCTTCCGAGCGTCGCCATGATGGCCTGGAGCAGTGACGTTCGGTTGGTCGCGTTGCGACCGGTGAGGGCGGTCACTCCCGGAGAAAAGCTGATCTCCGTTTCGTCGATACCGCCGATGTTACGAGCGTGTAGATGTACCTGACTCAACGTTCGGTCCGATAGTTGCATACGCATTCGTTGTCCGTCCCTCAATATAAATGGTACATTTTCCGTGTCAGAACGTTACAGTACTATATTCGTAACGTTTCGTGAGATATCGAGGACGGGACGGCTCCGATGGGGCGAGCTAATCAGTTGTCCGGCGGACAGTCGCAACCGCCGTCTTGGAGAAGTTCGTCCACAGAATACGAGCGACCGCACGTGTTACAGACGACGCGTAGATCGACGAACAACTCGAAATCGCCGAGTGTGAGTTCGCCGGATTTTGCGAGATTTTCGAGCGTGGTTTCGGTCACCGCGCTCGTTCGACTGCGCAGTCGTTGAATCGTCTCCGTATCCTTTTCGAGTCGCGTCTTCCCGCTGTCCTCGGCGGGATAGTCCACGCTTCGGTATTTGGTGAGGTAGGTATGGATGGCCTGATGAGAGACGAAATCCTGCTTCAACTTCGTGACATCGAGTCCGTCACGTTCGAGGGAGTTCTCCGTTTCCGTCCGAACGCCGCTACTAATCTCGTCGCTCGTCAGCAGTCGGTAGGTGTTCTTTACTTCGCCGTCGAGGGTCGATATCCCGGCGTCGGTCAGTGCGGCCCGGAGTACTTCGCGATTGAACAGGTCCGCGAGTTCACGGAGACTGTACTGGTCGTTGCCGTCGCCGGTCCAATACGCCTCGAGTCGGTCACCCATGGTATCCAACCCGTATTCGTCGATGACGCGCTGTACTTTACTCGTCCTTCGAGTGGTCTGATTTTCGCTCATGTTTCCTCGTGTTGCGTTCGTTACGTAGCACTGTGGGACGATACGGTAAGATTCTTGTCCTTCTCGCCGTCCTACCGCCCCCGGAGACCAAGGTAGGCGGTAAACCGAGCATGGCTCCGACATACGCCCGTCGCACACACCGGACTGTCCAGTTCATATCGTAGAATGTGGTTTATCCTTCGAGCGAGCGACTCGTCTGTGGAGTTCGTCGAAAGGCTCCCGGGTTCAGTGTGACGCGATACGTGGCTCCCCTCCGTCGAACTTCGGAACGTCACGTTCGAGCAACGATTCGAGTAGTATTGTATGTTATGTGCAATACTATTGCTGGAAAAAGCGGCTTTCGAGCCTTAATAAACGGAAATACTAAGCGTCGATTAGATGAGTATGAAAATTTTCTATATATGTTGCCGTTTTCCACATTTCTTGATTAGTAGTTGTACTTCGTATTTTTATCGACGACAGGTTTCAGAATACCAGAAACGGTCTCACGAGACCGTTCGGGTGGAGATACCACCGTGACGGGCGAATAGAAGCGGACCCGTGTTGCTCGGACGACCGAAATCGCCATCGTGTCGGTCGTCGCTCCATACGATATTGTTCGAATCTTACAATACTAATGCGTACTTCCCGTTTCGTCGTGGTGATACTCAGTTCGTCGACCGTCGCCGTGGTTTCGTCTCCGAAGCACCATCGAGCGACTCAATTCGGGCCGTCTTGGTCGCGTCTCGCTCTCGAACTCGATCCACTCGTCGAACGTCACTTTCGTCATCACTCCCGCGCTGTCCTCCCGTTTCCACGCCGTGAGAATCGGAACCCGATTTGATTAGCTGTCGAGAAGTAGGAATACCCGTACCATGTCTTCGACACTCCGAACTCGGATCGACCCCATCAAAATCGCGCTCGGTGTCTTCACCGTCCTCGGACTCGCCCTAACGGGAGTCGCCGGATACGCACTCCTGTCCACGGGCGGCGGTTCGGTGTTGATCTCGGCCAACACCGCGGTCGCGCTCCTGTCGGGCACGTCGCTCGTCGTGTTCGTCCTGCTCGCCTCGAAAGCGTTCGAGCGCCGGATGGCCGGTCGAGGCCACTGAACACGGCGATTCGACTCGTTTCCGGGAACGGACGACTGCTCGCGCGGTCGTCCCTCTTTTTTCGACGACAACAGAAATAGGACGGGCGAGCGGTCGAACGACGATTCCTGTCGCCCCGATAGTTCCGGGTTCGATACTCCGTCAGACCGTCACTGAGTCACTGCCGGGTGGCTCAGTGGCTCGCTCTGGACGACCGCTTGCCTCCGTCGTACACGGCGAGGACGGCGAGCACGAACAGCGCCTCCACGATGGCGACGACCACGATGGGGACTTCGATACTGAAGAACCCGAAGAACGTCCGGAGTTCGAGGGCTATCGGGATGCTCATCGCCACGAGGATGAGAGCACCGGCTGCTGTGAGTTTCATGCTATCACCCCCAGTAGCAGGTTGAAGCCGTCTATCAGCACCGGGACGGCGACGGTCCTGCCGAACAGCCCGGCGTCCCTGATGATGCTCGCCAGCGGGATGACGTAGGCGAGAATCACGAGGATGGCCGCGATGGCCGTCCACAGTTTCAGGTTGTCGAGGACGACCGGACTTCCGCTCGCTCCCGAAAGCGGTGCGGGAATCCGGCCGTCGACCGGCATCTCGATGGGGTCCTCGATGGACGAGAGGAGGATGTTGAACAGGAACAACACGACCGACAGGAACAGCAGGGCGGCGCCGATAGCGATTTGCGCGCGGAGTTCGGCCACCGACCCGATGGTCGCCGTGAAGTCGAAGCTCTGGTACTGGGGTTCGGCGGTCCGCCGGGGAATGCCGAGGAGCCCGGCACGGTGCATCGCGTTCGACATGAGCACCATCCCGACGAACCACGTGACGACCTGAAACAGGCCGATGGGACGGCTGTAGAGCCGCCGTCCGGTCAGTTGCGGGACGAGCCAGTAGGCTCCCGCCATCATCGTTAGCGCCACCGCGGTCCCGACTGTCAGGTGGAAGTGGCCGGGAACCCACAGCGTGTTGTGGACGAGGTAGTTGATGTTCATCCCGGCGTTGATCATGCCGGAGAACCCGCCCGCCGCGAACATGAGTCCCGCGAGCGCCATCCCGGTGAACGCCGGGTCGCGCCACGGGAGAACGCCGAGCCACCTGAGATAGCCCTTACCGCCGCGCTGGCGCGCGCCGTGTTCCATACTGGCGACGACCGTGAACGCGGTCAGCAGGCTCGGGAGCAGGAGGAACATCGTGTTCGTCATGGCGATGAACTTGAAGCCCTCCGCGATGCCGGGGTCCAGATACTGGTGGTGGATGCCGACCGGCGTCGAGAGCAACAGGAACAACACGAACACCACGCGCGCGAGCGGGTCGCTGAACAGGCGACCACCCGAGAGTTTCGGCAGCACGGTGTACCACAGCAGGTAGGCCGGCATCAGCCAGAAGTAGACGACCGGGTGGCCGAAGTACCAGAACAGCGTCCGGGTGAGGAGGGGGTTGATGGTGTCGATGAAGCCGAGCGACCACGGGATGAAGAAGAACACGACGGAGATGGCGACGCCGAGGGTCGAGAGGTACCACATCACCATCGTCGTCAGCACCATGAACGTCTGGAGCGGAATGCGCTCGTCGGGGTGCTCGCTTCGCCACTTGCGGAAGGCGAGGAACCAGTCCGCGCCCGCCATCCACGTCCCGATGATGAACATCGCCAATCCGACGTAGAACAGCGGATGGGCTTGTAAGGGCGCGTAGAAGGTGTACAACACGTCCGCGCTCATATCGAGGCTCGGGAACAGGCCGGCGAGGATGGCAATCGCCGCGAACGTCGCGCCGGTCGTCGTCAACCCGAACCACGCCCACGTCAACTTGATGTTCGGGAGCGGCGATTCCAAACTCCGCGTGACGGCCCACGTGAAGAGGCCGAGGAGGTAAAAGATGGTGAACACCAACGCGAGCAGGACGCCGTGCCCCGTGAGGATGGTGTAGTAGTCGGTCGAGGGAAGGACCCGAACGAATCCCGTCCGGTGGAGTCCCTGGATCAGTCCGAAGAACGCGCCGATGCCGAGCGCGACGAACGAAACGAGGAACGTCGCCTTGATGACTTTTGCTTCCTCGGGATACTCGTCTACGTACAGCGACATCTCAAGCACCTCCCGCCGTCGCGTTGAACTCGTCCTCGGGGACGACCTTCAGCGTTCCTTCCATGCCGTGGTGGCCCGCGCCACAGTATTCGTTACAGAGGATACCGTACTCCCGCGGACCCGAGACTTCGACGGTGAACGTCGCTATCTGTCCCGGAATCACCATCGTGTTGGCGTTCGTGCCGACCACCTCGAACCCGTGTATCACGTCCGCGGACGTCACGTGGAACGTGAGCGTGCTGTTGGCGGGCACGACGATGGGTTCGTTCGTGCCGGGTTGATACACGAATTGCTTGGCGACGACGTACACGTCGTACTCGTTCGCCCCGGTTTTGTAGACGCCGGGGTTACCGAATTTCGGATGTTGGTCGACCGCTTTCGGGTCGATGGTTCCGCCCTTGTCGTCGATCATCGAGACGCCAACGCCGACCGCACCGTACGTGACGGTCGCGATGATGCCAACTATCAACAACAGCGACGCGGCGAGCCAGAATTTCTCGTACTCGTGTATCTCCATGTTATCCCACCACCGTGATACCGCGGCCGAGGAACTCGACGAAGTACATGAACACCCACATCGAGACCAAAATCATGAAGTACACGAAAATCAGCGTCAGCGTCCCGATGGGGTCGAAGTCGTCGTGTTCCAACTCCCGTTCGATGCCGTCGGAGGCCGACCCGACGAGGTATCCGCGTGGACGCTCCGCCGAGTCGCTCTCTTGAACCGAACGTTGCTCCAGTTCTGTCGACATACCCCAGGCTACGAAGAGATTTTTTAAATTATGTGTCCGTAATTCTCATCGGCTGGAAATCGGCGAAGTACCATAAGTACAGTAGTCCCAATTACGGGTATGGACCCGTCGAAACGTGATTCTCGGCTCAAAGCCGAGCTGTCGAAGCATTCGCCTCGAAGTGTGAGTATTATCGCTCTCCTTGCACTCGTTCCGGTGGTCGCGTTCGCTTTCGAGAAGAGTCTGTACGCGGGCGTCGTCACGTCTATCAACGTGAGTCTCATCTTCACGAGCATCTACCTGCTCGTCTCGCCGACGGAGGGCGGCCACGGGACCGACGTCGCCGAACCCACGGCTTGACGACGATGTTCGTTCCGCTCCACGGTCACGGCGTGGCGCTCCCGACCGGGAACGTGGACGCCGTGGTGTTTCTCGTCATCGGCTTCCTCGGCGGCGGCCACTGTCTCGGAATGTGCGGCCCGTTGGTGAGCGTCTACGCCGACCGACTGCGGGAGATGGAGGGTACCGAGACCGGGACGCTGACGCTCCTGCAGGTGCGCCAGCACGTCGTGTTCAACCTCGGCCGGACCGCCGGGTACGCCGCCGTCGGAGCCCTTCTCGCCGCGCTCGGCGCGGTCACGGTCGGGTCGATGAGCGCGGTGCTGTCGGTCGGCACCGGGATTCAGGCCACGACCGCACTGCTCTCGGGTGGATTCATCGCCGTTATGGGATTCTCGTACGTCGGCGGGTCGGTCAAGCATCCGTCCATCGGACCGCTGAACGACCTGTTCGGGCGACTAAGCGGCGTGCTGACGCGCCGGGTGGACGATTTCGTCGGCGATGCCCGCATCGCGGGCCTCGGGGTCGTTCACGCGCTCCTTCCGTGCCCGATAACGTACCCCGCGTACGTCTACGCGTTCGCGCTCGGCGACCCGCTCCGCGGCGGGTTCCTGCTCGCGCTCGTCGGTCTCGGAACGCTCCCGACGCTGCTGGTCTACGGCACCGTCTTCGGGTCGCTGTCGGCGAGCAAGCACCTGCACCGTATCTTGGGTATCGCGTTCGTCGTCCTGGGCTACCTGATGCTCGCACACGGACTGATGCTGTTCGGCATCGACGTGCCGCGGGTGGCGCTCCCGCTTCCGTCGCCGAACTATCGACTGGTGGGGTGAAACGGTGAGCGAATCAACCGCCGCGACGGACGACCGACGCGCCCCGGACGACAGAAGCGCAACAGACGAGTGTACGCTCTGTGGATTACCGACCGGCGACGCGCCCGTCATCGACGATGACGTCGCGGGGGGCTACTGCTGTCGTGGCTGTCTCGAAATCGCGCGAACGCTGGACGACGTGGAGGCGGCCGACGCCGACGAGGTGCGAAGCGAGCGGAAAACGGGGACGGAAAACGCGCCCGAAGACGCGGACCACACCTACCTCGCGGTCGATGGGATGCACTGTGCGACCTGCGAGACGTTCATCGAATCGACCGCCGCCGACGCGGACGGCGTGTACGGGGCGGACGCGAGCTACGCGACGGACATGCTTCGGGTCGCCCACGACGCGGACACCGACTTGGAGGACGTCCATCGCGTCCTCGACCGCTACGGCTACGGCGTCGGCGACCCCGACGACACGGACGACGAGCGCACCGACACGCAACTCGTCCGCTTCCTCATCGGCGGCGGCGTCTTCGGGATGATGGTGATGATGTGGTACGTCCTCTTTTTGTACCCGAGCTATCTGGGCTTCGCGCCGCTCGTGGACCTCGGCGGCTTCGACGGCCTCTACCTGTTCGGCAACGTCTGGCTCATGTCCTCCATCGTCCTCTTTTACACCGGGTATCCGATACTCCGCGGTGCGGTGGTCAGCCTCCGCGCTGGGCAGCCGAACATGGACTTGCTCGTGTCCTTGGCGGCCGTGAGTTCCTACTGTTACAGCGCCGTCGCGGTGCTCGTCGGGGGGACCCACGTCTACTTCGACGTGACGGTAACCATCGTCATCGTGGTCACCATCGGGAACTACTACGAGGACCGCATCAAGCAGCGCGCCACGAGCGGCCTCTCGGAACTGACCAGCGCGCACGTGGACGACGCCACCCGCATCACCGAGGACGACGACCACGAAACCGTCCCCGTCGAGGACCTCGTGCCCGAAGACCGCGTTCTCGTCCGACCGGGTGAACGCGTTCCGGTGGACGGGACCGTTATCGACGGCAGCGCCGCCATCGACGAGTCGCTCATCACGGGCGAGTCGATTCCCAAGACGCGACGTCCCGGCGACCACGTGCTCGGCGGCACCATCGCGTCCGACAACCCCATCGTCGTCGAGGTCGGCACCGACGCGACCAGCACGCTCGACCGACTCGTCGAGCGGCTGTGGCAGATTCAGAGTTCGCGGTCGGGCATCCAGCGACTCGCGGACAAACTGGCGACCCTCTTCGTACCGACGGTGCTCGTCCTCGCGGTGGTCACGACGGGTTACCACCTCGTCACGGGTTCGACGGTCGCCACCGCCCTCCTCACCGGACTCACCGTGCTCATCGTCTCGTGTCCCTGTGCGCTGGGGCTGGCGACGCCGCTGGCGGTCGCGTCGGGCATTCGGGAGGCGGCCGACCGGGGAATCGTGGTCGCCTCCGACGCCGTGTTCGAGTCCGTCCCCGACGCCGACGTCGTGGTCTTCGACAAGACCGGCACGCTCACCGACGGCGCGATGACCGTCCGGGACGTCGTGGTCAACGGTGACGCCGACGACGCCGACAACACCGACGCCGACGACACCGACGCCGACGACACCGACTCGGTGCTCGCTCGTGCGGGCGCGCTCGAACGCTTTTCCGCTCACCCCATCGCGGCGGCCATCGCGGACGCGGCCGAGGAAACGCCCGACGCCGAAGACGTCGAGACGCACGACCGGGGCGTGACCGGCGTCGTAGACGGCGAGCAGGTCGTCGTCGGCCACCCGAGCCTCGTGGAGTCTCGTGGCGTTGCCCTCACGTCGTCGGACGAATCGACGATGGCCGACGCCCGCGACGCGGGCAGCGTTCCCGTCGTCGTCGCGTGGGGCGGCCGCGTCCGCGGCGTCGTCGTCGTCGGAGACACTCCGCGACCCGAGTGGGAGACGGCCGTCGCGGCTATCGGCGGCGACCGCGACGTGGTGATTCTCACGGGCGACGACGAGCGTGCAGTCTCCCGATTCCGCGCCGACCCGAACGTCTCGGAGGTGTTCGCTGGCGTTCCCCCACAGGCCAAGCGGGAGACCATCGAACGCCTCAAATCTCGGGGGACGGTGGCGATGGTGGGCGACGGGAGCAACGACGCGCTGGCGCTCGCGGCGGCCGATATCGGCATCGCGCTCGGAAGCGGCACCGACCTCGCGGGCGACGCCGCGGACGCGGTGCTCGTGCGCAACGACCTCGATGCCGTCCCCGAGGTGTTCGCGGTCGCTCGCGGCACGAACCGGCGACTCCGGCGCAACCTCGCGTGGGCGTTCCTCTACAACGCGGTCGCCGTCCCGCTCGCGGCGTTCGGGTTGTTGAACCCGCTGTTCGCGGCGGTGGCGATGGGAACGAGTAGCCTCATCGTCGTCGCCAACTCGGCGCGGTCGTTGGACTGAGTGGGTCCCTCGATCGCTCCCGCCATGGGCAATATTGAAGTCACCTTCTAGTCCTATACCCAACATAACGATATTACGATGAGCAGCTATCCGGACACCCAACAGCGGATTAGAGAGGCGGCGTTTCGCGCACTCGCCGAACACGGATACGCGGACCTCTCGATCAAGGATATCGGTAACGAACTGGGTCAAAATCCCTCTATAATCTATCACTACTACGATAGTAAGGACGACCTCCTCCTCTCGATGCTCGACGTCTTCGTCGAGATATTCGTCGGACAGCAGGATGAGCAACAGATTACCGATGCGGAGGATGAACTCAGACGGTTCGTGGGGCAGATACTACACCCGACACCAGCACAAGTCGAACGAGCCATATTTTCCCCACCGACGGATATCGAGACGGCGGTTTCACGGGTGTACGTCGAACTGTGGGCGCACGCGACGTGGGACGGTGACTTCCGAAAGGAAACGACGCAAGCGGAAGACAGTCTACGGGCGGTGATCGCTCGAATACTCCGGGCGGGGATAGAAGACGGCCAGTTCCGGTCGGTCGATGCTGAACTGACGGCGGACCACATCTGCTTTCTCATCGAGCAAG
This sequence comes from Haladaptatus sp. T7, assembly GCF_026008575.1. Taxonomy (NCBI): domain Archaea; kingdom Methanobacteriati; phylum Methanobacteriota; class Halobacteria; order Halobacteriales; family Haladaptataceae; genus Haladaptatus; species Haladaptatus sp. T7. Next base: position 127,325 of record NZ_BROP01000004.1, read on the forward strand.
GACTGCACACACAGGCGACGACGAACCGCGATGACGCCGTCGAACGGGTTCTGACGATAATCGACGGAATCGTAGCAGACATCTCTCTCGAAGACTAGTCGTCGCTCTCCCGTAGGCGGTGTGTCATCGATAGACCGCCGAGTTCTCGTTTCGAAATCGGAAACGACCTCCGAACCGAATTCGAGAAACCACTGCATTCGGAATAACGGCCCTCAAGGTGCTGTTTGTGGGGGTTTGGATCTGTATAACCCGTCTTTCTCCCCTCTCACATCAGATGGAATAACAAAAAAGCCTATAATTGATTAATTGGTCAATTAACTCATGCAGTCCACAGATGCAGTCGTGGGAAAAAGCGAACTGCCGGAAGCGATCCGTAGTCGAAACGGACAGTTGGAACCGTTCGAGTGGTACGCTGAAATGCGTCGAAGCGCTCCCGTACACTTCGACGAGGAGCGACAGCACTGGGACCTCTTTCGGTACGAAGAAACCAATCGGGTTCTTACCGATTACGAGTCGTTTACCGCGAATCGAGCCGGCTCCGAGAACGCCACGGACGATGACGGAGCGATGTTTCAGACGATGATCATGGTTGACCCGCCGGGACACGACCGACTCCGCGGGTTCGTCAACGAGCGATTCCAACCGGGGACGCTCAGGGAGTACCAGCCTCGAATCGAGGAGTTAACCGAAGAGGTACTGGACCAAATCGACGGGGAGAACCGATTCGATTTCGTCGATGAGTTCGCGATACGACTTCCGATAACCATCATCGCGGAACTGTTGGGAATTCCTGCCGAACGCCGCGACGAGTTTAAAGAGTGGTCGGACGCACTCGTCGCACGTCCCGAGGACGGATCCGAATCTTCGATCAAACGGAGCCAAGAGCGGATGCAGTGGGCACAGCAACAGATGGGACAGTACTTCGCCCAGTTGCTCGAAGAGCGCCAAGACGGAAGCGGGGACGACCTCATTACGCTCGCCGCGACGACCGAGGAGCTGAGCAGGGGAGAACAGGTCGGCTTCTGTATGCTCCTTCTCGTTGCGGGGAATATCACGACGACGAACCTCCTGACGAACGCCCTCTGGTGTTTCGAAGAGCGAGGGATAACCGATGCGATTCGAACGGGAGAAATAGATCGGAAACAGGCTATCGAGGAGGTGCTCCGATACCGCTCTCCGATTCAATCGTTGGACCGTGTTGCGCTGGAGGACGTCGAACTGAACGGACGGCAAATTCGGGAAGGAGACGTCGTAACGGCGTGGCTCGGTGCTGCCAACCGCGACCCGGAACTCTTCGACGCTCCCGAGGAGTTCCGTCCCGAACGAAGTCCGAATCGCCACATCGCATTCGGAAAGGGTGTCCACTACTGTTTGGGCGCTCCGCTCGCACGAATCGAAGCGGACGTCGCGTTCGACGTCCTGCTCGACCGGTTCGAAACGATAGAGGCGGATTTGACGGACTTACAGCCGCTCCGTAGCCTGTACGGTCTCGAATCGCTCACGTGTACCGTCGAGGAATAATCATGAATGGACTACGCGGAAAGACGGCGGTCGTAACGGGAGCGGGCTCGGGAATCGGACGCGCGTCGGCACTGCGATTCGCCGAGGAAGGTGCAAACGTCGTCGTCGCGGATGTGGTCGAAGAGACCGGCCGCGAAACGGTCGACCGCATCAAGGACGATGGCGGTGACGCGACGTTCGTCGAAGTCGACGTCTCCGATTTCGAGTCGGTCGAGCGAATGGTTGACGTGGCGGTCGATACGTACGGAAGCCTCGACTTCGCTCACAACAATGCGGGAATCCTCACCGGCTTCGTGGAGATGGCCGACATCGAAGAGGGTCTCTGGGACAAACTCCTCGACGTCAATCTGAAAGGTATCTGGGCCTGCATGAAGGCGGAACTCCCCGTCATGGAAGCGCGGGGGAGCGGGGTAATCGTCAACACGGCCTCCGAGGCCGGGTTGGTCGGAATGGGTGGACTCGCCAGCTATTCCGCCAGCAAGCACGGCGTCGTCGGGCTGACTAAAACGGCCGCTCTCGAATACGCCACCCGCGGTATCCGTGTCAACGCGATCGCTCCCGGTCCGACGAACACCAACATCCAGGCCAACACGGAGGGAGAAAGCGGCGACCTGACGTCGATGCCGTTCGATACGTCGGCCATGACCGACGTGCCGATGGGGCGCGGCGCAGAGCCCGAGGAAATGGCCGGTGCGGTGGCGTTCCTCTGTTCGTCCGACGCCTCGTACATCACCGGGCACACGCTCCCCATCGACGGCGGTCAGGCGGCCGACTGAGACGACCGTCTTCTCTTTGTCTCTCCCGAACGGCGGTCGGACGCGACGAACGCAATCGTGGATGTTCGGTTGGGATCCGTTCTTGCGCCATTCGCGGACCGACGAGCGCGTGCGCCGCGTTCGAGAAGCCGCACGTCCCAAATAATGAGCTATCCGAGCGAAATATCGAGATACAGCATCACGATAGCGCCGAATATCGTCCCCAACGTCGCGATACGCTCGTGTCCCTTCGTGTGCGTCTCCGGGACGATTTCGTCGCTGATGACGAACAGCATGGCTCCGGCGGCGAATCCCATCGCGTAGGGGAGCAAGGCCGAGACGGTTTGGACGGCGTACGCGCCGAGGACCGCGAGGGGTATCTCGACCGCGCCCGAGCGAATCCCCGCGAACGCGGCGTAGAAGCGTTTGTCCAGTCCCGCGTTGATGGCGGCCACCGACACCGCCAATCCCTCGGGGATGTTCTGAATGCCGATGGCGAGCATGAGCGGGACGGCGGTCCCGAGATTTCCGCTTCCGAACCCGACGCCGACCGCGAGTCCTTCTGGCATGTTGTGAAGCGTGATGGCGAGGATGAACAGGACGACACCGGCGAGTCGCTCGTCGTCCACCGCCAAGTCGGCGTCGGGATTGGCGGCATCCGGTCGGCGTTGGCCGGAGAGGAGGATATGTGCGTGTGGTACCAGCACGTCGGACCGGTCCAAAAAGAGGGCACCCACGGCCATCCCTATCAAGACGGGGATAGGATCGCCGTTGGAGTACGTTTCGATTCCGGGGAGGATGAGGCTCGTGAAGCTCGCGGCGAGCATCACGCCAGCGGCGAACCCGAGCGCGCCGTCCATCGCCCGTTCGGACGGGTCCCGCCAGACGAACACCAACGACGCCCCAAGGAGGTTGAAAAACGCGATAATCAGTCCCCCGACGAGTCCGTTGACGACCGGATTCGACCCGAACAACTCCGCGAACTGCGCAGGTATCACGGCGACCACTCCTCGTCTCCTGAATCCATCGTTGTCAGTCGGATATTCACCGGCCAACCCTCTTGAAGGTTGAGTGGCGTTCGCGTCGAGCGGCGGTTCCTTCTCACCCTGGCTAACGGCGTTCGAAACGGGGGTATCGTTTCATTAGCTATCGGGTCGAGGGGGTACGTATGGACGAAACGGGTTCGATATCGTACGACGACGTTTTGGTGCCGACCGACGGAAGCAAAGCGGCGAAACGCGCGACGGAGCAAGCGGTCGAACTCGTGACCGAGAGCGGCGGGACGGTCCATGCGCTGTACGTGATGGACATGGGAGACGCGGATTTCGTGGCCACGCCGAGCGACATCAAGGAAACCCGAAAGCGACTGGAAAAGAAGGGACAGGGATTCGTGGACGCGGTGAAAGACCGGGCCGACGAAAGCGGCGTCGATTGCGTTACCGTCGTGAAGTCCGGAATCCCGGAGGACGAAATCGTCGAGTACGTCCGCGACCAGGACATCGAGTTGGTGGTGATGGGGAGACGGGGGCGTTCTGACCCGGACAAGCCGCTCATCGGTTCGACGACGAAGCGCGTCCTCGGCGTCCTCGACGTTCCGGTTCGCGTGGTCTGACGGCCGAACGGGTCGGAACGCGTGTTGTAAAGCGTCGTCCATACCGTCGAGCGACGGACGGTTCGGTGACCGGGTGGGGGTAAGAATAACGTCGGACCCGGTCGTTACCCGAACGGTTAATGCAGCCGAATCGTCGCACCCTTTTGAAAACGCTGGGAGTCGGCGCCATCGGAGCGCACGCCACCCTCAGAACGGACGCGACCGGCACGGACGAGCAGTCGCCACCCTCGACGTCGCCCCCGGAGCGAGGGACGACGGACGCGGGTCCACCGTCGGAGCGAATCGCGTGGGGACCGCCCGCCGCCGTCGGAAACGGGACGATTCGGACGTTCGTTGCGAGCACCGGTTCCGGGAAACCCCGCTCCGTCGGCGTCCGGTTCTCCGCCGACGCGCTGGAGGGGTTACCGACCGCACCGACCGACGGGAAGTGGAACATCCCGGACGGCAAAGCGCCGTGTTGCGGACACGAAACCGTGCTCGGGTTTCCGGAGACGGCCGCTTCCATCCCGTTCCGCTGGTTCATGCTCAACTGGAATCCGACCGGCCACCCGCCACCGGACGTTTACGCCGTCCCGCACTTCGACTTCCATTTTTATCTGATGCCGCGGGAAAAGCGAACCGAAATCAGAAACGGCGATTGTCCGCGGGCGTCCACCGCGGTCACGTGCGAGACGCTGCAGCGAGGGACGGAACCCCTTCCGTCCGGTCAACGACCTCCCGACTACGAGTCGCTCGGTGCCGTCGAACCGGGGATGGGGAACCACTTGATGGACCTGACCGCACCGGAGTTCAACGGCGAGCCGTTCACCCACACGTTCCTCTGGGGCACGTTCGACGGCGAACTGATATTCTTCGAACCGATGGTCACGCGGTCGTTCTTCCGCGACCTCTGCACCGAGATTCGACGGCCCATCACGATGCCGACGGCGTTTCCGACGATGGGCTGGTATCCGACCGCGTACGCGATTCGGTATTCGAGAACCGGGGACGCGTACGCGGTCAGTTTGGAATCGTTCCGCTGGTTCGGAAACCAAACGAACGGCCGTGACCACGCCGATGTGATGCGGTGCTGAGTTCGCCGACATCGGGGGTGGGGAGCTAACAGCTTTCGGGGGTGTAAATCCAGATCATGTTGTCGTTCGCGTGTCCCTCGTTGCTCGTGTCCTCGCCGATGATGACGCGTTTGTCACGCATGACAACGAGGTTGTCCGGGTTGGAGATGACGTTCTCCTCCTCGAAGTCGTCACCGGTCACGAGGTCGGATGCGGCCTTCCCGAGCTTTTTCATGCCGCCGCCGCTCGTCCCGTTTTCGTCCTCCTCGGTCGGGTTGTACCCGCAGTCGGGACAGACGCTGCTCTTCGAATCCGGGCGCGCGTCGTACGGACAGCCGCCGCAGATGTTGGCGTTCGGCCCGCCGACAACCGCGGGTTCCATCCGCGAAACGTCGTAGTCGGCTTCCAGCGGCAGTCGGTAGACCGCACCCCACTCGTCACCGGCGAGTTGGATGTCCCCTTCCTCGTCGTTCATCGTCTCGCTCGTCTCCGAAATCGCCATATAGAGGAAGTCTTCACCCGGAACGGCCCCGGTGCGGATGTTGAGGCCCTCCATCTTGCGGAACTCGTCGGTCGCACCGACGGCCGCGGCCGCCCGCCGGGTTTCGAGGAACGGGACGCGGCGAAGCTCCTCGTCGATACAGCCGATTCCGCCGTCTTCGTACTGTTCCGCCCACGCGTCGACTTCCTCGGGCGTGATGTAGAACGGGTTCCCGTTCTCCTCGACGTAGGCGTCGATGTCCGCGAGGCTCGCGTCGTCGTCCAACGCATCGACCTCCTCTCGAATCGCGAGGTAGTCGGCCTGTGTCACCCCGTCGTACTCGGCAATCCACGATTCGATTTCGTCGAGGTCGGCGTGGCCGAGCGGTATCCAGTCGAGTTCGAAGCCCACCTCGGCGGGGTTGCCGTTCAGTTTCCCCTGTTGGTTCGCTTTCGCAACGTACAGCGTTCCCTTCGAACCGTACTCCGTGACGTCTCCCCGTCCGGCCACGTCCTCGTCGGCGACGAACTTGTAGAAACACTTCCCGGTGCCGTCGGAACTCGTGTACGCGGTTCGCTGGTCGGGCATGACCACCGCGACTTCGTGCGCCGCGCGGCCGAACGTGGTCAGTTTCGTGGCCTCCACGTCGGTCACGTCGTCCGCGGTCGGGTTCCCCATCGCGACGATGTGGCCGTAGCGGTACGGGTTGGCGTAGGTGTCGGAGATGAGCGTCGCCGTTCCGTTCTCGGGTACTTCGACTTCCTCACCGTCCCGCGTCCCGCCGAGATACAACGCCTGTTTTTCGACGCCGTTGAGTCCGAAGCTCCCCTGCACTCCGTCCCCGGAGATGCCGGGGCTGTCGTCGATGGTGGCCGGTTTCGGCCGGTTCCAGAACCGAGTGGCCGGGTGCGAGTACTGCTCTTCCGCGCTCATCGGCACCCCCTCGGGGCTGACGCTCCCGAAGCAGTTGATGTTCGTCCCCTCGACGCGGCGGAGCGGTTCGTCGACGTTTTCTGCACCGACGACCTCCCAGCCCCCGTTTTTCCCGCGCTGACGGAGGTGCAATCGGGTTATCATCCCCGGTTGCGTCTCGAAGTTGGTGAACAGGTAGCCCTCGTCGCTCGCCTCGTCGTCCGGGACGAACCCGTTGAAATCGGGCCAGTACCCGTACTCCGAGTACTCCGACCCGTCGAGGTCGCCGACCGGCGTTCCGTCCGGCGTGGTCGGAATGCCGAGCGACTCACCGCTGTCGGTTTCGTCGCCACCCTGTGCGAGGACTTGGTAACTCCCCCGTGCCAACCGCACGTCGGCCGCCTGCTTCTCGCTTTCCGAGGGTTGAACGCTCGGAAAGTCTCGCGGGAGGTCGTTCATGTTGACCCCGACGACGGCTCCGATGGTTCCCTCGTTGTACGGGTCGTCGTTTTCTCGGCTCGGGTGTTGGACGTTGAAGAAGAACTGCCCCTCTTCCGTGACGTAGAGTCCCGTCACCTCCGCGCCGGTGGCGCTCGTCGCGAACCGATGGAGGGTCCCTTCCTCCTCGTCCTCGTGATCGCGATCCGACGAACTTCCGCTCATCGTCCCCGTTCCGGCGTGGCTGAGGAACGCTGTCGATGCAGTTACCGCGAGTATCCCTCTGCGGGTGACCTTTCTACCCATATATTCGTTAATGTTGTATCTATACATATATCTATTCTAATTATGTGGATATAATACAAGATTTATAGCTGCTGAATCGAGATGCTGCAATTCAATTTCGATTCGGAACCGTCCGAACACCTGCTGTCGGGAACCATCGATGCGAGAGGCGTCCGGCGAAACATTTCAATTTGACCGATAGGAGGTGTACGAGAGCAACGGCGGGACGAAACGAATACGCCGACAGGAACAAGAAACGCGTCTTCGGTTCCGGTTTTGTCCGTTCTCCCACCTAAATTTAAAATATTAAAAACTATACAATACTTATTATCGAAATTAGTAAAATATACTTATTTCTCTTCACTTCATATCTTGGAAGTATGGGTGGAGAAAAAGACGCGAAGGGAGGACGCTCCGAGACGGAAGCGAACGGAGAGAGCGGAACGACCAAGCGACGAACGTTCCTGAAAGGTTCGATGGCGACCGCCGGGGTAGGCATCGTGTCCGCGAGCGCGGGCGGGGCGTCGGGTGACGCGAGTAACGTGAAACAAGGGTCGGGAACCGTTGCGACGGCGACCGGCGACCAGATGGTCGCTACCGTCCACCCGCAAGCGACACGGGTCGGTGCGGACGTCCTCGCAGAAGGGGGCAACGCGGTCGATGCCGCCGTTGCGACGCAGTTCGCGCTCAACGTGGTTCAACCGCACAGCTCCGGCATCGGCGGCGGTGGGTTCATGCTCGTGTACTCGGCCGACGAGGACGTCGTGTACGCGGTCGATAACCGCGAGCGCGCACCGCTCGGTGCGACGCCCGAGATGTTCCTCGACGACGACGGCGAGCCGATTCCGTTCGAAAAGCGACACACCAGCGGTCAGGCGGTCGGCGTCCCGGGGACGCTCCGTGCCTGTGACGTGGCGCTCAAACGATTCGGCTCGAAGTCGATGCAGGAACTCATCGACCCTGCAATCGCGCTGGCGTCGAACGCCTGCCCCCGTGTGACCGTCGACGCTCCGTTGGCCGAATCCATCGCCAACAACGTCGACCTGTTCAACGACGCGGCGCGTTCGGTGTTCGCGCCGAACGGCGACCCGCTCCAGGAGGGCGACCCGCTCGTGCAACCGGACCTGGCCAAAACCTTCCGCCTCATCCGTGACGAGGGCATCGGGGCGTTCTACAAGGGTGAAATCGCGGAAGCGACCGCCGAAACGGTCCAGCAGAGTGGCGGCAGTATGACCGTCAACGACCTCGCGGGCTACAACGTGACGATGGACCACCCCGAACACGTGGAGTTCGGGGACGTGACGATTCGTACGATGTCCCTACCGAGTTCCGGCGGACTCACCATCGGCCATATCCTGAAACTTCTCGAACCTTTCGACCTCGGGCAGTACGATTCGCGGTCCTTCGAGCGCTACCACGTGCTCATCGAGGCGTTCCACCTCGCCTACGCGGACCGCGGTGCGTACATGGGCGACAAACTGTTCGCCGATGCACCGTGGCAGGGGCTCCTCGACGAGGAGTACGTGAAGCGACGCCGCCGACGCATCTCGTTCGACGAGGCCGGACCGGAGCGCTCGCCCGGCGACCCGTGGTCGTTCCAACCGGGGAACCCCTATCGGGTCAGTCCGCTCGCGGATTCCGGGACGAACGAGCGCCGAGCGACAGACCTTCGCTCCGACAAGGGACAGACGACGCACTTCACGGTCGCGGACAGCGACGGAAACATGGTCTCGTGGACCAGTACCATCGAGCAGTTCTTCGGCACGAAGATGATGGTTCCCGGCTACGGATTCATGCTGAACAACGAACTCACCGACTTCGATGCCGTCCCCGGCGGACCGAATCAGGTCCAGCCCAACAAGCGGCCGTTGAGTAGCACGAGTCCGACCATCGTCTTCCGTGACGGCGAGCCTTACATGACCGTCGGTTCCCCCGGTGGGAAGACGATTATCACAACCGTCGCTCAAGTGCTGCTTAACGTCGTCGAGTACGGAATGAGTCTCCAATCGGCCATCGCCGCCCCGCGTATCTACGCCGACGTCGACCCGTCGGTCTATTGGGAAGACGGCCTCCCGAAGGGAGTGCGAAAGAAGCTCCGTGCCCGCGGCCACACGTTGAACGACGGGCCCACCCAACTCGGCAACGTCCAGGCGATTCGGGTGCTCGATTCCGGGACGTACCGCGGTGCGGCGGACGGACGACGGAACGGTGCCGTCTACGACGGGTCCAAGTAGCTTTTCCGTCGCTCCTTCCGGTCGCGTTTTCGGCAATAGTGATGCGATATCCGTGTCGAACGGAGATGGGTCCAATTTCATCAGAATTGACAGCAATAATTTAAATAGAATACTAATATTGAATAATTATTAGTGCTGAAAGCAAGTATGATTGGATGGCACTCCCGTGCCGTGTTATCAAGTGCACGACGAACGTACCCACTCAACCGAATTGGACCGCTCGAAGGACATCCCGATTTCACGCCGCCAGTTCGTCAGACTGTCCGCTGCAACGGCCGGTGCAGTGTCGCTCTCGAAGGGTGTCGCCGCCGAATCAACGTCGTCGGCGCCGACGGAACTCTACGATTTCGTCCTCGGGCGCGTCGATGAGGAGTACGAGATTCCGACGTTGGTCGAACTGCGCCGACCGGCGTTCGACGCGCTCGAACCCTACTCGGATGACTATTTCCGAACGACGACGGACCCGGCAATCGCGGCGTGGCTTCGACTGACGCCGACGGAAGCGCGAGACGTGGCCGAACTCGACGCCGTCGATACCCTCAAATACTCGCCGGGGTCGAATCCGTTCTGGCGACTCGGCGAGTACGCAAACGGCGCCTTCCCACCCGTCAACGGCAGCGTCGATTACATTGACTACGAACAGATGGTGGACGGAATCCACCATCTCGAAGCCGAGCACAGCGACCGAGTTCGCGTCCGCTCGTGGGGGCAGAGTCCGGGACACGAGAACCTCTTCGAAGAGACGGCGTCCGACCCCCAAGAATTGTGGGTCGTCGAGGTGACGAACGATATCGACGACGAGACGGCGTTCCAGGAAAAGGAGAAGGTGTTCTTCTCGTTGAGCATTCACGGTGACGAACGGTCGGGTGCGGAGGCCGGTTCCCGGTTCGTCCAGCGACTGCTCGATGGCGACGAGCCGACGGTCGAGGCGATGCTGGACGACGTCGTCCTCCTGTTCGCGTACACGAATCCCGATGGGTTCTCCGCGCGTCGACAGGAGTATCTCGTCAACGACGACCCGATAGGGGACCCCGAACTGGAGAACAACTCCTTCAAACGGGTGACCGGAACCGGTGTCGACCCGAACCGCGGGTATCCGACGGTCGGGTGGGTCAATCCGGCATACTATCCCGCCGAGCCGAACGGAAGGGACTTGCAGGACGATATGCCGGGTGTCGACGACGACGTTCCGACGTCGCCGAAGGAGTACGAGGAAATCGTGCCCGACTCACTCGATATCGTCGAGGCGCTTCGAGGGTACGACAACCTCAACTACGGGTCGGACCTCCACGGGATGTTCTGGTCCTCGAACTTCATCGAGGGACTCATCGTCAACGACCAGTACGACCACGGCGAACTCCACGACATCTACGAACTCAATCGACGGGCGAATATCCGGGTCCGAGACGAAATCGAGAGTGACCTCGACGCCCGTCGTGAGCAGTTCGAGGCCCTGAACAGGGAGTATCTCATCGACGGCTACGGCGTTCCACCGGAGTACGTTGACCGATACGACACCTCCGTTCCGGAATCGGGGTACGAATACGGCACCATCTTCGACACGATTCAGTATACGACCTCGGGGACGCTCATCAGTTGGATGAGCCACCCGGAGGACCAGGGCGGCCTCGGGGTCACGATGATGGCTCACGAGATGGGGTGGGATAATCGCGTCTTCGACCGGATGGTGTTCCGACCGTGGTTGGTAGACCTGCAAGCGCGTGGGTTCCAAGAGGTGATTCGAACCGTCACCGAACACGCCGCGAACGACGTGACCGCCGACATCCGAACCGGCAACGCGACGACCGCATACGTCGAGACCGACTCCCTCACGCGACGGTCGAGTGCGCTTTCGTTCGAGGATATCGATACGACGACGGCCAGGGAAAAGCTCGGAGTTGGCAAGCAGTGGACCGCATCGAGCGTTTCCGTTCCGGACGGAACGCACGAACTCTCGATAACCGTCGATTCGCCGACCGGCCCCATCCTCACGAAACTCCGCGACGCGACCGGACGGGTCGTGCGCTCGCACGACTCCGCTAGCGACCGGCCACGACGGACGGCCGAATGGTCGATTCCGACGCCATCCAGCGGCGAGTGGACGGTCGAGGTAAAAACGCTCGGTGGCGAGCGGGAGGGAACGGCGACGGTCGATCGGACGGTCGTCAGCAGTACCGCGGACACCGTGATGTCCCCCGACCCCGAATCGGTCTTCGGGTACGAACAACGGAGCTACAGCGTCTCCCCGCTTGCCTATTTCTCCGATTACGAAGCGTACATGACCGACGGGCGGGGACGGAAAAGCAGTGAGACGCGCGGTCATCACGAACAGCACGGCAACGGCAATATCACCGATGGGATGACAGGGCTAACCGTCGAAGACATCAAAGACGGAGCGCTGTTTCGCGGGCGGAGCAGCCGACTCGCCGTCGAAAACCTCGTCGTTTCTCACGCGGATGGGGCCGATGACGACGCGTACGTCCGGGAACTCGACCGATTCGTCTCGAACGGCGGTACCCTCGTTCTCACCGACGTCGGCGTCTCCCACCTCGGACTCCTGGAAAACGACTTGGCCGCGGGGATTACGGCGGACGACGTTACCACGTTCGAGAGTGAAATCCCTCATTTCGACCGACGGAACGACGACCATCCGTTGTTGATGGGAACGCGGAACGTCCAGCGTGAATTCTTCAACGTCCCCCCGCTCGGCTATCCCATCGCCAACGCCCCCGCGACCGGCGTTGCTCCCACGGCCTTCGAGGATGCGGGCGGAACGGTCGCCGGGGTCACCGACGGTCAAGAGCGGCTTGTGACCGCAGGGTCGATACGCCGCGAGGATGGTTCCGGGATTCACGTCATCGGTGGGATGTTACCGCCCGCGTACCAACGCGTTGCCCATCCCTTCGGCATGCTGGAGTACACGGCTACGTTCCTGTCCCATACCATGCTCACGAACGCGCTCGGATTTACGCAACGTCGATACGTGAACGGTGACCTCGTGGAGACGTTCGGCACGCTCGATTGAGGTCACGAGCACTGCCTTTCGACTTTCCCGACGCGGTCGCGTTCTCGCCCGCGTCGTCGAAAGATACCAAACGAAACGGTGGCGTGGAGGCGTCCACACGGCATCCATTCGAGCGGAGTCAGCATCGACTTACCCGAATTGGGGATGGTATACCGAACTACTGTCAGTTATACAATCACAGGTATTGATATCGTGTGCTATCATTTAGCAATATGTCGATGTCCATTCAAGGTACTGATCAGGAAGCCTGGGAGGACTCGCTCGTCAAATCGAGGGGTGCTCGTCTCGCTGACCTCCTCTTCTTGGAAGAGGGTTTGAAAATGCTCTCGTGGTTTCTCATCGGCGGTGTGTTCGTCACTCTGGTCGTCGTTCGTCTGCTCGGACGGTATCACGTTCCGGTCGAGTTACTTCTCCTCTTCTCCGTGGGACAGGGGTGTTTCCTCGTTGGCATCTACTATCTGACCCAGATATCCGCGCCGTCGAACGACCGTCCGATATTCGATTCGTCGGAGTGACGGGACCCTGTTGGACCGGTCGCCGGTTCCGACGGTCCGTTAGTTCGCACTCTGAGCCCGAAGAGGGTCATCGCGTCGATAACCCCCACTACACGAGTTGCCGTCCGTAGCCTCGGCTACCGTACCGCCGTTTTCATCCATGTCGATGGATACCATCATTCACTGCAATTTTATAACTCAATGATACGATGAACGTAATACGCGAGGTTGTCAGTTCATGATTCCTTCACCGACGTAGCGATTCCCGTCTCTCGCTTCGCTCGTCCACCGAGCCACGTTCAGACCGATAGCAGTGGCTACGACGGCGGACGCACTTCGAAGGGCGGTCAGCCAGCCCCCGATGTCACGGGGGACCATCGCCGCACCGCGTAAGTGGTGAGAGCGTCGCTACCGAGTTCGCTTCCGATGGCTCCGTAGCGGCATCGCTGTCGCAACTACACTCGCCGTATCGCACGCATATCGACCGAACAAGAGGTACATACCCATGAGACAGGCACCAAGACGATTGCCACACGAACGACCATCTCGTCCGGCCGACCGGACACCACCCGCCCGACGTGCTCCGAGAGACACGACCCTCGTGTCTCTGTTCGGACTCACCCTGCTCGGGATGTACGGGCTCGTCCTGAGCGCAGCTCCCGTTCTCGCCGCGGTGGTCGCGGCGTTCACCATACTCCCTGCCATCTCGGTCGTCGGTCCCTACGTCGTCGTTCGAGTCGTCACTCTGGGACTCGAACGCGGGCGAGACCCCCGGCAACCGATACGGAGCATCACCGGGTTGTCCACGGACGCGGAGTCCAGACGAATCGACGACTGAACGCCGCGCCTTCGTATTCTCTCACGTTCCGAATCGACCCCACCGAAACAGTTTAGCGCGATTTTTCCGAACAGCGTCCTATGACGATTGAAGATTCCGTCCCGCAAACGGAGTGCCGTTCCGCTACGAAACGGCAAAGGGACGGTCGAACGATTCTCACCGGTCGGCGGGTCGAGCGGAGACTGCCAGTGAAGTGGGCGGGAGCGCCGTAACAGATGGTCGGCGAAGCTCGCCAACCGGAGACGGAGATCGGTCCCCTCGACGGAATCACCGTTCTCGATGCGTCCCGCGTCCTCGTCGGTCCGTTCTGCACGATGCAGTTGGGCGACCTCGGCGCGGACGTCATCAAAATCGAGCGACCGGGGACGGGTGACCAGACGCGAGAGTGGCACCCGCCGACGTACGGGGAGTCGGACGAGAGCGCGTACTACCTCAGCGTGAACCGCAACAAGCGCTCGATGACGCTCGACCTCGCGAGTGACGAGGGGCAAACGGTCTTCCGCGACCTCGCCAGCGAAGCCGACGTCGTCGTCTCGAACTTCCGCGTCGGCACGATGGAGAAGTGGGGACTCGATTACCGGACCCTCCGAGAGGACAATCCCGGCCTCGTCTATTGTGCCCTCTCGGGATACGGCGAGTGGGGGCCGGACAAGGACCGACCCGCGTACGACCTCATCATGCAGGCGGAGGGCGGACTGATGAGCATCACCGGCGAGGCGGACGGCCCGCCCGTTCGCGTGGGCGTGGCCATCGCCGACATCGGCGCGGGAATGTACGCGACGCAGGCCATCCTCGCCGCACTGCTCGAGCGCGAACTCGGGGACGGAACGGGACAGAAGGTCGACGTCTCGCTCCTCGACGGTCAGGTCGCGTGGATGAGCTACATGGCCTCGAACTACTTCGCCACGGGAACTCCGCCCGAACGAATGGGGAGCAAACACCCGACGCTCGCCCCGTATCAAGCGTATCCGACGGCGGACGGTTACGTGGTAATCGCGGTTCCGTCGCCCAACCTCTGGCCGAAGTTCTGTCGCGCCATCGACCGCGAGGACCTCATCGACGACGAGCGATTCTGTGACAACGCCTCCCGCGTCGAGCATCGGGACGAACTCGATGCGCTCCTCGAACCGACGTTCGCGGAGTTCACGACGGCAGAAATGCTGGAGGCGATGGACGACCACGGCGTCCCGGCGAGCGACGTCAAGGACATGCAGGACGTGTTCGACGATGCGCAAGTGAACGCGCGAAACATGCAGTGGTCGGTTTCGCACCCGACCGCGGGCGACGTCGAGATGGCGGGGAGTCCGATGCACCTCTCGAAGACGCCGACGCGGGTTCGCGCGCACCCGCCGCTCCTCGGCGAACACACGGAAGCAATCCTTTCCGAGTACGGCTATACGGAGGCGGATATCGAGCGACTGTCCGACGAGGGCGTTCTCTGACGCTCGTCACGTCTCGACGCCAGACCCCTTCGTCGGGCGGTTAGGCTTGCTTTATTAGCTCGTCGATGATGGCGTTCGCGCTGGCGAGATTCGTCGCCAGCGGCACGTCGTGAACGTCGCACACCCGTAGAAGCGCGTTGATGTCCGGTTCGTGCGGTTGGGCGGTCAACGGGTCGCGGAGGAATATCACGGCCTGACAGTCCCCGGTGGCTACCGCGGCCCCGATCATCATATCTCCGCCGAGCGGTCCGGACGCTTTCGGCTCGACTTCGAGGTTGGTGTTCTCGTTGATTCGCTGTCCGGTCGTTCCGGTCGAGATGCAGTCGACGTCCGACAGTTGGTCGATGTTATCTCGGACGAACTCGACCAAATCGGGTTTCTTCTCGTCGTGTGCGATGAGCGCGATTCGCATACAGTGGCGTATCACCGGCAGTCTCTTTACAATACGGGTCCCGAATCCCCGCCGTCCCTCGGACGAATGCGGTTCTGATAGGCTATCGAACGACGCGCGGCGATTCGAGGACCCTACGCGCGATGGTCGCGTGGCGAATTCCCCGGCAGTCGGTTCGTCGTGTACAACCCTGCGAGGACGAGGATGACACAGCCGACGAGCGAGGCGAGGCCGATGAACACGACGTCGAATCGATAGCCCGCTTCGGTGAGCACGCCGACGGTCGCAGTGCCGTTCGCCTCGACCAGCAGGGAAATACCGGTGAACGCCGCGTAGACGACGCCGCGGTTTTCGTCCGACAGCGAGTTGAGGAAGTAGGTGTCCAAGGCCGGAAACAGGCTGTGTATCGAGTACCCGATGGCGACCGAGACGACGGTTAGCGCGACGATGCCACCGGCGGCGGTGAGCGCGACCACCGACACCACGAATCCGGTCAGTATCCCGAGGATGTACGGGACGATGGGGAGGCGGTCGGCGAGCCGGCCGCCGAACCAGAACGCGGGTAGTCCGGCCGCGAACACGACGGTGAGGAGGAGGTTCGCCGTCGTCGTCGATACCCCCTTCGACGAGTGCAGATAGACGACGTAGAAGTTGAACAAGCCCTGCCACAGGAATCCCGCGACGCCGACCATCAGGAGACCGACCGCGATGAGCCGCCAGTGGGAGCGCACGGCGGACAGAAACGCGCGGTCCGGGGCGGACTCGTCGGCGATTCGGGACCCTCGAACGATGCTCGCCAGCACGATGCTGAAGACGACTGCGACCGCCGCGAGCAGGATGAACACCGTCCGCCACGAGGAGACGAGTAAGATTCCGACGACGATGGTGGGGGCGAGGACCGCCGCCAGTTGCGACGCCGCACCGTGGATGCCGACGGTTCGCCCGACCGCGTTCGGATATAGTTCCGCGATTAGCGGCACGGCGGCGACGAAGTAAGCCCCGCTGGCGACGCCGAGGAGAAACGTCCCGACGCGAAGCGAAGCGATGGAATCTGCGACCGCGATGAGTCCCGACGACCCGGCGAGGACGAATCCCGTCGCGAGAACGGCCTGATACCGCGGGACGCGGGTGAGGACGTACCCCATCGGAATTCGCGGGAGTGCGGTTCCGAGCCACACCAACGATATCAAAACGCCGATGGTCGCCTGGTCGGTCGAAAAGGCCACC
This sequence comes from Haladaptatus sp. T7, assembly GCF_026008575.1. NCBI lineage: Archaea > Methanobacteriati > Methanobacteriota > Halobacteria > Halobacteriales > Haladaptataceae > Haladaptatus > Haladaptatus sp. T7. The sequence goes on from NZ_BROP01000004.1 coordinate 144,032, forward strand.
GTCAGGGGTTCGAGCAGCGGTGCGAAGACGGTTCGCCCGAAGTTCATCAGGAATACGAGCCCGCAAAGCGTTCCGAACAGGCGGCGTCTCACTACCGTCCATACCGAGTCGGACGACTCAACCGTTGCGGAAACGGCAGGGGTGACGTTCGTGGCCGACGGGTTGCCGACGAGTTGACGACGAATAGACGACCCGCCGATGCGTTCTCACCGATGTGCCGTGGCCGTCGCTCCCGGTCGCCCCGTTTGAGAATTCAAGCACGATGAGAACCCTGAGCAGTTCGGACTGCGTAGTCATTCGTTCGACGTCATTTCAGACAACATGAATGTACTGGACTCATTCGTCGATGTCGGTTTCGGGTGACGGACTCCGTTAGCCGTCCGGGTCGAAGAGTTCGATCGCCGTTCGCACCGCATCGTCGTCCGTCGATGCGTCTCGCAACACCGCATCGGGCGTCGCCACGATGCCGTCCACGATGTCGGTTGCCATCCGCTCGATGACTGCTCGCTGTTCCGCCGTGAGACCGTCCTCGCCGCCGAGTCGTTCGACCGCTCGCGCGACCTCCCGCCGTTCGAGTTCCGCCCCCCGGCGGTGAATCGCTCGTCGAACCGCCTCGGGGTCCGCTTCGTCTCGGTCGAGTAGTTCGGTGGACGGGACGGACGGACTCCCGTTCCGGGTGTCGTTCACGTCCATGGTAAATCAGCCGACGTACACTCGGGTCACGTGGCCGCCGCACCCGCACTGATCGACGTATTCACACTCGATATCGGAACCGAACTCGTCGGCGAGCGCGTCGAAGAGGTACGTTTCGGGGTGGCCGTGATTCGCGTGCGTGACCACGTTCACGTGGTTTCCTCGCGCCGTGTGCTCGACGGCATCGACCGCTTGCGAGCAGACGAGTCCTGTATCGTCGGCGTGTTCTGGCTTTTCGAGATTCACCGACCACGAATTGTGGTGAACCCGCTCGGTGACCGGTTCCGCGTCGTCGTGCGAGATGCCTTCCATAGGTACGGGTTGGATGCCGTCGGCAGAAAACCGTCCCCCGAACATATTCGTCGTGAGCTATTGGGGGTCCCGACGATATCGTACGGTATCGATGGCAACCGCGAAACTCACGCTCACGCTTCCCGCCGAGACGTGGATCGGCGACGTCTCGACGACGTACCCGGATGCGAAATTCAGGGTGCTGGCCGCCCTTCCCGCCGACGATATCGGCGTCGGATTGCTCGAACTCACGGCCGCCGACCTCCCGCCGATACTCCGCGAGATGGACGACCACGACGGTATCGTCCACTTGGACCTGTTGCGGGCGTCCGACGATACGTGCCTCGTCGAGTTCGAGACGACCGACCCCCTCCTCCTGCTCTCGGTACAGGAGTCCGCGGTTCCGCTCGAACTCCCCCTCACGATAACCGACGGTGACGCGACGTTCGAGGTGACAGCCGCGCGCGACCGTCTGTCCGCGCTCGCGACGCAACTGGACCTGTTCGGCGTCCCGTTCGAGGTGGAGTACGTCCGCGAGATGGCCTCGTCCGAGAGTCTGTTGACCGACCGACAGCAGCGTCTGGTGCGAACCGCCGTCGAATGTGGCTACTACGACTCGCCGCGAACCTGCACGCTCACCGAACTCGCGGCGATGACCGACGTCGCAAAATCGACCGCCAGCGAAACGCTGCACCGCGCCGAGGGGACGATTATCAAACGGTACGTGACCGACGAGGTGGCGGAGTAACCGCCGAACGGTCGATGCCGGGTTCGGTTGGAACCCGTCGATGGCGGGTCAGTCGTCGTCGTCCGTGAACACCCGACTCGGCACGCGTTGGTCGTCCGGTTCCGGGACCGGCGTCGTCACCTCGCGCTGCACGAACTGCTTTTTGAGCACGTCGTAGGCGAACACGAGCGTGCCGAGGATGAGCATCGAGTCGCCCGGCATCCGCGCCCAGAACAGGAGCTGTACCGCGTCGCTGTTGTAGAACGCGAGGCTCCGAGCGGCGTCGTAGCTCCCGGAGAACGCGGCTTCCAGTTGGAGGAAGCCGACGGGAAGGACGGAGACGAACACCATCACCGCGAGGCCGATATTCCACAGCCAGAACGCCCACCGGAGTCGCCGTTCCGTCCACGCGTCGGGTTTCGTCGTGAGCTGGAGCATGTAGGTCGCCATCCCCAGCGCGAGGAACCCGAACGCGCCGAACATGGCGGCGTGGGCGTGGCCGACCGTGAGGTACGTCCCGTGTTCGTAGTAGTTGACGAGCGGGAGGTTGATGAAGAAGCCGAGCACGCCCGCGCCGACGAAGTTCCAGACCCCGCTGGCGATGATGAACATGAACGGGAGCGTGTACGGGAAGGACCCGTCGCTCCGCGCGAGCGTCCGGTACTCCCCGATGGCTTCGAAGAGAATGAACACGAGCGGGAGCAGTTCGAGCGTCGAGAAGACGGAGCCGAAGGGCACCCACACGTCCGGTTGGCCGATCCACCAGTAGTGGTGGGAGACGCCGATGACGCCGGTTCCCATCACGAACAGCGCCTGAAACATGACGGCTTTCTCGGCCGATCGCTTTCGCAACAGGTTCATCGACACGAGCGTCAGGCCGACGATGGCGACGATGAAGAACTCGAACGCCCCTTCAACCCACATGTGGACGACCCACCAGCGCCAGAACTCGGTCACGACGATGTTCGTCTTCGGCGTGTAGAACATTCCTGCCGTGAAGAGCAGGGCGATGGAGCCGCCCGCGTACAGGATCATGTGCGCGAGGCCGAACGACTCCTCCGCTTTCAGGAGCGGTTTGAACCCACGCGCGACGAGGACGGCCCACAGTCCGAACCCGGCGAGCAAGCCGAACTGCCAGACGCGACCCACTTCGAGGTACTCCAGTCCCTCGTTGCCGATGAGCCACCAGAGCGCGCCGTCGATGTAGCCGTTCGCACCCAACCAGATGCCGGTCAGCCCGCCGACGGCGACGACGAGGAGCGCCCCGAGGAGCACGTTGACGTACGTGCTCTGATTCGCTCGCTCCTGTCCGGTCAGTAGCGGGGGTAAGAACAGCCCCGCGCCGAGCCAGAGTGTCGCTATCCACAGAATCGCGAGGTCGATGTGCCACGTCTTCGCGATGGCGAACGGGAGCAGTTTGACGAAATTAACGCCGAGGAGCGACCCGAGGCCGAAGAATCCGCCCCGCTCGATGTAGTAGTGGGCTAACAGTCCGCCGAGCAACACCTGTGCGACGAACAGGAGGGCGGCGATGGGAACGAACCGCGCGGCCGTCTTCTGACTCGGGAAGACCACGACGTCCTTCGGCGACGGCACCGTGATTCCCTTCGTCTCGGGTTCGGGAAGGTCGATGGACGTGTAGAGCCAGACGCCGATTCCGGCCGCCGCGACGAGCAGCACCATCGCGATGACACTCCACGTCATCGATGCCGTCGGGGGCGTGTTTCCGGCGGCGGGTTCGTACGGCCAGTCGTTCGTGTACGTGTGGTCGCTCCCCGGCCGTTGGGTGTGGGAAATCCACGCCGTCCACATCGCGAAGTCGGCGAAGTCCCGTGCGTCCTCCTCCGAGGCGATCATCCCGCTCGGAACGCCGCGTTCGAGGTCGCCGTCGTGATACCGTTCGACGTACAGTTGCCGAACGTGCTCGTGGGCGTACAGTTCCGCGGCCGAGTACTGCACGCTGTCGCTCGGCCGACTCGCTTCGAGTTCGGTCGTCACCGTCGCGTTGACGACCGCCCGTTGCTCCGGCGAGAGCGCGCTGACCGGTTTATCGTACTTTTCCTTCGCGTAGTACTCCTTCATGTACTTCGTCTTTAACGACAACGCGTTCGCGGTGTAATCCGACCCGAAGTAGGCACCGTTGCCGAGAATCGACCCGTGGTTCATCAGGCCGTCCGACTGGAAGACCCGTTTTCCCTCCTGTACTTGCGCCTTCGTCACGACCGTCTCCCCGTCCGGCCCGACGACCTTCTGCGGAATCGGCGGGGCGTGTTCGTAGGAATACCACGCACCCGCTCCCATCACGATGAGATTCAGTACGAAGACGATAGCGAGCAGTTTGCCGAGCGTCGAGCGCTGTACCTTCATACAAGTCGGGCTTCGACGACGCGAAATATGTAATTCAGCCGTCGTTCTCACCGGCGGGGAACGTCGAAAATATGTTCGGGAAAACGTTCGAGTGGGGTTCGACTCGGTGCGTCGCGGTCCTCCTCCGGTCCAGCCGACGGTTCGAATTTCACCGTTTTGTGGGTGCAGTCACGACGACGACGATTCCGTCGTCCCAAAGGCGACTCGTTCGAGGAGTTTTCGCACGAACGTCCGTCCGTCTGATTCGTTCGGATGGAACAACAGGACGCTGCCGTCGATGCGGTCGCTGATGTCGGTCGAGAAGTGGCCGAACAACAGCGTGTACGGGGTCGAATGGGGAATCGTGCCGAGGACGACGAGGTCGGAGTCCGTCGTGGCACCGACGAGCGTCTCAACGCGGTCGTCGGTGCGTATCAACTCCCATTCCGTTGGCACGCTCGACACGTCTTCGAGTTCCCCGTAGAAATCCTCCGTGGCCTCGACCAGTTCAGGCGACGCGTCGTTCGCGACCGCGGTGACGAAGTGGAGAGTCGCATCGCTGTGGGTCGCGATTTCCGTCGCCACGGACACCTTCGCCGCGTTGAAGATGCCGGGTTCGACGAGCACCGTAACGGTCGAGATGTCTCCGAGGCCGCGGTTTTGGAGGAATCCGACGTCACAGGGGGCGTGGTTCATGTACCAGTCGATGCCGGTGCCGAGCAACTCCGCGTGCAGGTAGTCGGGTTCCAGTTCGCCGAACACCGCGTCCGCGTCCATCTCGTCGGCGACGTTGACGACCGCGTGTCTCGGATTGTGCGTCACGAGTTCATCGACGACGACCGACGTTTCTATCGACGGCAGCGACTCGGTGACCCGGTTTTCGAATTCGATGTCGGTTTCCGACGATTCGACCATCGACGAGAGCGTCGTCTGCTCGGGGACCGCCTCTATCTTGGCGACTCGAAGCGTCCCGTCGTTCTTTGCGACGACGAACGCGCCCATTCGAACGAGCGCCCGTATTCGGGACGGGTCGGTGTCCTCGCCGACGACGACGAGGACGTTCTCGTGACTGTCGGCGACCGCCTGTTCGGTTCTGTCGAGCGTTTGCTGGCCCATCGACCGTCGGAGTGCATCGAGGGCGGCCCCCTCGCGGTCCGTCTTGTCCCGCCCGTAGAGGCGGTACCAACCGACGCCGACGACGAAGATGCCGACGGCACCGGCCAGCGGAATCAGTCCCAACTGCGTGAGCAACACGACGGTCCCGACTACGCCGAATAACTGCACCCACGGATAGCCCGGCGCGACGAATTCGGGGTCGTACCAGTCCAGCGAGCTCTCCCGAAACGCGACGAGGGCGACGTTGATGAGGCCGAACACGACGATTTGGAACGCGCTGGCCAGCTTCGCTAGCTCGTCGACGGGAACGAACGCGATGAGGACGAGCAGGACGACGCCGGTGAACGCGATGGCGGCGACCGGCGTCTTGAACCGGCCGTTGATTCGGCTGAAGCGATTGGGCGCGAGCGAATCGCGGCTCATCGCGAGCGGGTATCGGGACGACGACAGAATCCCCGCGTTCGCCATGCTGGTGAGCGCGAGGACGGCGACGCCCGCGACGGCGAGCCGAGCTGATTCACCCGCGAACTGGACGGCGGCGGCGGCCATCGGCGTCAGGTTGTGGTGGAGCGAGTCGGGCGGCGTGACGCCGACGATGACGAACACCGTGAGCGTGTAGAGGAACATCATCAGGACGACCGACCCGAGGATTGCGCGCGGGATGGTGCGTCCCGGATTTTCGACCTCCTCGGCCACGCTCGCGATTTTGGTGACGCCCGCGTAGGAGACGAACACGAATCCGGTCGCCGCGAGGAGACCCCCGCCGCCGTGCGAGAAAAAGGGGTGGTAGAGGTCCCCATCGACGTACGTGCTCCCGTCGGCGACGAAGCCGATGAGCGAGAGCAACACGACGCTGACGATGGTCGCCTGTAATCTGCCGGTCTGTTTGACGCCCACCACGTTCACGGCCACCAGCAGCAGGGCGATTCCCAGTCCCACGACCGTGAGGAGGCCGGGCGGAATCTCCACGAGCAAGAGGAGGTACGCGCCGAGGCCGACCAGCGCGAACGCGCTCTTGAACACCAGCGAAAACCACGCCCCGATTCCGGCGATGGTTCCGGGAAGCGGTCCCATCGCCCGGTCGATGTACAGGTAGGTACCCCCCGCCTCGGGCATGGCGGTGGCCATCTCCGCCTTCGATATCGCCGCGGGGAGGACGACCACCCCGGCCAAGAAGTACGCCAGTATGACCGCCGGTCCCGCCTTCGCCGCCGCGAGACCGGGCAACACGAAGATACCGCTCCCGACCATCGCGCCGATGCTGATAGTCGTCGTCGATACGAGGCCGAGGTCGCGTTCGAGGTCCTTAGGCATCGGCTTATTTCATCGACACTGGCAGGCGCTGTAACGTTACCGCCCTGCTGGGACGAGACCGCCGGACCACTCGACGCCGCGTCGAAGGTTGTCACTCTCTTTCTCTCTCATCGAGAACTACCAGAAAAAATCGGTGTCGTTTCGCCCGCTATCGCCACCGCTACATCGTCGTTGTCGTCGTGGTCATCGTCTCGCTCGAAGCGTCTATCGTCGGCAGGAGGTCGAATGCCTGCGCCTCGTCGTTCGTCTGGAGGAGTCCGACGGCAAACGCCGAAACCACCGTGCCGCTTTCGAGGGTCACGTCGAACGTGGCGACGGCATCGTTCATGCCCGCGGGTCGGACCTCGATGGTGTACGACCCTGCGGGAACTTCGACGTAATCGCTGGCGTTGCCGAACTCCAGTCCTTCGACGAGGACGTCGCCGTCAGCCGCGATATCGACGGCCGGTGCGTCGGGCGAGAGGTGGACCGCCCGCAAGCGCGCCTGGTCCCCGGACGGTACCTCGTTCTCGTCGACGAACACGAATGCCTGCGGACTGTCGAGTGTCCCCCCGGCGGCAATCGTGTAATCGGTGTTCGCGTCGAGCGTGACCTGCTCGTCGATGACCGCACTCCCCTGCCCTTGCCCTGCCGGTGCGACCTGTATTGTGTGCTTCCCCGCGTCGAGGTCGAGGTAGTCGCTCACGTCCTTGAACGCGACGTTCTGTAGGACGCGATTTCCATCGACGTAGACGTCAACTTCCGGGGCGTCCGGAATCGCGTGGATGACCCGAACGCGGCTCGCGTTCCCGTTTTGGCTGGTGGTCATGTCCTGTGCGCTCGAAACCCCCCCGAGAATCGGTATGCTGCTCACGCCGATGGCTCTGAGTACTTGTCGTCTGGTTTGCTTCATTTTGATTCCCCCAACCGACACTCAACCAGTTAGTAAAAAATGGTTTTCCCCGGACTAGTTTGGTCGGGTGACCGTTATCCAAGTGATCCTCGACTTTTTATTCACTCTCTTGCCACCGAAATTTGATATCATCGCGTAATTTTTGAACGCTCGATTTTATAACTTTCTCTAGCATAGAATAATTAACAAAGAGGTGGTCCCCCTTGTGTGAAACGCAGAGACTTCATCGCGACGGTCAGTACCGGCATCGGAATCAGCGTGGCTGGGTGTTCCTCGTCGGAGAGTTCACCGAACGAGACGAGTTCCGGTACCGGAACGACCACCACGTCACAGACGACACAGACGACGGAGGGAACGACCACTACAGAGGCCGCTGAGACGGCCACTACGACCGAAGACACCGATACAGCGACCACGACTGAACGGACCGAGACGGCTACCACGACCGACCAGAAAGAGACGGCTACGACAACCGAACGGTCCGATTCGACCACGACTACCACGAGCACGACTGATGGGCAGACGAACGCAGACCTCACGCTCGGCGAAACGGCGTCGTTCGGAAACGGTCTCGAAGGGACGGTCCGTAACTTCCGATTCAAATCGGAGTACGAGAGCGGCGGGACGACGCAAACGACCGACCAGACGTTCCTCTTCGTGGACTTTACCGTCGCAAACCCCACGAATTCACGTAAGAGCGTTCCGTCGGGAATGTCGATTTACGTGACGGTCGGCGGGCGACGATACGACCCGACCGATTCCAAAGGTGCCGTTCGTAGCCTCTACACGACCCGGTCGGTTGAGGCTGGTGCAACGAAATCGGGAACCCTCATCTTCGAAGTCCCGAAGGGAACTACGCGCGGTGACGTGACCGCGTCTCTCGAATACTCCGGCTCCGGCGGAAAACGGACTCTTCGGTGGACGAGTGGGTAGGGACGTATCCACCCACGAGATGATTCTGCGTCACCCGAAGTCGCTGCTCTGTTGTTTTCGCGCGTCGACTGGATACAATCGCCAGTCGTGAATCACCAATCTCTCGATTTCGAAACCGGCTCTCCGAACCTACTCGTTGCCGTCCTTCCCCTTGTCGGCTGTTCGGTCCGTCTGAATAACTCCGTATGCGGACGCCAGGACTATCCCCACTACGAAAATCGACGAGGTCCGCGATAACAGACCGCGTGAGGTCGGTTTCTTCGGTAGGGACCGCGTGCGCCGCTCGGATTGCAGTGCAGTGGGGTCGGTCAGGAGGAACGGAAGCACCGCGACCGAGACACTCAGACAGGAGAGCACGAATGCTCCGACGATTGTTCCGATGATCAAGAACGGCTCGGTCATCACCGTCAATTGGATTCCGAAGACCGTCAGCATCCCTCCGAGGGACATGGCAGAGACGATTCCGACTGCACAGAGAATCGCGATGAGGGAGGCGGGTATCGATACCCGAACCACGTCCCACAGCAGCACCTTCAGAAGCTGCCATCTGGTGGCGCCAGTGGCGCGGTGAATGCCGATGGCTCGTCGACGAGCGTGTACCTCCTGTGCGAAGGTCGCCGTCGTACTCCCGATAGTGGTGAGTCCTGCGAGGACCATCATTCCCGCGATGAGGAGTTTGAAATTCCCGAAGACGACTTCCACGGCTTGCCCGAGTCCACTCCCGCTCGAATAGTCGGTGTTTTGCGCGAGCGTCGACTGTACCCGCGTATCACCCGTTACGTCGTACGTATCGGTCGCAAGGACCGTTCCGTTGGAAACGACTTTCGCGATGTACCGGCCCGGTGGATACTGCTTCGATGAATCGGTTTCGTTGAGCGTCGCTGGGACACTTTTCACACCGTATGCGGGAACTGTTCCGATCCGGCTCTGCGTTTCGAGTGGTGTGACGAGCGAAACGTTTCGCTTCATGTCTCTCCCCCAGGGATTCGCAACTTGGATGGCGGCTTCGGGTTTCGTATCGACGTTCCCCTCGTTCGGTGTAATGTCGATGTCCGCGACCAAGTGTCGCGAGACGTCCGGCGAGATGAGAATGCGGGTCGTTTTCGTCCGCGCTCCTTTGCGTGCCGTCAGTTCATACGTCCCCGGCGTCGTCGGCAGCGGTATTATCGCCTGTCCTCGGTCGTCCGTCGGTGCGGTGATGTTCCCGATGGTTACCTTCGCGTTCGAGACGTTTTTCTCGGTACTGGTTCGAACGTTGACGCCGAGGTTCGCTCCCGGTGGTGCTTTGCTGGGAGTAATCGGAAGGACGAGTGGGGGTTTTCGATAGACGGTAATCGGCTGTGAATGGGGCCCAACGCTCAGGGAGTAGTTGCCCGGGTGGGAAACGCTCGCGTTCATCCGAACCGTCGTTCGTTCACCCGATTGGAGCGTGACCGATTTGTGGTGTGTCTTTTCACCGAGTGACATCGAGATGGTTCGAGTCCGTTCCGACGTGCCGATGTTTTGAACGCCGACCGTAACTGTGAGTTGCTGGTCGACACCCACCGCCTGTGGGGCAGCCACGTTACTGATGACTATCTTCTCAGCCTCGGACGTCCCCGATTGCCCCCTCTCGGTCCGTGGTGTGCCGCCCGCTGTCCGGATGAATTGAACCGTTCCCGGTTTCGTCGAGACGGTATGTGCGGTTTCCAACGGGACGATGAGTTGGTCATCCTGTATTCCGGGCGCACGATACACGCCGACGACCCTCACCTGTGTGAACGCGGGCGACGTACTGCCCCCAACGAGGACCGTATCTCCGATTGTGATATTTATCGTCCGAGAAAGGTCGCGCCCGATGACCGCCTCTCTCGATGAGCGAGGCGGATGTCCGTCGACGAGCCTCGCGTTCGAAACCGCGGCAAAGGCGGAATAGTTCGCCCCTCTCGCTAGGTAGGGCCGCCCATCAGCAACCTGTACCGCGATGATTTCCGGGCTCGCATTGAGGCCCTGGTCGCGCAACGCCGTTGCGTACTGGGTATCGATGCGGCTCGCCATCGGGTACGGTGCGCCCGGTTCCGTGACGGTTCCTGTCGAGGCCGTAGCGAGCGGCGCAAGCACCCCAGCAAGCGACCCTGAAAGAAGAACGATGAGGGCAAAGACGGTCAACGTCGTCGCCGTCGGAATCACTGCTCGCCACGAGAGCAATCGAGGGAGTACACTGATACCCATCCACGATTCTTGCTCCGTTCGTGTGACGGACGGATGGCTGTTGTCGTGATTGAGCTGTGCTGGCGGCCGTGTCACCGTCGACCAGGCAGCGCTCGCGCCTGCGAGCATCGCGGTGCCGACCAGACAACACAACATCGGCAGTACGATACGCACGACCACCGGTGTGATACTCGGGTCGAGCGAGAAGGTCATCCCGAGGTGTATCGCAATTTTCACGACTGCCCGTATCGCGGCCACGCCGATAGCGAAGCCCAAACCGCAACCAAGCAAGGCCAATAAACCGGACCGGAGCGAAAAGATGCCGACGAGACGCCGCGCTGTCCCACCGGTTGACCGAATAACGGCGATGGATTGGATTCGGTCTCGGACGCACATCTTCGTGACGTTGTAGAGGACGACGAGAATCAGAACGCTCGCAGCGATCGTCGCCGCGGTGAGTGCCCGAAGCACTTCACCCATTCCGCGGAGGAAATACGCAGACAGGGACGGTGTTATCGTTCCCGTTTGCGAGAGGCGCTGGCCTTGCCCGCTCGACGCGGTCGTCTGTACGACGAGTGCACCGGTTTCTCCGTACGTACGAACCGTGGATGGATTTGCGACGTACCACGCATGCGGGAAGATGGAATCATCCGTCACGTAAGGTACGACCTGAACGGAGACACGAGTTCCCGAATTGGTTTGTACACGGTGGTGGGTCGGTGTCGAGACTGCTCCACGAATGCCGGTGTCCGGTGGTGCTGGAATGGTTGCACGTCGCCACGATACCGAGAGGGCAGACAGTTCGGACGGTGCGTTTGCTGGTACTCCCACTACCGTGTGGTTCGCCCCGTTATACCGGATAATTGTGAGGGGGAAGACGAGATCGTTCTCGGCTGCGTTCTGCTGTGCGATTTCGGACGAGGGATACTGGTGTACGACCATCGAGTTGCTCGCGCCCCCCGCGACAGCCGCCGATTGAGTGCTCGCCGCCGAGACCAGGAGTGTCGCGCCGACGAGAAATGCAACAGTGATTGCGATGATGAGTACTGCCAGTCGGTCTCGCCGCGACCAGCGTGTCAAGAGTGCTCGCGTATAGTTCATTCAGAATTCATTTTCCTGTGATGTATGGTTGGTTGTTTGCGTTCTACTGATTATCAGATGCAGGAAGTATTCAAAATTTACGGATAATAATATTGAAAATTCTTAAAATGCTCTGAGAGTTTCACAAACACCTACATTTGCAAATGTATTAAAATTCTAATTTTACTATCTACATCCCTATATTCATGGTGAGCGCTCAACCAGTAGAGCACTGTCTCCTTCGACAAATGGTTTTTCAGGCCAAGAATGGAGAAATCGCTACCCCATCGGGGATTTTTTATTATGGTAGGGAGTAATGGGAAACCAATGGCTCGTGACGTCGACCTTCAGCTTCTTCTCCCTCGGCAAGTACGCTCTCTTCCTGCGGATTTGGCTGCGATCTGTCTCTTCGTTTTTCTCACGCTCGCTGTCGTTCTGATACCGGGTCTGAACACGACACCGCTCCGTCCCGCCGTCGGTCTCGCATTCGTCCTTTTCCCACCGGGATACGCGTTCATTGCGGCGCTCTTCCCGGAGGACGCGCCAGCCGAATCGACGCCGATTGAACCGTCGCCCGATTCCGAAGATTCCCGACTGCCACGTCCAGGGACCGGAGTCGATGGTCTCGAACGAGTGGCGCTGTCGTTCGGGACGAGCATCGCAATCGTCCCGCTCATCGGATTGGTACTCAACTTCACCCCGTGGGGGATTCGACTCGTTCCCGTTCTGTTGAGCCTCAGCGCGTTCACGTTGTGCATGACCGCTGTTGGGACGGTTCGACGGAACCAACTGCCGACAGAAGAGCGGTTTTCCGTTCCCTACCGGACGTGGTTCGGGCGTGCACGGGGCGAACTGTTCGAACCCGATACGCGGGCCGATGCCGTGTTGAACGTCGTTTTGGTTCTCAGTATTCTCCTCGCCACGGCGAGTGTGACCTACGCCGTCGCGGTTCCAAAGCAGGGCGAATCGTTCAGCGAGTTCTACCTGCTGACGAAGAACGACGACGGGAAACTGGTCGCCGACAACTACCCGGCAAACTTCACCCAGGGTGAGAGCAAGCCCGTCATCGTCGGTATCGAGAATCACGAACACGACCGCGAGCGCTACACCGCCGTCGTGCTGTTACAGAACGTGACGATGAGGAATAATTCGACCATGGTCAACGACCAGCAACGGCTGCAACGATTCAAGACCACGCTCGGCCACAACGAGACGTGGCAAACAACCCATACAATCACGCCAGAGATGACGGGTGAGCGACTTCGCGTGCTCTACCTGTTGTACAAAGATGGCGCTCCCTCGAACCCCACCGCGAACAACGCCTATCGGGAAGTGCACCTCTGGATTAACGTAACCGCGGGCAACGGAACTACCCCCGCCAAACGAGGCGCGCCGTCGCCATGAGGTGATTCCGTGGGGTATCGACGCGCGCTGTTGACGCGGTGGTCGCGCCGCGACAAGCTCGCCATCCTCGTTATCGCGGTGACGGTCGGCTTCCTGACGGGGACGACCATCGTCGTCGCCGCCGTGAGCACGCAAACGACGAGCATCGCGGCGGAGTACGGCACGGACGGAACCGCCGTCCACTACGATTCCGTCGCCGGTGCGCGGGACGCGGCAGGTGAGAACGCGCTCGTCATCCCCATGGCGACAGTGGAACTACCGAACGGCAAAACGCGCTACGTCGCCGGTATCTCGAAACAACAGGCGTCCGCGTTCAAAACTGATTCAGACGTCTCGATACCTGCCCCACCGCCGGCAGGCGTATCGAGCGGTACGAGGACGGCAAAGGGCAAACAGCGACTCGTTGGCGACCGAGAAACCCTCACCGTTGCCGTCACGCCGCGGACGTCTGGCGAGCAACTGATACCCTCCGACTGGTACGTCACCCAGTCGGACACGGTCAGGAAACTCGGTGCGTCCGGCGCGTACGTCATCACGCCCGCGGATTCCGGGAATGGTGAGGCAAACGATGATGGAATTCCATCCCGCGGGGTCACGCTCCGTTCTGCACTGGCATTTTTCGTCACCGGCACGCGCCAGCTCCTCGCCGTCCTGACGCTGACCGCGGTCGGCGGGACGGTGCTCGTCGGCGTGACCATCTACAGCGTGATGAAGATGACCGTCCGTGACCGACGGCAGTCGATTCGCGTCCTCCGCTCGACCGGTTGTCGGCCGCGCACCGTCCTCTCGCTGTTTGCACTGCGGGCCGGACTGCTCACCGCCATCGGCATCGGTGTGGGTTACGCACTCGGCATCATCCTCCCGAACGTCGCCGTCAACGCGGCCGTCTCGCTCGGCCTCCCGACGTCGCTGTCGGTCCACGTCACTCGATTGGTTCTCACGGTGTTAGTTCCCCTGTACGTCGGGACGCTACTCGTCGCACTCGTTGCAGGAGCAATCGCCGTGTGGCCGACCGTCAGCCCACCGCCTGCGCGCGTCACCGGCGAACTGGAACGGGACCAGACGCGAAAGCCCACGCAATCCCGATTTCGCCGACTGTTCACATTGCAACTGCTCGACTGGCGTGCGCTCGCCCCAAGTGTAGCGACGTTGACCGTGTTCATCACCGTTATTCTTCTCATGGCGTCGATTGCCAGCGTCATGACGCCGCTCATGAGCGCACAGGGAACTACGATTACGAAGCCGGGTGCCCCTCACCCCATGGCGAGCACCGTACCGGGGCGGTACGCTGATGCGCTCCGAGAGAAGGGAATCCCGGCGAGTGCGGAAATCTTCCTCTTTACTGTCCGGAATGGCCAACCGGTCGTCGCCCGCGGCGTGAACTACTCGGCGTTCGCGTCCGTTTCGAACGCGACGCTCGAACGCGGTCGCCCGCCTCAGTCCGAGAACGAAGCCGTCGTTGGCGCTGATTTGGCGCGGACCGCGGAAGTCGATATAGGGGACGATATCACCCTCGGCGGCAGCACTCAGTCTGGACTCGCACGTGTCCACATCGTCGGCACCTACACTGCACCAGGACCATACGACGATCAGTTCCTCGTGTCACTTCCCGTCGCCCGACAACTGTCCGCGAGATCGAACGGCTCCGTCCACGTCGTTCGGACGTCGAAACGGCTCGAAGGTCATCCCGGTACGCCCGTCGAACGCATTGACGTGTCCGCACCGCCGCGGATCGAAGCGACTCGACGCCTGCCGGTGACGATTCGCCTCCGAAACTTCGGGGACGAACCGGTGACGCATAACGTGACGGCGCGACTCGGAGACGCCTCGAAAACAGTCTCCGTCCATCTCGATTCGGGTTCACAGCGTGCTGTAACCGTCCACTTGCCCACACCGGAGCCGGGGACTGCGAAACTCGGCGTTGGGAATGAGACGCGCTCGATAACCGTCCTCTCCCCCGATGCAATCCAAATCCGTGGGCTGCCGGAGGCCGTACCGCCGAACAGCACTCCCCGTGTCCGGGTTTCGACGGTGGCTGGCGCTCCCGTGAAGAATGCCTCCGTTCGCGTCTCCACTCCGAGGAACAGCTCGGACACGACGGTTCGAACCGACGGGAACGGCAGCGTTGGGATTCCGTTCGGGGCTGCCGGGAACTCGACCGTCCGCGTCACCGCCGGAAACCGGACCATTACGCACACAGTGCACGTGTCAGGGTCGGCGTCCCGGACGCTCGTCGCCAGCGTTGAGGTTCGACCGACCTCGCCGAGTCTATTGACGCAAACGCGTGCCCGCCTTCGACTCTTCAACCCGTGGAACCAAACCCTCGACCGTGACCTTCGCCTCTCGGGCGGCGGTGCGGACGTACGGCGGACCGTTTCGGTCGCTTCCGGCGACACCGTGGTTAAGACCGTTCGACTCGGGCAACAGACTCCCGGTTCACACTCTCTGTCGCTCGTCTCAGGCGGGAAACCCATCGCTTCCACATCGTACACCGTCAGCGGGGATGACCGACTCGTTACCGCTTATGCGGGTGGTGGTGACGGAGCGGGTGGAACGGGAATCGGTCGAGCGTTGACCACGGCGTTCGGAAACCTGCAACTGCTGCTCGTCGTCCTCGTCTCCCTCGCGGGTCTCATGACCGTCGGGAGTACGACCGCCGTCTTCGCGCAAGCGGTCCACGCGCGCCAACGGGCTATCGGCGTCTACCGAGCGACGGGTGCGTGGCCGACGCGCGTGCTCCGACTCGTCGTCGGGGACGCGTTGCGCATCGGCGTCGTTGCCGTGGGCGGGGCGCTGGTGTTCGGGACGGGCGCGCTGTTCGTTCTCGACCGCCTGAACTACCTCGTCGTCTACGGGGTTCGAATCTCGACGACGCTGACGCCGGGTGTCGTCGTCGGAAGCGTCCTCGGTGGTCTCACCGTCATGCTCCTGAGTGCGGGACTCGTCGCGGCGCTGTTCTCGCGGCGACAACCCGCACGATTGGTGAAACAATCCGTCGGGGCGACCGAGCCGGGACGCTCGTCGGACGGGAGGGGTGTCCAATGAGGAAGCGGCGTTCGGTAGGCCTCGTCGCGCTGGCCGTCGTCCTCATCGCGCTCGCAATGCGCACGATTCCGCTGTACTGGAGTCCGTTGGCGTTCAATACGGATGGGTTCAAATTTGCCGGACTCGCCCGCGAGACGGTTCGACACGGACACATCCCCGCCTCGATCGCGTCCTTCAATCCGGATGAGTACACGTTTTCCGCGCTCCTCGCCATCTGTAGTCAGTTGACGGGAATCGAACCACTGTACGTCGCTCAACTTCTCACCGCGAGCATCGGCGCGACGGTGTGTCTCTTCGCCGTCGTCGTCACTCGTCGAATCGGCTCTCGGCTCGGGTGGTCGCGGTTCGACGTTCGAATCGCGGCGTTCGTGGCTGGCATCGTTCTGGTGACGAACGGTATCTTCCTCGGCCGCTCGACGGCGGTGACGAGCGAAGGATTGGGACACGTCTTCGTCGTTCTAAGCGTCGTCGCGTTCGCCCGTACGCTCCAAACGAACCGTCGCTCGTGGATGGCGGTGACCGGATTGGTACTCGTCCTCTTTCCGCTCACGCACAACCTCAGCACCATCGTCGGTGGGTTCGCTATCGTTTCGCTCTTGGCGCTTTCTCTCCGCTCGTCGGCGGACAGACGCGGGTTGTTGATGGTGCTGATAGTCGCCGGGTTCTGGACCTACGTCAGCGTCTACTACACTACGTTCAAACTCGACGAGTTGAGCCGAATCTCCTCGGCTCCGGGGTTGTTCGTCGCGTGGATCATCGTCCTCGTCATGCTCACGATCTGGCTCTCGACGGCGAGTCCCCGCATCCAGCGGGATTTGCCGTCCGTGGTGATCCTCGGCGGAGCAGGTCTCATCACCGCGAACGCTGTGACGCCGATTTTTCCGGGAACAGCGACGACGGACAAATTAGTGTTCGTGTACGTCCTTCCCATCGCTCTCGTCGGTATCGTCGCGGTCCGCGGGATTCCGCGGCTCGTCGATGCCGGTCTCGATGGGTCCGTAGTCTTTGCCTTGCTTCTCGGCACGCTGTCAATAATTGGCTTCGCGCTGACCGGCGGGCTGACCGTTCCGTATCAAGACCTCGCTATTCGGGCCCAGACCTTCGTCCACATCCCGTTCGCCGTGTTGGCCGGCCTCGGAGTGGTCCTCTTGGCTCGACGATCTAATTCGCGTTCGATTCAGGCCGCACTTGTCGTGTTTGTCATTCTCTGTTCAGTTGTAAGTGCGCCTCTCGCGTTCAGTGGCTTGCGAGCGACGTCTGCCCAGCCGCTCGTGACCCAATCGGAGTTCGAGACGGCGACGTTCGCGGCGATGCATACCGACCAGTGGACGAGCGACGGCCATATGACGGAAACCGCATCGAAATATTATCTGGGTCGTTCAACGCCTTCTAAAAAGGGAGTGTACATTTGGCTCCATGATGATGGGCCTGTGCCGAACTGCCCAGTCGTTGCACAGCGGTCGTGGACGACGGTCGGCGCACAGTTGTATCCATCATCCCCTGAGACGTTAGATCGCCGTTCGTACGTTTCGGTGTCGCAGCGTCGAAATCTTATCTTTACTGTGAGTGGAGATGATCCACTTGTCGTGACCATCCCGATAACAGAAAAGCAGTATACGTGCTGATGCGAGTTCGGCTATCGTCTACACTGTGTCACCCGTTGATTGTAATCGTTACACCGATTCGGAAGTATTCCTCGCGGATAGACGAAAGCTAAAGAGCTGATAATCGATTTAAGTTGATTCCTCACCCTCTATTCCCATTCTAATATTAATTAAATTATATCATTTGAAATAACAAATTATAAATAAATGCTCTCTGGTTTTTTCAAACATTGCTACATTCCTATCTGTTATTAGAAAATGCTTTGTGCGTACCAATACTGGTATTTATTATGAGTAGATATCCAAAAGCTGCACGGGAGGCACAAGCAAAGTGTATTGCTTGTAATGCACCATTAACACAAACGGTGAGTGAGAAATTCGTTTGTGTTGAGTGTGGGCTCTCACCAATCACGACGTGCACGAAAGATCGTATGCCGGCATCTGACTAACACTTGACTAGCGGCCGATTCAATCTTACTAAAAATGTCAAACGAAACGCTAACTGGGGAAAACTACAATTACAAATTAAAGGAATTAAAAGAACTCCCCGCAATTGGCCTCGTCGCTACCGATCAAAACAGCGGCGATATCGCACGGAGCGTTCTTCGTGCCACCGAACAGGGTTACAGAGTGTTCGTAACGTACGACGATACCCCGAACAAAGAGGCAGTACGATTTGCGAATAAGCTCGGCGCAGACGTCGTTACTCCATCGGTAGGAAATTCCGATAGAGACGATCTCCGAGACGCACTCAAGACCACGTCACAGTCGTTGTCGTTTCCCGGTCTCATCATTCATACCGGTACAGGTCGAATCGATTTCGACCGAAGTCGGTCCATGTTTAAAGAAGGTGGCTACTGCGTCGATGCGATTACGGAATCCGAGCAAGAGTTCGAGAACGAGACGTCAACACTCGCCGCGGTTCCCGCGTACAATGAAGTTGATACCATTGGACAAGTGGTCGCCGACGCAAACGACCAAGCGGATGCAGTCCTCGTCGTCGACGATGGGAGCGATGACCGTACTGCAGAGCGGGCGAGAGAAGCGGGCGCAACCGTCGTAGAACACGATGTAAACAGTGGGTACGGCGCTGCTCTCAAAACGACGTTCGTCGAGGCACACCGACGCAACGTTGACCATCTCGTCATCCTTGATGGCGACGGACAACACGACGCGTCGGATATCCCCAAACTCGTTGCGACACAGGAGGAATCGGACGTCGATATCGTCATTGGCAGTCGGTTCGCCAAGGGTTCGGAAACCGAGATGCCCCTTTATCGTCGATTTGGACTCGCTGTCGTCAACGGTCTCACGAATCTCAGTATGGGCGTTGTTCGCAAGCGCTCTCGCGTCCAAGATACTCAAAGCGGTTTTCGGGCGTATAACGAACAGGCGATTGAATCGCTGGCAACCGATTCAAGTATCGGTGACCACATGAACGCGAGTACTGATATCCTCTACCACGCACATCAACACGATTATGAGATAGAGGAGGTCGGTACGACGATTAATTACGATGTCGAGGATGCGAGCAGTCACAATCCCGTCTCCCATGGGTTCGTTCTCGTGAGTAACATATTGAAGACGGTCGAGCGTGACCGACCAATTACCTCCCTTGGAGTTCCTGGGTTTGTGAGTGCGTTTGCAGGCCTCGGATTCGGCTATTGGACATTTTCAAATTATATATCAACCGGGACATTTCCGATGAGTCTGGCAATTACGTCAGCTTTCTTCACTCTCGCAGGCATATTTTCCTGCTTTACAGCTATAATACTACACTCACTAAGTAGGCAATTATATAATGATTAAATTAATAAATATTATTAATTAATATGATATTATCTACGTGTGCTTAGATAGTTAAATTCATACTTGACGAGGTTCGCCATAGTTGTATGGATGTCGGGTTTCAAGGAACCATTGACTACGGTGGGCAGGGCCGAGTAACTATAGAACTCACACGGGCATTAGCTTCACTTTGTGACCAGATAACGGTTTATCCAACTGCTCTCTCTGTACAAAACCCAACAGAACATAATTGGTGGACTGATATGCCATCAAATATAAATGTTGCTGATAAACGGGGTCTTGTTGGTAGTTTGATCCGCGATAGTGTTTCTTTTCGCACTCATGACCTTGTCCATGTTAATTATGGGAGCTTAGGACTTCCCGCACTCGCTAGTCATGTGTTAACGGGCACCCCGTTCGTTTATACTCTTCATCACTACGACGAACCAAGTAATGTCACCAATAAATTTTCGATGAAAATAAAGTATTGGCTTGATGCTAAGATAGGAGCACGACTCCTTGCATCTATGGGCAAGTTCGTTACTATCTCTGAATATAATCGTTCTCGAGTACAAAAAAGAATTGGGCAAGAGCCTGAAGTCATATATCACGGCATAAATCCTAAGCCATACCGCAATTCCTTCTCGCATAATGTCCGAGAAAAGTTCGATCTACGTGAAGAATCGGATATTATCCTGTTTGTCGGGAAATTTCACGGGTACAAGGATACTGTGACATTAATACGAGCTTTCAACCATCTCCTTGAAAACTATTCAATTGATACGGAACTAGTTCTTCTTTCAGGCGGTGGACCAGAAGCACCTAAAATTCGGCGCTCAATAAATGACTTCAATCTTGAAGAAGATTGCACAATAATACCTGAAATTAATGATGATCTACTATTTGCATTCTATGATGAGGCTTCGGTCTTTGCTTTCCCATCATATGGTGAATCATTTGGTCTTGTGTATCTTGAAGCAATGGCTGCTGGTCTACCTATCGTCTGCGTTCAAGGAGGGGCAGCTTCGGAAGTTGTTGATACTGCAGCGGAACTTGTTCCTCCTGGAGATGCATCGACACTAGCGGATAAACTTGCCTCGGTGTTAGATAATCAAGATGTTGCAAGTTCACTTCGCAATCGGGGATTAAAACGAGTTGAAAAATTCACATGGGAAAAAGCAGCCCAAAATTATTTAGAAATATACAAGGAGGCTGTAGATAATGACAATTAAAGTTGCACTAATAAATAGCGTTCCACCTGACGAAGGAGTAGGAAGGTACGTTCGATCTTTGTACCGAACGTTAAATTCATTCTCCAATGTGCAGGCTACAGAATATTACATTGATAAAAAAGAAGTTGAACTGATTCGGCGAGGATATGATGGGAGCGAGAAAAAAATTCAGGTTCCATTAGGAATTCATTATTCCTGTGGTTTTCTATCCAGGCTTGATGATCGCACTTCCCGTCTTGCTGCTATATTCTCACTTTCTCGTTTTATACCAGATTCATACGATGTGTATCACATCGCTGACCAAAATATGGCAAGTCTTGCATATTATGACACCTTCTCTCCGGCTGTTGTGACAATTCACGACCTGGTCTGGCTAACGCGTCCGACGGGGCCAATCGATCAAGTACTTGGACGTATTCTGTTTCATGGTATCAAAACTGCAGACAATCTGATTGCAATTTCTGAATTCACAAAAAAAGATTTACTCCAGCTATATCCATCTGCTCAAGGTAAGACATCACTTGTATACAACGGTGTTGATCAACAGTATCGAGATGTATCTGATAAAGAGATTACCGAAATTCGGAATAAGTATGATTTAAATAAAAACACGCGCTATTTACTCCACCTTGGAACTGACAAACCAACTAAAAATATCGGAACATTATTAGATATAATTAAAAAATTGCCAGATGATGTGAATCTAGTACGTACGAAACCATTACAAAATTCAGAATCATATTCTAATGCTCTTGATATTTCGAATAAAATAAACAACATCGGGTTCGTTCCACATGAAGATCTTCCAGCATTGTATGCCGCTGTAGATATCTATATAAATACTTCTCGGTACGAAGGATTTGGACTCCCTCCCTTGGAAGCCATGGCGGTAGGTACACCGGTAGTTACTTCTAATGCTGCATCACTACCGGAGGTTGTCGGCAACGCTGGTATACTTTGTAATCCGGAGGATACAAAAAAATATGTTAGGAAAATAAATAATATATTTACTGACCCAGATCTACGGAACCGTCTTAAGGACAAAAGTAGGAAAAGAGCACGTAGTTTTAGTTGGGAATCATGTGGAGAAGAGACACTTGCCGTGTATAAGTCCGCGATTAATAAAACAAAACCATCAAATTAATATACGATGATGGAATATCTACAACCAATAGTTATGGATTGTATTGACAACTATGTCATAATTTGGATTGAATAATGAAGGGTCGAAATATTGTCCTCATCTGTTTGGATTCTGTCCGAAAAGATGTATTTGATGAGTTTGCAAGCCAGCTGCGGTCTCGATCAGACTGTTCGTATGAACAATGTCGTGCTGCAAGTTCCTGGAGTGTACCTAGTCACGCCAGCATCCTAACTGGACTTCTACCCAGTCAACATGGTGTTCATACACATAAAAAGTCTTATGAAGACATCTCTAAGGAAGAAACGTTTTTATCGGACATCCCCAACTCATTCGAAACTATAGGAATTAGCGCCAATGTCTTTGCCGGTCCTTCCTATGGATTTGATAAATTCTTCAATGAGTTCATAGATGCACCACGTTACCAATTTTATGCCGATGCAGTGAATGCAACGGCGTTCTTCCATAATACGGATGCAAGAGGAGCCCGACTCTATATTGAGTATCTCAAGGCATGTATAAATGATGACAAGCCGATCAAAAGTCTTCTTAACGGTGTTGCTACGCAAATCCAAAGCACCACATCTGCCATTGGGATACCAAACCCAATGGATGATGGCGCTCGACTTATCGCTCGCGAAGCAACAAAGCAGTTAACGTCCCAGAGTACTCCTAAATTTATGTTTATAAATTTCATGGATGCGCATACTCCTTACGAGTATATTTGGGGACTTGATCGCGACCATCTTTCAGGACCAATTACCTGGACAAGTCAAGGTGAAAGCGTCTGGGAAATTCAAGAGAATCCCGAAAAGTATCGTACTCATTTACAATATCGACATGAGTTTTACGAGGCGAGTGTTGAGTATCTGGACAACATTGTTAATGATATGATTGACGAGATACAATCACAAACTAATCGTCCAACGACATTCATAATTACAGCAGATCACGGAGAGAATATGGGTGATCCAGCAGAGGATTATTTGATTGATCACAAAAGTAGCCTTTCTGAGTCACTACTCCATGTTCCTCTTGAAATAATAAATCTACCTAAAGAGTCACAAAATATTACTAATGATGAGCTTATATCTCATCTACAGTTGGGCGATATAATAACGGCAATTGCACATGATGAGTCAATCCAAAGAATCCAATCTGAGCCTGTCATGGCGGAACTTATTGGAATGGGAGCAGGTGAGGACCCACCGTCTGAAAAGGAGTATTGGGACCGAGCAATTCGATGTGTATATGAGGATGAGAAAAAATATCAGTATGATTCACTAGGTAATGAGGAAACGTATCGTTTCGATCCAGATAAT
This sequence comes from Haladaptatus sp. T7, assembly GCF_026008575.1. NCBI lineage: Archaea > Methanobacteriati > Methanobacteriota > Halobacteria > Halobacteriales > Haladaptataceae > Haladaptatus > Haladaptatus sp. T7. The sequence continues at coordinate 167,150 of NZ_BROP01000004.1, forward strand.
CACTGCTGCCAGGAATTAGTAGTGTCAAGCATCCCCGAGAATATCTCTGCCTCGTTTAATGATGGTCTAAAGGAAGTTAAACAACGTGCGATTGCAGCAGGAAAGTCACGGGAAATTGATGAAGCAACTAAAAGTCGCCTAAGAGAACTGGGTTATGTCTAAATTCAGATTAAATCGTATTATATATCTATGAATGTTTGGAACTCATTTGGTCGCATTGGGACTGCTCGGATAATCAATGCAGTTGCATCATTCTTAGCGCTAATTATCTTCGCACGAATCCTTGATAGTCATGAAATGGGCGTCTTTTTTCTGTTCTTGGCTATTTTGGGTGTTTCTGTGTTATTTGTTGATTTTGGATTTAGTGGTGCTGTCGAAAAACGAATCAGTGAAGGATCGCCTCCTGAAGATATTCTTGCAACGATTGCACTTCCAAAACTGGTGCTCTATCTGCTGTTTATTTCTATTGTTTTCGCATCCGGAAGCTATATAAATGGATATGTCGGATCGAATATCCAATATTCACTCATAATAGGTGTTATTGCAAAGGATATCTATACCATATTTCGTCGGATAATAAATGGACAGCTACGAGTAGCTGAAACAGCACCATTGATTGCCTCTGAGCAACTTGGATTATTAATTTTTGGATCGGTAGGTATATATTTTGTACCGACTGTTGATGTAGCGATTTATGCGTATATTGTAACTCTGATTCTACTCTCCTTTTGGTCAATTTATATCGCTAGAGTTAATTGGGGGAATGCGACAATTGCCAATTTTCGATCCCTTCTTTCCTACGCAAAGTTTGAAATGGTGTCCGAGGCTGGTTGGCGTGTTTATAATTGGACTGACGTTCTCGTAATTGGGTTCTTCCTTTCTCAGAGTTATGTTAGTGGATACGAAATTGCATGGAGACTCGCTGGTGTTACTGTTTTACTCGGTCATGCGGCCAGAACTAGCTTCTTTCCTTTAGTTAGTTCGTGGGATAGCAATGGACAAGATGCCAAAATTCAGACCACGATAGAACAAATGTTGGCCGTTTCGTTGGTCCTAGTTTTTCCCGCTCTTGTTGGCACCTTAGTTTTGTCTGAACAAATTCTTTCTATAGTATATGGATCAGAGTATGCATTTGCTGGAGTTGTTTTTGTTATTCTTGTTGGGCAAAAAATCGTACAAGGTGTCGATCAGGTTGTTGGTTATTCTTTACGTGCAATGAATCGTCCTCGTATTACCGCTATTGCTACTTTGATTGGTGCATCTTGTAATATCTTGCTAAACATCGGTCTAGTATCTCTATTTGGTATCACAGGTGCCGCAATTTCAACATTGCTGTCATATGGGGTGATGGTACTGATCAAATGGTATTTCATAGATAAGATGATCGGTGTTACTCTCCCGAATATTATTAGCTGGTTTATGATTGCAAGCGTTATTATGGGTATTATGATTCAATTCATCGATAATATGATCAATGTTAGTAACCTTACTGAACTCACGCTGGTTCTGACTTTTTCCGCTCTCGTATACGGATTGTTGGTGGGGATCCATACAGACGTCCGAAACGAAATCTCACAAATAATCAACCATGACATATGATTCTTAATCTATTTTAATCGCATTTCTGAATTTCACTAATATGTGTCTTTTTATAGCCAACCGGATTTCAGAAACAATTATACAGCGTGAATATAAATCATAAGTAAATGTACTCGATAGAGGATCTTCGGACTGCTTTATCCGAACCTGAAATATTCGGTCGTGAACTCAACCGAATCTACCATCATAAGCGAGCTGGTAACGATATAAACCCAAACGGAATTGATATCATGGCTCAGGATTGGGACAACTTGATCCTTTTGGACGCGTGTCGCTATGACATATTTCGAGACCTCAATCCATTTAGCGGTGAACTACGAGCAGTAGAGTCGAGAGGTTCGGCTACTGTGGAATTTCTAAAGGGGAATTTTCGAAATCAAGAATTCACGGATACTGTTTATGCATCCGCGAACCCCCAATATTACAAACATCGTGAGGAAATCAACTGCAGCTTTCATGCGGAAATTGAGGTCTGGAACCAACATGATTGGCATCCAGAATGGGGGACAATCCTTCCTGAAACTATGAATAAGGACGTCCTCGAAACTGTTGAGCAATATCCAAACAAACGATTGATTGCACACTATCTCCAACCACATCGACCATTTATCGGAGAAACTGCTAAGAGTCATCCCTTACTAGGGGTTGAATTTAATCGCCTTGGAACGCCAGAGACTGACTCGGAGACGTATCTAAATGCTTATCAAGAAACACTCTCCTGGACGTTCAAAGAGCTTAGTGATATGCTCAATGAGCTCCCCGGAAAAACAGTTATCACATCGGACCACGGCCATCTAATTAGCGAACGTGGAAGTCCGATACCCATCTCTGGCCAATTCCATTGGCGTGGAAATCACGTTGATAAATTGTTGACTGTCCCGTGGTTGGAACTTCCTGTTGAGGAACGGAGGGATATTTTTGATGGGGACAGTTATAAACGAGACTCGCCAAAAGAAGACGTTAGCGACCGATTGAAGGACCTTGGGTATATGTGATTTTAGACAATCAACATTATTCGACCCACACTAAACCAAATTTGGAATCTTCCTCAATTATCTTGGTGACAAACGCATAAATGACTTTTTACTGGGTATTTGTCTTTCCTCAGCGTTGATGAGAATCCCTTCTAGATTATCAAACAACCGTGAGACTAACGATTCCGAAATGATGTGTTGTCAGTTGTCCTTGTTATGTGGTTACTTTCTCCTTGAAGAGTGGATTTTTGGATTTGGCGACGTTCTGTATCAGCTAAAGGGCATTTAACTTAAGAATATTAGCGTATTTTCACGAATAAATTCTTCTCACAGAGGGACGGCTTCACAATTAACCAGAGTATGTCTCATACCGAACTCATAGCTTCAATTGGTAGTTTTATGATTCCCGCCACAGCTGAGAATGACTTCATTGAATGGCATCGTTTAACCAGTGTAAGATGTACAAACAATAGGTACTTGTCTAGTTAAGCCAGTTTGAGAAGCGAGCAGGTCGTTGAATGGTTTGGACAAGATGCTTGCCGACCTGGTCAGCGAGTGCTATGCACCAGATTTAGAAGAAATTTGGGAGCGGACGGCGATGCCCGTCAGGGTGTTCGCCGTCCGGCTCCACGCGACTGGTTGCTCGAGGAGAAACCGAATCTCTCAGACACCGTGTTTCTCGTTGACCAGTTCGACTATCGGACTGTCTTCTCACGACTTGGATTGAGGGGTCAGGCCGACTACACTGACCGAAACCTGATCGAAAAGTGTTCACACTCTCAAGATGCGGATTGGCCGCTTCCATAATTCGTGCGTGGGAAGTCGGCGGAGCGTCCGCCAATGGCTTGCATTATTTGGACACTACTACAACCATCTCTGACCACACCAATCGCTCGATGGACGAAAGCCGATCGAGGAGGTGCCAAATTAGACAGTGCCAAATGATACTATTCATAGATAATTTATGTGGAGTATCTAACCCGTAGTTATGAATAGTAGCACATAGAATTAACGGTAGACTTCTGCTCCACTCGCATATACTTTGTTTTTCTTCTCGATTACTTGTCTTAATCGGGAAAGATCGTACTTTCCTCGGTATTTTGTATTCACCATTGATTGATCAACATTCTCTGTTCTCAGAATAATGTAGTCCGATATCGATTGACGTCGAACACCCACTAGGCCTAACCCATCCCGGGCCTCAACTGCTTTATATCTCGCAATGATGTGCTCGCCATGATAATCAGCCCAAATCGGAACTCCGGTAGTTGCATATTCGTTTATCCACCGTGCCATCTCGTCCTCTGACGGATTAACCAGCGACGTATCCACCCGCTTTCCCTCTGTAGCGAATAACTCCCCATGGGGAGTTCCAGTCAAATCGTAAAACGCGTATGTTCCTGCAAACAGGTGGATAACCAGAAACACTGCAACAACAATATGAGCTAGTAGCTCACGGTTAATGTTAAGAACATTGTTAACTACCCTCGCGGAAACGCTAACTCCGATGATGATGGGAATAGAAATAAAAGGGAGTAATTGGTAAAACATTCGAAACGGGCCATATCCCCCAAAGAACCGTGTTGTTATGAACGTCGCACCGAGACCAATAAACGCAACAATACCGAATACAACCCACATCGGTGAGAGCGAGTCTCTACCTTGAGATCGCCAGGCGGCCACGAGTCCGATTCCACCAATACCTATAGTTCCGTAGTACACTCCTTTTGTTAGTGTTGCTGCAAGTGGAGCACTTCCACTTCCGTTCCCACCTCCACTTATGTTAAAGGCTGTTATTGATTCTATTGATGCAATTAGACCAATAATACCGCTAGCGATTCCGACAAGAATGTCTGTAGAGACATATCCATACCAAACAAAGACAATTCCACCTAAAATCAATACAACGTTTCCAGAAAGAGGGGGTGCCTCGGAAAGATGACTTGTAAACAGACTATTGTGAATGGTCTCAATTATACTTTTAAATATAATGTATCCAATAAATATAATAATTGATATAATGGCCACCGTATAATGTGTTGGAACTATTGTTATGAGCAGGATTACCAAAATAAAATCACGTCTTTCCGACGTGATTGATGGTCGTGTGAGCAAAAGAATTATGTCAAAAAATAACACATATGCTATATTCATCCTTGCGATGCTTCCGATAAGCGTAATAAATACCCATTGAAGGGGAAAAAGTGCAGCTGCTGCAAATGCAGTGCGACGATCAGTCAATCGATCGAAGATCGCAAATATGGTAATTGGTATTGTTGCTTCAATTACTCGATAGCCAACCCGGAATACATCGATCTTCCATCCCGTGATATGGGCAACCATAGTAGGGTACACTGTCACCGATGTCAATCCGATATATCGCATCCATTTTTCACTACCGTTATACCGAGTAAGATTCCATCCCTTCGAAAGGGTCTCTTTGAACACAAATGATTCAAAAGGTATATCTCCATTAATTGATATGTATGGGGAGCGGAATGCATGAAGAAAAGCCAGCGATAGCGCGATTCCAAACAAAGCTATTGCCGCTTCCTTGCGGCTGAGTTCTGGCTGAGTTAAGGTAAGAATGAGATAAATCGAAATGAGGAGTAAAAGTGCCCAATTAATCCAGGGCAGCCCAGTTTTTCGGAGTACTATTGCACCCGCTGCGGCAATAATCGGGAAAAGAAGGGGTGTGAGTATTTTAGGCACTGACGGAGATGGGGTCACTATAGAATAGATTATTTCTTGTGCCTTGAATATTGCTCATCTCGGTTGATATAATTAACTGATACAAACTACATATAGAAATTCTAATAATATGGTACATTGGTTAGACATATTGCATTTGTCATATGGTGCTAAGTACTCTATCCCCATATAAATATTTATTGTATATTAATATTACAATTTTTAAATATGTTGTGTCCCTGGATTCACAATTAGCAGCGGTTAGATGCCTTCTCATCCATCTCTATTCTAACAGATTTTACCAATTACGAATTTTTAACTGTCTTTGTCACTTGACGAACCGAACGTTTTGCTGCCACCCTCCCGTCGTATTCACTAACTGTTGCATCAACGTCAAAAACATCATCTCGGATAGATCCAGTCATTGGTGCTGGAACCGGCTGATTAAGGAGACCTAGTGTTGTTGGTGCATAATCCGTGATGTCCATTTTGACATCCTGTCCATTGGCACCTCCGCCAAGAGCTAAGAAGATTCCAGTACGATCATGTTCGGATGAATGGCTCCCGGGCTTAGGAGCAGAGCCGAAGACTTCTTTAGTCTTCATAGTCTGTGGATATTGGATCTGGTATTCGTCAACTGGGAGTGCAATTAAATCCGGACGGGTGTTCTTGTATTCGTCACTGTACACCTCTTCTCCAAAGTAGACATTCTCAATGACTTCATCTCCCGTCTTTGGATCTCGAATATTGAGAAGATCTTTGCGAAGAGCTTCTCGAATATCATCGTAGTTCTCTGCTGTAATCCAACCAGCAGGGTGATCATTTGATGTATTTAGGTAGATTTGCCCACCACTGGCAATAGTGTAAGCGACGGTTTCATTCCAGTCGTAGTCCATCCGTGAAATTGTCAATAAATCTTTCAACCCATAATTGTCACTTTTGTCACCATCTTCATCATCTCCTTCTGCCTTTGCCACAGCTTCTTTCACTGTTCCGAATAAGTCCAATCGGTGGAGAATTGCTTCAAAGGTGTTAAACAGATGGTTATATCCAAAGAGCTTCAACTTTGTTAGCGAAGTCGATTCAAGTGATAAATACCCGTTGTTATATAGCCACGAATTTAAATTAATCTGTCCATGAACTGGACTATGGCCGTGGTCGCTTAGAACGATGAGAACATCCTCGTCGTCCATATAGCTCCTAAGCCATCCTAGAAATTCGTCGTAGATTGTGAGAAGCTCAAGAGGCTTATCCGCGTAGGTCTCAACTAAGCCCGGTTCGTGTTCGGGATGTGATTCATCGCGGATGTGTGCTAGACAGTGCTGAATTGAATCCGGAGCAGAAAAGACGTAGCTGTAGACTGAGTTCTCTGTTTGCTCAATGAGGTATTTACCGATATTTGTTCGCTCCTCATCCATTCGGAAGAGTCCATCTAAGTACTTTTGGAGTTGTCTCTCTGTTTTATCGGGGGTGTATGGCGTATACTGATCCAGTTCGTACGAGGTGACTTTTTCCTCAATCTCTTCCGCGAGAATATTGGGATAAATGAAACTCCCGTCTGGAGGGGATGTTACAATGTCTCCAATATGGAAGCCACTTGATTCTGAAGGTGGGTAGCCTGCCATCAAATTCATTATTCCTGTCGAAATACCATTTGAGTCAAGATAGTCCCAAATTGGTATCGAATTTGCATGGAGGATGTCGCCATTTGCGAATCGCGTTTTGTAGCTTCCTTCCTCTCGGAGTATGAAATTGTAGATTCCGTGTGCTCCGGGATCTCGCCCAGTTGAGAAACTGCACCATGCGGCCATTGATAAGGGTGGAGCGACCGTTTTTGTGGTTCCACTTGCCCCTTCAGCTCTAATATCCGCGAGTTCGGGTGTATAACCTCGAGTAATCGCTTCTTCAAGGAGGTGAGGCGGGACTCCGTCCAACCCTATATGATAGACTGTGCGGGTAGTCATTCCATGTAACCCAGATCTTGTAGGCGTTCTTCTACTACTTCTTCATTTAGGTCATCCTCAAATGCAGAATCATTACGAGCGCTAAGTTCCTTGGCTGTATGTTCGAGCACAAAATCCATAAGCTCTTCTCCATTCTCGAACCCTGACAATTCTGCTGCCAATTGTTCATAGCGATCCCGATGTTGGTGGCAAATAGACATAAGATGAGATTGATGCGGATGGTATTAGTGCTTTATGTGTTGAGACAAGACATTGCTTGAGTTAGTTGCGATTTGATTTAGTTCTCTTTTTTGTGAGGGAGGATGATGTAACCTCCTGTACTTCGACTGTCTTTATTATCTGCAAATTCAAATATTCTCTTAATTAAAACTTTGAATTTATCTTTTTCGTCTATATATGACCCAGATGTCTGCTGTCAGGGGATCGCGTATATTTTCGATTGCCACAGGAGCTAAGCAGCGACTCCTGTGCTCTTCGTCTGCGATTGTTGATTAAGTTCTCGACGCTTGAGTATGGTTATTCCAAGAGGAAATTCAGACCCTGCCTTATAGTGAACCCTGTCTGTAGCTAGATGATTCTTTCTATCATGTAGTCGTCTGCCCTGTCCGACGATACGCAAAACGAAGTTATCATAACTATTGTGTTCAGATGACTCACGGAATTCTAAGAATATTCAGTAATCAAGATTGAGATCCCTACATAGAACCTTCGACAATAAGATACCCGACGCGTTCGTTTACATGCCCCGTTTCGGTATCCGTACTATGTTCTTCTTCGACTTTGACCTCGACGCCGGTGCTCGAGAGATTCCGATACCGAAGGCTCGCCGTATCCGACCCATTGAACGTTTGCATACCGGCGACAAATTGCGGTTGGTCGTACTGCTGGTCGAAAGTGAATTGGGTCCAATTCGCGTTGACTGTTGTTCCAGTTTGCTGGACTTCGAACGGTCTACCGTTGAGGACGCCCGATGCTTGCTGAAGTGCAATGTAGCCGACCGTTTCCAGCGTGTGCCCACCGTTTGCTTCTTTCTCCTCTTCCTCTTGGAGACGTACGTCGAACGAACTACTGGAAACGTTTCGGAGCCGCGTGACGATTGGGTCCGATCCGTTGAACGTCTGGGCCTGTGCGAACACAACCGGTGTTTCCGTCCCGAAGAACTCCCCGAGTGAGACGGACGAGAAAGGAATGCTGACACCGATTGTCCCTGTTTTCATCCGAAACGATGTGTCATCCGCCAACTGAAATGTTTGTTCACCTGGCTCCATGGCCACTGTATGGAATGTTTCTCTGAAGTGGTATCCATCAAGATACTCCCATTCTTCGAGTTTGAATTCGAAGCTGCCATCGGTGACGTTTCGCAAGCGGACATGCGCTGGTTGGCCACCATTGAAAGACAGTGGCTTTGCGATAACAACACTATTCGGTTGCACAACCGAATCCGCTTGTTTCCACTCATCTCTGCTTTCCTGTACACCACTGGTAATCGTATCCGTCATCAAAACTCCCTCAGTACCAGGATTATACACATCCCCATCAACTGTCCAAGTAGCTGGCCCGTCCGCCTCCGTCGAGACGATGCCGCCAGTCACATAATAGGCGTACACCCTTCCAGCTGGAACGGTTCCAGTAGCAACCTCCGAATTCGGCGGCCGTTGCGGCCCACCATTTGGCACCCACTCCGTCGCTATCGTCGCACCATCGTTGCCCGCCGGAAGGACATAATCGCCCGCCGTAATCTCGTACGTCGTCGGCGAGTCATTACCCGTATTATCGATACGAACGAGTTGCGACGGCTCCATCGGTATCTCTCCAAGTGGCGGTGGACTCGGCAACGGTGGCGTCGTATTCGGCTGTTCGGGACCGCCATTGATGGCCATCCAATTCGCTATGTAACTAGAGTTCGTCTGCGGACCACTCCCACCTAACACACCGGACACCGGTCCCCACGTATTCGGCTCTTGGCCTATGTAGATGGCATACTCCGAATCGTGGTCGTTGGTGACTTGCACGTCTTCGAGTCGCAAATACTCTAGATTCGCGGGCGTTCCGTCGTACATCGTGCCCTCGTACGTGTATATCGCGTCGTGATTCTTCGTCGAATCATAGCTGATTCGGACCCTCCGGACATCTACTTCCTGGCACGGTGCTACCGCCGTGATCGCCCCGCCGCAGCTGCTATCCGGATACCGATGGTAGAAGTCGCTGTCGGCGATAGTAATCCTTCCATCGTAGCTGTTGATGCCGTCCGACGGGTCCGCCGGTACGTTCGCCTCCACGTTCACGCCGCGTTGGAGCGATCCACCCGACCACGCCTGTATCGGATGTCGGGCATCTTTGATCGAGACGCAGTTACGAACCTCGCTGTTGCCACCGAGTCGCATCCCGCTCTGTGAATTTCGGACGAAGCTGTTCAGGATTTTCATGCCCCCTTCCGGCTTCTTTGCGTAAATAGTGTTCTCTCCCCAGTGTTCGAACCAACAGCGGTTGAACGTGAGCAATCCCTTCCCAGATTCGACGAGGATTGCACGCCGATTGCTCGCCTCATCCGGTGCGCACGACCCCTCGTGAAAGTAGCAGTCCTGGAGCAGCCCACGTGTTCCGTCTTCCGCTGACAACCGGAAGTACGTGCGCGCATCGCCCGAATCGTTCGACCCAATGTTCGTATCAGTGGCCGCTCGCACGTAGCCACGCGTAATGAGCCGCCTCAGTTCCCAGTTTCCTGAATTGGAGTTCATCCGCACGAACGGTGGGACCGGTGTGTCCCGCATGTCGAGTTCGAAACCATCTAACACGAAGCCTCGTGAGTAGACGTCGACCCACGGTATGTCGTCGCCCGACCGTCCGGGAACGAGGCGTGCACCGTCCGGCGCGATGAGTTCAAGCCTGTCAGTCCCCGACGGGACGATGAGTTCGTTGAGTTTGTAGGTTCCTGGCGGAAAGATGATGGTCGTATCGCTGCCAACTAGGTTTTCGAGAACGCCGTCGATGGCGTTCCCACCGGTATCGTCCGCTCCTTCTTCGACGATGTCGTAGGTCGGCATTCACATCCCTCCCTTCGACGAGTTCCTGCGGTCGATTTGATCGCTCGAGTGTTCACTGATCTCTACGGTACTTTCTGATTGCTTGTCACCGGGAACTGTCTCGGTTTCTCTCTGATTGCTCGTGCCATCCGAAAACTCCTGACGAATAATGGTTTTACCCATGTTAGTGGCTCAATTATAATGCTCGCACAAATTGTTATGATGAGCCTGAAAGAAAAATATAGATGATTTGTAAATAGAAGCACGTCCCTAACAAAGTGGTCTACCCTCTATTATTAACCAACAGAAAGAGGTAAACAACAGGTCTGGGATGCATACGGATCTGAACTCGGCTCATCAGCAACGGATACAAACGTATTGCACGGAGAGTTCATCGATTCTTTGTACGATACATTCGTGGTGAGATAGGGGCGAATTCTCATTACCGCCATTCACAGGGAAACCAATAGGGTGTTTCTATTGGAATATGTCATCGATGCCTCTTTTCTCCCCTGTGGCTTCATCATTGGTGTAGGCGGCTGTGCTGGTATCCGTTCGGAAAAAGAAATATCTGCAACTGCTCGCTTATCACATCGCGAATCAGAAAGACCGCTCTATCGACAAACCTCGGAATCTTGCCAAGAGTGTGACCGTCGAATAGCGGGCAAGAAGGTTTATACGGGAATATTTCGGAGTAAATGTCATGGATGGAATTGCGGTGTTCGGCATCGGAAGTACTCACTTCCGGTATACGGTCGGGACACCGGCAGGGGAGTTTCTCACCGAGATTGCAGTCGAACCGACACGACCGCAAATTCTCGCAATGCAGATCGTCCAAGCAGTTCAGAAACTACAACAGAACACCTCTGCGACGATTGTTGCAGTTGCTGTCTCTTGTACTGGTCTCGTTGACACTTCGAACGGAATCATTCGGGAAATGGATACCAAATATGGAACCGAAATCCACGACATCGATCTTCGAAGTGTGATTCGGTCCGAATGTGACCTCCCTCTCTTTCTGGCGAACGACTGTAGTGCATCCGCACTTGGGGAATGGTATTTCGGTGCTGACGATGCATACGATTGTGTAGCTCACGTCACCTTCGGCACCGGTATCGGTGCTGGGGTCGTCGAACGCGGGCGACTCCTCCGTGGAGAATCCGGCCAGGCCGCAGAAGTTGGGCTCTTTCCCGTTGCACCGACGTCCGGTCTCAGTAGTTTCGGCGTTCCGGGAGCGTGGGAGGCGATCTGTTCCGGTGGCGGCATTCCACACTATGTCGCCCACCGACTGCAAACTGACGACCGGGAAACGACGCTTCGAGATGGCCCTCACTCCGAGGCAGAGCATCTTTTCGAGGCTGCAAACGATGGTGATACAGTCGCTAAGGAGTATCTTGATCAGATTGCCCAGTATAATGCGGCTGGCATCGGAACACTTTGCAATGCGTACAATCCCGGCCTCATCACTATCGGTGGAGGCGTTGCGCTCAACAACCAGCAAACAATCTTGGACGGCATTCGAACGTATCTCGATGACTATCTCTATGTCGAGAGACCTGACATCCAAATCACGGAGTTAGGTGATGATATCGGTCTCTATGGGGCGCTCGCACACGGATCTCCTGAAAGAGAAGTCGTGTGAGTTCCGAGGCCAGACAGATGAACTACTTCAGTGTCGAAACGTGGTGTATATGACCCACTTTCTCGGTGGTGTTATTTTAATCACATTCAATCTCCAGTTGATCAGGAACTATCTTCACTGGAGTCTAACTCACTGACATCCAACTCCCCAACGAGATATTTTTCATTGCGCCTGCGAGCCCTGAGACAATTTTATCACGATACTTCCAGCCTGCAATAGTACCGACGAAACCAACGAGTAGGAAACCCCCAACGGCAAGCAAAGCGAGTAGAATCGATGAAAAACCACCTGTCCCGTTTTGGGAGCTTCCCGCGTCGCCCTGCGATTGCGGGAAGTTTCCTGTACTATTGTTCTTTTCTGTCGTTGGTCGGGAAGTCGTAGAATCTGTTGGAGATTGAGTTACTTGTGTGGTTTCTTCTCTGTCGGTGGTTTTGTCGGTCGAACCGGATTCTTCACTCGTGGAAACGGCTGTAGTGGACCATCCGCCCGACCTTGCGTTCTGCGTCGTTGAACTCTGCGACGTCGTTGGTGGAGAACTCGTCGTCGTGGCTGTCGCGGTTGTAGTGGTCGGTTTCGATGTCGTAGTGGTCGGACTGCTCGTGGTGGTGGTAGGCGGCGGTGTGGGGGTCGTAGTGATCTGTGTTGATGGCGTAGTTGACTGCAATGACTGACTCGGTACCTGAGCGGTAGCCAGTGAGTTGGCGAGAAGAGTGCACAGCATCACCATACAGATAGTACGAGCGATATCACCCCGCTGAGAGCGACGAGGAACGTCGCAAGACGGCTCTGGAGATGGGAACGTTTGACGGACGCCGTCACGTGCCATCTACGCGGCACTTGAGGACGAGTAAACGACCTCACATCGCCGATTCCGTTTAGAACTCCTTCCAGTCGTGTCGCTGTTCGAATGTGTGACCGACGCGGAGAACGGTATCGTCGTCGAATCGTTCACCGACGAAAATCAGACCGACAGGAAGGCCATCGGACGTTCCACAGGGAACAGAGAGCGCCGGATGACCTGTAACGTCGAACGGTGCCGTATTCGAAAGCATGTTGAGCGCACGGTCGATGACTTCGAGGCGACTCAAGTCGTCGTCCTGTCGGTGGGCGGTTTGTGGGGTGGTCGGCATCGCCAGGACGTCAACGTCGGCGAGTGCGTCGTCATATTCGTCGGCTAACGCCCGGCTGAGGTTCTGCGCTTTCGCATAGTAGTGACTCCGGTACTCGTCAGCGAGGTATTGACCGAGGACGAGCGTCAACTTGACCGTCGTGAGGTAATCATCGGCCTGTACGCGGCGTGCCTTGCCGAAGGCATCCATGAACTGTGTATCGTAGTAGCCGTCGCTGAAGTGTCCGATACCCTCGTTGTTGACGGTGGCCGTCGTCTCCTCGATGACGATGCCGTTCCAAATCGGTAACCCATCCTTGTGCATCGGAATCGAGACGTCAGTCACTTCCGCACCGGCATCAGCGAAATGATCCAGCGCATCGCGAACCGTCTCGTCTACGCCTGATTCGCTCTGTTCGTGGCCGAAACCGTCCTCGACGACGCCGATCGTCAGGTCTTCGGGGTCGTTCGTGAGTGCGTCTGTGTAGTCGTCAGTTGGGACGTAGCCTTGACGCGGGTCCAGTGAGTCCGCGCCAGCGATAACATCCAGGACACGAGCACAGTCTTCGACAGTGGTGGCCATCGGGCCGATGTGGTCGAACGAACGACCGAGCCCCGCGATGCCCGTGTAGGGAACGAGGCCGTGAGTTGGTTTGTGGCCGACACCGCCGCTCCAGGCCGCCGGGATACGGATCGATCCGCCCTGGTCGCCGCCGATGGCCACGTCCACGTCGCCGTTGACGACCGCTGCTATCGACCCGCTCGAAGAACCGCCAGCGATGTACTCCGGGTCACGAGGGTTCAAGACAGGGCCCGTCGCCGACAACTCACCGCTCCCCGAGAACGCCATATCCTCCATGTTCATCTTTCCGGTGATGGTTCCGCCGGCGTCGAGGAGGTGCGTGACGATTGTAGCGTCCCTCGAAGGTACATAGCCCTCGAAGAGCTTCGAACCGCACGTCATCTCGACCCCAGCGACTGCAACGTTATCCTTCACCCCGATTTCGTAATCGGCGAGTGGACCAGAATCAGCACCGCTGACCTCGCATTTCGTCACAAACGCATTTAGTGGGTCTTCCTCGGCACTCGGTCGATATCCCGGTTCACGGTCAGTGTACTTCCGACTCGGGCGCGGCTCGACGAGTTCGTCGATGCGTTCGTAGGCTTCGAGCATCCCCGGAATCGCTGTGCGGAAGTCTTCGACTTCCTCGTCAGTGAGGTCGATATAGTGTTCGGCTGCTTTCTCCCGGATTTCCTCGGGCGTCGGTGGCTGAATGTTCGGTGGAACGTCTGACATACCCTCTATAAGGCGGTCTACAAAACTATTAATCACGTGGGTCGGTAACAATATTCCTGAATTTCTGGTGTACGTGGACGGAATGCCCGCGCGCGGCGTATCGTCTTCCAGTGACTACAGCTCACTGGCGTCTCCTTTTCTTCGCTCACGACCGATCAGCCCGGGCGTGCGGCCCGCGACCGTTCCGGGGTATCGTGAATCGGTTTCTCAAACCCGTTCGGCATCTTGTGTCGACCGCAGAATGCCCTCGGCGACTTCGGATGAGGAATCACTCCCCATTCAGTCTTACTGGAAAGTATGATTGTTCAGTATTACTAGTTAGACTGGGTGGTGTAACTCAACTGCGTTCCTGACTGGACGGAGATATCCCGTCTCTACCGTCCGGCCCTGTTTTCACTCGCCGGCACGTGGGAAAGACCATGCCAATCGATCTGTTGTTGCCACAGGTGACGACCCTCGACCAGACCGAACTCAGCGTTCGCGCCGAAGCACTCGGCTACGATGGCCTTTGGCTCGGCGAACTCTGGGGGACGAGCTCTGTCGTCCAGCTCACCGACATCGCCGCCCACACCGAGACGGTCGACCTCGGGACGGCAATCCTCAACGTCTTCTCGCGGACCCCCGCCGTCTTGGCGATGACGGCAGCCACGCTCGACCAGGTCTCCGATGGTCGGTTTCGGCTCGGCGTCGGAACGTCGACGAAAAAGGCCATCGAGGACCTCCACGGCATGGGGTGGGACGACCCCAACCCGGTCCGACGGGCGCACGAGACCATCGAACTAACCAGGGCATTTCTCGGTGACGAGGGGCGTGTGGAGTATGATGGCGACGTCTTTTCGGTTCGGGACTTCCCGTCGCTGGACGTCGACGTACCCATCTATCACGCCGCGCTCGGCCGCGCAAATCGGCGCGTCGTCGCACGGCTCTGCGACGGCTGGATTCCTCACAACGTGCCATTCCCCGACCTCGAGGAGGCTTTCGAGTACATCGCCGACCACGCGGCAGAAGCCGGTCGCGATGAGGACATCGATGTCGCGCCGTACGTCCCCGCCGCCGTCAGCAATGATGTCGAGGCGGCTAAGGACGCCATCCGGGGGCACGTCGCCTATTACGTGGGCAACGGTCGGGGCTACGAGCGATCGGTTGCACGTCGATTCCCGGACGACGCGGCCGCCGTCGCCGAGGCGTGGCGCGAGGGCGACCGCCAGACAGCCATTAGGAACGTCACCGACGAGATGGTCGAGGCGCTCGGTGTCGCGAGAACGCCGGAACAAGCCCGTGAACAGTTTCAGCAGATTTCCGATATCGACTGCATCACCCGACCGTTGGTGACCATCCCGAGCAACGCCGACGAAGGAATGACCGAGCGGACTATCGAAGCGTTGGCACCGTCGAGTTACTGACGACCGCATTCGGCTGAAAGCGAGGTCTCATCGACTCCGTATTTGTATTTGACCCCTCTGCCAGTGTTTGGGAGACAGATTCTCGTGAATCAATCAGAACCCGCGGTTCTGATGATAGCGACTGACTAGTATTCCCCCGGCGTGGGAAGCCTCACTGACTGCGGCGCCGAGGACGCCGTCTCACCGCATTGGTCAAGACGACCGTCGCGTGCGGAACGGCAATTCTGATTCGACTCGGTTTCTTCAATGCCCCCGATACGCACCGAACGTGGGGGAAAATGCCGGTACTCGGATGCGTCAGTCGCCGTTGACGGCGAGGTTGATGTACGGAAGGACGAACGTGATCAGCGTGTGTTCGGCTTTTCGGAGGTGGTTCGATGCGGTAGTTTTCGTGATCCCCATCTCGTCGGCGAGTTCTTCGAGCGTCACTTCCCGCGGGATTTCGAAATAGCCCTTCTCGACCGCTGTGTTCAGGAACTCGCGTTGTCGCGGTGGAATCGATGCGAACAGTTCCTGCCACTCGGCGCGGCTCGGCATGATTTCTCGTCGAAAGTCCCTCGTAATGCGTTCGACCGAGACGCTCCCGAAATCCGAGAGGAGTTCTATCGCCTTTGCCAGTTCGTCGCGGTCACCCAGAAGCAGGTTGAAATATTCACAGCCGTTTTCGAGTTTCGTCGGTCCGATGGGGAGATAGCCTTCGTACATGAGCGCCTGGAAGGGTGTGAGTTCGGTGAGACGACCGCGGAGCAATACGGTCGCCGCAAATCGACCTTCGGACGTTTCGTACCGTTCGACGACGTCGATACTATCGACCATCTCGTGCGTTCGAATGACGTCGAGCGTCTCCTCGTAGTCGTTCGTTTCCAGCGCCAACATCCCGATGTACCGGTGGTTACGAAACGTCGATGCGATAAATTCGCCGAAGACATCATATTCGGCGAGTTGGGCGGTCCAATCGCCGTCGTACCGGACTCGCACCTCGGACGTCAACATCGTACTGAGGACAGCGTGCTGGTTTTATAAGTGTTCTTCGTTACCGCATCGCAATCATCCAGCAGCACGACGAGATGTGCACGAGCGGCGGAACGACAATCACGTCCGCCACGGGGAGAGGAGGGTCGCAACCGAGGCGGAATCACGGAGACGCCGCTCCGTTTTTTCGATAGCCGACGGCGGTAGCGTCGGTGTGACGAGACGGCGGGCTTTCTCCCGTCGCACGTCGTCGGCGAGGGGTTGTTCCCGTGCACCCGGTGGACGGGTGACGTCGGAGGCGTACGTTTCGCTCTCGGTGTCGAGTTCGAGGCGAGCGAGACAGTCGCCCGGGAACCGTCCATCGAGCGCCTCATCGACGCGCAGTTCCACGGCGTCGGAAAGCGCCAGAATGTCGGGGTCGGACAGCGCATCAGACGCGTGTTCCGCCTGCGTGAAGCGTCCGCGGACGAGCGCCGCCGCGACCGGGAACGGATATGAGTACTGCGCTTCTTCCGGGGAATCGGGCGACCGGGTTCGGAGGTGGGTCGCCTCCTCGAAGGTGTGGACGCGAACCGTCTCGACGCTCGTCGGGTCGATAGCGGTCGACTCCGCCAGCGATAACGCGGCTTCGACGCCGGGCTGTACCCACCGACAACACGGATACGGTTTGAGGTACGCCTCCGTGACGTGATGGACGTCGCCGAACGGGGCGACGACGCCGGTACCCACCTCGTCGAAGACCGTTCCGGACCCCGTGAAACCGGACGCGGCGAGTTGGGCCGAGACCGCACCGACGTACGACCCCCATCCGATACCGTCCTTCGTCATGCCGGGCCGTTCGACGCCACGCATGATGGGCGTCCGGGGAGCGTGATACTCGGCGATTCCGAGCGCGTGAGCGGTTCGATCTGTTGGAAAATCGCGTAGACGGGCGACGGCCGCGGCGGCACCCACCGCACCCCACGACCCGGTTCCGGTGTACACGCCGTCGAGGTGGTGAATCGCCAGTCCGGCCCGGACGCCGATTTCGTAGCCGACGTAGACGGCATCGAGTAACGTCTCGACCGTCGCATCCACGGATTCCGCAGTGGCGAGTGCCGCGGGAACCACGACCGCGGCCGGGTGCCCCTTCACCTCCCGATGGCCGTCGTCGATATCGAGAGCGTTCGCCGCCGTCGCGTTGGCGAGCGTCGCACCGTCCGGCTGCACCCTCGTCCCGCTGCCGTCGAACAGCGTCGCGGTCGATTCGCCGCCGAATCGTTCGACTGCGTACCGGCGGACGATATCAATTCCGTCCTGTCGATACCCCGCTGCCATCGCGGCGAGCGTGTCGAACACGCGGATTCTGACCGCTCGTTCGACCGACGATGGAAGCTCGCGGAGCGTGACCGAGTGGACGAACGCGACCGCAGCGGTCGTGTCCATCGTGTCTACGGTCATCTCAGAGGTAGACGACGACGATTTCGTCCTCGACGGTCACCTCGTACGTGTCGACCGGTGGTTCGTCGCCGCTCGAACCGCAGTCACAGTCGTCGGGCGTGGACGGACGGTCGGCTTCACGGTCCGCGGATTCCTCGTCGGCCGATTCGACCGTGGCTTCGAACGACCGGGCGCGGACCTTGTGCGGGTTGAATACGGAGCGGCCGGTTTCGATGTCGAACTCCCAGCCGTGCCACGGACAGCGCAGGATGTGGCCGTTGTCCTCCCAATTCACTTCGCCGGTGCGCTCGACGGACGTCGTGCCGGTCACCTTCCCCATACATAGGGGCGCTCGTTGATGCGGACAGTCGTTTTTCAGTGCGTAGTACTCGCCATCGACGTTGAAGACGCCCACCGAGATGCCGTTCAACTCGGTTATCGTTCGTTCTCCGGGTGGCAGCTCCGTCGTCGGACATATCTCGAATCGTTTTTCCATATGTGCTACCTCACTTGGTCGGAAGGCTCTCCGGGTCGTCCGGGAGTCCGTAAAGTTCCTGTGCGTTTCCAGCCATCACACCCGCCTCCATTTCCTCGGGCATCGGCGGAAGCGCGTAGAACGGCGAATCCGTGTCCCAGTGGGGATAGTCGCTGGCGAACATGACCGTCTCCGAGGCGTTCATCATCTTCAGAATCTGGAGGAGGTGCTCTGGGTCGTCCGGTTCTTCGATGGGCTGGGTGGTGAACCGAACCTGATCTTTGACGTATTCACTCGGCGGCTTTTCGAGGTACGGGACTTGCGCGCGGAGCGCCTTCCAGTCTTTGTCCATCCGCCAGAGGAAGTGCGGCACCCAACTGAGGCCCCCCTCGATGACGACGAAGTCGAGGTCCGGGAACGACGGCAGGACGCCCTCCGCGACGAGGCTCACGAGTTGCCCCATCGCGTAGGTGCCGAGAAGCGTGTGCCACTCGAAGTAGGTGCGCGGATATCCGGCACCAGTCGGCGGTCGGGTGACGCCGTGCCCCTCCGTGTACGGGTGGAGCGCTATCGGAAGCCCCATCTCCTCGGCGGCCTCGTACATCGGCCAGTAGTACTCGTGTCCGTAGGGGAGCTGTGCGGCCATCGGCATCACGACTTGGACGACGCGTGGATGTTGACCGAGATTTCGTATCATCTCCGCCATCCGTTTCGGCTTCTGCGGTGCCGCCAGCAGCGAGCCGACGAACGGTCCGCCCTCCGAAAGCCAGCGGTCGATGGCCCACTTGTTGCTCGCGACGGCGAGTTCGGCCGCGTAGTCGTCGTTCGGGAGCGCGGTGAGGTTGAGGTACGAGTTACCCGTCAGAATCGCGTAATCGACCCCGAACTCGTCGAGGTGTTGCTCTTTCATCTTCGGGATGTCCGACCCCGGATGGCTCCCGTCGTCAGGGATAGCGTCGCGTCGGGAGAACTCCGCAACGTTGTCGTAGAGGATTTCCGGTGCCTGTAGTCCCCGGTCTTTGTACTGCTCGGGGAGGTACTGGATGACCTCCGATTCGTCTTTCCACCGTTGATGGATGTCACAGTCGATGAGCGTCGGTGCGCCATCGGTAGACCGCTGCGTTCGTCGTCTCGTCATCGATTGGAAGTAGCAACTCGGGAAATCCCGTTATAGGTCAGGGCGAACTTGTAACGGATATATATCCCCTCTCGAATTTGCGGGTTCCATAAAAGCCCTTGAGATGTAGGTGCGAAGGGCTACCGTGATGGCGTCGCTTCGAACGAGCATGCAACGAGTCCGTACGGGGATGGAACCATGACGACCTCGCGGGTCGCCACGTGTCAGTTCGAGCCGAGTCTCGGCGAGACGGCCGCGAACATCGAATCGATCGCGGAACTGGCATCTGGATTGCCGGAGACCGTCGAATTCGCCGTTTTCCCCGAACTCTGCGTAACCGGCTACGACCTCACCGACGTTTCGACCGTCGCCACTCCGGTTCCGGGACCGATAACGGACCGACTCTCGGCCGTCGCGCGCGACTCCGGGGTCGCGCTCGTGGTCGGGCTACCGGAAGCGGACGAAAAATCGGTGTACAACTCGCTCGTGTACGTCGACGAACACGGCGTCGTGGCGACCTATCGAAAACGTCGTCTCTGGGGTGCGGAGGCGGACCATTTCGCGGCGGGAACCGGTCCCGTTACGGTCGAGACGCCGGTCGGCACGCTCGGATTACTGCTCTGTTACGACCTGAACTTCCCCGAACTGGCGCTCGAATACGGACGCGAGGGCTGTGACCTGCTCGCGGTGAGCGCGGCGTGGCGACAGTCGTTCGAACGCGATTGGCGGTTGCTGTGTCGCGCACGGGCACTCGACGGGCCCTGCTACGTCGTGGGGTCGAATCACGTCGGAACGCAGGCCGGTCGTCGCCACGCCGGGGATAGTTGTATCGCCGGACCGCGCGGCGATATCGTCGCAAAGACGACGGATGGCAACGGGGTCGCTTCTGCTACTGTCTCATTGAGAACGCTCTCGGAAGCGCGCCGAAAGAACCCGGTCCGGGAGAGCAGGGAACGAACGCGGGTGCGGCCGGAGTAGCTATCGGCGATGCTCACTCGTCGTCGGCTTCGGTGGAGTATTTAATAGCCGACCATGTGCGACGAACCGACTATCGAATCGGTGTCCGTCCGATACGATATGAGCGAGACGATACTGCTCCCCTTGCGCAATTACCGTCCGTGGGCGGAAGCCGTCGCGGGTGCCGCTGCAGCCGTCGAATCGAGTGACGTGACCGCCCTCCTGCTCTACGTGTTCGACGAGGAGGAACGGGCTTCGACGCGGGCGAACATCGACGACGACGGTTCGATGACGGTGGACGACCTCGCGGCTCGAAAGTCGGGAATCGTGGCGGCGCGTGAAATCCTCCAAGACGCGGGCGTGTCCGTCGAAGTCCGAGGACGGGAACAGGTGGAGACTACGGCGGACAGCATTCTCACCGTCTCCGACGAAGCGGACGTGGACCGCCTGTATCTCTATGGGAGAAAGCGCAGTCCGACCGGAAAGGCGGTGTTCGGGAGTACGCTTCAGCGAGTACTGCTCAACGCCACCGTTCCGGTCACCGTCGTTCCGTCGAACGTGACCGGGTGATTCGGTCCCGTCTTATAAATGATGAACTAATACGGGTCAATTATTAGGCCCCTCTTCGCACAAAGACGGGGTATGCCACAGTCAGTCACACGACGAAGGTTCCTCGCGGCAGGAGGTGGTCTCGCCGCTACTGCCGGTATCGGGGGGCTTTCGGGCTGTCTCACCCTCGCCACCGAACTCGGAGGAGGGTCGGTCAAAGTCAGCTCCAAGCGATTCACCGAACAGGAGGTTCTGGGCTACATCGCGTACGAGGCGCTCTCCGCGAACACCGACTTGAACGTCACCGACCAGGTCGGTCTCGGTGGAACGACGACGAACTTTCGTGCCCTCGACACCGACGAGGTACAGTTGTACTGGGAGTACACCGGGACGGCGTGGCAGACGCTCCCGCCCCAACACGACACGGTTATCTCCGACCCCGAGAAGCTCTACCGAAAGGTGAAGGCGGAGTTCGAGCAGAAACACGGGCTGACGTTTCTTCAGCGTGCACAGCTCAACAACACGTACGTCATCCTGGCGAACCCGGACTGGGCGAAGAAGACGGGCGTCGAAACCCTCTCCGACTTCGCGCAGTTCCTCCAGAACGACGGTTCGAACCTCACGGTCGCGCTGAACGCCGAGTTCCAGAGTCGGGCCGACGGCTGGCCGGGACTGAGCGAGCATTACGGGTTCGCGGACGACCTCGGGAACGTCACCGTGAACAACATCGGCTCCGGCCTGTTGTATCAGGTCATCGGAAAGGGGTCCGCCGACGTCGGCGTCGGCTTCAACACCGACCCACGAATCCTCCAGTTCGGTCTCCGCGTACTCACCGACGACAAGGGATATTTCCCGGTCTACAACGCGGCTCCGTTGGTGGACAGCGAGACGTTGGAGAACCACCCGTCGATTCGATCCCTCCTGAACGCAGCAAGCAACGGACTCACAACCGACGTGATGCGACGCCTCAACAAGCAGGTGGCCATCGAGAAGAAGAACCCACAGACGGTCGCGAAAGAGTATCTGCAGCGAAAGGAGGTCATCTAAAATCGATGTTCGAAAGTCACCTCGCACTCTCGCACGCGGTCACACCGCTCGCGCTCGAAAGTTACGTGGAGTATCTCGCCAAGAATCAATCGCTCCTCTGGGAACTGTTGCTCAATCACATCATCGTCGTCGTCGACTCGGTGTGGCTCGCGGTGGTCATCGGCGTGCCGCTCGGAATCCTCGCCACGTTCGACGACCGGCTCGGCAAGGCCATTCTCTGGACCGCGGGGATGTTGATGACGGTGCCGAGCATCGCCCTGTTCGGCCTGCTCATCCCCCTCGTCGGCATCGGGAAGATACCGGTCGTCATTGCGCTGGTTCTCTACGCACAGCTTCCCATCGTTCGGAACACGTACGTCGGTCTCACGCAGGTCGATTCCGCGACCATCGAAGCCGGTCGTGGGATGGGTATGACCCGACGACAGCGCCTCCAGCGTATCCAACTTCCCCAAGCGATACCCGTTATCATGGCTGGCGTCCGCAACGCGGTCGTCATCCTCATCGGTATCGCCGCAATCGGCGCGTTCATCGGGGCGAACAACCTCGGAGACCCGATTTTTAACGGTATCAGCGAGGCCTATCCGGCGGCAATCGTCGTCTCGACTGTGGCGGTCTCGCTGCTCGCACTCGCGTTCGACTACGGTTTCGGCGTGCTGGAACAGCTGTTCCGGCTTCGAAACGGAGAGGACGTTGAACAGGCGCTCGCCACGCGCATCATTCGGCGGTCGATAGCATGAACGACACACACGAATTCACACAGGAGGCATCCAGCATGATCACATTCGAGAACGTCACGAAGGTGTACCCGGACGAAACGGTCGCAATCGAGGACATCACGTTCGAGGTCGAGCGAGGGACGACGACGGTCTTCGTCGGACCTTCCGGCTGCGGGAAGACGACGACGATGACGTTGGTCAATCGGCTCGAAGAACCGACCGAAGGGACGGTCTACTACGACGGAACGGACATCCAAGAGTTGGAGAAGGTCGAGCTACGACGGGACATCGGCTACGTCATTCAGGAGATCGGGTTGTTCGACCACATGACCGTCGGCGAGAACGTCGCGACGGTGCCCGAACTTCGGGGATGGGACGAAGACCGAATCGACGGCCGCGTCGACGAACTCCTCGAACTGATGGGTCTTCCACCCGCGACGTACCGCGACCAGTACCCTTCAGCCCTGTCCGGCGGGCAACAGCAACGGGTCGGCGTCGCGCGTGCCCTCGCCGCCGACCCGGACGTGATTTTGATGGACGAACCGTTCGGCGCACTCGACCCCATCACCCGGGCCGAACTGCAGGACGAGTTCCTCGAAATTCAGGAGCGCATCGATACGACCATTCTCTTCGTCACGCACGACATCAACGAGGCGTTGAAGATGGGCGATAAAATCGCGGTCTTCGACGTCGGCGAACTCGTCCAGTACGGAACGCCGCGGGAGATATTGGAGAACCCCGCGAACGACTTCGTTAGGGAGTTCATCGGCGACAATCGGGCGCTCAAGGAGTTGCAGATAACCCGCGTCGAGGAAATCATGCGACCGGCAACGGTCGACAGGGAACCGCAGGCGGCCGCGGTCGACGGCGGCACGTCGGACGCCGAGGCGGCGTCGGTTGCTGACGTTCACGTGTCGCCGACCGATAGCGCCGAGGTGGCGCTCTCTCGGATGATAGAAACGGACACCGAAGCCCTCCGTGTGGTCGAGGACGGCGATGTCGTGGGACGAGTCACCGAACGGGACATCCGAGACTACCGGTCTATGACCGAGGTGGGTGCGTAATATGAGCGTCCTCGGAACGCTCGATGCGGCGCTCACGTACATCCTCTCGCACTTCGATACGTTCCTCACGTTGTTGCGGGAGCACCTCGCGCTCGTCCTCGTGTCGGTCGTCCTCGCCATCGTCGTCGCTATCCCGTTGGGTGTCCTTGCCACCCGGAACAAGCAGGTGAAGCGGGTCGTGATGAGCGTCGGAAACGTCGCACAGACGGTGCCGACGCTCGCCATCATCGCGCTCGTGTTTCCCCTACTCGGCCTCGGGTTTCTCCCGTCGCTCGTCGGACTGTTCACCTACGCGCTGTTACCGATTCTCACGAACACGGTTGCTGGCCTCGAAGACGTGGACGAGAGCACGGTCGCGGCGGCCCGCGGCATGGGAATGACGGAGAACCAGATTTTGCGAAAGATCAAGTTGCCGCTCGCGCTTCCCGTCATCTTCGCCGGGATTCGGACGAGCGCCGTCCTCAACGTCGGCACCGCCTATCTCGCGTTCTTCATCGGCGGTGGCGGACTCGGGGTGTGGGTGATAACCGGCATCTCCCTCTTCGATACGCCACAACTCCTCGCCGGGGCGATTCCGGGCGCGCTGCTCGCCATCGGGTTGGACCTCCTCTTCGCGCTCATCGAACGACGGCTCGGGACGAATTCGGCCCAGACACAGACTATCGCGACCGGATAGCTCTTTTTCGTTGTACTGACCGCGGATTGGCGGGGCGACCCCCGGCAACGAACGGTTAGGTGGCTTTCCCGACCGATTTGGCTCCCAAATAGAATACCGTGGGTTATTTTATACCCGATGATTATTACTCGTGTGAGTATCAAATGACCGAAAATGACGACCGGATTCGCACGACGCACATCGGAAGCCTACCTCGACCTCCGGAACTGCTGGACCTACTCACGAGACGTCAGGACGGGGAAACCGTCGACACCGACGAGTGGGATTCGACCGTCGCGGACGCGACCCGCGATGTCGTTGCGCGACAGGCCGAGGTCGGTATCGACGTCGCTAACAACGGCGAACAGTCCCGCGTTTCGTTCAACTGGTACGTCGCGGACCGCCTGAGCGGCATCGAGGGGAAGCGCGAACAGGAACTCTGGGCGGACCTGCAGGAGTTCCCCGACTACGCCGAAGAGACGTTCAAAACGGACGTCATCGACCTCTCGATGCACCCCGTCGTCACCGGTCCGATCGAGTACACGGGCCAGGACGAGGCAGAAGCCGAACTCGCGCGGTTCCGCGACGCGCTCGCGGCCACCGACGCCGATTTCGAGGGGACGTTCGTGACCTCGGCGTCGCCGAGCGTCGTCACCGCCACGCACGTCAACGACTACTACGACTCCTACGAGGAGTTCCTCTTCGCCGCCGCGGACGCGATGGCCGAGGAGTACGAACTCGTCGCCGAGACCGGAATGACCCTCCAGATCGATGCCCCCGAACTCCTCACCGTCGGTCAGACGGCGGCGTACGCGGGAGAATCCCTTGAGGACATCAAAGGGGCGACGCGCCTCCACGTCAAGGCGCTCAACGAGGCGCTGTCGAACGTCCCGGCGGAGCAGGTTCGGCTTCACACCTGTTGGGGGAGCTACGAGGGACCCCACCATCTCGATACGGATTTGGTCGAGATGCTCCCGGAAATCTACGAAGCCGATATCACCGGGCTCAGCATCGAGCAGGCGAACCCCCGCCACCAGCACGAGTACCGCGCGTTCGCCGAACACCCGGTTCCCGACGGTTGGACGCTGATTCCGGGCGTCGTCGACGTGAAAACGAACATCATCGACCATCCCGAGACCATCGCTGACCGCCTCGAACGGGTCGCCGATGAGGTCGACGACGCGACGCCGCTGGTCGCCGCGCCCGACTGTGGCTTCGGTACGCAGGCCGGACTCGGAATGGTGAGTCCCGAGATAGCGTGGGCAAAACTGGAGGCGCTCGTCGAGGGTGCCGAAATCGCGACCGAGCGTATCGACGGGTGACACGATAGTCAGCGCGTTGAACGCTGGTTATACGCGTGCGAGTCGTGTGATTCGGTGGTAGACTGCAAACCGTACCTTCAACTGTTCGGGATTTCCGCGTCTTAAGGCGCGGGAGGATAATTGGTCATCTCGGAGTCCGACCGCCTCCTCTAAGTGCCTGATTCCTCGGTCTCGATGGACGCACTACACACCCGACACATATCCGATTGCCAGCTCACAGTTGCAACCACTGGCTGTTCTTTTTCGCACCGTGGACAGTATGCTTTCTCTTTGAGCACTCGGATTGTTCTTTGAAGTCTAACACGATAAGTTCTTTTTCAGCTTATGTATGTATTAGTAATTTGTTATGTGTTCGTCAACTCCCCACCGTAGATTTTGAAGTATTCCTGTGACGGGGGACTATCCGTACTATCACAACATCCGTAAACCACCACGATTAAATTTATCTATTCCTCATCGGTTAATTCTATCACTTGGATAATCAATCAACTATAATTATATTCTGTCCTTCGAAAGAGTGTCTCCTCGCCACGCTCTTCCCTGTCACCCGCCGTTCTTCGCGGTCCCCTCTCAGTTCCGAAATTCACTGACACAACGGTCACGATGCCGCTCCACCGTCGTCTAGTCGGAGTCGATAGTGCGTCCCCTCTCGGTCAGCGGATCGAATGTCGGGTACGTCAGTACGTCTACGGACGGAACTGGTCGGGTGATTCACTCGACCGCATCTACCGCTGGAATACAATCGGTGATGGGACGATATTCGGGACGAGCGGGGGACTATCTCTGTCGGCGTTGGACGTTTCCGGAGTCCGGTTTCGTTTCGAGAATGTGTCCACAGCGTGTGTCGCACTTCTTGGATGGGATACCCTCGCTACCGACGTTCGTATCTCGATAGGAAGCAATGGCGTGGTTGGTGGATCAGGAGTGATGGCGCCAGACCCGGGGACCGTTCAAGCCCGCTGTGCAACCACGCAACGTTAAAACCGTATCCGACGTTCGGTAAATACTTTGTGGTGATTTCAGAAAATAAGAACGTGTTCGCATCGATAACCTATCCTCGATTTCGCCGTGGAACGGAGTCTGTGGTACTGTTGGCAGAAGAGACGTCGAACTTGAACTCGAACTGATTCGACTCGGTACGAGTGATACGGTGCGTACTCACTTTGAAACGGCCGTCGACCCTCTATCCGAGACGGTGGGGTTCGACTCTCTCGCCGTCTCGGTAGACGACTGCACCGTCGTCGATGCTGAAGTGGGTGATCTCTCCCGTGATGGTGTAACTGTCCCGCCAGGGGCCGACTTTGCCGTTGACGGTCGTCCCCGAGAGTTTGTCGGACCAGTCCTTCGAAGCGTCCATCGCCGTGCTCTTATCGATCGTTCCGTCCACGGTGAGTTCGTACTCGCTCCATCGTTCCGTCCCGGTTCCGTCGATGGTGATCGTCCTTTCTTTCGTTGACGAAGACGAAGTGTCGGAAGACGAGGATCCGGTGAGACGGGAGTCGATCCAATCGAGGAGAGAATCCGTGTCGTGGTGTGGGGCCGTCGTATCCCCATCGAGTTCGAACGTCGGGGTGAACGAGACGTCCACGGTACCGGCGACGTCGGCCGTTCGTTCGACTGCGCTGTCGTAGTCCCCACCTTTCGCGTCACCGATGATTTCGGAGCGGTCGCCGACGCCTGCCGATTCGAGATGGTTTCGCATCTCTCCGTACGTGACCGTCCCCGAGACGAGTTCCTGGAACATCATCTCGAAGAAATCCCAGTACTCGGCAGGACGCTCGTTCCACGCACTCAGTGCGACTTCCGAAATCCGTGGGTCGCTGCTGGAAATATAGTAGGTCGATGAGCCGTGGGAGGTCGTTCCCGGCGGCTGATAGGCGAGTGCGCGAAACTCGACGTTGAGCTGGCCCGTGGTGACGTACTCGTCGATAACGTCCTTGAGGTTGTTGTTGACGAAATTCTGCGTGTACGGACACTTGAAGTTGCCAAAGACGGTCGCCGTCTGGTTGTCCGCATCCGTTCCCATCGTCGCGTACGTGAGGTCGTCCGTATCGTCCGGAACCGGCACCCCGCCGACGGATGGTGTCGCGTTCGCGGTTCCGACCACCCCGAGTCCGAACGTCGCCGCAGATACTGATTTCATGAATGTGCGTCGCGTTGAGGTCTGTCGCGCCATCGAGTTACTCCAATAGTGGGGGGAGTAAAATGCCGGGCGACCGTTCAAATGTTCACTCCGATTCTGACGATTCCCGAACTGTTTCGAAGCTGTGGGAGTCGATAAACCGAAGCGAACTCCACCGCATTTTCTCGGCTATATCCCAAAATCATGTGTGGAAAATAATACTAAGAACTAGTTAGAGAATATAAATTTAGTTTTTATTGTACAATATTGTTTACACCTGGTAAAAATACCAACCCGTGTTTTTGCTCCGCTTATCCATTACTGACCTGAATCTCCGTTCTCGAGCCATGTGGCACGGTAACGAATTAAGACCGGTCTCCGGTCGTCCTTGAGGAAGTATAGTGACTTCCTGAGCGAGACCTCTGGGCCAACCTCTGGAGTGTAACCATCTGGTACTACTTCCCAGTGTACTGTATAGTATTACCAAAATCGCCCCATTTTTATTCGTGCATTTGTACTTCGTCTCGGTCGGTCCCCTTTCTCGGAACGATATCGGTGTCACATATCTAGAACCATGCGGAACCATTAACCCCTATCAAAATAACCACTGGAGTGATGAATATTAATGGCCGTGTTACCGATGGTGATGGTGAGTGCCAACAGTCCGTCGCGTACATCGTCGCCGAAGACGGCGAGAAATCACTGCAGTCGCATGGATGGGAGACGATGGCGTCGAGACCGGAGCTTCTTTCGCTCGACGACATCACGGATACCGATTTGGACGCGTACGATGTTCTGTGGTGGCACAGCGAGGAACCACTCGATGACGGAACCGAAGCGTCCGAAGAAATACGGTCGTTCGTCGAATCTGGAGGGGGCCTTCTCCTGAGTCACGGTGCCGTCCTCGCCGCCGTATCCCTGGACATCGAAACGCAGCGACCCGATGTCGTTCGTCGCCGTTCGGTGGATTCCGGGGGATTTTTGATACGAACCCTCTACGAAGACCATCCCATCTTTGAGGGATTCGATGAACCGGAACTCCTCACGACGTCCCGGTCGGAGGGACTCGTCGTTCAGTACGAAAAGCGCTCGCCGTACGACGGCGACGTACTGGCCGCGAGTGTCGAATCCGCACGGCGGCACCCCGCTCGGAAATCGCTCCTCCATTGGCAGGTCGGTGCGGGACGCGTCATCGGTATCGGACACGGACTACACGCATCTGCGGACGAGGACCCGCATTCGTCTTCCCGTCTACGATTGCTCGAAAACGCACTGTCCTACCTTTCGGATGATGGAGACGTACCGCCGACGTTGGGGCGTC
This sequence comes from Haladaptatus sp. T7, assembly GCF_026008575.1. Classification (NCBI taxonomy): domain Archaea; kingdom Methanobacteriati; phylum Methanobacteriota; class Halobacteria; order Halobacteriales; family Haladaptataceae; genus Haladaptatus; species Haladaptatus sp. T7. The sequence goes on from NZ_BROP01000004.1 coordinate 196,587, forward strand.
CGAAGGGCGAAGCGGAGTTCGAGGCGATGCGTGAGGTCGTACGGGACCCCCGCCACCGGCCAGCGTATCATTTCACTCCGCCAGCGAACTGGCTCAACGACCCGAACGGCCTCGTTCAGTGGAACGGTCGCTATCACTTGTTCTATCAGTACAATCCGGCAGGACCGTTCCACGGGTCGATACACTGGGGGCATGCGGTCAGCGACGACCTCGTTCATTGGACGGACGAACCGATCGCCCTCACACCGACTCCGGAGGGCCCGGATGAACACGGCTGTTGGTCGGGGTGCTTTATCGATGACGACGGAACCCCCCGGCTGTTGTACACCGGTGGGCAACACGAGGATCAACTGCCGTGTTTAGCGACCGCGGAGGACGACAGTCTTCGCTCGTGGGAGAAGGAGCCATCGAATCCGATCATCAAATCCGTCCCACGGTCGGTCGATATCCTCTCTACCGTGGACTGGAGCGCGGAATTTCGTGACCACTGCGTCTACAACGTCGACGACACGTGGTACCAACTCATCGGGTCGGGGGTCGAAGACGAAGGCGGAACGGCGCTGCTATTCAAATCTCAGAACCTCCAGGATTGGGAGTTTTGCTATCCACTCCTCGTCGGCGATTGGCGGGAGACGGGACCGGTATGGGAGTGTCCGGAACTCCTTCGATTCGACGAGGGAGCCCTCCTGCACGTTTCCGATTATCGAAACGTCGTCTACTTTACCGGGGAGTATGACGAGACAGAGCATCGGTTCGAACCGACGCATCGGGGAATACTCGATTACGGCTCCTTCTATGCGCCACAGTCCTTCGAGGACGACCGGGGACGGACCATCTCGTTCGGCTGGGTGAAAGAAGATAGAGACAGCGAGGAACGGTGGGACGCTGGCTGGTCGGGCCTGATGTCGCTCCCCCGGGTCGTTACGATGACGGACGAGCAGTATCCTCGAATCACGGTGGCGGACGAAATCACGCAACTGCGAGACGACTGTCACCGATACGAGGATCTTCGAGTCACACCGTCCGAAACGGGATATCTCGAGGAGATATCGAGCGACACGTTGGAGGTCGAACTCACCGTCGATGCACGGGACGTCCACGAGTTCGGTATCGTCCTCCGACAATCACCGGACGACACCGAGCGAACCGTCGTTCGCTGTAACGTCCCGCGCCGATTGCTCACCGTCGACCGAAGCGATTCGAGTACCAATCCGAACACCAACGACGCTTCACAGACGATGCCGATTCAACGTGCGGAGGACGGGACGATTCGTTTACACGTCTTTCTCGATCGATCCGTGCTCGAAGTCTTCGCGAACGATGCGCAGTGTCTCACCAGTCGCATCTATCCGACACGTTCGGACAGCGTCAACGTAGACCTCTTCGCAACGCGGAAAGACGTGGTCGTCGAGTCGCTCGCGGTTTGGGAACTGGATACGACGACGCCCTGACGAAGCACGGGTTCTTTTTCGACCAGTCGCCGCTATGTCAACGAATCTAAATTAAAGATTAATCACTGTAGTTAAGAAACGTTCAAGTAGTAGGGTGAAAGACAATGATGTTAATGGGTAGCATATCGATACATCAGGTGCGGAAAGAATACGACGGTGACACGGGGACGGTCACCGCTGTCGACGATGTCAGTCTCGAGGTGAGCGATGGAGAATTTCTGACCATCGTCGGACCATCTGGATCGGGAAAGTCGACGCTGCTCAGAATGATCGCCGGGTTGGAGGACATCACCGGCGGCAGTATTCGGATCGGTGAGACGGTCATCAACGACGTCCCGCCACAGCACCGAGGCGTCGCGATGGTCTTCCAGAATTACGCGCTGTACCCGCACATGAGCGTGCGGAAGAACATGTCCTACGGTCTCAAGTTGACGACCGACCTCGGTAGCGACGAAATCCGCCGCCGCGTCGAGGAGACGGCGGAGATGATGGGCATCGAGGAGCACCTCGAGAAGAAGCCTAACAATCTCTCCGGAGGACAACAACAGCGCGTCGCGACCGGACGAGCAATCGTCCGGCAGCCCGAAGTGTTCCTCTTCGACGAACCGCTGTCGAATCTCGATGCGAAACTGCGACTCCACATGCGAACGGAGCTTCAGCGGATTCAGAACGAACTCGAAACCACGTCCGTCTACGTTACCCACGACCAGACGGAGGCGATGACGATGTCCGACCGCATCGTGATTCTCCGAGATGGAACGATTCAGCAGGTCGGAACGCCCGAGGAAGTGTACGCGAGACCGACGAACCGATTCGTCGCGGATTTCATCGGCTCTCCGTCGATGAACTTCTTCGACGTTTCACTCCAGGGAACGACGCTCGCCGCCCCGAGCTTCGAGTACGACATCTCATCGGAGTGGGCACAACAGATCCGCGAGAACGGGACGAGCGACGAGTTCGTCCTCGGCATTCGCCCCGAACACATCGAAGCGACGGCGGACCAGTCGGCCCCGATTCGAGCGCGACTCGACGTCCTCGAACACGAAGGGAGCGACAACTACCTGTACCTCTCGAAAGGGGACGACGAATGGACGGTCCGCGTCGACGGAAACGTCCGGTACGACAGCGGAACGACGGTCGCTCTCGACCTACCTGCGGAACACATCCACGTGTTCGATAGACGCACCGGTGAGAATCTATTGCTCCGTGAGCGGCCGCTTCAAGAACGAACCGACTCGTCGGCACCTGCATGAGCGAGATGATCGACAGGACTCCACCCCCGGTAGCGGGTGGTCTCTGCAGAACCGTGTGACGAACACTCGACTACGAACCGAAAACGGAAATCGATACAATGACGCAGAACGACGCCAACACGACCGAATCGAACGGAAACCGAATCTCTCGCCGCCACGCTATCGGTACGGGTGGTGCGGTGTTGACGACCGCCCTCGCGGGGTGTAGCGGACTCACCGGCGGTGGCGGGTCGGATTCGGATAACTCGGGGAAATCCGGTGATGTCAACGTGGATTACTGGATGTACTTCGGGGCGCAGGAAAAAAAGGAGATGACGGAGCTGGTCGACGAATTCAACAAAAAGGACAACGGTATCCACATCAACGCGCAAAGCGTTCCGTTCGGAAGCTTCCTCAACAAGCTGTTTACCGCCGTCAACTCCGGGAATGCACCGCACATCGCCAGTTACTACGCCTCGTACGGTCGGCATCTCAAACCGATCACGGACCCCATCGACGACTACCTCTCGTCGAAGTCGAAGAGCGCGTACTTCGATATCGCACGCGAGAACACCAAGATAGACGGGAACACATACGCCCTTCCCATCGACGTTCACGGCAAGGGGCTGTACACGAACGACAAAGTCCTCGAGAAAGCGGGTGTCGACCCGGACTTTTCCGACTGGGATTCGTTCTCGAACGCTGCGAACACCATCAAGAAGAAGACCGACGCTCGTCCCTTCTCGTTCATCAACTGGAAAGCGGGACAGGCGGCGTACCGCGCATACATCATCGCCCTCACGCAAGCGGGCGGTAACGTCCTCACCGGTGAGCCGGGGGACTACAAAGTCGCATTCGACAACGAGAAAGGGATGCAAACGGCCCAGCTCATGAACGACATCACCGGGAAACTCGGCTGGGACTCCCAGAAGTTCCAGAGCGAATCCGCGCGCGTGGAGGATTTCGTCTCGGGCAAACTCGGCATGTTCATCGCCGGAACGTGGTCGATCAACAACTTCGAGAACGAGAACGGCGAGATTCCGTCCGACCTCTCCTTTACGTTCAAGAAGCCGTTCATGTTCCCCGGAGAGGGCGACAATGTCGCATGGGCCGAGTCGAATTCGCTGTACTTCCCGACGAACTCGAACCACACCGAGGAAGAGAAGAAAGCGGCCGTCGAGTTCGCGGAATTCGCCACCCAAAACAACACCCTGTGGGCGTCCGCTGGCGGTCACCTCCCGGCCGCGAAATCCGTGGCGACGTCGAAGAAAGTCAAGAACACGAAGCTCTGGACGGAGTTCGATACCATCTCGACCATGTACGAGATGGTGAAGGACAAACAGGTTCGGTACCAGCCACGGACCGGAATTCACATCAATAGCGACAAGTTCTGGGGCCCCTTCATCGACATGTATCTTCACAATACGTCCGTGAAGAAGGGTGTGAAAAACAGCGCGACCTCGCTCCAGCAAGCCTTAGATCGGCAGTAGGTGGTTCATCATGAGTAACGTCGATACATCTACAACCGCGGGGCGATTCGGGTCCATCCGAGAGCAGGTCGGAAGTCAGTCGACACGCCAACTGCTCGCTGGGCTCCTGTTTGCGGCCCCGTACTTGCTGTTGTTCAGCGTCTTTCTGCTGTATCCACTGTTGAAGGGGCTCTACATGAGCCTCTTCGAGTGGAACTTCCTCGACCCGTCGCAGTCGACGTTCGTCGGGGCGGCGAACTACGCTCGCTTGTTGAACGACCCGATGTTCTGGAACGCGTTCTGGAACACCATTCAGTTCGTCGCGATGACCGTTCCGCTCATCCTCGTCGTGAGCATGGTGCTCGCACTGGGGCTGAACAAGGAACTGAAGGGGAGCCGAATCCTCCAGTTCATCTACTTCAGCCCGTACGTGCTCACCGTTTCGGTCGTCGGCATCATCTGGCTCCAGATGTTTGCACAGAACGGCATCGGCACGCTGTTACTCGGCTGGCTCTTCGACGGATCGCCGCTGAACTCGAAGTTCTGGGCGATGCCCGTCATCGTCGTCACGACCGTCTGGTGGCAATCGGGCTTCTACTTCGCCGTGTTGCTCGCGGCGCGACAGAACGTGCCCTCTCGACTCTACGAGGCGGCGCGTCTCGACGGCGCCGGGCCGTGGCGTATGTTCTGGGACATCACGCTTCCGCACATGAAAAACGCCGTCCTGTTCGTGTTGGTCGCATCGACGATCTTCCAGTTCCAGATCTTCGGCCAGCCGTACATCATGACCAAGGGCGGTCCGGCCGGAAACACACAGACCCTCGTCTTGTACCTCTATCAACTCGGATTCGAAACGCGCGACCTCGGCTTCGGCGCAGCGGTGGGATACACGCTGTTGGCTATTCTGGTCGGCGTCTCGATTCTGAACTACGTCATCGTGGGGACGAACAATGAGTAATACAGATACCACCGTCGACGAATCACAGGCCGAATATTTCGACAGCGAACGGCTCTATCGGATCGGGTTGTACGTCGTCATGTACGGGTTGGCCGCCTTGTTCTTCATCCCGTACTGGCGGATGTTCCAGCTATCGGTGACGCCGATGAAGTTCATCTCGCAGGGTGGATTCCACCTCGTCCCGCCGGAGATCACGTTCGCGATTTGGAAGCGATACCTCATCGAAGAGCCCATCATCTACCAGTGGGCGTTCAACACGCTGTTGATCTCCTCGATTACGACGTTCATCGTGCTGGTCGTCGACTCGATGATCGCCTACTCGATTACGCGTTTGGAGTGGCCCGGGCGGAGCATCGTGCTGGGCGTCATCATGGCCAGCTTCATGATTCCCGGATACGTGAACATCATTCCGCTCTACACGTTGATCAACGACCTCGGGCTCATCAACTCGTACTGGGCCATCATCCTGCCGTTCGCGGCCGGACCGCTCGGCGTGTTCCTGCTCGTGCAGTTCTTCCGCGATATCCCGAAGGAACTGGAGGAAGCGGCGCGTCTCGACGGATTCTCGTCGGTGCGTATCTACACGCACATGATCCTTCCGCTATCGACGCCCATCCTGACCGCGCTGGGGCTGTTCGTGTTCATCTGGAGCTGGAACCAGTTCCTCTGGCCGCTCATCGTTCTGAACGACGATGCGCTCTTCACGCTCCCCATCGGCGTCGTCACGCTCCGCTCGGTGAACGCGCTCTCGCCGAACCTCATCATGACGTCGCTCGCGCTCGCCTCGATGCCGTTGTTCATCGTCTTCCTCCTGTTCCAGGACAAACTCATTTCGAGCGTCCAGATGCAAGCGGGGACGGGATAACACATGGCCGAGACGGACCAAATCGCGTTTCGCAGCGCGCTCACGGCGGTACCGAGCTTCGTCTACGGCAACGCACTTCGATTGGTCGTCCTGAGCGTCGCGTGGGTCGTTTGCTCGCTTCCGCTCATCACGGTCGGACCCGCGACGCTGCTCGCGTATGCGGCCGTTCAGGACCTGCGGTCGGAGCGGAACGCGGTGGATGTCTCACGCTTGGGCTCGGTTCTCCGACGGAACGGCGTTGCGAGCGTCGTCTTCAGCGGCGTCCCGGTGGTCTTCGGCGGTATCTCGGTCCTTTACGGAATCCCGGCGCTCTCGCGGGGCATGCTGCTCGGCGAAATCATCGCGCTCATCGCCGGGTACGTCGCGATGTATTCCGCGTTGGTGCTGGTTCCAACGTTCAGCGCGATGGCGAGGGGCGTCTCTCCGGTGAGTGCGCTTCGCTACGGGATTCGGTGGGTCGCTTCCCACCCGACTGCCGTGCTCTCGATGGCACTTCTCACGGTCGTCACCCTCGTCGTGACCGCGTTGCTCATGGTCGCATTCCCCCTCCTGTTCGCTGGAATCGCCTTCTCGTTGCACGTCATCGTCACCGACGAGTTCGACACGCGCGCGGACGAAAACGGGCGGGCTTCGGCACTGGCGGCCGTGTGAGTACGCCATCTATTGTCCTCTCTCCGTTCGGTATCGTATCGACTGGGACGAGACGTGCGCTGGCGAGGGGATTATCGCGTGCTTGTGTGATATTCTAGCGATTTACGTGACGTAGCGGGAAATAAATATATTATATTATAAAATTTTATTTGAAAAAATTTCAGTGTGTGATGCATCTCGAAACTGCCTTTAGGATGTGGTAATATTGTAGACGCATGGACGATCAGGTCGAGGCGGAAGACACGGTTCTCCAGGAGACGCTCGAGGAGAACATCGGGATGTCTCAGTACGAGGCCAGTGTGTACCTCGCTCTTATCCGCGGCGGAAAGCAGTCGATGACGGAAATATCGGAGTCGAGCGGCGTCCCGAAACAGCGAGTGTACGACACCGTCAGCGACCTTCGGAACGAGGGATTCGTCGAAGTCATCGACGACTATCCGCGGAAAGCCTACGCCATCGACCCGTCCGAAGCGCTCTCGCCCATCAAGCAACAGATTACGCGAACGGAAGAGCGACTCGACGAACTACACGAAGCGGTAGAGGAAGTCGAAGGCGGTGTCGCGCTGTTCAAGAGCGAACCGACCATCAAGAAATACATACGAAAGGTGATCGAATCGGCGGAGGATAGCCTCTTTCTCCTTCTCCCGCGGAAACACCTGGACACGCTTCGAGACGACCTGACGGCTCTGCCCGCCGACGTCCATTCTCGCCTCATCGTATCCGACCTGACCGAAGACGATGTCGACGGCGACGATATCTACCTCGACGAATCAGTCTCGGCCCTCGCGGACGACATTCACGGAGTCACCTCCAACGAACCGCTCATGGTGAGCGCGGATCGGGAACGTGCATTCTACTGGACTCACGGCTCGAAACGGAAGATGACGTCCGAAATGCAGGGGTTCTACATCACGAATCCCGAGCTCGGATTCCTTTTTGATAGATTCCTCTCCGATTCTATCTGGCCGCTCGCTCGCCCGGTGAACCCGACGGACGACCCCGACTGGCCCACGTTTCCGAAGGAATACATCCGACTCAAGGACTGCCTTTCCGACCTCAAACGCGTGACACGGGAACGGGCGCTCGAGTCCTTCGAGGTGGAATTCGAGGGCTACGATACCAGAACCGGTGAAGCGGTGACGAAGCGTGGAACGGTCGCCGGGTATTATTTCACCGAATTCGATATCAGAGCGACGCTCAAAGTCGAACTCGACCCGGAGTACGATTCCGGCACGTCCGACGTCGTTACCGTCGGGGGGTGGAAAGCGACGTACGAAGACTACCAAGCACGTCGGCTCACCGTTTGGGAAAAAAGCGGGAAAGACCATCCCGCCACCATCGACGACGAAACGGAACGTCACCTCCTGCGCTGTCGAGAAGAGATCCCCGAGGAGTTCGGCGACGGTCGAATCGCACTCGGAATGGATGCGTTCGTCGACCGGATGCGTGAATTCATCGAGGAACGGAACGGGTCCCGCGATTACGAATCGATGCGAAAGTTCGGTGACCTGAAGGAACTTCTCATCGAATTCGAAGCGAGCGACAGCGTCCCGGTCATCGAATGGGTCCCCACCGAAACGATTCCCGGTGGGCACACGGTCCATCTCGGGCAAGTTTTCGACGACTTCGGGTACGACCTCACCGTCTTTGGTACGTTCGGCGACCCGATACATTCCGTCTTCGAAGACGTGTTCTCCACCCACGATGTCCTCAGTGCAGGCGAGCCGACCTTCGCCGATTACATTCTGTTCGAAGACGGGAAGCTCATCCTCCGCGAGCCGAACTTCGACCAAGTGGATTGGGACACGGTGGTCGAGGAGATCGGTATCGAGACGCTCGCGGAGTCCGTCGATGGGACGACCGTCCTCGGTTTCGGGTCGTGGTCGAACATTCCGTCTCTTCCGTCCGTTTGGGATGGATTTCGGGACGAAATTTGGCCGCTCCTCGAACACCCACCGAACTCGGTCGTCATCTCTCCCGCGGACATTCAGCAAATGTCACCGAACTTCGTCAAAAACGGGCTCCAGTCCCTCCGCGCTCTCGACGACGTCGTTCCCGTGACGGTTACGACGAACCGGACACAAGCAAAGCGTCTCCTCACGGTCCTCGACGAGGAGGGGACGGACAGTTCGCTTTCGAACACGGCCATGACCCTCCGTAACGAAATCGGTGTTTCCAAATTCGTGGTCCACACGCTTCTCGAGGCGGCACTCGCCCGAGAATCCGGTATCGTGACCGCGCGAGCACCCAGACCGGCCCCCGAACAGGTCACGAACTCCGATGCCCACTTCGATACGGGGCTGACGCTCGGCCATGCGGAGGGGCTGTCCGACGGGACGTCACTCATCCTCGCGAATACGGTCGCGGGGTGTTTCATGCGCGAGGGAGTTCCGCCGACCGAGGAATCCATCCGTCATCTCCTCGACCAATACGACACCCTCTTCGAGGCTTAATAGCCCCGCATCGACCGAAGGCCACGCTCGACATCTACGGGCCATATCGAGCGGAAGCAACCATCCTCGACGAGACTGACCGTTTCACGCCGATACGGAATTCGATTCGTGAACTTCGACGTATCGGTCGTCGGTTCCTGAAGCCGAATACTTACTCCCCTCGCTCACGTTCATTCTATGGTACAATGGTCGAGAGCGGACTGCGACGGTTGACCAACCGCCGATGGAAGGTGGGAGTCGGTATCCTTCTGGCCGTCATCCTCATCGTCGTCGGTGGTGTCGCGGTGTACTTCTCGCTTCCACATCACGGGACATCGGCCTCGGTGCAGTCGGCAGCAAACGACCCACACGTCTCGATTTCGAAAACGGATGGTGTGACGGTTCTTTCTCCCACGAACGGGACATCGACCGTCGGACTCGTTTTCTATCCCGGCGCGCGCGTTGCACCGGATGCCTATTATGCCTCTCTCGCACCGCTGGTGCGACGTGCCAACGTGACGGTCTTCGTCCCGAAAATGCCGTTCAACGTCGCCCTCCTCGATGTGGGCGCTGCGGGGGAAGTCAGGTCTCGGTATCCCGGGATTCGGACGTGGTTCGTCGGCGGACATTCGCTCGGGGGCGTTGCCGCTTGTCGATATGCGAGCTCACACGACGTCCGAGGACTGGTGCAGTTCGCGTCGTATTGCGATACCAACGTGAGCGAACGTCCGATAGACGTACTGAGCGTCACCGGCAGCAGGGATACCGTTTTGGACCGGGAGGCCTACCGTGAGAGTAGAAATCTCCTCCCGCAGAACGCGACGCTCCGCGAAATCGCCGGAATGAACCACACCGAATTCGGTTCGTATCGCGGTCAGCGAGGGGACTCACGAGCGACCATCTCGTACGACGTCGCCCATCGACGGCTAGCGGATATCCTCGTTCCGTGGCTGAGCAAATCGGGTACTGCGACTGCGTAGCCCGGCTGTCAACCAGTTCGGTGCTCTGTTCGTCTCGTCCCGCGCCCGTGCTTTGAACCATCGTTACCGGATGAAATGTCACTTATCTCAGTCCATTCTCAAGATAGTCGAGACTATCGGCCAGGAGTCCGCCGCGGCCCGTGCATTCGCTTTCGGGCTTCCCCCGTTGGCATCGTTCGTCGGGACACCGGTGTAGTCGGCGTAGGGCACTCCAAAGATGATACACCCGGGACGAAATCCTCTATCAAATCACGGCGGACGAATCCGACACTGACGACTCGACGGACGGGTCGGAGGATAGGGACGAGGAAACGGAGGACGACCGCTGTAATTGATGTCTTTGGGACCGTGAGGTCGGCGTCCCCCGAAACCGTCACCACGTTCACCCTCGTTCACAATATTTCAATTGATACTTTCTTGGTAGTATGTGCCACATACTTATTATTGTACAGACGAAGCGTGTAGTCATGTCCAACGCTGCTTCAATCAACGCTGAATCGACGGTGGACGATTCCATAGATAAACAGATGTTCGTCCACGAATATCGGTTCGAATACGATATGAACGGTGAGACGCCACTTACCGAGTGTCTCATCGACATCATCGCATTCGTCACCGATGATTCTCGAGACGAAGCAAAATCGCTCGTTCATCAGCGTTGCCGTCACGATATTGAGGACCACTTTTCGATGCTCAATCGACGCCAAAAGTGGAAATCCTCCTTCTGGGTCGGTAGTCTGAACGTTACCATCAGTCGGGATGGAGAAATAGTCGTCCGAGAATTGTGATCGACTTTCCCTTTCACTTGGGTCGGCTTGGAAGCGTCCCCGACGTTCCGTCTACCATCGCAGTAACTGTCGATTCTGTCCCCAATCTAGCAGAGCGAGCTTCGGTGTGATTTCGAGGGGTCGATCGAAAATGACGAACTCATAGACTTCTCATCGAGTTCGAATCGTCCAGTAATGCTATGAGCGGACAGTGCAACGCTTATTCCCGATGATGGGGACAGGGCCTCCCCGGAAACGGGACGACGCACTGACACGGCCGGTTCGAGTCTTCGTCAGTGCGTCCGCAGATGGGCTGCCCGATAGCGTTCGTTGATGGGTTATCGTAAGACATATTCCATCTGTACCGGCAGCATCGATAAATACATTTTCGAATTTCATTGAAATATGTCTGACGAATGAGCAACGATAGATGATGAGGGATATCGGTCGTCGAAGAATCTTCGCCTTTAGTCCTGGTTTGGCATACGAGACCGGAGGATTCCGTTGCGACCGTGCAATGGCTCGGTTTTTGAGCTACATCGCCACCACGGACGAAACGTCGTTCGGCGGCCGATTGTCCCCGGTATCGGCTTCGACGGACACCTCCGGAATCGTCCTCACGGCATCCGACTCGTCCCCGATATATTATATTAATATTATTAGAAAATTCGTTAATTATATATTCTACACTGTGTACCGTAGGTCCATGACAGGTGGTACCGACCAACGGAGAGTAGCGATGACACGGCAGCGACGATACCGTCCGAGTTCGGACGCCGTATCGATAAACAGACCGGCGGAAAGGAGCGCCCAGGAACGACGACCCCAGTTAACGAAGACGAAGCTAAGTGGTGAGTCGCGATGGTGAGTGCCCTCAAAATAGTTCTCGCAGTCCTGCCGCTGGCGGTCATCGCCTACCTCATGATCGGCCGGTACTGGCCAGCGACTCGGGCGATGCCGATAGCATGGTTATCCGCCGTCGTCGTCGGAGTCACGAGTTGGCAGATGACGCCGTCGTGGGTCGCGGCCGCGACCATCAACGGCTTCATCACCGCGACGAACATCCTCTGGATCGTTTTCGGTGCGATTCTCCTGTTGTACACCCTGAAACAGACCGGCGCTTTCGACACTATCAACGCCGGGTTCACCTCCATCAGCGAGGACCGACGCGTTCAGGTGGTCCTGCTCGTCTTCCTGATGGGGTCGTTCATCGAGGCCGCCGCTGGTTTCGGAACGCCGGCGGCCGTCGTCGGTCCGCTCTTGGTCGGGCTCGGGTTTCCACCGCTCGCGGCGGTCGTGGTCGCGCTCACCGGAAACCTGATGGCCATCACCTTCGGCGCGGTGGGGACGCCGCTCATCATCGGGTTGCAGGACACGTTCTCGACGGCGAACGTGGCGACGCCCGCGGGAACGACGGTACCTGGTTGGGTCGCCCAAATCGGCGTGTGGGCCGCGTCGTTCCACGTTATCGTCGGTATGCTACTGCCGTTTATCGGCGTCGCCATGATGACGCGGTTTTTCGGCGAAGAACGTTCCATCAAACCCGCGCTCGAAGTGCTTCCACTCACCCTGTTCGCGTGGTTCACCTTCGCGGTTCCGTACTGGTTGACCGCGTACTTCCTCGGACCGACGTTCCCCGGCCTCATCGGCGCGATGAGCGGCATGGTGTTCACCGTCGGTGCGCTGAAAGCCGGGTTCTTCCACCCCGACGAAGAGTGGGATTTCGCACCGCAGGAACTCTGGCCGGAACACTGGGTCGGCGACATCGAACCCGGTGAGACGTCCCCGAGCGAGACTCCAGTCGCCGCCGACGGTGGCGTCGTGACGAAACAGATGCCCCTTTGGAAAGCGTGGACGCCGTACGCGCTGCTGGCGGCGCTGCTCGTTCTCACCCGCGTTTGGACTCCCCTCACGGACTTCCTGACGAGTACGCTCGTCCTCAAGTGGACAAACATCCTCGGTACTGGCCTCGATAACGACTTCGCACTGCTCTACCTCCCGGGGGCGGTCTTCGTATTCGTTCACCTGCTCACCATTCCGCTACACGGCATGAACGGACGCCAGATAAAGGATTCGTGGGTCGAAACGGCCGAGAACGTCACCCCCGCGGTCATCGCGTTGCTGTTCGCGGTGGCGACGGTTCAGATCATGATTCAATCCGGCAAAGCGGCGGATATCGACAGCATGCTGGTCATCCTGTCGGACGCGACGGCGAACGTCGCGGGCGGCGTCTACCCGTTCTTCGCGTCGCTCGTAGGCGCGTTCGGCGCGTTCCTCGCGGGTTCGAACACGGTGAGCGACATTCTGTTCGGGACGTTCCAGTACAACGTCGCCGAGAACCTCGCCGTCTCGCGTACCATCCTCGTCGGTGCACAGGCCGTCGGCGGTGCGATAGGGAACCTCATCGCGATTCACAACGTGGTCGCCGCGCTCGCGGTGGTCGGCCTCGTCGGACAGGAAGGACGGGTCATCCGACTCGAACTCCTTCCGTTGACGTACTATGCGGGCATGACGGGAATCCTGACGATGCTGTTCGTCTACGTGATTTTCCCGGGCGTCTTCTGAAGCCGCCGAACTTTTTTCGCTTCGCATCGCCGGATAGGTGTGAGGAAACGACGATGGTTCGAGTGACTTCGTTCCACATAGTGAATTCGTTTCACAACGTGGTCAAATTTCGGACGGTAACTACAAACGAATGTGATTAGATACTTCGTTTGGGTATCAATCGATGAATCTCGACGAATTTGTAACCTCCCACGCACCGAACGAGACGCAAAACACGTTCGAACTGGAAAGTTCGAAGCTGCTCGATGTTTCGGTGGACGGTAGCGTCATGGCACGAGCGGGGTCGATGGTCGGCTACACCGGCGAAATTTCGTTCGAACAGAAGTCCGCCGGTGGACTGAAAGGAATGCTGAAACAGAAAGCCACCGGCGAGGGAGCGGTGATGATGAAGGCGACGGGAACCGGCCATCTCTATCTGGCCGACCAAGGCAAAGAGGTCCAACTGCTCGAACTGGACGCCGACGACGAGATCAGCGTCAACGGAAACGACGTGCTGGCGTTCGAGGACAGCGTCAGTTGGGACATCAAGATGATGAGCAGCATCGCCGGAGCGACCTCCGGCGGTCTGTTCAACGTCTATCTCTCGGGTCCGGGCTATATCGCGATTACCACGCACGGCAAACCGCTCGTCGTCCCGACGCCGGTCAGTACCGACCCCAGTGCGACGGTCGCGTGGAGTAGCAACGTCTCTCCGAGTTCGAAGCGGGATTTGAACCTCAAGAGCTTCATCGGCCGCTCCTCTGGGGAGTCGTACCAACTTCAGTTCGCCAACGAAGGCGGATTCGTCATCATCCAACCGTACGAGGAAGTACACCCCGAACAGTGACGGCCTCGTTCGGTCATTAGCTACGGTCGCTCCCTGATCACGATATCTCGTTTTCCGCTCTCTTGTTCGGTTGATGCGCGGGACCTTCGGACACTCCGGCTCGATACACAGAACAAAAAACACGCTCAAATCCATAAATACAATATACTTTATTAAAAAGGAAAAATAAATATCCTTTTTATGCTATGGTACTAAACCTATTTTAGCTAACGCGGAATGGCTCCCATGAATTTACAAGACAATCAGAACGCTTCTACTCGTTCGTTTTTGAACCCGTTTACGAGTGAGTTCCGTCCGTTCGCCCTCGTTCAGCTCATCCTGATTCCACTTCTTTTCACCGGGGTTCTTTACAGAGCGCAGAATTCCCCAGAATGGTTTGGTTCGTTTCATCTCGACCTTCTCTTTCTCTATGTTACACCCCTTTTGTTGCTCGCGCACACGTACTATCGGACCGATAGTGGACTGTGGATACACGTCGCACAGGCGTCTCTGTTGATACTTCTGACCTTCATCCTCCTCCGGCAGCACAACCTGTACATCCCGGGCGACGGACGCACCCTCCACGTCGTGCTGGTCTTCCTTCTGTACGCAGTCTATCCGTTCATCGGGTACGATATCGTAGCGTTCCTCCGAAGTCGAGCGGTATACGTGGCCGCGTACGTCCTCATGCTCGGGGTGTTCTTTTTCCACGTCAACTCGATGGCCGCCGGTTCGACGAAAGCGTCGTTCGTCGTCTATATGGCGTTGCTCTTCGGGGTAAACGTCTTCTTCATTCCGAGGTACGTCTCGCGGAACGTCTTCTTCTGGGGTTTGTCACTCGTCGCTGGGTTTTTCGTCGTGATAGGGCTCCCCGTCTACGTTATCGGGTCGTACGACCTCTGGTGGTTCCAGCCCCAACTCTTCGAGGCCACAGCCACCATTCCGCTGCTCGGGACGGAGTTCCACTACCTGCAATCCGTGCTCGACAATCCGAATATCCTCGCCGTCCTCACCTTCTCCGGAGCGTTTGCAGCGCTCGTGCTTGCCGTCGAAAACGTCTTCCAACGGCGGTTCCTCCTGGTGTCGCTTGCATCCGTGCTGTTCTTCCTCAACGGACTCGCAACGTACCTGACGCATGCTCGTGCATCCTGGTTGGCACTCGCGTTGGCCACCGTCGTGTACGCCGGGTACGTTCTGTTCGGTCGGCGGAGCGTTCCGTTCACGGTCGTTCCGCTCGCGTTAGCATCCGCGGTCTTACTTCTCACAATCCTCTTCGCGGTCGGACCGATAGATGCACACGGGCGAGCACCGCTTTGGATGGCCGGACTTCGTGCCATCAAAAACGCACCCTCCGCCCTCGGCTACGGTGTTGTCAACACGCACGCCGTTATCGAACCGTTCGTCACCGACCCCCACTTCCGCGGGTATTCGCCCCACAATTCGTACGTCCAAATCTTCTTGCAAGTCGGCATCGTCGGTGGGTTAGCGTATCTCGTAATCGTCCTCGGTAGTATCGTCGAGGGAATCGTTCGATGGGACTCGGTTGACGTGCCGATGCTCGGGTTCGCCCTCGCGTTCGCGGTTCACCAAACGTTTGCGGTGTACACGATGTTCAACAACGCCGTCGCCTCGATACTCGCGATGCTGGTCTTCGGGTACCTCATCTGCGGATACGAACGGTAGAATCGACTCGTTTCTTCCCGCGTCCGTGTTTCGTGGTGCCGACCTCAAATCAGTTTGATGATCGCCGCCCACATGAAGAGAGAGATAACGCTCGCAAGTAAAAACGCGATCCAAAAGTCCGAGAAGTCGGGGAAGTCCGGGATAGTCGAGCCAGCGATGGCCATTTCTACTTCACGTTGGACCTCACGGAGTAATTAGTGTTGGGTTCAGATGGACAGTCATTAAATAGACATACGTCTCTTCGACCACTCCCTCTGGGTCGTTCAGTGGAGTTTTCCGATGGTGGGGGATTTTCACGGTTGAGTATATTACAATGATTGTCATATACTCCGAGTTCTTGTTCGTCGAATCCCTATCTCAAGAACAGCAAATAGGGAACCATACTTGTACGAAAATTAAATCAACTAATCAAACCGGAAACCGAATCGCCTTTCTTCTTCGCCCGAGACACCCATCCATGGTCGACGAGTCCGTTCTGATCGCGTTCGTCGCGGGTATCCTCCAAGGCATTTTCGAGTGGCTCCCGATTTCGAGCGAGGGGAATCTCACCCTGTTCCTCCGCGCGATGGGAAGTCAACCGAAAGCGGCACTCCGCTTTTCTCTGTTCCTCCACGCCGGAACCGCAATCGCCGCAACCGTCTACTATCGTGGAGAACTCGAAAACGTCCTCGGTTCGCTTCGGGGGTGGCGTCCCGATTCGGCGTTCGAGAATAGACAAGCCGAACTGTCGTTCCTCGTCGTAGCCACGCTCGCGTCGGGTATCGTCGGAATCCTCGCGTTGAAAACCCTCGATGCGGTCGTCTCCGAACTGGCAGGTGGCGGGTTCGTCGCACTCATCGGTGTGCTCCTGATCGGGACGGGAGTGTTGCTCCGCTTTGCCGACCGGTTCGAACTGGGTACCCGGGAAACCCCCACGTTGACCGACGCGATTCTCGTCGGTGGAATGCAGGGTTTGGCTATCCTTCCGGGTATTTCGCGCTCGGGGACGACCGCAGGGACCCTCCTCTTTCGTGGATACGACGGCGCTGACGCGTTTCGCCTGTCGTTTCTGCTTAGCATTCCCGCGGCCGCGGGTGCAGGTGCGTTGGTCGTCTACGAAACCGGTGGCCTCCCCACTGTCTCCCCCACGGTTGCACTCATTGCACTTGCAACCAGTGCTATCGTCGGCTATGTCACGATCGACGCGTTGTTGCGGGTCGTCGAACGGGTTTCCTTCTGGGCGGTCTGTGTCGGAATCGGGACGCTAGCGATCGCTGGGGGCGTCTTCCTCCTCGTCGTGTAATCTCCTCCGCGTCGAAATCGAACGCTTATGCGGTCCGTTTTTCTCGGCATTCAAAAGCCGATGAACGCGTAGCCGATTCCGAACGTCCCCAAAAGGATACCGGTCGCAATCATGGCCTCGTCTTTCGTCATTTTCTCATCTTCGAGTTATAGTTCCTCAACAATACATTCTTTTATACGAAGTTTGATGAGTTTTAAAGCAAGGATGGGGATTTTGCCAACTTGTGAGTGTTCGGCAACCACTGTCGGGCCACCGGCGTATCGAGTCACCGCTGCCGGTAGGTTACCTCTAGAATCTACGACTGCATTCTTTAGAGGAGGACCAGCAGTGTCTGACCGATTCCGAGCCAGACGGCGGCCGAGAGGAGTACTGCAACGAGGTATCCCTTCCAGAACGATGTCATCTGTTCGCCACCAAGGGCACTTTTCGTTCGCTCGATCCAACGGTGCCGTCCGTCGAAGGTGTCCTATCGGCCCGGAAGATTCTCCCATCCATACTATTTCCTCAACTCCACACGGTATTGTAATGAGGCCTCTACCGTCCGTAAAGATACCATTTCACTTCTTCAGCGTCTCTTTACTCCTGGTCCGAACTATAATCTGCAGAAACGGAATGTCCCATTCCACGACCGATTTGACAATTTAATTTTGTATTTTACTCACTATATTGAATTTATTTAGTATTTAATCTGCTTATTTTGGTCAATGTTGGACGTAGCATTTATGATATTGCATATCTCTTTAATCAAATAGTGCTCTCCACATTCCGCTATCGCTTCGCTAGCGTTACTGGAACCATTTCACTCGTGGTACTTTCGGTCCTCATCGCGAACGAACGCGCGGTCCAATCGTTCGTTACCACGAGTTTTCCGGTACTCGATCAGCTTCATTCGACGGTACTCCCGATGCCGAAGATCGGAATTGCGGGCCTCATCACCGCCTTCGTCGTTACGGCGAGCCTCATTCCCATGTTCAAACCACGTCCTCGACGGGTATTGGACACGATTTCGGTCACGGAAAAACGACTGTTCATCGCCGTTTTAGGGCTCGCCACGCTCGGCTACGCGGACTACTCGTACCGTCTCCCTCGCTCGACGCTCATCATCATCACTGCACTGCTTGGGGTCGGTCTCCCCGCGCTATTCGTTTCGATTCGCCGACGTCCGACCGATACCAACGCGCCTGCAATCGTCGTCGGTGACGATGTTCGCTACGTCGCCGACGTTCTCAAAGCTATCAACACGCCCGTGTTGGGATACGTCTCGCCGCCGAGCGGAAACGAGATTCACGAGCGCGAATTGGAACGAGTCGTCACGGACGGTGGGACCGAACAACCGCTCCCGGGCGTCGAACGTCTCGGCGGCCTTTCGCGCTTGGAAAACGTCATCATCGAAAACAGCGTCGATACGGCCATCTTGGCCTTCTCGACCACGGATCGGGCGGAGTTCTTCGGTGCACTCGATACGTGTCACAAGCACGGGGTGACGGCGAAGGCTCCCAGTCGGCACATCGATAGTGTTCTCACGAAGACGGAAGCGACGGAGGACGACGAACTCGTCGAAGTCGCCCTCGAACCGTGGGACTGGCAGGATTACGTGTTCAAACGGGCGTTCGACGTGTTGTTCGCCGCGGCCAGCCTCCTCGCATTTGCCCCCCTCCTCGGCGTCATCGCACTGACGATCAAACTCGACAGCCCCGGTCCCATCTTCTACAGTCAGGCTCGGACCGCGGAGTTCGGCGGCACGTTCCAAGTGTACAAGTTTCGGAGCATGGTCACCGACGCGGAAGCGGAAACAGGGGCCAAAGTCAGCGAGGAGGACAAGGGCGAGGTCGACCCTCGGGTCACGCGCGTCGGTCGAATCCTCAGGCGGACCCATCTGGACGAAATCCCGCAGCTTTGGTCCATTCTCATCGGGGATATGAGCGTCGTCGGACCCCGCCCGGAGCGACCGGAGCTGGATTCCGACATCGAGACCGGCGTCGTCGAGTGGCGAAAGCGGTGGTTCATCAAGCCCGGCCTGACCGGACTCGCACAAATCAGCGACGCCACCGGACACGAACCGGCCAAAAAACTGCGGTACGACGTCGAGTACATCCGCCGACAGTCGTTCTGGTTCGACGTCCAAATCGTGACCCGCCAACTCTGGCAAGTGGTCCGGGACGTCGGTCATCTCGTCCGCGGAGAAGAAGAGCAGTAAGCGAGCGACCCCCGTCGGACCGCGCTAATTTTGTACACGATGCGTGCGGCGTTTCCCGACCGTTCGAAACCGCACGTGTGTCCGGCCGTTCTTCTTCGACGACCTCTCGTCGTGTTTCGAGCGTTCAACGACGCGAACCGATTTCTCCGAGAATCGGTTCCTCGTGTGTTTCTTCAGTAACGTCCTGCCACGTTCGGCAACAATCGTTTTTTATTCCTTCCGTACACACGAATCCGTAGAGACAAATGGAACTACTATCAATTGGGGCGCTAGTTGTATTCTGGGCGAGCTCGCTCGGAATTCTACAGACGTATCTCTTCTATCCCGCGTTACTTCGTGTGTTCACGAGCGACCGTCCACCCGTACAGTCCCCATCGGAATGGCCTTCCACGACGCTCGTCATCGCGGCGTACAACGAGGAGGACGTCATCGAGGAGAAGATAGAAAACAGCCTCGAACTGGACTATCCCGACGACAAGTTCGATATCGTCGTCTTCTCGGATGCGTCCTCGGACAGGACCGACGAGCTCGTGAAAGGGTACGCTGACGAGGGCGTCGAACTGATGCGAATCGAGGGGCGCGTCGGGAAGACGGAATGCCAAAACCAAGTCACGTCGAGGCTCGATTCGGACTTCATCGTCTATTCGGACGCGAACAGCATGTACGAACCAGACGCAATCAAACGGTTGATTGCCAGGTTCTCCGACGGCGTGGGATGTGTCGTTGGCGAACTCCGCTACTCGGACGACAGCGACGTCGAAGGCGAGTCGCTGTACTGGCGCTACGAGCAAGCCATCAAAAAGCTCGAAGCCCGGTTCCATTCCCTCGTGACCGGAAACGGTTCCATCTACGCCGTTCGACGCTCCTCGTACGTCCCCCTTTCACCGGGTGGCATCAGCGATTTCGCCGAACCGCTCGCCGTCGTCAGCAACGGTGAAAGAATCGACTACGCCGACGACGCAGTCGCGTGGGAGCGAACCGGCGAATCGGTCGAATCCGAGATGTCCCGACGGATTCGAATCGTGACCCGCTGTTGGAACACGGTCACGGAGTTCACGGAACTCCTCAACCCGCTTCGATACCCCAAATTCGCCTTCCAGTTCATCTCGCACAAGATACTCCGCTGGTTGTCCCCGCTCCTGCTCGGAACCGCGTTCCTCGCGAACGCCGTCCTTCTGCTCCTCGACGCCAACCCGATTTACACGCTCTCGTTCGTCGTACAGGTTCTCTTTTACTTCTCTGCCGTCTTGGGATGGGTCTCGGAGCGATACGACGTGGCGATACCCGGACCGGTACACGTCACCTACTATTTCATCGTCTCCAACGTCGGGATGGTCCTCGGACTGTGGAAGTTCCTGAAAGGGCAGAACATCGTCACGTGGGAAACCGCGGACAGAACGGGATGATCGCGTTTCGACCTCGTTAGTTCCCTTCTTTCCCGTTCGTCTTTGTCTCCGGCCGTCCTTTTACTTGTAACCGAGCGCCTGTAGCCGGTCTTCGACCATATCCTCGTCGAGCGAGGACTGGTCTTCTTCCTCCGGCGGGTCCGATTTGATGTCCCGTCTGGTTTCGCCCTCGACGACGAACCACGGCACTTTCACGAGTTCGGGAGCGCGGAGGCCGCGTGGATGTCCGTACGCCCGCACAGGAATCGGGGATAGTCTGTCTCCGAGCAGGTTCCCGTGGTCCGCGCTGACGACGGTCTTCCCCGGAATCTCATCGATGATTCGCTGGACGTGTGGGAACACCAGTCTGAGGTTCTCCTCGTAGGCCTCTTTTACCTCGGCGGGCGTGTCCTCGGAGATGTCGTACTGGAGTTCGTTCCAGATGGACCGGTCGCTTCGGAGGTTCGAGTCGTCGGTCGGTGCGAATCCTCGGTGGTTCATACTCCGTCCTTTCTCACCAATGAACGGGTAATGGGGCTGCATGAAGTGGACGATGAGACGCTTGTTTGGATACCGCTCGAAGGCGTCCATCGCCGCATCGACGACCGTCTCTGGGACGACTGTTTGAAGCTCATCGTCCCACTCCGTGAGGAGGTTGATGACGGAGTGAAACACGCCGTCCTCCAACTCCGTCACGTAGGGGTTTGCGGTCACGTACACCGTATCGTGGAGCTCCTCGCCGGAAAAATTCCCTTGGATGAACTCCGAACTCTGACTCCCTCTCGACCGTCGAAACTCCAGTTTTCCGTCCAGAACGTTGTTTTCCTCGAAGGTATCGTATCGCGTTCCGTCGAGTATGACCAGCGTATCCCAATCTTCGTCCATGACATCGACACCGATATCGCCTCCCGCTTTTTGATGGACCTTCTTGTTGACCGCTATCCCGATTTTTCTGCATTCGCCCACGGACATTCGCGGATTTTGGAGGAGCTTTTTCACGTTAGACGTGTTATATCGGCCGAAATCTACCATTAAATAGGAGTTGGGAATACAGGAATATAGATGTGGGGGACTAGGATTATTCGTAACTGTTGTTAATGAGTTAATTCATCGTACAGCTCCACGAGATTGGCTTTCTCCTCTTCCCAACAGTACTCGTCGACGACTCTTTGGCGTCCCGCGTCTCCCATCTCGCTTCGTTTCTCTTCGTCCCGCAGGAGCTCTGTGACTGCATCCACGTCCGACTCTCGAAGGGATTCGGAGACGAAGATGCTGTAGTCTGAATCCAAATAGCGCTCGGTCGATCCGCTTTTCGTCGCGACGACCGGCAGTTCGGCGTACATATACTCGAACATCTTCGTGGGGACGTTTCGCTCGAATCGCGCCGTATCGACCAGCACGAGGCCGAGGTCCGACTGGTAGAGGTAGGCGAACATGTCCTCGTAATCGACGTAGCCGAGGAGTTCGACGGCGGATTCGAGGTCGTGACGCCGGATGTACGATTTGGCTTTCCGCTCCACGTCGTCGTTCTGGAACGGACCGATGAGTCGGAGGGTGACGTCGATATCGCGCTGGCGAAGCTTATGCGTCAGTTTCAACATCCGCTGGAGGCCGCGTTCGCTGTCGAGGCCACCGACGTACGAGAGGGTGTATTCCGAATCGTTCTCTCCGTCCACCTCCCCGAATTCGATGTTTTCGAGGCGTGGGAAGTTCCGAACCGTGACGACCGAATCGTGGCCGCGGTTCACGAACTGGTTCGCGGTCGGCAGGTCCGCGGTCACGATGCTGTCCATCGCTCGCGCCAACTGCGATTGAACCTGTGGAAATCCGCGAGCGAGAACGGGCTTTATCTCGTCCGGTATCCACTCCCGTACCCGAATCGCATCGGCGTAATCCTCGTGAACGTCGTAGACGACCTTCGAATCCGTTCGAAGGCTCAGCAGGATTCCGACCGTGAGAAGTTCCGGGTCGTGGAAGTGATAGACGTCCGCGTCGGCCTCTATCGCCATCTGATATATCTTCACGAGATGGGACCATCGCTCGACTCGGGAATCCACGGTACCGAGTGTGGTTATCCGTATTCCGTCCTTCGTAGTGTCTTCGTCGTGGTGGCAGAGCAATTCCACCTCGTACCCGGCATCGACGAGCGTCCGAGCCTGTTTATGAAAAATGCGGGTGTCGAAGGGCGTATGAACCGTTGTGAGGATACAGACGGAGGTCACACCTCAATACGGTTCCGTGCGGACGATATATCTTTTGTCTTCAAATACGCTCGAAACTATACTAAATTCAGATTATACTAATCTATCGCCTCGACGAGCACCTTGTCGTTCTCGAAGCCGAGCAGATACACGACGACGCCGAAGACGCCGAGTGCGACCGCGCCGATAAGGACGGTTCCGAGGAAACTACCGATTCCCATCAGACGGCCGCCGACCAACACGATGGTGCTCACGAGGATGGCGATTACCCCTTTCCAAAACCGTCGGGAGTACGGCTGAATTCCGAGGAGATACCGAACCTCGACGAGGCGAAGGACGTTGAGCGTCGCGATGGAGCTACTCGTCGCGGCGGCCGCGCCGACGATACCGAACTGGCGGATGAGCAGGAAGTTCAGGCCGATGTTCATCGCACAGACGGCCACGGAATTGATCATCTGGAGCTTTTCGTACCCGGACATGATGAGCAGGTAGCCGGACGGTCCGACCATCGCCGCCGTCGTCTGCCCGAACGCCAGGATGACCAAGGCGAGACGGGCCGATTCCGTCGACGTTCCGAATATTTGGAGTACCGGCCCGGCATACGTCGCGAGGAATATCAACCCTAACACGGTGAAAAAGGAGACCCACTTGGTGACGACCGTATACACCATTTCCAGCCGATCTTTCTCGCCGTTGTGATAGAGGTCGGCGGCGAGCGACGGGAATATCGAACTCGCGGCCTGCAGGACCACGAGTAGCAACATCGACGTTTGATACGCCGCTTGATACCACCCGACTCTCGCGGGTGAAACGAAGAAACCCAACATCAGGATGTCCGTCCACGAGACGAGATACTGCGTGACGAGCGCGACGGTGAGCGGCATGGAGACGAGGAATATCTCCGTGAATTCGAACTGGGGACGAACGTCGAGGGAGATGACGCCGCGTCGCAAGAGGAAGAAGACCGCGAGCAAGACGCCGACCCCTAACGAGACCACGTAGCCCAGAATAGTTAGCCGGAGGTCGTTGAGGACGAACGCACCGACCGCCACGAGGAGAAACGCGACGCTCGATTGGCCGATGTCGCGTGTGTAAACGAAATATTTCGTCTCCTTGAGTCCCTTGGTCGCGTTGCTCGCGACCATCATCGTCGAGAACAACGGTATCCCGACGATGAACAACTGTATCGCGGACCCGAACCGGTTGCCCGTGAAGGCGCTGATGGCCGCCCGGTTGAAATATAGTAGCAGCGAGAGACCCGACCCGATGACGAGGGGCGTTACCAACCCGAGGAGTGCGGTTCCGCTCACCTTCGACGTCTCCTCGTCGTTTCGATATATCGGAATGAACTTCTGTACCGCCGTGTCCAGTCCGAGGCGGGCGGGAATGCTTCCGGCCTTCATGACGACCATTCCGAACGCGAACAGTCCCAACGCGTCAGTTCCCAAGCCCTGTGCGATGACGACGTTTATCGCGTATCGAAGACCTCGACCGACAATCCCGCCGACGAAGGCGATGGAGGCGAATTTAGCGATATTGTTCTTCATGTATCGACCAACGATTCCGTGATGTTAGTGCTTCAATCAAGTTTCCTAAACTCCATCGATAGTTATCTCGTCCCGGTCGGCGTGTCGATGGTTCGTTCAATAGTGGCTGTTGTTCCTATTTTTCAGCGTCCTGACCGACGTCGCTCGATAGCAGTACGCCGTGAGTCCGAGCATCGTGAAGAGATAGCGATTATCGGGAATATCGGACGTCACGAACGCGTTAAATCCCATAAACAGGAGTAGCGCGACGAACAGAATCCGATACGGGTCGCGATGGAGCGGCCGTTTCGGCGCGAGGAGCAAGTACGCGGCGCAACCGAACAACGACCCGACCAGCAACAGACCGAAGAGTCCGAATTCGACGAGGATTTCCAAGACGATATTGTGCGGGTAGTATTTCACATCGCCCATCCCGTACAGAATCGGCCAACTTCCGATGCCGTGGCCGAAAGCTGGCGCCGACAGCCACATCGGTATCGACGCCAGATAGTAGTCGACCCGTCCTTCCACCGACCCCGTGCTTTTGCCGGAGAGCGTTGCGACGATGCGCTGGATGGTGTTCGGGAGTTCGTCGAGATAGAGCAGGACGACGAAGACGATAGCTCCCACCAGTACGACCGCCCCGATCTTTTTCACGAGGTCCGTCCGGGCCAATTCGCGGGGGGACTTCGACAAGTCGAAATACCCGATTCCCAGCCAGAGGCCGGCACCGATGGAGGCAAGAAGCGGACCACGCGCGCCGTTCACGAGCAGGATGAATCCGAACAAAGCACTGAGGGCGATTCCCACTCGTCGTTGCATCTTCGATGACGCTTCGTACAGCGTGTACGCCACCGCGATGAGGAACGCAATCCCGATGACCCTCCCGACGAGGAGATACGTGGCATCGAACGGTCTGAGTTGGCTTTCACCCGCTACGACGATGAATTGGAAGATCGATATCGCCGCGATAACGACGGAAAAGATGACGGTGGCGGTCAAAAAGCGTCGTAGCCGTCTCTTGGATTTAGAGATGATGAGGGCCGGGGCACCCAGCGACCAGAACGTGACGGTGGCGAGTTCTAACGACTTCGAGGTCGCATACTCGGAGCTCGGGGTCCAGAGGTTGCTCAACAACGCATAGCAGATGAACGCCCCCAACAGGACAGTCAGAACCAGTCCGCTTCTCGGTGGGCGTTCCGTTTTCGTTATCAACACGTATCCGCCGACGATAGCTGAAATCACCGCCAGAATGGCCGTCAGATTCCCCGGAACCTTATCCAATATCGGGGCTTGTTTATACAAACCCACGAAGAGAAAGAGAGTGAACAGCGCTTCGAAGGAGAATAGATTCTGTTTTAGAAGCCTCACGTCAATCCTACCGTCATCCATCAATTTATGAGAACTCATGTTTTGAAGAACTTTCTCGAACCGTAGTCATCTACAAGCAACGAACAGGGATAATAAAAGCTTGTGGGCTATCGGGAAAACATGTATTAATAATTTAGGACCCTTTCAAAATATATCTGCTCAAACTGAGCCAAAAATTATCGAAAATAAAACCACCGAAATTGCACGTCGCGGTGGGGAATCCCGATTATTTCACCGATGTCACCACGTGAGCCCTTCGTACGTGATTCCCTCACGTCGTTCGACGATTCGACGCCCGTCCACGACGACCGGGTCCGTCATCGATTCGAATTCGTCGTCCAACGCGGCGAACTCGTCCCAATCCGTCACGACGAGCGCCCCGTCCGCGCCATCGAGCGCCGCTGTGGCGGATTCGACGTACTCGATGTCGGGGAAATGCTCACGCATGTTTTCGGTCGCGACAGGGTCGTAGGCCACGACGGTCGCACCACGGTTTTGGAGCGCTTCGATGACCGGAATCGCCCGGGAGTTGCGAACGTCGTCGGTTCCCGGCTTAAACGCGAGTCCGAGTACCGCGATGCGCTTGCCCTGAGGCGGAACGTGGTCTTCGAGCAGTTCGAGCAACCGTTTCGGTTGTTTTTCGTTCACTTCGATGGCGGCTTCGACGAGCGACGGTTCGTACCCCTTCTCGTGTGCGGCGGCGACCAACGCGGCCGTATCCTTCGGGAAGCAGCTGCCGCCCCAGCCGACGCCGCTGCGAAGGAATCGCTCGCCGATACGGTCGTCGAGACCGATGGCGTCCATGACCTCG
Organism: Haladaptatus sp. T7; assembly: GCF_026008575.1. NCBI lineage: Archaea > Methanobacteriati > Methanobacteriota > Halobacteria > Halobacteriales > Haladaptataceae > Haladaptatus > Haladaptatus sp. T7. Next base: position 223,218 of record NZ_BROP01000004.1, read on the forward strand.
TAGGCGTCCACGTCGTACTCTTTGCAGATATTTCCGAGTTCGTTGACGAGGCTGACCTTCGTCGCGAGGAACGCGTTGTTCGCGTACTTTATCATCTCCGCCTCGCGGATGCCGGTTTCGACGACGGCGGGAGCTGACGACTCGACGAGCGGTTCGAAAACTGCCGACAGCCGTTCGTTCGCGCGCTCGTTCTCCGTTCCCAGAACCACCTTGTCCGGTCCGAGGAAATCCTCGACCGCGCTTCCTTCACGGAGGAACTCTGGGTTCATCGCCACGTCGAAATCCTCCCCTCGGCTCTCGTTCGACGCGTCTTCGATGATGGACCCGAGGACGTCCTCTGTCGTTCCCGGAACGACCGTGCTCTTGACGACGACGAGGTGGTAGTCGTCCTTCGACCCCAAGGCCTCGCCGAGCGAACGGGCTCCCGCCTCGATTATCGACGTGTCGATACTACCGTCCGCGCGGGAAGGGGTCGGCAATGCGAGGAACGTCGCATCCGTCTCGCGGACTGCACCGTAGTCGGTCGTCGCCGTGAGTCGGTCCCCACCGTGTTCGGCGACGAGTTCGTCCAATCCGGGTTCGTGGATGGGTGCCTGACCGTCGTTGAGTTGTTCCACGATGTCCTCGTCGATGTCGATGTTGGTGACCGAGTGTCCGAGGTCGGCGAAACAGGCGGCGACGGTCGTTCCCACGTAGCCACTCCCGACGATGCTAAGTTCCATTAGGAACGGTACTAATCCCGGTTTCCTTGAACCTTCGCATATGCTTCGGTCTAAAAGTATTTATGACTGGCATCCCCGTTCAAAAGTATGAAAGCTGTAGTCCTGGCGGCTGGCAAAGGTACCCGCCTCCGACCGCTCACCGACGACAAGCCGAAAGGATTGGTCGAAGTGAACGGCAAGCCCATCGTCACCCACTGCTTCGAGCAACTCGCCGAACTCGGCGCGGAGGAGTTCATCGTCGTCGTCGGCTATCGAAAAGAAGACATCATCAGCTACTACGACGACGAGTTCGACGGGATTCCCATCACGTACACGCATCAGCGGGAACAGAAGGGACTCGCACACGCGCTGTTGACCGTCGAGGAGCACATCGACGACGACTTCATGCTGATTCTGGGCGACAACATCTTCCAGGCGAATCTCGAAGATGTGGTTCGTCGCCAGCAGGAGGACCGCGCGGACGCCGCGTTCCTTACCGAGGAGGTGCCGTACGAGGACGCCAGCCGGTTCGGAGTCTGTGACACTAACGACTACGGCGAAATCACGAACGTCGTCGAAAAGCCGGAGGACCCACCGTCGAACCTGGTGATGACCGGGTTCTACACGTTCACGCCCGCTATTTTCCACGCCTGCCATCTCGTGCAGCCCTCGAACCGCGGCGAGTACGAGATCAGCGAGGCCATCGACCTCCTCATCAGAAGCGGTCGTACCATCGACGCGATTCGCATGGACGGCTGGCGCATCGACGTCGGCTATCCCGAGGACCGCGACGAGGCGGAAGAGCGGCTCACGGACGAAGAAGTGGCCAGCCCGTCCGCATAAGGCCACCTCGCACCGTCCTCGCTTCGGTATGTAGCCCGCAACTTTCGGAGACGTCACCGTAACCGCATCGCTCAAACTATTCTACAGTAGAAACGGATTTAATAGAGGGCGCTTCATAAAAAGATGAATGGTCCAAACACCAGTCTCCAAAACGGTCCTCGTCACCGGCGGTGCGGGATTCGTCGGCAGCCACCTCGTCGATGCGCTCGTTCAGGAGAACGACGTTCGTATCCTCGACGACTTGAGCACCGGAAAGCGCTCCAACGTAAACGAAGAGGCGACGCTCATCGAAGGCGATATCCGCGACTCCGAGACCCTCGACCGCGCGACCGAAAACGTCGACCTGATATTCCACGAAGCAGGTGTCGTGAGCGTCCAACAATCCGTTGAGGAGCCGATGCGCGCGAACGAAGTGAATCTCGACGCGACGCTTGCCTTGCTCGAACGAGCGCGAGACCTCGACGCCCGCGTCGTCCTGGCGTCGAGTTGTGCGATTTACGGACAGCCGACCGAAGTTCCGATTTCTGAAGACGAGTCGTTTTCGCCGTCGTCCCCGTACGGCTTACAGAAGTCCGCGCTCGACCACTACGCTCGCCTCTACGAGGAACTGTACGGGTTGGAAACCGTCGCTCTCCGGTATTTCAACATCTACGGGCCGCGGCAGTCGAGCGGCGATTACAGCGGCGTCATCAGCATCTTCAAACGCCAAGCGACGAACGGCGACCCGATAACCGTAGACGGCGACGGCGAGCAGACGCGTGATTTCGTCCACGTCGACGATATCGTCCGGGCCAATCTACTGGCCGCGACGACGGAACACGTCGGCGAAGCGTACAACATCGGTACCGGCGACAGCGTTACGATACGCGAACTCGCCGAGACGATCCGTGACGTTTCGGCGTCGTCGTCCGATATCGTTCACACGGACCCGCGTCCGGGGGACATCGACGAAAGCGAGGCAGACATCTCGAAAGCCACGGAGAAGTTAGGCTACGAACCGACGATTCCGTTGGACGAGGGGCTTTCGTCCTTATTGTGACTGTGTAGTCGGCTTCGACAGTACCATTGTCCACAGCACTGTGGTATTCGGATTTCTCGCCTCTGAAGCGGTCAAATATCGGTGGTAGTGTCGGCGCTCGACCGGACTTGACCAGTGCAGCACAAAAATTCGACCGGAGGGACGTTATGGAACGAAACGATAGCGCTCTCGAGATAAGGGCTGTTGGCATCGCGCTTCCGTGTTTTTCCGGTGATTGAGCTTATCGGGCTTGAAGAAGACGGTTTTTGATTTGAGATGATGTTACCTCGGCATCAGATTTTCTTGGTGACTGTCCATCCCTACATCTCTCCGCCTCTCTCCGCCAACCGAACACTATAAGTCAATACTTGATGGGAATAAAGATATCGTGCTGCAAATGCAACTAACAGATAAGCGCGTTCTCGTTACCGGTGGTGCAGGGTTCATCGGCTCGAATCTCGCAAACAGTCTCGCTCTCGAAAACGACGTCGTCGTCGTCGACGACGGTTATCTCGGGACGCCCGAAAATCTCGATGACGCCGTCGAGTTCCACGAACAGAGTGTTCTCGATGACGACCTGCCGACCGACGTGGATGTCGTGTTTCACATCGCTGCCCTCTCTTCGTATAAGATGCACGAGGAAAATCCGACCAAGGGGGCACGAGTGAACGTCGAAGGCTTCGTCAACACCGTCGAACAAGCACGGGACGATGGCTGTGACACCGTCGTCTACGCCTCTACGTCCTCCATTTACGGGGACCGTACCGAGCCATCGCCCGTCTCGATGGACGTCACCGTCAACACCGGCTACGAAGCGTCCAAGCTCGCGCGGGAAAAGTACGCCGAGTACTTCGCCAACCACTATGATATGAACATGGCTGGCATGCGCTTCTTCTCGGTGTATCAGGGCTACGGCGGCGCGGAAGAGCATAAACAGGAGTACGCCAACGTCATCGCGCAGTTCGCCGACGATATGGCGAACGGAGATGCTCCCGTTCTGTTCGGGGACGGCACGCAGACGCGTGACTTCACCCACGTCGACGACATCGTCCGCGGACTCGTTCTCGCGGCGGAGCACCAACTCACAGGCGTTTACAACCTTGGTACCGGGAGGCAGATCTCGTTCAACGACCTCGTCGACCTGCTCAACGAGGAACTCGGTACCGACATCGAACCGGAGTACATCGACAATCCGATTCCAGACTCGGTATACGTTCACGATACGATGGCGGATTACTCCCAGATGCACGCGGAAACCGGCTGGGAGCCGGAAATCGACCTCGAGGAAGGGATAAATTCGGTCTGCCAGCAGTATCGATAGACGGGAACGACGTCCGTCTTCTGTTTTATTGCTCGCGATATCGACCACTGCGTCGTATCGAGCGCAAACATCAATGCATCTCTACTCGCCAAAGCGGACGTCGGTGGAAATCACGCTTATTGAACAGGGGCTTGACTGTAGAGTATGGCGAAACTAGTGTACGACGGGCCGGACGGAACCAACGAACGCGAAATAGATGCGGGTGCCATCGCCGACTCCGGCCGAGGAGGTGATATCAGAGTGAATCTCGAAGAGGACTGGTATCTGCACACTCCGTACACTGGTCTTTACTGGATACGAACGAGCGAAGACGAAGGAAAGATGCATTACTCGTGCGTATGATGTTCTTTCCGTTCGACTCTCTCACGAACTATTCTCATATTGGGCAAAGGACTTTAGAGCGAGTCTCTCCGAGCGTTGATACATGAACTTCGACCCCACACAGAATCGTGAACGGGTCGCCTGGTGGCTCATCTTCGGTGTACTCGGCTTGATTATCGCGTTTATCCTTTACTCGTACGTCGGAACGATCGTCCTCGGACTGTTCGTCTACTACGCGACGCGGCCGATTTACCGAAGGTTGAGCCATCGGATACAACCACGTAGCCTTGCGGCAGGGCTTGCGTTGGGAGTGCTTGCGTTCCCCGGCATTCTCCTCATCGCGTACACGGTATTCGTGGGTATCCAGCAATTGAGCGAACTCGCAGGAATCGATCTCCGGCAGTACGAGTCCTCGTTGGGGCCGTACCTACAAACTATCCTTGGACAGCAAAATCCCCAAGACGCAATCAATCAAATTCTTTCGAATCCTCAACAACTCACCCAGTATCTCAATCCGCAAACGGCGAGCGGGGTAGTGACGTCGGCCGGTGGCTATCTCGGTGCCGCCGCATCCGGGCTCATACACGTCTTTATCGCGCTCATTATCGCGTTCTATCTCCTCCGGGACGACCAAAAACTCTCTGGCTGGTTTTCATCACAGATCAGCGGGGAGAACAGCGCGACGCACGCTTATTTGACGGAGGTCGACACCGACCTCGAAACGATTTACTTCGGAAACATTCTGAACGCGTTCGTCGTCGCCATCGTTGCAGCCATCACCTACACGGCACTCGATAGCATCGCACCGCCCGAAGTGGGCATTCCCGCAGCGGTCCTCTTGGGACTCTTGACCGGACTCGGCAGTCTGATCCCTGTCGTTGGTATGAAGATCGTGTACGTACCGATTGGCCTCTACCTTGCGGGGCGTTCGCTCGTGACCGCCCCCCAATCGATCTGGTTTCCAATCGTATTTCTCCTGGTTGCCGCGGTCATCGTCGACGGTGTGACCGAACTGCTGTTGCGGCCGTACATCTCCGGTCGGAATCTCCACGTCGGCCTCGTCTTGTTCGCCTACATACTCGGCCCGCTCCTGTTCGGATGGTACGGATTGTTCCTCGGACCGCTTCTGTTGGTACTGCTCGTTCACAGCGCACGAATCATCCTCCCGGACCTTCTCCACGGCCGGGAGCTAACGCCGTTCGCAACCGCCGCAGACCCGATTCCGGATTCGAATGAGAAAACGAGTGAGGATACAACTGCGTCTGATACAGTCGATACTGAACCATCAGAAACCGACTCATCTACCGAATCGCCCGACGGAGGGGAATGAGGGACCGTCGGTTGACCGTCTCGACGCTCCCTTCTTTGTCACCGGTCGATTTCGAAGTCGTCGCGAACCGCTTAAAACTGATGCGGAGCGCTCACGTGCATCCCGACGAACTTCCAATCTTCCCCCCGCTTTGCAAGCGTACCGCTCCACCTGGAATCGAACTCACGGCGCGTTCCACTCGTCGTGTCCGTCCACGCCATCTCAACCGTGTCGCTGAACCAAGCGTGACGGTCGCGTTGGGTCACTCGCAGTTCGTGACTCGTCACCGTCCAGTCCTTCGACTGACTGGTCTGCTCGCGCAATCCCTCTTCGACGGTCTCGTACCCGACGAGTTGCTCCGTGATTCCGAACTTGACCAGCGAGTCGTCATCCGCGAAATATGGATAGAGCGGTTCGCCCTGACGAAGCGATTCGTAGTACTTTCGGACGGTGGCTTCGGCGTCGGCGGCGTTCATGACGAATGACCCTCCGTCGGGGAGTCCTAAAGGTGTTCTTCTCACTCGCTCTGGACGAGAGTATGGATTCGTATTGACCGAGTGTAGTCGCACCGGGGGTGATTTTGTCGAGTCGATAACACACGGGATAGCTCATTGAAAGTCATTTCATCGTCGTAGGGAGTGTCTTTACTTCGAATTGAGAACGCTGGTCAAAGAATTTAATAATATGAGCACGGATATAATATTATGAAAATAAACAATATATCTAAAGATAGAAGGATCGCACTGTTTTCGGGAATTCTGATTCTTCTCGGAATTATTGTGGGAGTATTTAGTATCGTCCCCGCTGTGGAAAGTCCGAATTATCTCACCGAAGCCTCTGAAAACCAGAATCAAGTGCTGATGGGAGCACTGTTCCAATTTATTTTAATTCCGATATATCTGGGGTTTGCGCTTCTTTTGTATCCAATCGTGAGTAAGTACAGCGAAAGTTTAGCGATTGGGTTCGTCGGGTTTCGAATAATTGCCCAAGTATTTCAACTAATCGGCGTGATATTTATGCCACTGTTTGTATTCTTGAGCCAGGAATATGTAACCGCTGCAACTACCGACCGATTATATATTCAAACTTTCGGAGAGCTATTGCGACTGGGACGTGACTTGGTGAACCATGTTGGAGTAATGTCGTCTACGGGCTTGGGTAACTTGATTTTATACTATATATTTTACAAGACAAAACTGATTCCGAGATGGTTATCCGTTTTCGGTTTTGTTGGAAATATACTGGGGATAGTAGCTAGCTTTTTAATCCTCTTTTCGATTATCAGCGTGATATCCCGCGAATTTATCGCATTATCGGCTCCATTGGTCTTACAAGAAGTTATTCTCGCATTTTGGTTGATTATCAAAGGATTTCGTCTATCCGAGTCAAACTTGACATCAAAACCTATGCGAAATACAGACTAAATATTTATCACTAATCCGTCGACTTGTCGTCGAGATGCAGCCCCTCCGCGCCTCGTTCGACACTACTTTTCGACGAAAGCTAAACGGCGACGAACGACCGATTCAATCGTGCGTCACTAGTTCCACGGCGCGTCGTCGGGGTCGATGAGACGTTCCTCACGCTCGATGCCGTCTATCGTTGCCATGTCCTCCTCGTCCAACTCCAGTTTCCGTGCTTCGAGGTTGTCCCGGAGGTGCGCCTCGCTCGACGTCTTCGGGATGGCAACGACGTGCTCCTTCGAGGCTAGCCACGCCAACGATACCTGATGGGGCGTCGCGTCGTGTTTCTCCGCGACCGTCTGAATCTCGTCGATTTCGGTCACCTCCCCGCGCGCTATCGGCGCGTAGGCGACGAGCCAGTGGTCGTCCTCGCGGGCATACTCGTGGAGTTCCTCCTGCTGGAGCAGGGGATGCATCTCGACCTGGTGGGCGAATATCGGCGCGTCGAGCGTGTCGCGCGCCTCGTCGAGTTGTTCCGGCGTGAAGTTGCTCAGGCCGACGTGCTCGATCGTCCCCTCGTCGTGAAGCTCGTCGAACGCCGGAAGGGTCTCCTCGGCGTCGTACGTGTCGCGCGGCCAGTGGACGTACAACAAGTCCACGCTCTCGACGCCGAGTCTGTCGAGACTCTCGTCCGTGCTGGAGAGCACGTCGTCGTAGGCGAGTGTATCGTCCCACACCTTCGTCGCCAGGAACACGTCGTCGGGGTTGACGTCCGCGCGTTCGATACCGGTGCCGACGTGCGCCTCGTTGTCGTAGGCCTGTGCGGTGTCGATGTGACGGTATCCCATCTCCAGCGCGGTGGAGACGATTTCCGAACACTGTTCCGGGTCGGTATTTTTGTAGGTTCCGAGTCCGATTTTCGATAGTTCGTCCATACGTTTCCGTGTAGACGAACGCACCTGAATGATGTGGCCATCACACCGTCGTTCGATTTTTCGTGATGAACCAGTCGAACCTCGGTCGCTACTCGTCCTGCACGAGCGTCGTCTCGATGAGCCGCGACGTTCCGCGCCTGATTCGGCCGCCGACCGCCGTCGAGGAGATGTCCAACTGTTCGGCGAGCGCTTCGTGCGAGGTCTGTCGCGGTTCCTCGAAATACCCCTCCTCGAACGCGGTCAGCAGGGCCTTTCGTTGGGCCTCGGTCAGCGATTTTCCGTCGGCGGTGAGGCTCTCCTGTTGGTACAGCCGGTCGAGTTCGAACGAGATGCCTTCCTCCCGGCAGTAGCTCCACAGTTTCGACAGCGACTTTCGGTCGGGCAATTGGACGCGGAGGAGCCACCCCTGTCTCACCGACCGCGCTTCGAGCATCATCCCACCGACTTCGGTTGTTTTCGGCGTGACCAGTTTCGTGCCGGGCGTATAACAGAGACGATAGATACGGGTGTCCCCGTGGTCGGCGACCATCTCCCATCGGTCGACCGTCGAATCGTCCCCCAATGCAACCTCGAACGGCTCGAAATTCCCGTCGTCGGTCTCGACGAGAAAGAAAAACATCCCCGTCTCCGGGTCGGTTCCCGTCGTCGGGACGACTTTGATAGCGACGTTCGATACCGACTTTATCGTGGGTGCCAGCGCGAGGTCCGGGTGATGAACCGTGACGTGCGAAATAAACGTCATAGTGGGTTGTAATGCGTTGATTCGCTACGTGTCCCATTCTCGTTGGCATCCATGTTAAACATTCGGTACCACGGAATTGTTCGCGTGGAAACCCGCCGCGTTCCGCCTTTCGCGTTCACTCCCCGTTCACTTCCTGTTCAAAACGCGCTCACGTGGTCGTCTTTCGGCTCCCACACGTGACCGGTCATCCGTAGCTCCCGGAGGTCGTCGAGCGTTTCGCCGACGGTTCGGCCCTGTTCGCCCATCGCCGCCGTCACGAGGCCGAGCGGAACGCCGTCCTCGTACTCCTCGCCGAGTTCGAGAACGACGGCTTTGAGGTCGGCGTCTTCCGTCGTTTCCCTGATCGACTCGACGTCGGCGATCTCCCACTCGACGTCGTGGCGCGTGAGTGCTCGGTGGCGTCTGTAGAACGCTATCACCTCGTTGGGCGTTTCCGTTTCCCTTCGTTCCCCACAGTTGGGACAGCTGGCGACGAACGGCGTTCGTTCCTGTTCTGTCATCGGTGGTTAGGCGTTGTAGGCCTCCTGGGCCAGTCGGTGGAATTTGTGCAGGGTGTGCTCGTTCGGTCCGAGTTGGGCCTGCGCGAGCGCACCCGATTTCAACCCCTCGTACTGGCGCTCGACCAGTTCGAAGTCCTCCTCCTGCAGTTGGCGACTCGTTCGCACGAACTCCAACTCCTCGTCGGTCATCTCCACGTCCCTGAAGAAGTAGTCGGCGATGAGCTGGAAACGCTCCTCGTCTATGGGGTCGATGATGTACGTGCCGTAGCCGTCCGCGGTGCCGTACATGTTCACCGTGAAGTTCGGCCACATGTAGTAGAACTTCGCCTCGTGTTCGTCGTGGATCCGGAGGTCGTCGTCCACGTCCTCCTCGTGGGTGTAATGGAGCACCCAGTGATAGTCGTTCACTTCGAGTTCGGAGTCGTTGAGTTGGATTCCTTTGATCCAGTCCTGATGGTTCGCCTGGCAGTGGTCACACTCGGAGTAGTTCCCCCCGAACGTCTTCCAGTTGCACTCGACCTCCGAGACGAATCGTGCGGCGTGCTCGTACTCGTCGAGCGGGAGGACTTCGAGTTCCGTCGCCATCTTTCCGGCCTGTTCCGAGAGCGGCATCGGGTCGGTGTCAAAGTTGACGAACACCAGCGGTCCGATGCGGTCGGTCGAAACCTCCATGAGTCCGTTCGTCTCGGCGTCCAGTTCCGACACGTCCTCGTCGTCCAAGTCGGGATTGAGACTGGCCTCTTCGAAGCTCTTCGGCGTCGTCGAGAGGTCCCCGTCGAGGTCGTACGTCCAGAGGTGGTACGGACACTGAATCCGACTCATGTTGCCGGGGTCGGTCATGGGCGTGTCGTCGACCATCTTCGACCCGCGGTGGGCACAGACGTTGTAAAACGCGCGAACGTCGTCCTCGTCGTCCCGAAGGATGATGACCTGCTTATCGCCCACCGTCCGGGTGAAGAAGTCCCCGACCTCGGGAATGCTGTTGGCGTGGCCAGCGTACACCCAGTACCGCGAGAACACCTTCTCCTTCTCCATCTCGAAGACGTCCGGGCTGGTGAAGTACTCCGCGGGGAGGGCGTTCGTTTCGTCGGTGATGTCCGGGCTGACCGCTTCGACCTGATCCGTTCCGTCGTTCCATCGTGTCATGTGACAACTTGTCTCGTCCTTGGGGTATAAAAATGAACCACAGATAGCTCCCCCATTCAAGTGAACCGGTGTTCGCGCCCCGGCTCGAGGACGCCAATTCGCGTCGAAACTCCCGCCGGTTCGCTCGTTTTTTCCGGGGAAAACTCTGAAGATGGTCGATTCGAAACATCGTTGGTGGGTATGAGTGACAGTAACAATCGAAGGGACGTCATCGTCATCGGCGTCGGTGGAATGGGGAGCGCAGCCACGTACCACCTGGCCCGACGCGGTTTCGACGTCCTCGGATTGGAACGGTTCGATATTCCGCACACGCATGGCTCGTCGCACGGCATCACGCGTATCATCCGCCGCGCGTACTACGAACACCCGTCCTACATCCCGCTCATCGAGCGGGCGTACGAACTGTGGGACGATTTGGCCGAACGGACGGGCAGGCCAGTCATCCATCGAACCGGGTCCATCGACGCCGCTCCCGAGGGGAACATCGTCTTCGAGGGCTCGCTGCGCTCCTGTGAGGAACACGACATTCCCCACGAAATCCTCACCGGCGCGGAACTGAACGAGCGGTTCCCCGGCTATCGCCTCCCGGACGAGTACAAGGCGCTGTACCAACCGGACGGCGGGTTCATCGTCCCGGAGGAGTCCATCATCGGCCACGTCGAAGCCGCACAGCGGGAGGGCGCGGACGTTCGCGCCCGACAGCAGGTCCTCGACTGGACGGAGACGCCGGACGGTGGCGTGCGAGTCGAAACCCCGAACGCGTCCTACGAAGCCGACAGCCTCGTGCTCGCCGCCGGTGCGTGGAACTACAAACTCGCGGACGCGCTGGAGGGCCTCGCCGTCCCCGAACGGCAGGTCCTCGCGTGGTTCCAACCCGAAACGCCGTCGCTGTTCGAACCCGACTCGCTCCCCGTGTGGAACATCAGTTCGCCGGAGGGACGGTTCTACGGCCTTCCCATCTACGGCGTCCCCGGGTTCAAACTCGGAAAGTACCACCACCTCGACGAACAGGTCGACCCCGACGACTGGAACACCGAACCGGGACCCGCCGACGAACGACTCTTGCGCGATTTCACGGAGAAGTACTTCCCGGAGGCGGCGGGCCAGACCATGCGACTGGCGACGTGCATGTTCACCAACTCGCCGGACGAACACTTCATCCTCGATACCCTCCCGGACCATCCGCAGGTCGCGGTCGGGGCCGGGTTCTCGGGTCACGGATTCAAGTTCGCGAGCGTCATCGGCGAAATCCTCGCCGACCTCGCCGTCGAGGGCGAAACCGACCATCCGATAGACATGTTCGAGTTGGACCGGTTCGATTGAAGAGGCGTCTCCCGCCGAAACGAGGGGGACCTTTTTTCAATACCTGTCCTATCTCACAATGACCCTTTTCACACGTTCCCGTCGATGTTAATGTGGTAAATGAGTACAAGTAGCATACTCCCCGATGAAGCCGGGACGCTCATCGTGGGTGCCGGGTGTGTCGGCTGTAGCGCGGCGTACCACTTGAGCGAACTCGGCCGCGAGGATGTCGTCGTCGTCGACCAGGGACCGCTGTTCGAAACGGGTGGCTCGACCTCGCACGCCCCCGGTCTGGTGTTCCAGACCGCCGGGAATAAGTTGATGTCCAAGATGGCTCAGTACACGCGGGAACTCTACGACGACCTCGGCGGCTTCCGGAAGTGCGGCGGTATCGAGGTGGCCTACACGGAAGACCGGTGGGAGTTCCTCAAACGGAAGCGCGAGTGGTCCCGCTCGTTCGGCGTCGAGGACGGGGAACTGCTCTCCCCGTCGGCGGTCGAAGAGCGCATCCCCCAGATAAACGCGGACGTCATCCACGGCGGGTTCTACGTCCCCTCCGACGGGAAGGCCCACGCGGTCGAGGCCTCGGAGGCGATGGCGAATCTGGCGCGCGAACGCGGAGCCGAGTTCTACGGAAACACGAAAGTCATCGACCTCGAAACCGACGACGGCGAAATCGATGCCGTCGTGACCGAACACGGCCGTATCGAGGCCGACGAGGTTCTCCTCGCCACGAACATCTGGGGGCCGCTGTTCGGCGAGATGGTGGACGTCGACGTACCCCTCAAACCGTGCGCTCACCAATATCTCGTCTCGGATTCCATCGACGAACTGGCCGGTTCCGAGCGCGAAATCGAACAGCCGATACTCCGCCATCAGGACCGCTCGCTGTACTTCCGCCAGCACGGTGACGCCTACGGCATCGGATCGTACAACCACGACCCTCTCCTCGTCGAACCCGAGGACATCTACGGCCCGGACCAACTGGACGACCTCGGACTGGAGTACCCGTCGCTCCGCGAGTTTACGGCCGAACACTTCGTCGAGAACACGCATCCCGACCACGAACAACCGGCGTTCGACGCCGCGAGTGAACTGATTCCCGCGTTCGAGGAGTGCGACTGGGAAACCGAAATGAACGGGATGTTCTGTTTCACCACCGACGGGATGCCGATTCTCGGCGAAACCGAGGATATCGACGGCCTCTGGTGGGCGCTCGCCGTCTGGGTGACCCAATCGGGCGGCGTCGGGAACGTCATCGCCGAGTGGATGGAAAACGGCACCCCGCGACTCGACGGCGAGCGCGTGGACGCGACCGGTGCGTCCATCGACCGGTTCCAAGGCCACCACGGTGCCGACGAATTCGTCCGCGACCGAGCCGCACAGCAGTACCGCGAGGTCTATCAGCTCACCCATCCTCGGAATCAACCGAAGAAACAACGCGGCTTGCGCCGAAGTCCGTACTATCCGCGTCAGCAGGACCTCGGCGCGGAGTTCTACGCGAGCGACGGCTGGGAGTCACCGCAGTGGTACGAAGCGAACGAGGCGCTGCTCGACGAGTACGACGTCCCCGACAGACCCGAGTGGATAGGTCGCAACTGGTCGAAGGCACACGGGGCGGAACACCAAGCGGTCCGCGACCGGGTCGGGCTGTACGACCTCACATCCTTCACCGCCATCGAAGTGCGTGGCTCCGGTTCGGAGCGGTTCCTGCAGGGACTCCTCTCGAACGACATCGACGTGTCGCCCGGACGGGTGCGCTATACGACGATGCTCAACGAGGACGGGGGCATCCTCGCCGACCTGACCGTCTCCCGGCTCGACGAGGACCGGTTCCTGATTCTGACCGGCGGCGGCAGTTCGGGGACGACGCAGGGCCGCTGGGTTCGAGACCACGCCCCCGACGACGGCACCGTCGAGGTCATCGACCGGACCTCCGCCCGATGCGGCCTCGGCGTCTGGGGACCCAACGCTCGCAAGACCCTCGAAGGACTCGTCGAGACGGACATCTCGCACGACGCTTTCCCCTTCTTCTCCTGTCAGGAGACGTACGTCGGGGGCATTCCGGTGACGATGCTCCGCGTCTCGTTCGTCGGCGAACTCGGCTGGGAACTGTACGCTCCGCAGGAGTACGGTGCGCAACTGTGGGACGCGGTCTGGGACGCTGGCGAGGAACACGGCGTCCTCGCCATGGGCGATGCGACGCTCAACTCGATGAGCATGGAGAAAGGATTCCGGTTGTGGGGAACCGACATTTCTCCGGAGTACAACCCCTACGAGGCGAACCTCTCCTTTGCGGTGGACATGGAGACCGACTTCATCGGAAAGGAAGCGTTGGCCGAAGCCAAAGAGTCGGGCATCGAACAAAGGCTCGTTCCCGTGACCCTCGACGAACCGGGTTCGGTCGTCGATACGGGCCACCCCATCGTCGACGGCGACGAGATTCTGGGCTACACGACCCGCGCCGACTACGGCTACACCATCGACGCCGGTATCGCCTACGCCTATCTGCCGACCGACTACACCGACGCCGGACAGTCCGTCGAGGTGGAGTACGAAGGCGAGCGGTTCCCGGCGACGGTGCGGAACGAACCGCTGTTCGACTCCGACCGGGAGAAGATACTGCGCTGATTCGAGTGTCACGATGACGACGCAGATATCGAACCGTTCGGGACACACGTTCGCGCCAAACCGCACCTGTCATTGCAGTGCACGACGACGACCACACAGATGACTACCAACACGACGGAACGACTCTCCTTTTCGGACATCGAACAGGCCATCGAACGACTCGACGACCCGTCCGTCGTGAAGCGGACGCCCGTCGAACGGAGCACGTCGCTCGACGACCGAACCGGCGGCGAGGTGCACCTGAAGATGGAGCATCTCCAGTGGACGGGGTCGTTCAAAACCCGCGGCGCGTACAACAAAATCGAGCGCGACGTGGTGGGGACGGACACCGAGCGCGTCGTCGCGGCGAGCGCCGGGAATCACGCGCAGGGCGTGGCGCTCGCGGCGACCAAACTCGGCATCGATTCAACCATCGTGATGCCCAAGACCGCTCCGCAGACGAAAATCGACGCGACGAGGGGCTACGGCGGCGAGGTGGAACTCGTCGGACAGGACTTCCGCGAGGCGATGAATCACGCACAGTCCCTCGCCGAGGACGGCTCCGCGGAACTCATCCACGCGTACGACGACCCGGCCATCATCGCCGGGCAGGGCACGCTCGGCGTCGAGATGTACGAGGACCTCCCGACCGTCGATACCGTCGTCGTTCCCATCGGCGGCGGCGGCCTCATCTCGGGTATCGCAATGGCTTTCGCCGAACTGTCCCCCGAAACGCGTATCGTCGGCGTCCAAGCGACGGGCGCGGCGACCGTCCCCGACAGTCTGGACAAAGGGATTCCGAAAACGCTCGACTCGGTGGACACCATCGCGGACGGCATCGCAACCGGCGGCATCTCCGAGTTGACGCTCTCGCTCATCGAACAGCACGTCGACGAAATCGTCACCGTGACCGACAGTCAAATCGCGCGTGCGGTTCTCTTCCTCCTCGAGCGGGCGAAACAGGTGGTCGAAGGTGCCGGTGCGGCCTCGGTCGCGGCCGTCATGAGCGAATCCCTCGACGTCGAGGGAGAGACGGTGATGCCGCTGCTCTGTGGCGGAAACCTCGATATGACGATGCTGCAAACCGTGTTGGTGCACGCGTTGACGAACCGCGAGCAGCTCCTTCGGCTTCGGGTGCGCATCCACGACCAACCCGGGGAGATGCAGGAGGTGTCCGGCATCATCGCGGACCACGGGGCGAACATTCGCAACGTCCGCCACGACCGCTCGGCACCGGAACTGGACGTCGGCGAGGCCTACCTCGTCTTCCAGGTGGAGACGAGCGGTGCCGGGCAGGCGAGGAATATCATCCGTTCGATACGCAGTCACTCCTACGAGGTCATCCACGTCAACTCCTGAGGCGGTTTCGGACGCGTGAGCACCATCGTCGAAGTCGAGCGGTTCTCTCTTTCGTTCATAGTGCGTTCGATGAGTTGCTATAAAATGCGGCGGCGATTAAATTTTTGTCCGTCCATTAAATAGACCACAGTATAGAAACACGAGCTATTATTATCGAATCTCAAGACAGAGGCATGTGGCATTGTGTCATGGTGTCCTGGAACATGGGTTCGATGTCGGATTCGAGCGTACATCGCCTCTCAGCCGTCTCGGGACATCTGACAACGATTCAATGGATTGTTGGGAAATCGCCGTTGAGTTCGAGCGACACGTCGTCGAGCGCCGAAGATATCGTCGTCAACTGCTCGAACGGACGGCCGACGCGTAGTTCCGTGCGGTACAAAAAAACGTAACAGGAGATTACATGAGCGAAATATGAGTCAAGAACAAGGAATCGTACGCGAGTTCGTAGACGAAATAGACCCCCTCGTGTTCGGGTTCGGGATTCTGACCGCGGTAACGTTCCTCGGATACGTCTTACTGGTCGGCCCGGACCAAGCAGGAACCACCATGGAAGCCATCAACGACTGGTTGTGGACCAACTTCTCGTGGTTCTACCTCTGGGCGATGCTGATATTCGTCGGCTTCACGACGTTCCTCATCTTCGGCCCGTGGGGAAAGATCAAACTCGGTCCTCCCGATGCGGAACCGAGGCACGACTTCCTCACTTATTTTGCGATGTTCTTCTCCGCCGGAATCGCCGCCGGAATCGTGTTTTGGGGTCCCGCCGAAGCCATCTTCCACTACGGGAGCGGAACCCCACTCGCGGGTGCTGACGCCCCCGCGAAGCAACGCATGCTGGGGTCGCTCCAGTACACGTTCTTCCACTGGGGCATCTCGGCGTGGGCGGCCTACCTCATCGTCGGCGTGCCCATCGGCTACTTCGCACACAAGAAGGGTGCGCCGTTCAAGTTCTCTACCGTAATCGCCCCGATTGTCGGCGTCGAGAATCTCGACGACAGCTACTTCGCGCGACTCGTCGACCTCATCGCGGTGTTCGGGACCATGGGCGGCATCGCCACGTCGCTCGGATTCATCGGCCAGCAATTGCTGATGGGGATGGACTATCAGTTCGGGTCGGTCCGAACGCCGTCGGCGTCGGCGTCGGCGCTCCCGCTCGACATCTTCGGCGTCCAACTCGGCGACCTCGGCATCATCCTCGTCATCATCGGCGTGACCACGGTGTTCACGCTCTCCGTCATCAGCGGCGTCGAGAAGGGTATCAAGCGGCTCTCCCAACTGAACGTCATCGTGTTCGTCTCGTTGGGAGTGTTGGTCTTCTTCATCGGCATCTACAACGGGATGGCCTCGTTCGTGCTCAATCTGGGGACGCAGGCCGTCGGTCAGTACTTCAACCAGTTCATCAAAATGAGCCTGTTCACGGGCGCGGCGACCGATTCGTCGTTCCTCGGAAGTTGGACCATCTTCTACTGGGCGTGGTGGTTCTCGTGGGCACCCTTCTCGGGCATCTTCCTCGCGCGGATTTCGTACGGTCGAACCATCCGCGAAGTGACGTTCGTCGGCGTCATCGCCACGACGCTGGCCACGGTTCCGTGGTTCCTCGTCATCGGTGGGATGTCGATGCGGATGCAACAACTCGGTCAAGCGGACATCCTCGGCGTCCTCGCGAACTACGGTGGTAACGAAGCCGTCTCCGGCTATCCGTTGTTCGGAGCGCTTCCAGCGGGTGCCCTGCTGTCGGGCCTGTTTTTCCTGTTGGTCATCACGTTTTTCGTCACCTCGGCCGACTCCTCGACGCTCGGCATCGCGATGCTGACCACCGGCGGGGAGGAGAACCCCTCGGAACTCAACCGCCTCATCTGGGGCGTCCTTCAGGGGCTCGTCGCCGCCGTGCTCATCGTCATCGGCGGTACGAACGCGCTCCAACAGGCGGCCATCATCACCGGCGGACCGGTCGCCATCATCGGTCTCATCGGCGTGTACGGCATGGTGAAGGAGTTCAGCAGTTTCAAGGGACGCGTCCTCGTTCAGGAGGGGGCGTCCATCCGGGACGACGATACGCTACTCGGCGGTCGAAGTAGCAGTGGCGGCGGGACGAGTGGTGCGGCGTCCGTCCGTCCCGCCGAGAGCGACGAGGACGACTGACGTTCATTCCTTTCGAGTCGAACAGAAAAATTCCGTCTTCGCGCCCCCACGTTTTTACTCGTAAATCGGAAACTCCTGACAGAGGCGGCCGACGTCGCCGCGTGCCTGTTCGAGGACGGTCTCGTCGTCGGGCGCATCCAACACGTCCGCAATCGTTTCCGCGACGGTTTGCATCGCTTCCGCGTCGAATCCGCGAGTGGTAACGGCGGGTGTGCCGATTCGGATGCCGCTCGTCACCATCGGCGACCGACTCTCTCCGGGAACGGTGTTCTTGTTGACGACGATACCAACGCGGTCGAGTGCGGTTTCGGCCTCCTTTCCGGTGAGGTCCGGGTGCGAGTCACGAAGGTCGACGAGGACGAGATGTTTGTCCGTCCCGCCGGAGACGAGCGAGAATCCGCGCTCTCGAAGCACCGACGCCAGCGTTTTGGCGTTCTCGACGACCCGCGTCGCGTACTCTTCGAACTCGGGGTCGAGCGCCTCGCCGAACCCGGCCGCCTTGCCCGCGATGTTGTGCATGAGCGGACCGCCCTGTGCGCCCGGGAAGACCGACGAATCGACGGCATCGCCGTGCTCCTCGTCGCACATGATGATGCCGCCCCGTCCCGCACGAATCGTCTTGTGCGTCGACCCGGTGACGAAATCGGCGTGTGGAACCGGATTCGAGTGTTCGCCCGCCGCGACCAACCCCGTGATGTGGGCGATGTCCGCGAGATGGTAGGCGTCCACCTCCTCGGCGACGGCGGCGAATCGCTCGAAGTCGAACTCCCGCGGATACGCCGACGAACCGCTGACGATGAGGTCGGGGTCGAACTCCCGAGCGTGGGTAGCGAACTCATCGTAATCGATGTATCCGGTTTCCGGATCGACTTCGTACTGTTCGACTTCGTACAACTGCCCGGAGAAGTTCACCGAGTGGCCGTGCGAGAGGTGGCCGCCGTGACTCAGCGAGAGGGACAGGATTCGGTCGCCGGGGTCCAACATTGCGAAGTAAACGCCCATGTTCGCCTGCGTCCCGGAGTGGGGTTGCACGTTGACGTGCTCGGCACCCCAGAGCCGTTTGGCTCGTTCGACCGCCAACTCCTCGACGGTGTTCGCGTGCTCACAGCCGCCGTAGTACCGGCCGCCGGGATAGCCTTCCGCGTACTTGTTCGTGAAGACGCTTCCCTGTGCGTTCATCACCGCCTCGGAGACGTGATTCTCCGAGGCGATCATCCCCAGCGTCGATTCCTGTCTGTCGCGCTCGTTTTCGATCGCCGCTTCGACCGTCGAATTTCTCCCTTCGAGTTGCTCCGACATGTGTGAACAGATTACATACGCTGTCCGGCGTAGTTTTTCGGGTGTCTCACGCCGGATGTTTTTGAAGGTCGGCGAGACGGATGGACTCTTCCGTCTCTGCCGTGAACGTTCGCGTTCTGCAACGTTTCCACCCGTCTTCATCACCCTGTCGTCCACCGATGACGCGGAACGAAACGATCGTCTCGAAGACGGATGTCGGTCGGATTATTTCCAAATTGCTTTTAAACATGTTACTGTCCACAGACGCGATTATATGTGGCTTTGCGTTCGTGAATAACGCGAGGTTGTATACCAAATGTCAATGGATGCCGTAGTTTACAAGGGCGAACACGAGGTCGCCGTGGAGGAAGTCGAGGAACCGGAGATAGAGAACCCCAACGACGTCATCATCGACGTCACGACGACCTGTATCTGCGGCTCCGACCTCCACATGTACGAGGGGCGGACGGCGGCCGACTCCGGCCTCGTCTTCGGGCACGAGCCGATGGGCATCGTCGACGAGGTTGGGGAGGGCGTCGAATCCCTCTCGGTCGGCGATCGCGTTTCGATTCCGTTCAACGTCGCGTGTGGATTCTGCGAGAATTGCGAGAACGGGTACACGGGCTTTTGCCAGACCGTGAACGACACCGGGAGCGTACCGGCGGGTGGCGCGTACGGATACGTCGGCATGGGTCCGTACAAGGGCGGGCAGGCGGACCGCATGCGCGTACCGTTCGCGGATTTTAACGCGCTGAAACTCCCCGACGGCGACGAACACGAGGACGCCTTCGCGTTGCTCGCGGACATCTTCCCGACGGGATGGCACGGGACGGAACTGGCGAACCTCCAACCCGGCGAGTCGGTCGCCATCTTCGGCGGCGGACCGGTCGGACTGATGGCCGCCTACAGCGCCAAAATCAAAGGCGCATCGGAGATTTACGTCGTCGACCGCGTGGAGAGCCGCCTCGACCTCGCCGAGGAACACTGCGATGCGACGCCCATCAACTTCGAAGCGGGCAACCCCGTCGAACAGATAATCGACGAACACGGCGGCGAAGTGGACAAAGGCGTCGATGCGGTCGGCTATCAGGCGGTCGACCCGGACAAACAGGCCGACGATGCGTACGACCCGGCACGGGAGAACCCCGCGGTCGTTCTCAATCAGCTGATCAGGACCGTCCGTCCCACCGGCAAACTCGGAATCATCGGGTTGTACGTCCCGGAGGACCCCGGCGCACCGGACGAGATGGCGGCACAGGGCCGTCTCGGTATCGACTTCGGAAAGCTCTTCGAGAAGGGCCAACGCCTCGGTACCGGCCAATGTAACGTCAAAGAGTACAACCGCGAACTCCGCGACCTCATCATCTCCGGCCGTGCCGACCCCAGTTTCGTGGTCTCTCACCGCGTCGGGTTGGAACAAGCTCCCGAGATGTACGACCGATTCGACGACCGCGAGGAAGGGTTCACGAAAGTGCTGCTCGAACCCTGAACCGGCGTTCGATTCCGTCGTCAAATTACTTCTCGTTCGACCGTTTTCCGCATCAATCGCCGTTTCCACCAACCGCGTTTCTTCCCGTCACGCTCGACGACGTGATGTAACTGGTATTGGTTACATTTCTCCCACAAATATGATTTCCGTAACCGCATTTAATGGTGTTTCTATACCGTGGTGAATCGTTATTCCTTTCCACCATGGAATTATTCACGATGGAATCGATTTCACTTTCCGAGGCGAAGACGCTCATCGAAGCCGCAGAACAGAGAGCGAACGAGATAGAGAATCCGATGGTGATCACGGTTGCGAACGACGAAGGGAACCTCGTCGCCCAACATCGGATGGACGACGCGTGGCTCGCGTCGGTAAACATCTCGCGGAACAAAGCCTACACGGCCGCCGCGCTGGAGATGCCGACGCACGAACTGGCCGAAGCGTCGGAACCGGGGAACTCTCTCTACGGACTCCAGACGACGGACGATAACCGAATCGTCGTCTTCGGCGGCGGTTATCCCCTCAAACGCGACGGCGAGGTCGTCGGTGCGTTCGGCGTTTCCGGCGGCGCAGTCGAACAGGACCGCGAAGTCGCCGAGGCGGGCGTCGAGGAGTGGAACCGGAATAACTGACGGGCAACCGCCGAGGCGGAGAGCGAACTTGTACTATTCGCTTTAATACCCGTGAGCTACGGGCGCGGGGCGGCCTTTTGGAGTGCCGCCTCGGCGATGTTGCCGCCGTAGTCGGCACACCGGGACAGCGAATCGATGCTCAGTCGGAGTTGCTGGGCTTGATGTGGACCGAAGTCGCGGAGATGATCGTCGATAGCGCGGCCACGATGGTCGACTTCGGAAACCGCGTGGCGAGCCTCGTTCGCCAGCTGAACGGCGTTTTTACGGTCGTCGGCGAGGAGTGCCTCCGTGGCGGTCTCGATGATGCGTTCCGCCTCTTCGTGGAGTTCCACGACCGACGTCGATACGGGTTCGGGGACAGAATCGAGTTCGACGGAGACCTGACCGATCTTCGCCGCGTGGTCGGCGATGCGTTCGAGTTGACGAGCGCCGGTGAAGAGGTCGAAACAGACCTCCCGCGGGATGCCGAGTTCCTCGACCGCGGCGGGCGTTCGGAGCGTCTTTCGGAACAGTCGTGACACGACGAACCACAGTCTATCGACGTCGTCGTCGCGGTCGATGACGTCCCGCGCGAGCGCGTCGTCGCGCTCGGTGAGTGCACGTATCGCGTCTTTCAACATTTCGAGGGCGATAACGTGCATCCGCCCGACCGCGTTGGTGAGCGAAAACTGGGAGGAGTCGAAGAGCACTTGGACGACGAACGTTCTGTCTCCCTCTTTTATCACCTCGAAACCGGCGAGCGTCCGCGTGGCCGTGCGGATGGCGCGCCGATCGTCGGCCGTGATACGGCTGGTTTCGACCGTGATGACGTCGTACCCGCTCACGTACATGGCGATTACAGTGCGAACGAGTTCGTCACCGCCGCACCCGGTGCCGTCGAAGTGCCCTTCGAGGGCTTCGTCGCGGTGATTCGGCGTGAGGATGAGGGTGTACTCGTCCGGGTAGATGCCGAGCGCACTACCTTCCGATACCTCGTTCTCCGTCGCCCATCCCTTCGGAAGGGAAACGGTGTACGTCGACCCGCCCGTGATCTGCACTTTCCGTGTCTCCATATCCCCATACTCACAATAGAGACTATAAAAACTTCCCAAAATATATATTCTATTCGAATATATAGATATATGGCTATATCGGATGAGATATTTTGAGACGCATTCGGTTTGGCTTTTCGTCGCATTTCGGCCATCTCTGTGGCGACTCTTCAAGAAGGAATCCCTGGGATGAATCGGCGACGTCGCGCATATTTCGGGCGAAGTTCGTTGACATAATCTGCGACGAACTGTCGAATCACTGGCGTACGGTTTCCCCTCAACGGCGCACGCGTTGGGACGTAAACCGTTACGGGACTATCCGACAGTTGTGCGATGAGCGACCGATGGCTCCCATCAATTCGCTGAGTAGAACACGCTGCTCGCCGGGATTCTGTTCGTCGATATGGAATACAAATATCAACGATATAAACCTCCAAAATGGGCTGCGGTGAACCGACTCTGGTCAAGTGGTTCAAAAGCATCCGAGTGGTTCGAGACGCCGCTGACGTCTCGACATTACGAGAGAGCGAAGTTCTTTCGAACGACCAGGTGGCACTCGGTTTGTTCCGGCCTGTAGAAACAGTGGACCCATCACACCGCCATCGAACCTCCACCGTTTCTTGTAACTATCGAAGGAAACGCCGATGGATGCTCAGCGTTACAGTTCGGACGATTTTCCGTACGCGTGGCGTGATTAGCGCAGTTCGTGTGCTTTCTTCACACGTCCCAGCGGGAACACGTGGCCGACGCCACTCGCCGCCGCGTGTATCAAAACGCGCACGTCGAAGCGATGAAGATGGCTATCGGGTGCCGCTGAACGAACGCACTTGGTCCGTGTTTCGTGGCGGGGAGAGCCGCACCCTGCAACCTGCTATAGTGCAGCGAAGGCGATAAACGATTTCAGCATGCAGTTGCTGTAATTTCGTCGTCAAAAAAGCCAAATTATTCAGTTGGTGATGGTTTATCGACGAAACACGAGACTCTCGACCGACGTTCGGAAACCAACTACCCGAGACGACTTTCCCGTTTCCACGGTCGAGAGTACGACTGGCAAATCATTTCCTCCAGAGTGGAGGAACCCTCACAAACTACGGGACGCTTTTTCTCGGTTGATATAGCGTTATGAAATACATTGATTTTACATGATGCCCGTCCGGTTTCGAACTCACCGCCGACACCCGTCCATTACAGTAGTAATTCTGTAATGGAAGGCTCCGTTACGGTCGTCGTTCTCGGCGCGAGCGGAGACGAGTATCGTCAGATGAACTTCGGATGGTCCGCCTCGCGCTCCGCCATGTTGATGTTCACCTCGATGACGTTCGCCGCGTTCGTCACTTTCTCGACGATCATGTCGTGATACTCCGTTTCGTTCATCCGGTTAGTTGGACCGGAAACGCTCACCGCCCCGAGAACGCGACCGTTCCTGTCGAGTACCGGCGCGCCGATGGCTTTGAGACCCTCTATCTCCTCCTCGTCGTTGTACGCGTACCCTCGCTCTCGGATTTGTTCGAGTTCCGAATCCAGTTCCTCTCGGTCGGTGATGGTGTTTTCCGTCTTGCGAACCAGTCCGTAGCGGTCGACGATGGCGTCCACGCGCTCGGGCGGGAGCGATGCAAGAATCGACTTCCCGGTCGCCGAGAAGTGGAGATAGTCCGGCTTCTGCAGTTTGCTCGTCTGATAGTTGCTCCCGACCGCTTTCTCGCCTCGCACCTTGTACAGGTTCACGCTGAGACCGTGCTGTTCGGTTGCGAGGTGGGCGTACTCCCCCGTCTCGTCGGCCAGACTCTCGATTTCTGGTTTTCCGATGCTGTACAGTTTGTTCTGATTGCGAACGTACTCGCCGAGGAGGAGGAACTGCAACGACAGCGAGTAGGTGTTTCCCTCCTGGACGACGAACTTGTTCTCCCGAAGCGTCGTGAGGTGATTGTAGACGGCACTTTTCGACATCCCGAGATGGTCGGCGAGCTCCGTGACGCGCGCGCCGTCCAACTCCTCCAGCGCCTGAATCACGTCGAACGCCCGCGTGACCGTCTTTAGGGTCCGCGACGAGCCGGTTTCGGTGGAATCTGCCATGCTAACCGATACCAAATAGAGCGATAAAAGCGTTTGTATATGGAGCAAAGATTTCCGAAGCTTCGAATCGATAGCCGTCGTCGGGGTCGAAATCGACAGACGACCCGTCCGATTCTCGAAGCCCTCAATTTCGGCTCGAACGGCCGATATCGGTGTCACGGCAGTTCATCATTTTTGAGCTTGCGTTCAAAATACGTGCAAATCGACTGTGGACATTTAGGCCGTTCACGAGTTGTGTTACCCATTATCTGAAACGGATAATGCTATCCGGCCGAAAATGCGCGTTTCACGCCCTGTATGGTTAATGATGAAGCTAGCTCCTGTTCTCAATAGGTATAACGACCGAAGCGACGAGAGAAGGGACAGAAATCGGTCGAAAATCGCTGAATCAAGGACTGTTGTGTGGACAATGCGTACTTCGCCGCGGAGGATATTCGAACGAGAATCCCGCTGATGACGAGCTGAAACGCTCGATTCTCGGTCTTCTAGCCAAGAACAGTCCGATTTGCTCGTTCGAGAACGCCGTTATTCGTCAGCGTCGGCGAGTCGCGTTAGCGCACCCGCGAGGACGCGCGTCGATGCGGCACAATCCTCCCACTCGGTCCACTCCAGCGGATTGTGTGAAATGCCGTCCCGCGACGGGGCGAAAAGTAGGCCTGCATCCGTGACATTCGCAACGTGCATGGTGTCGTGGGCGGCACCCGAGTGCAGAGACAACGTGTCGATGTTCGCGGTCTCCCCGGCGGCCTCCAGCGCGGTGCGACACCGGTCGCTCATCGGAACGGGGTGGCGGTTCCACGGCCGCTCGAACGCGGTCGTCACGTCGCGCTCGGTTTCGATGCTGTCGAGGCTCCGCTTCGCTCGGTCCACGACGTACTCGATGGACTCCTGTTCGATGTCGCGGACATCGAGGGTCAGTTCCGCCCGTCCCGGAATGACGTTCGGTGCGCCCGGTCCCACGTCGAGTTTGCCGACGGTGGCGACCGCCGTGTCCGATTCGGCTTCGACGCGCTCACGCGCGGCGCGTTCGACGTCGAGAACGAACTCGCTCGCCCCCGCAAGGGCGTCCGACCGGTCGTCCATCAGCGTCGATCCCGCGTGGTTCGCTTCGCCGGTGATTTCGATGGCACACCGGGAGAGTCCCGTTATCGTCGTCACGATTCCGGCGGGGATACCCGCGTCTTCGAGGCGCTCGCTCTGTTCGATGTGGAGTTCGAGCCACGCGTGCCACTCGTCGGCGGCCACGCGCCCCTCGCCGAGAAAGCCGATGTCGTCGAGCGCGGCTTCGAGCGTCACGCCGGATTCGTCTTCGAGCGCGAGCGCCGTTTCGAGGCTCATCTCCCCGGCGGCGACGGCGGAACCGAGCAATCCGCCGTCGAACCGCTGGCCCTCCTCCTCGGTGAAACAGACGACCTCGACCGGCCGCGCCGGTTCGACGCCCGCGTCCTGCATCGCGCGAACCGCTTCCAGCGCGGAGTAGACCCCGAGCGGCCCGTCGAAGATGCCGCCCTCCGGGACCGAATCGAGGTGGCTCCCGGCGGCGACCGCGGCCGCGTCGGGGTCCGCGCTCTCGGGCGTCCACCGGCCGACGATGTTTCCAACGCCGTCCACGCGAACGTCGAGACCGGCGTCCCGCAATCGCTCGCAAAAATACTCTCGTGCCTCCCTGTCCGCCTCGGTTCCGGTGAGGACGGTTCGACCGTGACCGTTTTCGACCGCGACCGACCCGAACGCCGCGTTGGCCTCGATGTCACGTCGTAGCCGTTGCTCGCGTACCTGCATGCGTACCAAGGCAACGTGGCCCACCCGCCTATTTGACTGTTTCCCAATCGGGCATTCGACTTACAGGTTTGACGCCCGGTTTCACTTCAGAAATCCAACTATCGTGTCGGTTTTTTCATAATCTTTATCACGGACGGTTGAGTGCGCTATTCTATGCCAAGCGATAGCAATAGCCGCAAGAATGAAAATAATAGCGATACGGCCGGTCACGGACGCGTCGACCGCCGGGCGTTCCTCGCCGCGACGGCGGCCGGTGTTCCCGTCGCGCTCGCCGGCTGTCTCGGTGGCGGCGACTCGGACGACTCCGGCGGCGGAAACGGGGACGGAAACGCGAAGATGGGCGGCACGCTCCAGTGGGGCGGTGCCGTGCCCGTGCAGGGACTCGACCCTCACCTCGAAAGCGCAGCCGCGACCAACCGCGTGCTCGAAAACATCACCGAGCCCCTCATCCGGTTGGCTCCCGACTACTCGCTGAAACCCCATCTCGCGAAGGACTGGACGACCTCCGACGACAACACGAAACTGGAGTTCACCCTCCAGAAGGGAGTGAAATTCCACGACGGCAGCGAGATGACGTCCAAAGACGTTCTCGCGACCTACAAGCGGATTGCGAACGGAGAGTACCTCGCCACCGGGTTCTTCGACTTCGTGGACTCGATGGACAACCCCGACGACCAGACGTTCGTCGTGCAGTTGTCCGAACCGTTCGCGCCGTTCCTCTCGCGGATGTCGACCGGGGAGATGCACATCGTCCCCGAGAAACAAGCACAAAAGAAGAAGATCAAGGAACCCATCGGAACGGGGCCGTACCAGTTCGAGAGCCACGAGGTGGAGACGTCGTTCACGATGACGAAGTTCGACGACTACTGGAACGCCAGCGACGAGAACGGGCCCTTCCTCGACAAAATCGTCAAGAGCGAGATTACGGACCCGAACGTTCGACTGCAGTCGTTCCGCGCGGGCGAGTACGATTTCGTCAACGGCGTCCCGCCGAAGGACGTCGAATCGCTCAAGAACGATTCGTCCGTCCGCTTCGAGAAGCAGTTCCCGAAGGCGCTCGTCTACCTCGGGTTGAACTGCAACAAGAAGCCGTTCGACGACAAACACGCCCGCCTCGCGCTCGATTACGCGCTCGACAAGGAGAAGATCAGCGAGGCGGCGCTCTACGGCACCGGCAAGACGACGGCGACGCCCGCCGCGCCCGGCAGCAAGTGGGTGAACCCCGACATCAAACCGCGTCCGCGTGACCTCGACAAGGCCAGAGAACACCTGAAGAAGGCGGGCATGCCCGACGGATTCTCGGTTTCGTTCAAGATTCCGCAATCCTACCCGACGCAGGTGCAGGGTGCGAAGGTCATCTCGGACCAAGCGTCCGAGGTCGGCATCAACCTCAACATCCAGAAAATCACGTGGAGTACGTGGCTCTCGGACGTCTACAGCAAGCAGAACTTCGAGGCGACGACCAGTTCGTACCTCGCGCTGACCTACCCGGACGTGTCGTTCTACAAGTTCCTCCACCCCGACGGCGCGTTCTTCTTCACCGGCTGGAACAACGACGAATACAACAAACTCGTCGAGAAGGCCCGCCACATGTACGACGAGGACAAGCGCGCCGAACTGTACCACGAGGCGACCGAAATCCTCCACGAGGACCGCGCGGGGCACCTCCTGCTCTGGTGGCAGGCGAACCTGTACGCCGGTTCGACCGACTACAAAGGAAAAATCGGCACGCCGGACGGCTCGACGCTTCGGTTCGACGACAACTGGCTCGACGGATAACTCGGTGACCCACCATGTCAATGTCTAATTATCTACTGAGGCGGTTGGGGTTCATGGTGCTAACCCTCCTGTTCGTGACGATGATCACGTTCATCGTGACGACGATTCTTCCGGGGGACGTCGCGTTGCTCATCCTCGGGCCGAACGCCACCGACAAGTCGATTCAGGCGCTCCAAGCACAGATGGGGCTCGACAAGCCGTTGTACGTCCAATACGTGGACTGGGTGTTCGGACTCGTTCAGGGCGACATGGGAACGTCGCTCCGCTTCGGCGACCCGGTCATGGCGCTCATCATGGAGAAACTCCCGAAGTCGCTCCTCCTCGCCGGAGCGGCGACGCTCATCGCGGTCGTCTTGGCGCTGCCGCTCGGCGTCATCGCCGCGGTGAAACAGAACGAGCTTCCGGACCTGTTCGCGTCGATGTTCGGATTCATCGGCGTCTCCATCCCCATCTTCCTGTGGGGGCTGGTGTTCATCCTCGTCTTCGCCGTCTGGCTGAACATCTTCCCGACGGGGGGCTACGTCCCGCCGAGCGAGGACCCGGTGGGAACGCTGACCCACCTCGTCCTCCCGGCGTCGGCGATGGGATTCGCCCTCACCGCCTACATCATGCGGATGACCCGCTCGTCGATGCTCGAAGTCATGTCCGAGGAGTACATCAAACTGGCGCGCTCGAAGGGGATGACCCAGCGGGTCATCGTCCTCAAGCACGCGCTCCGGAACGCCATCATCCCCGTCATCACGGTCATCGCGTTCCAGTTCAGCTACGCGTTCGGCGGCGTCGTCGTGCTGGAACAGGTATTCTTCTGGCCGGGTATCGGCAGGCTGACGCTGACCGCCATCCAGAGTCGCGACATCCCCCTGTTGCAGGGCTGTATCGTCGTCGTCGCGCTGATGTACATGCTCTCGAACCTCGCGGCCGACATCCTCTACGGCTACTTCGACCCGCGGATTCGCTACGGAGGTGACGAATAATGGCGACCTCGACGTCGAACTCGAATTCGACGGCCACGTCCGCGCGGATAGAACGCTTCCAGCGATTCGCGCGGCAGTTCAGGAACAACACCAAGGCGATGATAGGCCTCGTCATCGTCGTTTCCCTCGTCGTGGTAGCGATTTTCGCGCCGTTCATCGCGCCGTACTCGATTTCACACACGTCGGTCGCCGACCGAACGCAATCGCCGTCGATGGACCACCCGTTCGGAACCGACGACCTCGGCCGTGACATCTTCAGCCGCGTCGTGATGGGCAGTCGGATTTCGCTGAAAGTCGGCTTCGGTGCCATCACCGGCGCGCTCCTCATCGGAACGATAATCGGACTGGTGTCCGGGTACTACGGCGGCATCATCGACGAGTTGCTGATGCGGTTCATGGACGCCGCGATGTCCTTCCCGCCCATCCTGCTCGCGTTGACGTTGATGGTCGTCCTCGGCCCCGAACTCACGAACGTCATCATCGCGCTGGCGTTCGTCTACACGCCGTACATCGCTCGCGTCGCCCGGAGCGCGACGCTCTCGGAGCGAAACGAGGCGTACGTCGAGTCGGCCATCGCCCGCGGCGAGAGCAATTCGCACATCATCTTCCGCGAGGTGCTGCCGAACTGTTCGGCCCCGCTGCTCGTGCAGGGGTCGCTGAACATCGCCTTCGCCATGCTCGCGGAGGCGAGCCTGTCGTTCCTCGGCCTCGGCGCGCAACCGCCGACGCCGTCGTGGGGACTGATGATAAACAACGGGAGCGGGTTCATGCAAACCGCGCCGTGGATCATCATCTTCCCCGGTATCGCCATCGCCGTCACCGTCATCGGGTTCAACCTGCTCGGCGACGGCCTGAGAGACGTGCTCGACCCCAAGGTGGATTCGATAGAATGAACGGAAACGACGCGGACGGCGGGTCCGCCCCCCTCCTCGACGTTCGAGACCTCAGGACGGAGTTCCTGACGGAGGACGGGACGGTCGTCGCCGCCAACGACGTATCGTTCGCCCTCGATTCGGGCGAGACAATGGGCTTGGTCGGCGAAAGCGGCGCCGGAAAGAGCGTCACCGCGCGCTCGCTGCTCCAACTCGTCGATAGCCCCGGCGAAATCACCGGCGGGGAAGTCGTCTTCGACGGCGTGGACCTGTTGGGACTCTCCGAACCCGAGATGCGGTCCGTTCGCGGGAACAAAGTCGCGCTCATCCCGCAGGACCCCATGTCGTCGCTGAATCCGGTGCTCACGGTCGGCGAACAGATCGTCGAGACGATACTGCACCATCAGGGCGGCAACCGCGAGTCGGCGCGCGAACAGGCCATCGAGGTCATGCGCGACGTGGAAATCCCGGACGCGGCCGAGCGGTTCGGCGACTACCCGCACGAATTCTCGGGCGGGATGCGCCAGCGCGTGCTCATCGCCATCGGCCTCTCCTGCAAGCCGGACCTGATAATCGCGGACGAGCCGACGACGGCGCTCGACGTGACGACGCAGGCGAAAATCCTCGACCTCCTGAACGAACTCCAGGAGGAAAAGGGGATGGCCATCCTGATGATAACGCACAACCTCGGCGTCGTCGCCCAGACGTGCGACCACGTCGGCGTGATGTACGCGGGGAACCTCGTGGAGACGGCGGAACTCGACGAACTGTTCGACAATCCCCAGCATCCGTACACGCGCGGTCTCATCGACTCGATTCCGCAGACGGACGTGGAGTACGACGACCTACCGACGCTGGCCGGGTCGATGCCGGACCTCACCGACCTGCCCAGCGGCTGTAACTTCGCACCCCGGTGTGAGTACGCGACCGAGGCCTGTCGGACCGGCGGCAATCCCCGGCTCGAACCGGCCGCGGGAACGACGTCGCGTGCGGCGTGTATCCGCACGGACGAAATCGACCTCAGGCAGGGGTACACCCCCGATGAATCGAGCGGCGAGCGAAAACGCATCGACCGGAGCGGCGAACCGCTGTTCGCGGTGAAAAACCTGAAAAAGCACTTCCCGTCCGGCGACGGGTTCTTCGGTGATCTCACGCTCACGCGCTCGGACGGCGGTATGCCGACGCTCGAACGGCGGGCCGTCAAGGCGGTCGACGGCATCGACTTCGAGATTTACCAGGGCGAGACGGTCGGTCTCGTCGGCGAGAGCGGGTGTGGCAAATCGACCGTCGCGCGCACGGCGCTCAAACTCCTTGAACCGACCGACGGCGAGGTGTACTTCGAGGGGCAACCCATCCACGAGATGAGCGGGTCGGAGGTGCGGAGCCTCCGCCGCGAGATGCAGATGATATTCCAGGACCCGCAGAGTTCGCTCAATCCGCGAAAGACCGTGGGTCAAATCATCGGCCGAGCGATGGAGAAACACGACATCGCGACCGGCGAGGAGAAACGGGAGCGAACCCGCGAGTTGCTGACGCGCGTCGGCCTCTCGCCCGACGCGCTCCACAAGTATCCCCACCAGTTCTCGGGCGGGCAACAACAGCGCATCGCCATCGCGCACGCGCTCGCCGTGGAACCGAAACTCATCGTCTGTGACGAACCGGTGTCCGCACTGGACGTGTCCGTACAGGCACAGATTCTGAACCTGCTCGACGAGATTCAGGCGGAGTACGGGCTGTCGTACCTGTTCATCTCGCACAACATCGGCGTCGTCCGACACATCTGTGACCGCATCGCCGTGATGTACCTCGGCAAGATAGCCGAGTTCGGCACGGTCGAACAGGTGTTCTCGGCCCCGTTCCACCCCTACACCGAGAGCCTGCTTTCGGCGGTTCCGCACGCCAATCCGTCGCGGAAGACCGACCGCATCCTGCTCGAAGGGAGCGTGCCGAGTCCGCTGAACCCGCCGTCCGGGTGCCCGTTCCAGACTCGGTGTCCGAAGAAAATCGGCGACGTCTGTGAACAAACCGAACCGATGCTGGAGGAAAAAGAGGGAGACAGCGGTCACCAAATCTCCTGTCACCTCTCCGTCGGGGAGATGAGCGAACGGCGGTCGTTCGTCGAGACGGCGGAATCGACGTCCGACGACTGACCCGTTTCGACGACAGGCCACTCTGCCGTCTTCCGTCGATTTCTTTTATTGTCGCGAGAACCACTTCAATGATTTAAATACTGCTCGGAGACCCCGTGCGTGGAAACCAGATTGCCAAAGTCGGGAATTCCATTGAAGTGGGTGGACGTGGAAGTGGTGCCGGGGGATATTCATGCAAGCGTAC
Organism: Haladaptatus sp. T7; assembly: GCF_026008575.1. Lineage (NCBI taxonomy): Archaea > Methanobacteriati > Methanobacteriota > Halobacteria > Halobacteriales > Haladaptataceae > Haladaptatus > Haladaptatus sp. T7. The sequence continues at coordinate 255,117 of NZ_BROP01000004.1, forward strand.
GTGATGCGTTCCATCGGCGAAACCGACGTTATTGAGAAGGACGAACCGGAAGCGGGACCGAACGACGCCATCGTTCGGCCGACGAAGGGGCTGGTGTGTACCTCCGACGTGCACACCGTCGGCGGGGCAATCGGCGAACGCGAGGACATCACGCTCGGCCACGAGGCCGTTGGTGTGGTCGAATCGGTCGGGAGCGAGGTCGAGCAATTCGAACCCGGCGACCGCGTCGCCGTCGGCGCTATCACCCCGGATTGGGGGTCGCCGGCCGCACAGGACGGGCATCCGTCGCAATCGAACGAGGCGCTCGGCGGGTGGAAGTTCGCCAACGTCAAGGACGGCGTGTTCGCCGAGTTCTTTCACGTGAACGAGGCCGACGCGAACATGGCTCACATCCCGTCCGGCGTCAGCGACGAGGCCGCGGTGTACGTCACGGACATGATGAGCACCGGCTTCGGCGCGGCCGAGCGGGCGGATATTCCAATCGGCGGGACGGTCGCGGTCTTCGCCCAAGGGCCGGTCGGGTTGATGGCAACGAAGGGGGCGGCGCTCCGCGGTGCGGGGCAGGTCATCGCCGTCGAAAGCGTTCCAAAGCGCCAAGAACTCGCCGAGTTCTACGGCGCCGACGAGGTGGTCGATTACACCGAGGTCGAAACCGTCGACGCCATCATGGATCTGACCGACGGGGAGGGCGTCGACGCCGCCATCGAAGCGCTGGGGTCGAACGCCACGTTCAAACAGTGTATCGAAGTCACCAAACCCGGCGGCGTCATCTCCAACGTCGGCTACCACGGCGAAGGGGAGTTCGTGGACATCCCGCGGGACGCGTGGGGGGTCGGTATGGCCGAAAAGGACATCGTGACGTCGCTCTGTCCCGGCGGTCGCCTCCGGCTCCGCCGCCTGCTTCGATTGCTCGATGAGGGCAAGGTGGACCCGACGCGGATGACGACCCATCGGTTCGACTTCGAGGACATCGACGAGGCGTTTCAGCTCATGGACACGAAAGAGGAAGGGATCATCAAACCCCTCATCGACTTCAGCTGAAGCGCTCGACGCGGAATTTCGCGCTGAACGCTCACTCTTTTCGGAGTCACCGCGGGGACGGGACGGAAAAATTATGTGTCCGTTGTTCTTCGGGAGCGATAGACCATGCAACGACGCGACCTGCTTCGCACCGGCGGTTTATTCGTCTGTGGCGGTATGACGGCCCTTTCCGGCTGTAGCGGTGTCGTCTCGAAACTCACGGGGTCCCTCGAAGTGACGACCACCGACTCGCGGGTCACGGGATTCGGAAACGTCGTCGTCACCGCGAGCGTGCGCAACGATTCGGACGAGACGAAATCGGGCACGCTCTGGGCGCAAGTGAAAGTCGATGGCGGCAGCACGTACGAGGAATCGGAAAACGTGATCGTCCCGGCGCACACCGAAAAGGAGTATCAAATCAGACTCGATATCGACTTCGGCGAATCGCTGTCCGCGGACCGGTATTCGTACAAGGCGTGGCTCGAATCGGACTGACGAGCGGTCGAGGCGACGCCGGTGGTCACGGCTCCCAGTCTACGAGTCGGACTCGTCTCCGCCGTCGGCGTCGGAAGCGCCGTCCTCGTCCGTCTCCGCGGTTTCGTCGAGTTCGTCCGTCTCCTCCTCCGTCGTGGACCGCACCTCGTCGATATCGACGTCCGTGCCGAGTTTCTCCTCGTCGATGGAGGATTCGAGCGTCTCGCGGTCCGTTATCGCGTCGATTCCCTTCTCGTCCACCGCCGACTGAATCGTCCCGGCGTCGATGGCTCCGCTGACGTCCTTTCGTTCGACCGCCGCTTTGACCGCGCGTCGGACCGCGATGTAGCCGACCGCGCCTGCGCTACCGGCCATCACCGCGCCCGGTATCCCGTATCGTTTGTAGCCGAACTTCGCCGCCTTCTTGCCGATTGTGAGTGGGCCGAGTCCGAACATCGTGTTTGGATACTGCCGCCGAACCCGTCTAAGGCTTGAGCCTGCATGCTCAACGAAACGACCCTCTTCACTCGACGTCCGTCCCCTTCGCGTCGTCGACGGAACGTACCGAATCGCGGTTCGTCCAGATTAGTAAAATCGTGATTAGTAAAATCGTGATTTAGATAATCGCCAGCATTATCTACCGTCATCTCGAAATCGACGCATGAACCCACCGCGTTTCGTCAACCGCGAGCAAGAGCTCGATACGTTGCAGTCTCGGTTTCGAAGCGACACCGCCGACCTGATCGTCATCTACGGTCGCCGACGACTCGGGAAGAGCGCACTCGTCCGCGAGGCGATACGAGATACTGACGACGCCGTTTACTGGCAGGCAACAGAGGAGACGCCGGAGGTGCAACTCGCTAACTTCGTCGAGACGGCGAGTGAGACGTTTCCCCTCTTAGACGACATCCAACGTGACTGGGAGGCCCTGCTGCGTGCGCTCGGTCGGGAGAACGCGGTCGTCGTCCTCGACGAGTTTCCGTATCTCGTCCAGTCGGACGAAGCGCTTCCATCGAAGATCCAGCGCGTCTGGGATTTACACCTCGAAGACACGGCGATGACGCTCGTCCTCGTCGGATCGTCGATCAGCGTTATGGAGGAGAAGGTCCTCGGCGGAGGGAGTCCCTTGTACGGTCGGCGCACGGCGGCAATCGACCTCCCGCCGCTCTCGCTGGAGAACGCGCGCCGATTCTATCCTACGGACGATCCGGATACGATACTTCGATATCGGGGCGTCTTCGGTGGAACACCGTATTACTTGCGAGCACTCACCCCCTCCGCATCGCTTCCTGCAAACATCCAGTCCCACGTGCTCTCGGAACACGGCGTTCTCCACAACGAGCCGGAGTTCCTGCTCCGGACGGAGTTCGGAATCCGAGAACCGCAGACGTACTACACCATTCTCCGGGCGATAGCGACCGGAAAGCGTGAAGCAAACGAGATCGCAAACTTCGCGGGCGTCGATTCGAACACGCTCGGATCGTATCTCTCGAAACTTCGTCGCCTCCGATTGGTCGAGCGAGATATCCCGGTGACGGCCGACCCCAACGCGACACGCAAGAGCCGATATCGACTGAACGAACCGCTCTTCCGGTTCTGGTTTCGGTACGTCTACGGTCAGGAAGGAACGCTCGTTCAACTCGGTGATGACGCGTACGAGCGGTCGGTCGAGCCGTCGTTCTCCGATTACATGGGGTCGATGTTCGAGATCATCTGCCAGGAAGCACTTCCGTCGCTAATTCCGAAGGCGTACCAAGGAATCGGATACTGGTGGCATCGGCAGCACGAACTCGATGTCGTCGGTCTCGGAAGCGATGGCACGCTCGTCGCCGGTGAATGTAAGTACACGTCTCGGGAGATGAACGAAGGTGATCTGGCGGACTTAGAGCGGAGTGCGGCGCAGGTTCGCTGGACGCCGGAAAACGGCACCGAACCGGCGTACCACTACTGCTGTTTCTGTCGCTCCGGGTTTTCGGACGGACTTCGAGCCACTGCCGACGAGCGTGACGACGTTTCGCTGTTCACACCCGCCGAAATCGTTTCGTAGGTCTCGATTCGGAACTCCTCGCGTATCATCGAAACCAAATTTTCCCCCATCGGTTTCCGAGGGACCCTTTCCCCACCGCCGCGACGCGGTGCACGGAACACGGAAAAGGGTGCGACCCGTAGTTCGGCCCGACGCGATGACACGGACGCTCACGCTCCCGAACGGAGAGGAGGTAACCGAGGACGACATCATCCTCTACGACGGCTATCCGTACCGGCTCCGGTTCGTGGACGACGACGAGTACGAGTTCGAACTCTCGCCTCTGTACTGGGGGAACAGCGGAATGGACGTCCCGTTCCCCGACCGGGAGGCGCTGGTCGAACAGTGGGAAGGCGACTCCCGAGGCACGCTCACGGACGAGGAGTGGAACGGGTGGCTCCGCGAGGCGCGCCACAACCCGAAGTTCTCCGACGACGAACTGGACGAACTCGCCCGCGAACTCGGCACGAACGACGGCCTACTCGACCGCCTCCGTCGGCTGTTCGGACGGTGATGCGGTCGATGGCGGCGGACGGGGCCGTGTTCAACCGGTTCGGACTTCCGGGGTAGTCACCGTTATGGGTGCCGGTTCGTAAACACGGACATGGACCTATCACTCGTGGACCTCGCGCCGATACCGGAGGGCGGAACGGCGACGGAAGCGTTCGAAAACACGATAGAGCGCGCCCGTCACGCCGAGGAACTCGGCTACTCCCGCTTCTGGGTCGCCGAACACCACGATTTTACCGACCGGTTGGCAAGCACGACCCCCGAAGTGTTGATGGGCAATCTCGCCGCCCACACCTCGGACATCCGCATCGGGTCGGGGACGGTGTTGCTCAACCACTACAGCCCGTACAAGGTGGCCGAGTCGTTCGGCGTGCTCGACGCCCTCGCTCCCGGCCGTATCGATTGCGGACTGGGGAGGGCGACGGGCAACCCCGTCTCTGACTTCGCGTTACAGGACGACCGGAGCGAACGACGGCAACCGACCGACCACGCCGGGAAGATAGAGGAGGTCGCCGCGCACCTCTACGACGGGTTCGACGACGACCACCGGTTCAGCGAGCTCTCGCTGGCGCGGTCCCGCGAGAGCATCCCCGACGTGTGGGTACTCGGCTCCAGTCCGTCGAGCGCCGCCATCGCGGGTGATTTAGGGCTTCGATACTGCTTCGCGGCGTTCATCCGACCCAAACCCGCCGTGCGGGCGTTCGAGGTGTACCGGGACCACTTCCAACCGTCCGACATGGGCGCTGGCCCGGACGAACCGCACGGCATGCTCGCAGCGAACGTCACCTGCGCCGAGACGGACGAGGAGGCCGCGCGACTTCGTTCGGTCCCCGAAGCGAACCGCCAGCGGTTGCGTCGCGGGCAGATAGACCGCCCGCCGATTCACTCGGTCGAGACGGCCATCGACGAACTCGGGCACGTCCCGGACCCGACGCCGAGCACCCTCGCTCCGGGCGACTGGCCCCGCCAAGTCTCGGGGAGTCCCGAGACGGTCCGCGACCTGTTGGACCAGATGGCGGCCCAGACCGGCGTCGATGAAATCATCGTCCAGAACCAGTTCGCCGACCCCGAGGACGAACTCCGGTCGCACGAACTGCTCGCCGAGGCGGCGGATTTGACCCCTCGGTAAGCCGAGCGCCGCACTCCCTCGACAAGCCGGCCGCCGGACACACCTAACTTCCGGTGAGCAGGCGAAGCGCGACGCCGATGAGGATTACGATGACGCCGAGCGCCGTCGCCACCGGCGGGATGGGGACGAACAGGAGGACGATGCCAGCGAGGAGGACTATCGTCGAGGCTCGTACCATACGAACGGGCACCACCCGCCGTCTGTTAGAGGTTGTGGCGGACCGTTCCGATTTCGTCCGTGAGAACGATTTATTAGTAGCAGATTCATACGATATCGTACATCGAACGATGGCGAAACCACCGGAACTCACCCGCGACAACGAGGGGGCGTGGAAGTTGGCGGGGTCGTTCAGCAGCGGTCGGTATCAGTTCAGCGTGACGCCCGCCGCGGAGCGACTTCTCCGGGACGAACTCGGATACGACGAAGGGGATATCGTCCCGTGGAACTGCTTTCGGGCGCTCGTCTACGCCGGAGACGCGTCGCTCCCCTCCGCGACGGATAGCCCCGTCGAGACCGGAGACGATTTGGCCCGACCGAACGGCGACGTCGAGATGTCGGACGCGGAGGCCCGCGCGCTCGCCGAGCACCTGCAATCGAAACGGTTCGACGAACGCCAGCGCGAGGCGCTTTCGACCCACGTCGCCGACACGAAACTGGACCCGTTGCTCGCCGTCGAAACGCTCGACCGAACCGAGGACTGGGTTGCGGAGACGACCGAATCGCTCGTCCGTGAAGGGGAAGCATCGGATGAGAGACTCCAATCGGAATCAGACGCGGACTTCGGCGGGGAGAAGTCCGCGTCTACCGCATCGGACCGCCGCTCCGCCACGACCGTCCTGCACGTGAGCGATTCGCACCTCAAACCCGGAGGGGAGAGCGACGTGGATGGCGTTCACGGTCTCGATGGCTTCGAGAAGGCGGTGGACGTCGCCGTCGGCGAGGCCGTCGATGCGGTCGTCCACACCGGGAACCTGTTTTCGAGCGCGACACCCTCGGATGAGGTGAACGCCGCCTGCCGCGAGCGACTGGAGCGACTGCAGCGACGCGACATCCCGTTTTTCGTCGTCGCGGGTCGAAACGAGGCCGGGGATACCGACGCGCTCGATGCGCTGACCGAAACGGCTGGCGTGCGTCGTCTCGGGACCACGCCGACGGCTATCGACGAGTCGGTCGCCCTGTACGGCATCGACCACCGGCAAGACGTGGGGGCGGGGAATGGGGGGATTCACCTCGAAGACCCCGAAGAACGCTGTCTCAAACTGTGTTGCGTCCACCAAGCGGTTTCGCCGCCGTACTCGGAGTACGGCGCGGACGTCGAGGCCTACGAACTGGCCATCGAGCACATCGACGGCTGGGTCGATGCGTTCCTCTGTGGCGGGACCGACCGCGCGGTCGAATGGGAGGGCGACGACCTCTGTGTCTACTACACCGGAACCACTGACGCCGCGCGGGTGCGCAACGACGAGGACGAACCCCTCGTGAGTCTGTTCACCGTCCGCGGGGAGTCGTTCGAGCGCGAGACGATTCCGCTCGACGGGTACGACGCGAGCGCGCGGGAGCGCGAGCGAGCGAGACGCGAACGAGAGAACGGACGCGAACGGGAGAACGGTGACGAGAGGGATGGGTATCCCGGCAGAGAGATGCAGTCCCGAGAAGCGACGAATCCCGACGTTCGACCCCTCACCGAGGCCACCGGGTCGCTGGCGACGATGCTCGACGACGCGGGGACGCCCGATTTCGAGGACCGTTCGACGGCGGAGCTGGCTGACATGTACGCCCTCTTTTCGGACGTCAAGGGGCAGATCGAAACCCTCCGAACCGAGGTTCGTGACGTGCTTTCCTCGCGCGTCGGCGAAGGGCAAGAGGTTACGGGCTCGTTCGGGTCGGTCAGCGGCCGTCGCCGGACGCGAAAATCGCTCAAGGACTCGGAGACGGTCCTTACGGAGCTCGCCAGACACGGCGTCTCCCGGGAGGACGTCGTGACCGAACGGGTGGACGGGACGAAGGTCGAGGACGCCATCGAGGAGCGGAACCTCGACATCGACGAATCGCGCCTCTACGATATCAGCGAGAACGACTACGTTCGGCGGGACGACATCGACCGCGACGCGCTTCGACGGCGGTTCGAGGAGTAGGGGCGACGCCGACTCACTCCGGGAATATCGATTGCGGGAGATACGCCGAGACGACCCAGTTGGGGGCGTCCACGACTTCGTTGATTTTGAGGTCCACGATGGCGGAACACAGCAGGTACGCCTCCGAGCGCGTCAAACCGCGGGTTCGGTGGAGGTGCGAAATCATGTGTCGAATCGCCTTCTTGCTGGCGTCCATCAGGTCGTCGCTGATGCCGGTCGTGGCGTACACCCGGCCGCCGTCGGTCGCCGAAAACGGCCCGTCCGTCTCGAACTGCGGTTGCTCGATGTCCATGCCCGAGACGAGTCGGAGGCGGGCCGTCACCGTCATCGGTGCTTCGATGCCCGTGACACACACCTCGCCGTCGCCCTGCGCGCCGTGGCAATCGCCGATGCTGAACCGCGCGCCCGCAACTTCGACCGGCAGGTACAGCGTCGAGCCCGCCGTCAGGTGCTTCACGTCGAGGTTGCCGCCGACGCGGCGCGGGGGCGTCGTGCTGTGCTCCCCGCCGTCGGCGGGCGCGACGCCGAGGTTGCCCGGGAAGGGCGCGAGCGGGACGTCGATTCCGTTCACGAAGTGGCCGACGTCGCCGTCGAGGTCCCAGACGTGCAGTCCCGGGTCGGGAAACTCCTCGGGAAGCAGTCCGGTTCCCTCGTCGCCGCCGTAAAAGTACGAGAAGCCGATGCCCTCGTGGTCGAACGAGAGGAGGTCCACCGCGAGCACGTCGCCGGGTCGCGCGTCCGCGACGTCGACGGGACCGGTCAAGGCGTGGCCGGGGAGCGTCCCCGCGAGGGCGGCGACGTCCTCGACGGTCGAGTCCGCATCGAGGCGACCGTTCGTCGCATCCCGACAGTCGAAGCGCACCACGTCACCGGATTCGACCGTTCGAATCGGGTCGTGGTCTCGGCTCCAACTCGTGTGAATGTGCTCGTCTCGGGCGGGTATGTGGTGGTCCGGGGATGGTGTCTGTGACATCGGCGTACACCCGAGTAGAGACGGAACGGGTATAAAATTCGTTCGCGGATTCCGGTGGCGTATCGATTATCGGACGGTGTAGCCGCCGTCGAGGACGATGGTCTCGCCGGTCATGTACGCGGAGGCGTCGCTCGCCAGATACACCGCCGTCGGGCCGAGCATCTCCGGCGACGCCATCTCGTCCTGTAACATCTCGTCCGTCCAGATATCGACGGCGTTCTCCGCGACTTCCGCACCTTGGTCCGCGTTGTCGGTGGCGACGTAGCCCGGTGCCAGATTGTTCACGCGGATACCGTGTTCCGCCCACTCGGAGGCGAGTTGGTTCTTGAAGCCCTCCAATCCGGCCTTCGAGGCGTTGTAGGCCACCTGTCGCTGGGGATGGTTCGCGATGAACGCCGACATCGACGAGACGTTGAGGATGACGCCGCCGCCGTCCCCCATCATCTCGCGGCCCGCGGCGCGCGAGCAGAGGAACGCGCCCGTGAGGTTCGTCTCGATGACCGCGTGCCACTCGTCGAGCGACATCGTTTCCGCCGCCTCGTGGACGACGATTCCGGCGTTGTTCACGAGCACGTCTATCCCGCCGAACCGTTCGACGGTCGCCTCGACCATCGCCGCCACGTCGTCCTCGTCGGTCACGTCGCATTCGACTGCGAGGGTTTCGACGCCCGTCGTGTCAGCGAGTTCGTCCGCGACGGCTTCGCCCGACGCCGCGCTCCGATTCGCAACGACGACGTTCGCGCCGACGTCGGCCAGCGCGGTTGCGATGGCGCGGCCGATACCGCGATTGCCGCCGGTGACGATGGCCGTCTGGTCCTGCAGGTCGAACGCATCGAGTACGGTCATAATCGTACCACCGGACGGCACCCACAAAACGGTTCGCCCCGAAATCACGACGAACGCGACCGGTTCGAACGCCCGACAGAAGGCCATTCTCGCAAAGCATTATACCGTTTCAGCGCCTTTCGTGGGACGATGTGTCAATACTGTTCCGTTCGTGAGGAAGGCTGGACCCAACTCCTCGCCTACGACGACGTGTATCAACGCGCCGTCGGTTCCGGCGGCGACGACGAGTACGGGTTCCACGAATCGTGGGACGACCTCCGCGACCAACTCGCGTAGTCACCGTCGCGGGAACGGTCCGTTCTCGGCGAGCGCGGGTTCCCTCTCTTCGTCCTCGACGAGACAGCGGTCGAGTTCGGCGGTCACCCCCGCCTCGTCGATGTCGGTGCCGATGAGCACGAGACGGGTCTCCCGCTCGTCCGGGGACCACTCCCCGAGGGGGCCACAGCGGACCGAGGGTCCGGCCTGATTCAATCCCATGGCGTTGTCGTCCCATCCGGCGATCCAACAGATGCCCTTGGTTCTGGCGAGGTTTCCGTCCCAATCGTCCAGCCACGCGTTCAACCGCTCCGGGTGGAACGGGCGTTCCCGTTCGTAGACGACGGTTTCGATGCGGTCGGCGACGGATTCTCCTGCATCGTGTGCGTGCCCCCCGTGGTCGTCGTGGTCGTGGTCCGCGTGTGTGTGGTCCCCCTCACGGTCGTGCCCGTCATCACCTCCCGCCAACGCGCGTTTCCAGCCCGGTGATTGGCGCGCATCGTCGAAATCGAATCGCCCCGTGTCGAGAATCTCGTCCGCGGGAACCTCCGAGTACGTCGTTCGAATCATGTCCGCGTTCGGTTGTAGTTCCCGCACGAGGGCCGCCACTTCGTCGAGGGACTCGTCGGAAACGGCGTCACACTTGTTCAGCAACAGCAGGTCGCAGAACTCGACGGTTTCGACCAAGACGTCGGTCAGCGGCCGCTGTCCGTCCGCCGCTTGATCGCTCAACTGCCCCGTTTCCGCGTCGAACGCGTTGTCGAATCCGACCGTATCGACGACCGAGACGACGGTATCGAGTCGGTACTTCTCGGTCGGGTCGGGGGTTTCGTCGTCCATCCCGAGCAGCGTCCGCGCGAGCGGGATGGGTTCGCTCACGCCCGACGCTTCGATGAGGAGGGAGTCGAACTCGCGGTCGTCGAGTCTGGAAAGGGTCGAGCGGAGGTCGTCCTGTAACTGACAACAGATACAGCCGTTGGAGAGGTCGATTACGTCGTCGGTTTCCCCCTGTATCAGCTCGGTATCGACGTTCATCTCGCCCACGTCGTTGACGACGACCGCGACCCGTCGGTCCCCCGGGTCGCGGAGGACGTGATTTATCAGCGTCGTTTTGCCCGCCCCGAGACAGCCCGTTACCACCGTGATCGGCGTTCGGTCGTCTCCCATGGGGTTGCCTTCGGGATGCGGCATCATAGCGTTTGGTTGTGAAAACGAACTGATTTTTTCGCTCGTCGGGGTCGGGCGTCGGTCGCGTGGCTCGTGTGCTTCGTGGAAACCGCGCGCGCGATTAATTTCTAAATAGTAAATATTATATTAGAAATTAAGAGTATGAAAATAAAATAAAGAGTGCGGATACGGGGCCGGATTGGTCGGAATAAATACTAGTACCCCTATTCGACATCTGTAACGGACGTTCCGTCCAAACGTGCGCCGCACCGATCATATCTGAACACATGTTGAAGATACAAGGACAGTATACGTATAATAGGAATCAATACGCGTATCTTGAGTGAATAACTAAACAATACCGTCACACATATCGTGAACTACTGAACACCACACTCAATGGCGTATATCGTCGAATTCACGTGTTTCAATCCGTTTTGCGTCTATATTCGCGCATTCACAAAACGTAAATACGCGGCCTTGGTACTGCGTGACGATGGTGGGTGATTCCTCCCCGAGTCGTCCGCTGAAAACCGTCGAGACCGCCATCGATATCGTCGATGCGATTCAGCGGTCCGACGGTTCGGACGTTCAAGAACTCGCTCGGGAATTCGACCTCGCACAGAGTACGGTCCACGGCTACGTGAAAACGCTCGAAAATCGTGGTTACCTCACCGTCGACGACGGGGAGTACCACGTCGGTCTGGAATTCTTGAACAAAGGTGGTCACGCTCGCAAGCGAAAACGCGAGTACGACTTCATCATCGGAAAACTGGACGACTTGGCCGAGCAGACCGGCGAGCGCGTTCAGTTCATCGTCGAGGAGAACGGTCGTGGCTACTATATCCACACGTCCATCGGCGAAAACGCCGTCCACGTCGATGCCCACATCGGAAAGAAGATTCACCTCCACGCGAGTTCGGCCGGGAAGGCGATTCTCGCTACCCTTCCCGAGGAACGCGTCCACCAAATCCTCGACCGGTGGGGAATGCCCGAGTACACCCAGCACACCGTCACGGACCGCGAGGAACTGTTCGACGAACTTCACTCGATTCGAGAGATGGGCTACGCGACGAGCGAACAGGAGTCCATAACGGGACTTCGAGCGGTCGGCGCGCCGATACAGCCGTACGAGTCGAACCCCATCGGCGCTATCAGTTTCTCCGGACCGGCGCATCGTCTCACCGGCGACTGGTACGCCGAGGAAGTACCCAACCTCGTCCTCGGCGTCGCCAACGAAATCGAGTTGGACCTCAAATACCAGTAACGGACGACCGTCGCAGGACGGAAACCGGTCGCCCTTTCACGATATTCGAATTGCTCCTTCGCCGATGATTCGGTAGTTGGAACGTAATTATTAAATACTAGTTCGAGAAGGCCGTGTCTGTTGATGACTGGTAACAAGAACCGTGTCTCACGGCGACAGTTCATAGCAGGAACGGTGGCAAGTAGCGCCCTTCTCGCGGGCTGTACGAGTAGCGGCGGCGGCGGTTCCTACCCGAGCAAGGATATGACCTACATCGTCCCCTTCAGTCAGGGCGGCGGGACCGACACCTACGCTCGCAAGGTCGTCCCCGCGATTGGCGACGAACTCGACACCGACATCGCCATCGAAAACGTCCCCGGGGCGGCGTCGCTGAAGGGTACCGGCGAGATACTGCGGGAGAAATCCGACGGCTACACGTTCGGGGGTTTCAATCCTCCGTCGACGCCGATCTCCTACCTCGTCCACGACCCGAGTTGGGACATCACGAACCTCGTTCCGGTGGCGACGTACGCCCGGACGCCGTACGCCATTTTCGCACGCCCGGACCTCAAGATAGAGGGGATGAAGGATTTGACGAAGCGGTACAAGGACGGCGACCTCTCGAAGTTCGCCGGGCTGGCTCGCGGCGGCATCGTTCACGTCGCGGCGAACGTGATGAAGGCGGAATACGACCTGCAGTACCAGAAGTACATCGGATACGACGGCGGCGGTCCGGCGATCAAAGCCGCCATCTCCGGCGAGGTCCCGGTCGTCGCGACGACCGACACAGCCGCGATGAGCGCCGTCGAATCCGGCGATCTGGAACCCGTGGCCATCCTTTCGAGCGAGGGAAGCAACGTGTTCAAGGACGCCCCGTCACCCTCGGACGAGGGACTCCCGAGCATCGACTACATCGGACAGCTGACCCGCTGTATGTTCCTCCCGAAGGGGACGGAGACGGAGAAGCGAGACACGCTCGAAGAGGGTGTGAAATCGGCCCTGAAGAAGGATTCGGTGCAACAGTGGTCCGAGAAGACGGGAAACATCGTCGAGTTCGGAGGCCACGAGAAGGCGAAAAAGGCGCTGAACGACTCCATCGAGACGATTCCGAAGAAAGTCGATCTGGACAAAATCGCGAACGAATAACGCACACACACCTACACAATGACAGAAGATTATCTGGATACGTACGATTACGACGTCGCCGTGGTGGGGAGCGGAACCGCGGGACTCGTCGCTGGTCTTCGCGCCGCGGAACTCGGCAACTCGGTCGCAGTCCTGGAGAAAGCGCCGAAGGAGCGCCAAGGTGGGCACACCCGATTCAGCGAATCCTTCCGCGTCCCGTCGGTCGGAACGGACCTCGAACAGTACGGTTACGAGTTCGCCGTGAACGACTACACGACGGCGGACTTCCGACGGGACATCATGAGCCAGACGAGTGGCAAAGCCGACGACGAGTTGACCGACACCCTCGTCGAGAACGCCGGGGAGACCGTCGAGTGGTTGACCGCGGCCGGTGTGGACTGGCAGATGGAACCGCTCGCCGTGGGATACACTGCCGCCCGAACGTGGTTCGACGGGGAGGAGTACGTCGAAACCCTCACCGACGCCGCCGAGGACGAAGGTGCGGACTTCTGGTTCGAAACGGAAGCCGAGTCGCTGCACCGCTCTCCGACCGGCGAAATTGACGGGGTCACCGCACGAACGGCGGACGGACGGGTGAGCTTCGAGGTCGGCGCGGTCATCCTCGCGGCGGGCGATTACGGCTCCAGCGACGAGAAACGGGTTCGCTACTACGGCCCCGGCTACGACGAGATGAGCGTCCGCGGCAGTCGGTACAACACCGGGGAGGCCCTGATGATGGCCGAGTCGGCAGGCGCGAACCTCGTCGGTCAGTGGGGCGGCGCACACATGGCGCTCATCGACGCGGCGTCGCCGGACGTCGAAGGCGGCGCGAATCGAGTCGACGGCTATCAGTACGGTGCCATCCTCAACGACCATGGCGAGCGATTCGTCGACGAAGGAGAGGACGCCAGAGCGCACACGTACGCGAAGTTCGGTCGCCTCATCTTCGAACAGCCGAATCACGTCGCGTACATCGTTCTCGATTCGAAGACACAGGAGATGGTGCGGGCAACCGGCCCGTCCGACCCGGTTCGTGCGAACGACCTCGAAACCCTCCTCGCGGAGGTCGGTTGTAGCGACCCCGCGGTCGGTGCGGAGACGGTTCGGGCGTTCAACGACGCGTGCGACCCGGGCGAGTTCGACCCGAAAACGCTGGACGGCAACGCGACGGACGGACTGCTCCTCGAAAAATCGAACTGGGCGATTCCGATAGACGAACCGCCGTACTACGCCTACGCGGTGACCGGCGGCATCACCTTCAGTTTCGGAGGGGTGAAAATCGACACCGACGCGACGGTCATCGACACCCGCGACAGGTCGATTCCCGGCCTGTTCGCCGCGGGGAACAGCACGGGAGAACTGTTCTACGACAACTACCCCGGTGGAACGGCACAGACCAACGCGGCCGTCTACGGGAAAATTGCCGCGGAATCGGCTGATACGCACGTACAACCATGAGCAACGAAGAGCGATCGAAGACCCTCGAACGAAGTCCGGTGACGCCGCTCGCCGAGTTCCTCCGAGGGGTCGACGGCGGGCCGGTGTTCTTCGGATTCCTCATAGCCGTCGCCGGATACATGTTCGTTACCGCCGCCGGGTTCACCGCTTCGGCGCGGCTGTTCCCCAGACTCGCAGCCGGAACGGTACTCGTCGCCGGTGCGCTTCGGCTGGCGGTAACGCGGCTGAATATCGGCGTCGAGCGGAGCGAATCGGTCGTACTGAGCGGTGGGCAATCGGAGGCGAACGACGACGAAGAAGCGTCGCTGGAATCGATGCTCGTCCTCGGGTTCCTGATCGCCGGGTACGTCCTCGGCGGGTTCCTCGTCGGACTGTTCTGGTTGACGCCGCCGTTCGTCTTCCTGTACCTCCTGTACAACCGCCAACCGCTCTGGCGGACGGCGCTTCTCACCGCGGTCATGACGGGGGTCGCCTACGGATTCATGACGCTCATGAACCTCGACCTGCTGACGGGGGGATTCTGATGGCGGACGTTGGCATCCTCGTCGAGGCGACGAAGACGATATTCGCGTGGCCGAACGTCCTGCTCATCCTGCTCGGCGTCCTCATCGGCATCATCGGCGGCGCGTTGCCCGGCGTCGGCGGTGCGCTCACCGTCGCGATAGCGATGCCGTTCACGCTGGGGATGGGAAGCACGAGCGCCATCATCTTCCTCATGGCGATTTATAACGGCGTGATGTACGGCGGCAGCATCTCGTCGATTCTGTTCAACGTTCCCGGAGACTCCTCGGCCGCCGCGACGGCGATAGAGGGCTATCCGATGACGAAACAAGGGCGCGCGATAGACGCGCTGACGATTTCGGCCCTCTCCTCGGGACTCGGCGACCTCTTCGGCGCCATCGTGATCATCCTCCTGATGCCGGTGATGGTCTCGTTGGTGCTGATGTTCGGGACGCCGGAGTACTTCCTGATAGCGGTCTTCGGCCTCTCGCTCATCATCGTCGTCTCCGACGGGTCCTTCCTCAAGGACGTGATGGCGGGCGGGTTCGGCGCGCTCATCGCCACCATCGGCGTCGCGCCGATGTCGGTATCGGAGCGGTACACCTTCGGAATGCTCGGACTCTACGACGGCGTTAACTTCGTCGCCGCGCTCATCGGCATCTTCGCCATCTCCGAGATGCTCCGGCTCAGTCTTCGGGACGGTAGCATCTCCCGCGACGGCGACGTGAGCCTGAGCGGGAGCGTGAAGTCGGGTATCTCGGACGTGCTCTCGAAACCGCTGACGTTGATAAAATCGTCCAGCATCGGCCTCTTGGTCGGTGCGATTCCCGGGTCCGGCGGGTCGGTCTCGACGTTCATCGCCTACGGCGAGGCGAAACGGTCGAGCGCGGACCCCGACGCGTTCGGAACCGGCGTCGAGGACGGGGTGATCGCAACCGAGTCCGCGAACAACGCGACCGTCAGCGGCGCGCTGATTCCGACGCTGACGTTCGGCATTCCGGGCAGTACGACGACCGCGGTGCTCATCGGCGCGCTCATGCTTCACGGATTGCGGCCCGGCCCCGCGCTGTTCGACGAACAGATAGGACTGACCTATTCGATTTTCGCCACGCTCGTCGTCTGCAGCGTCGTGATAATCGTCTTCGGGTTGCTCGTCGTTAGATGGGCGGGATACATCACGACGGTCAACACCGACCTGATAATTCCGGTCATCGTCTGCCTCTCGGTGTTGGGAGCGTACTCGCTTCACTCGAACTACATCGACGTGTTCGTCGTTCTCGTGATGGGTATCGTGGGCTATCTCATGGATGGCTACGGCTACTCGCTCGTCGCGTTCCTGTTGGGACTCATCCTCGGGCCGATAGCCGAGGAGAACCTGTATCGGTCGCTCCAACTGAGCGGCGGCAGTTTCGACATCTTCCTCGCGACGCCGTTGCGAATCGTGCTCGTGGCGATGATCCTGTTCGTCGTCGTCGGGCCGTACGTGCGACCGCTCTTCGACCAGCTGCATCGGCGGGCAACCAACCAGTGATCCACCGATAAAATCACTTTTCGAGCTTAGAAATCAATGAATCAAGAGACGATTCGCTGTGCGTTAGTACGGGGCGGAACCAGCAAGGGAGTCCTCATCGCGAGCGGTGAACTCCCGGCGGAACACCACGACGAGGCGATACTCTCGGTGTTCGGAAGCCACGAACCGCGACAGGTCGATGGACTCGGCGGCGCGACCTCGACGACCTCGAAACTCATGGTCGTCTCCCCGAGTTCGCGGCCGGACGTGGATGTGAACTACACCTTCGGACAGGTCGGCGTCACGGAACCGCTCATCGACTACGGCGGGAACTGCGGGAACATGACGACGGCCATCGGGCCGTTCGCGTACGACGAAGGACTCATCGACGCCGTTCCCGACGCGGACGGTCGCGTCTCGCTCACCCTCTACAACACGAACACGGAGACGAAACTGGAACAGTCCTTCCCGGTGGACGGGACGCGCGCGGTATCGACCGGTTCGTTCTCCATCGAGGGCGTCCCCGGGACCGGCGCGCGGGTCGATACGACGTTTCTCGATCCGGGCGGGTCGAAAACGGGGTCGATCTTTCCGCTGGGGGGGCCGACGGTCACGGTCGAAACCGAACACGAGCGTATCGACGCGACGGTGTTGGACGTGACGACGCCCGTCGCGTTCGTTCGAGCGAGGGACCTCGGTCTCGACGGGACGGAAGGGCCGTCCGTCGTCGATACGGATGGACCGCTCCTCGAACGAATCGAACGGATTCGAGCGCACGTCTGCGCGGAACTCGGACTCGTCGATGACCCCGACGGTGCGGCGCGGGAGTCGCCGGGCTATCCGAAGCTCGCGTTCGTCTCCGAACCGCAGTCGTACGAGACGGAAAACGGTCGGGTCGATACGGAACGTATCGACCTCACGGCGCGCATCATGAGCATGCAGTACCTCCATCCGATTTACGCCGTGACCGGCGGCGCGTGTACGGCAGCGGCGGCACTGCTCCCCGGAACGATTCCGAACGAGGTCGCGGCCACGAGCGGAACCGAAGTGACGCTCGGGCATCCGCGGGGGACGATGACCGTTTCGGTCGGCATCGAGTCGGATTCCGTTCGCTCCGTGACGGTCTCTCGAACGCAGCGCCGTCTCATGGAGGGAACAGCGTTCTACACGGTATCGGACTCGGTTTCCAACGGGTAAGAGATACCGAGCGTCGAAACGGACGACCAGCCCCGTCGAGGTATTTCTAGACAGTAATACCAGTCAGTATATCCGTGTTTCCTATTTGGTGTTACTGAATGATAATACCAATGTGGTCGTCGTCGAACGTCGGTTCGCGGTCGGAATGAGAGACAGCCAATTCAGGCCTTCGCGCCCGCGACCCCGCCGCCGATGGCCGCGCCGCATTCGTTACAGGCGACTAAGTAAAATCGTTTCGAGGCCGCGAAGAAACCTGTCGTGGCGTCCATCTCCACGAATTCGACGTCGGACTTTTCGGAAAGCTCCGCTTGACATTCGGGGCAGTGTACCATACCCCCGGATTGTGATAACTAACCTATAGCTTTTTTCTTTCAAGCACCGCCACCGGCCTTCGCACCAGCGACGCCGCTTCCGATAGTCGCACCACAGTCGGCGCAGTTCACGACGTAGAACCGTTTGGAGGCCGCGAAAAAGCCGGTCGTGGCGTCCATCTCCACGAAATCGACGTCCGACTCCGTTTCGAGGGTCGCACCGCAGTCGGGGCAGTGTACCATGATTGCACCGTTTGCGCGGAGTGTTAAATTTCCTATGGAATCGCCCATCGTCGGAAACACGACGGCTCCACCGACGCCACCCAAAAACGGGTCGCGTCGTTAGCTCTCCAACGTCGCGTCGAGCGTGATGTCCGGTCCGGCGAGCGCCTTCGAAACCGGACAGTTCTCCTTGGCGTTCTGCGCGAGGTCGTCGAACGTCTCCTCGTCGATGTCGGGAATCTCCGCCGTCAGCGTCAGGTCGATGCGCGGAATCTCGAAGCCGCCCCCGTCCGCTGGTTCGAGGTGCACGTCCGCCTCCGTGTGGAGGCTGTCCGGCGTGTAACCCTCCTCTTCGAGGAACGCCGTCAGTTGCATCGAGAAACAGCCGGAGTGGGCCGCGCCGATGAGTTCCTCGGGGTTCGTTCCGGGTTCGTCCTCGAAGCGGGTCGGGAACCGGAACGTTCCCTCTATCTGGCCGCTCTCCGTTTCGAAGTCGCCGCTCCCGTCCTTTCCGCCTTGCCACGTCGTGTCGGCTTGTCTTGCAGGCATCGTCACGCCCGGCTACAGTCGGCAGTCGTATGGAAGTATCGGCCCCCGAAGTCCCGGTTAGCGTCAGTCGAGGACGAAGGAAGTTATATAACTCCCCTCCGGGAAAAAACGGACGAAGAGGGCAATGACCCGCGAATCCACCACGCCCGTCAGGACGACAGCGCGGTCGCTCGACATCATCGACACGCTGCGCGAACTCGACGGTGCTCGCCTCACGGAAATCGCCGCCCACCTCGACCTCCCCGACAGCACGGTGCACAACCACCTCCGAACGCTCGTGCAGCGGGGGTACGTCGTCAGGGACGGGAACACGTATCACGTGAGCCTCAGGTTCCTCGATTTCGGGGAATACGCCCGCTCCAGACGCAAGGTGTACGAAGTCGCAAGCCCCGAAATCGACGAACTGGCGTCCGAAACCGAGGAATCGGCGAACCTCCTCGTCGAGGAGGACGGCATGGGCGTGTACATCTACAACGCACAGGGTGGAAACGCCATCCCGCTCGACACCCACCCCGGAACACGCGTCCCGCTCCACGCCACCGCGCTCGGGAAGGCCATCCTCGCGTTCCTCCCGGAGAGCAAGACCGAAGCGATTTTCGACCGTCGTGGGTTGCCCGCTCAGACGTCGAAGACGATAACCGACCGCGACGAACTCCGCGGCGAACTGGCGGCAGTCCGGGAACGAGGCTACGCCGTCGATGACGAGGAGCGCGTCCGCGGCGTGCGCTGTCTCGCGGTCGCCATCAAGAACGAAAACGGACAGGTCATCGGGGCCATCAGCGTTTCCGGTCCGGCGAGCAGAATCGAGGGCGACGTCCGCGACCGACTCTTGGACGGCCTCCGACGCGCGAAGAATATCATCGAACTGAAGCTCGTACACGCGTAGCACGGATGCCGAGCGACGTCGAACATCTTTCCCGTCCACATCTCTTCCGTCGGTATCTCCTCCGTCCGCATCTCTCCCGCTCGTTCTTCGCACACGCTCAGACGTGGAGCGTATCGTGCATCTCGGTGATGAGGGTGTTGCTGGAGTCTTGGGAAAGCTCCCAACACATCCCGCCGCCGTATCCGTTGTTCTTCACGAACGAGGCTTTGTTGGAGATGGACGACACGTCGTCGTAGGAGACGAACGTGTTTTCGGCGGCCGAGTACAGCCACGGTACCTTCGCGTCGGAGTGCCAGTGATACTCGTAATCCGACTGCGGCTTGAGGTTCTCCACGACTTCTGAGTACGTCACCGACGTAGACGAGTCGAAGGAGTTGAACAACCCGTCGTTGGTGGACGCCACGCCCGAGTAGGACCGCCCGTAAAACGGCATTCCCATGACGAGCTTATCCTTTGCTATTGGTTTACCTGCCCAATACTGCATGTGGTGTTTGGTGTCGAAATCCGACGATGCGGTCGGCGCTTCGAACGGTGCGTTGAAGTTCGTCTCGCTGCTCCAACTCCCGTGATAATCGTAAGTCATGACGTTCACGTGGTCGAGATACTCGCTGATGGTACCGACTTCGTACGCATCGTCCACGATATTCGGGTTGGGAGATCCGGCCATCGTCAAGTGAGTCCACGACCCGAATCGAGCGTCGAGTTCGTCACGACACGCCTTCAGGAGTAGTGTGAAATTGTGGGGGTCCACTGCACGAACGGACCCGTCCGGGAACTCCCAGTCGAGGTCGAGACCGTCGAAGCCGTACCGTTCCATGACGTCGACGGCCGTCGTGGCGAACCGTTGGCGTCGCACCGCGGTCGATGCGGCGTCCGAGAACGTCCCCGAGTACCACCCGGCGCTGATGGAGAGGAGGAACACGGTCCCCGTATCGTCGTAGGTCGCCAACTCGCTGAGGAGGTCTTCGTCGGCGGAATCAACCACGTTAACCGTGCCATCCGACTGGACGTCGAGGAAGGCGAAGTTCAGGTGGGTGAGTTTGTCGAAGGGGATGTCCGCAGGGGTGTATTCGCCCGCGTAGGAGGGGTAATAGCCGACGACCCGGTTGCCGTAGTCGCCGTGTGCCGAGGCGCTTCCGGCACCGAGCGTCCCGGTCACCGCCAGTGCGCCGGTCCCCTTGAGGAACTTACGTCTCGATGCGTCAGGAGTTATTTTTCGGCCGATGCGTTTCGGTACGTGTTTCTCGCCGTTCGACATACGTTCATCAACGACGGTTCGATAATGGATAAATTTTATGTGAATTATGAAGAAATATATGCGCTCGGAATTCAGCGTTCGTCCCCTTTGACGGGACCCCAACCATTATACGACCGACACGAGCACTGTTCGCTATGACTGCAGCGATGCGTCTGTCCGCCGTCGCGTGGGCGGCGAAGACTCGGCGCGAAATCCGAGACGTCGGAGCCGCCGACGGGTCGGTTCTCGTCGTTCCCGTCGGCAGTATCGAACAGCACGGCCACCACCTCCCGGTTTCGACCGACACCCTGCTGGCCGACGCGGTGGTCCATCGCGGTGCCGAACGCGCCGCGAACGACGTTCCCATCCTCGTCACGCCGCCGGTCTGGTCGGGGTTTTCGCCACATCACCTCTCGCTCGGCGGGACCATCTCGCTCGAACTCGACGACCTCCTCGATGCGCTGGCGGACGTGGCCGACACCGCGCTCGAAAACGGGTTCGACGGCCTCTGCTTCGTCAACGGTCACGGCGGCAACGCGGCCGCCATCAACAACGCCGTCAGCATCGTCGGAAAATCCCATCCCGACGTCGAAGTCGCGGGGCTGACGTACTTCCAACTCGCCGAACCGTTCGTCGACGAGATTCGAGAGAGCGAAACCGGCGGCATGTCCCACGGCGGCGAGTTCGAAACCTCGCTGATGCTCCACCTTCACCCCGAACTCGTTCGGATGGAGGACGCGGACGCGGAGTACCTCGACGAACCGTACGACCGCGGTACCAAGGACCTGCTCGTCGGCGGCGCGCTGGCGACGTACCGGCCGTTCGAGGAGTACTCGGACACCGGGGCCATCGGCGACCCGAAACTGGCGAACGCGAAAAAGGGCGAAAAACTCCTCGACCGATTGACCGACGAACTGGCGGACGTGTTCCGGAACGTCTCCGAGCAGGCGCGCTAACGACGATACCGTTCTCCGCTTTCGCGTCTCGCCCCTCTCATCGTCCCGGTATGACTCTAAAGTAATACTCGACGGGTCGCTGGTCACATAAACGTAAATAGGTCGAATACAGCGGTTAGGACATCTATCACGGACCCCTCGGTTTTTCTGGGAAGAGAATACTTCCTGATATTGCTGTCTAGCAATACCATCCAGTATGAATATTTAGCACCACTGTTCAGTATTACTATCTACCGTCCGGTATCGTCACCGGCAATCGCCCGGACGGGGTACCCTTCCCGGCCAGCAGTTCCGCCGCTGCGGCGAGCGAAGCGGGCGTATCGTCGTACGTCGTCAGGTACGTCTCCACGTTCGGCATCGCAGCGAGGTCGTACGGATTCCGCGTTGCGACGACGATAGGGTTCGCGCCCGCCTCTTGCAGGGCTTGGACGACCGCTGCTTGGTCCGGATTCGATGCGGCATCGGACGTACAGACAACCGTTTCACGGGGTGAATTGGCGCGTTCCTCCGGTAGTTCCCCCGGCGCGAGGACGGTGCCATCGACGGCGACGCCCGTCGCCGACAGTGCCGACGCGAACGCGCCGCCGCGGCCGGACGCCTCCTCTGCGGGCGACCCGCGGCCGCCGTCGAACTCGTAGACGGCAACGCGCTGGGGGAGCGGGAGCGCGTCGGCCTCGTCGCGGACGAGCGTGACGCCGCGTTCGGCGACTTCCCGCGCGGTGGAGCGGCACTCCGCCGCGCCGTCGTCCCATTCGTTCTCGCCGCCGACGTAGCCCGCTCCGTAGACCCGTTTGGCGCGGAGGACGCGCCGAACCGCGGCGTCGATGTGGGACTCGGCGATGCGCCCCGATTCGACCGCTTCGATAACGGCGTCGATGGCGGCGCGCTGTTTCGCCGGAGTGTGCGAGACACAGAGTTGGTCGCACCCGGCCTCGACCGCTTGCACACAGCCTTCGACGGTTCCAACCCCGTCGGCGATGGCTTTCATTTCCATGCAATCCGTGACGACCAGTCCGTCGAAGCTCAACTCCTCGCGGAGGAGTCCCGTCACGACGCGTGGGGAAAGGGTCGCCGGTCGTTCCGCATCCTCCGCGATGGTCGGAAACGCGACGTGCGTCGTCATTATCGCGCCGATACCGGCGTCGATGGCGCGCCGGAACGGTTTCAGTTCCACCGCGTCGAGGCGCTCCCGGTCGTGGTCGATGACCGGCAGGTCGAGGTGGGAATCGACCGCGGTGTCGCCGTGTCCCGGAAAGTGCTTCCCGCAGGCGACGACGCCCGCGTCCTGTAGCCCGTCGGCGAACGCCGCGCCCAGTTCCGCGACGCGTTCCGGGCGTTCGCCGAACGACCGAACACCGATGACGGGGTTGTCGGGGTTGTTGTTCACGTCGAGGACCGGCGCGAGGTCGATATCGACGCCGAGCGCGCGCAGTTCACTCCCGACTGCTCGTCCGGCGCGGGACGCGAGTTCGGGGTCGTCCGTCGCACCCAGCGCCATCGCGCTCGGCAGTTCGGTACCCCACGGGAGGCGCGCGACCCGCCCGCCCTCCTGGTCGATGGACAGGAGCAAGGGGGGCTTTCCGTGGGGGACGAACCCCTGTAACGTGCGCGAGAGGGTCCGAAGCTGTCCCGGCGATTCGACGTTCCGGCTGAAGTAGATGACGCCGCCGAGGTGGCGCTCGGAGACGAGTTCTTCTATCGCCGCGGTTGGCGTCGTCCCGTCGAAACCCGCGACGAACAACTGTCCGACCTTCTCGGGGAGCGACAGGGACGACACGTCCACCTCGAAATCCGTGTGAGTGGCGGGTGGGTTCGTCGATTCCGCCGACTCGGGTTCGGTTGTCGAACTCATCGGTATCAGTACCGCCTGTAATCGTCTCGCACGTCGAGGAATTCCGTCCTGTCGTCTTCCCACCTGTCCGCGATGGTTTCGGCGATTTCACGCGGTTCGGCCGACGCGTCGGCGGCGTCTATCGTCTCGCGGAGATAGCTCCCTCCCGCCAGTTTATCGACGAAGAACTCGTCGTCGTAGGCTATCCACTCGCAATCGTCGTACGTCGTGAACGCCGAAGCGAGGACCGTCAGCCCGACCGTCACGGGGTCGATGGCGTCCCGGTCGAGGACGTGTATCTGGACGCCCGTCACGTTCTCGCGCTCGTGTTTGGAGAACGTCGGCGAGAAGTACGCCGGGCGGAAGGCGACGCCCTCCAACCCTTGGTTCGAAAGCTCCGTCGCCCAGTCGTCCGCATCTATCCACGGCGCGCCGACGAGTTCGAACGGCTTCGTCGTCCCACGCCCCTCCGAGAGGTTCGTGCCCTCGAAAAAGCACATGCCGGGGTATAACGTGGCCGTTCCCGGCGTCGGCATGTTCGGCGACGGATACACCCACGGGAGGCCGGTATCGGAAAACCAGTCGGAACGCGACCAGCCGCGCATCTCCACGACCTCCACGTCCGCGCCCACGTCGAACTCGCCGTTGAAGTAGGTCGCCAGTTCGCCGACGGTCATCCCGTGGACGATGGGAAGTTCGTACGCGCCCACGAACGAGGCCACCTCGTCGTCGATTCGGTTGCCCGCGACGGATAGCGGCGAGATGGGATTCGGCCGGTCGAGGACGACCATCCGTTTTCCGGCCTCCGCGACCCCTTTCAGCGCGTAGCCCAGCGTGTAGATGAGCGTGTAAAACCGACATCCGACGTCCTGCATGTCGTAGACGATGGTGTCGATGCCGTCCATCATCTCGGGGGTTAGTTGTTTCTGGTCCCCGTAGAGGCTCTTCACCGGAAGACCGGTGCGCTCGTCGATGCTGTCCTCGACCTTCACGCCCGCTTGTGCGTCACCCCGAATCCCGTGTTCGGGTCCGAACAGCTTCCGGAGGTCGAACTCCTCGCGGGCATCGAGGAGGTCTATCGTGGTGGTGAGGTTGCTGTCGGTTCCCGACGGGTTCGTGATGAGTCCCAATCGTTCGCCATCGACCGTCTCGAAGCGGTCGTTCAGCAACCGTTCTACGCCGAGTGTTACCATATCTTCGGCAATGCAGTAACTCCTTAAAAAACCCCGTGTGCGAGAGGGTAGGTATCAGTATAATTATATTGAGAAGGCGCGATTGTAGTGTCACTTCTCCCCCTGTTCGCTCCCTCGTTCATCCATTCGATGACCCACTCACTCACCGAGTGGCGCAGCGGCGACGTCGAACCAGTCGAGGTGGTCCTCGGTCAGCAGCGCGTGGTTGTAGACGCGAAGTTCGTCGCCGAGACCGCCGACGTCGGTCACGAATCGCCGCCACTCCGCTTCCGAACCGATGACGGCGGGGTCGAGGGTGAGGCCGACGTCGACCGGTAGCTCGACCGCCTCCCGATACCCCCGCACGCGACGGCGAGCGAGGTCGCGGTCGCCGGTGTAACAGAGCGCGACGATGCGGTCCAGATGAGCGCGAACGCGGTCGAGGACGACGCCCGCGGGCCATCCGTCGTTCGGGTCACGCCCGAGGCCGTCCGACGCCGAGTAGGTTAGCTCCACGTCACCGCTGGCCGCCGCGATGCGTTCGAGGAACGAGTCGATGACCGACGCGCGGAAGTCGAAGAGGTCGGCGAGGACGGGATACTCCTCCGCGAGTCGGGAGAGCGATTCGATTTGGGGAGTCGGCGTTCGAAGCACGTCGCGGGCGAGCGACTGGACGACCTCACGGGCGCGTTCGAAATCCACCTCGTGGCTCGCCGCCCGCGTTCGGCAGGCCGAACAGAAACACTGCGAGAGGAGGAGTTCTTCCGGCTTGCCGCGGACGACGTGGTTTTTCGAGTGGCCGAACGTGGCACCGTGGCCGTGGAAGGCGTTCGGAAAGCCGAGCGATTCGAGGTTGATAGCGGCGATGTCGTAGTCGGCGAGCGAGCGCACGACGCCCTCGAAGTAGTCGTGAACCTCGGGATGGGACGGACAGAACGCGTGGTCGTGGGGGTCGCCGAAGGCGCTTTCGACGCGATACTCCGGGTTCGACGCGCCGAGGTTCGTGTTGTGGAAACAGACCAACCACGCCGTCACGTCGATATCCGCCTCGGTCAACCGCTCGACGACCTCTCCGAACGGGTCGGGATGGCCGTCGATTTCGTTCACGGGGGGGTCGATGGGCCTATCGACGAACGACTCCGGGGCGGGGCGAAAGTAGCACCCGCCTTCGTACGATTCGAACAGACCGTCGGAAGAACGCGGTTCGAGAGTTCTAATGGAGTGATAGTGTGCGGCGACGGTGACGCTCGTCACGCCCAGTTCGGCG
Source organism: Haladaptatus sp. T7 (assembly GCF_026008575.1). Classification (NCBI taxonomy): domain Archaea; kingdom Methanobacteriati; phylum Methanobacteriota; class Halobacteria; order Halobacteriales; family Haladaptataceae; genus Haladaptatus; species Haladaptatus sp. T7. The sequence goes on from NZ_BROP01000004.1 coordinate 281,120, forward strand.
AGTTCCCGTCTCGTCGCCTCGGGCGGCTGCGAGAGTAAACGCCACGGATAGCTCCAGACTGCGACCATACCAGCCAACGTTGGCGCCGTGTAATAAATATTCCCCGGTCGCGGTGCGAACGGGACATCGAATCAGTCGAAACGCCCGGCGGCGACCATCGCGTGAAACCGCTCGCGGAATCGGATGAGACCGGTGTCCTTCCCGTCGTACACCTGATTCGTGAGCAGGACGGCGAACCGGTCGCGGGCGTGGTCGAGCCACAGCGAAGTGCCGGTGTAACCCGTGTGTCCGAGTCCGACGCGCGACCAGTTCGGCGCGGGGTACGTCCCGTCGGCGAGTCGCCACCCGAGGCTGTGGCGGGTATCGAGGTCCGGCACCCAGTCGTCCTGCAACCGCTCGACGGTGCCCGGAGAGAGCAGCGTTCCGTCCGCGGCGAGGTACGCCCGCGCGAACGCCGCGAGGTCGTCGACCGTCGTGAACAGACCCGCATTCCCGCTCTGGCCGTTCATGGCCCAGCCGAGCGGGTCGTGGACTTCTCCGCGGAGGATTCGGTCGCGGTACTCGTGGTCGTAGGTCGCGGCGACGTTCGAGACGTCTTCCAACGGCCCGAGTCGGGAGGTTTCCATCCCCGCGGGACCGAACACGTGCCGCTCCGCGAGTTCGCCGAGCGAGCGGTCGGTCGCGCCCCTGAGCGCCTCGGCCAGATGGACGAAGTTGAGACAACTGTACTCGTTTCGACTGCCGGGTTCGGCTTCGAGAATCGACCGGTCCCGAAGTCCCGCCAGCACGTCGCTCGGCGACTCCCACGATTCCGCGAACGAGTACGGCTGAAAGCCGGAACTGTGGGTCAACAGTTCGAGCAGGCGAACGTCGCCGCGCCGATAACCGTCGAGGGACGGGACGTGCCGTCGGAGTTCGTCCGACAGGGTGATGACGCCCGATTCGACGAGCGAGAGCGCCGTCGTCGCCGTCACGACCGGTTTCGTCAACGACGCGCCGTCGAAAATCGTCTCGCGGGTCATCGCCGCGCCGCGCTCGGGGTCGCGTTCGCCGACGACGCCGACCGCATCGATACCGTCCGTCGTCCCGACCGCCGCCACGGCACCGGGATAGACGCCTTCCTCCAACCCGCGTGCGAGAACCGTTTCTAGCGGGTCGTCTCCTGTCGAGCCTCTCATTCTCGTGGACGAGGGAAGCGAACCGTCTTAATCCCTCCGTCCGGGCCATCCGCGGTGAACAACCTATTTGTGGCCAGCGACGCTAGAAACGACTCAATGACCTACGATTCGCTATTGTTCGACGTGGATGGCGTCCTCCTCGCGTTCCACCCCGACCACCCGACGGTCTACCGACAGGCCGTCGTGGAGACGTTCAACGCGTTCGACGTGTCGCCGGAGGACGCCCACGTGGACGCCTTCATCGCCGGGGGAACCATCGACGAGATGCGGCGAGCGTGCGCCGACCTCGGCATCGATTTCGGGCGGTTCTGGCCGGAGCGCGAGGCGAACACGTCGCGCCTCCAATCCGGGATGATGGACCGCGGCGAGCGGGTCCCCTACGACGACTGTTCGGTTCTCCCGGACCTCGCCGCGCATCACGACATGGGGGTCGTCAGCAGCAACCAACACGCCACCATCGAGTACATGCTCGACCGGTTCGACTTCGCCCACCTGTTCGAGACGGCCTACGGCCGTGAACCAACGGTCGAGGGATTCGAGCAGACCAAACCCGAGACGTACTACATCGAGCAGGCGATGGCCGACCTCGACGTGACCGACGGCCTCTACGTCGGCGACAGCGCCTGTGACGTTCGCGCCGCCCACCGCGCGGGCCTCGATTCGGCGTTCATCCGACGACCACACCGCGATGGCTACGACCTCCCGGAGGACCCGACCTACGAGGTGGAGTCGCTCGCGGACCTCTTCGACCTTCCGGGTATCGCGGAGTCCGCGTAAGGACCGCCGTTTCAACCCGCGTCACCGGTTTTCGTCCGTTCTCCGTCCGTTCCCCACCCGGTCTCCGCCCGGTTTCGTCCGATCAGATTTTCGTCGTTCTCGAAACGCGACCACCTCGCATCGAACACTGGATATCGTTTCGACACAGCCGAAACGAAATGGAGAAGTCTCGAACCACTGGTTTAGAACGGTTTCAGAGGATTTCGAGTCGTATTCGCGGGGGAAGTACATTCGATAGAGACGAAACGACGGCACATCACGCGTGTGAATACCTCTCGTGGCGAGATACGGCGTTCTCCGGTCGAAGATATCCATTACGAAACTATGCATGTAATGCACCCACGAATCGTGTGTTCGGGTCGCTTCTCGGGGAGTTATAACGCACATATTTTCGTGATGAATCAGGGTCGATTTCGAGTCCACGGAAGCCCCCCTCTCGTCCGCCGGAAACGAAGGTAGCAGTCCGCATGACCGCTGAGAGGAGGAAGATCAGGGGTTCGCGGTTCGACGGAATCGAAAGCCGAGGGTTCGTGGAGCGAGAATACCGCGACGAATCGGACGTTCTGAAAAAGTACGAGACGAGTGACGGAGCGCTCACGTCGGCGGGCAGCGCTTGCCCATGACGACCGGTCGGGCCGCACCGGTCGCGCCGGGAACGTTGTTCGGCACGCCGTCCAGCGCCGCCGCGGCGAGCAGGGCGAACGCGGCGGCCTCCTTCGCGTCGCTTCCGACGCCGTACTCGTCGATGGTTCGGACCGGGGCGCTCACCTCGGCGTCGAGCATGTCGAGGAGCGCGGGGTTGTACGCCCCGCCGCCGGAGACGACGATTTCGTCCGGCGCGTTCGGGAGAAATCGCCGGTACGCGTCGGCGATGGAGCGGGCCGTCAACGCCGTCGCCGTCGCCACGACGTCCTCGTCCGTGCAGTTTCGCTCCCGGCAGGCGGCGACGAACTCCCGTGCGTACGAGCGGCCGAACTGCTCCCGTCCGGTGGATTTCGGCGGTTCCGCACGGAAGTATGGCTCGTCCAACGCATCGTCGAGTATCGCGTCGTGGACTGTCCCCTCGCGGGCCATCCGACCGTCGCGGTCGTACGTCCGCTCGCCGTCCGTCAGGAGTTCCACGATGCCGTCGATGACCATGTTTCCGGGTCCCGTGTCGAAGGCGGTCACGTCCTCGCGCGCCGCTCCGGGCGGCAACGCGGTGCAGTTCCCGATGCCGCCGACGTTCTGTGCGACGCGGAACGACTCGTCGTCGGCGAGCAGGGCGAGGTCTGCGAACGGAACCAGCGGCGCACCGTGTCCGCCGACCGCCACGTCCGCGGTTCGAAAGTCCGCGACCGTCGTGACGCCGGTTCGCTCGGCGATGTAGCTCCCGTCGCCTATCTGGAGCGTCGAACGGCGTCGGTCGTCGCCCACCGGCAGTCGTCGCGGTTCCGGTTCGTGACGAATCGTCTGGCCGTGCGACCCGATGGCGTCCACGGCCGAGATATCGAGGTTCGCGGCGTCCGCCGCCGCTTCCGCCGCGTCCGCGAAGACCGCCGCGAGCGCGACGTTCAGCCGACAGGCCTCGGCGACGGACCCCTCGTCGGAGCAGACGCGTTCGAGTCGCTCTCGGAAGGCCGAATCGTACTCCCGCGTGACGAACGATTCGACGGTCACGTCGTAGTCACGTATCGCCTCCCCGTCTCTCCGAATCCGACAGCAGGCCGCATCAACGCCGTCGAGCGACGTGCCCGACATGAGGCCGACGACGACGCGCTCGCTCACGCCGTCACCCCCTCGATTTGCTTCGTGACCGTCCCGTCGGCGAACCGCTGTCGAACGCGAGATGGTGAAGCGCGGCGTACTTCGTCTCCGGTCGAACATCGGGGAGGAGATACGTTTCGAACGTCGATGCCGTCGAAAATGCGCCCGTACTCGGTAAGACGGCGACACTGTGTGATCATCTCCCCGCTGTTTCTCGTCCCGCTACTTATACTTCCGTTCGAAGGGGAGCGACGTCAGTTATCGTCGCAATTCCACGTCGGCGGTTCGTCGATGTCGTACATCATCGTCTCCAACCGCTGGTCGAGACCGGCGGAGAGACCGCCGTCAACGACGAGTTCCGTGCCGGTGACGAACGACGCCTTCTCCGACGTGAGGTAGAACGCGGCCTCGGCCACGTCCTCGGGCCGTCCGAATCGCCCGACGGGATACTGGTTCAGCCACTCCTCGCGGACCGGCCCCTCGGTGGTCAACTTCTCGCTCGACGCGTCGGTGATGATGCTCCCCGGACAGACGGCGTTCGAGCGGACGCCGTGGCGGCCGTACTGCGTGGCGATGAGTCGGGAGAGCGCGACGATGCCGTTCTTCGCGGCGGAGTAAGAGGCGAGGCCGATGCCGAGTTTCGCGTTGATGGACGAGACGTGGACCATCGACCCGCCGCCCGATTCGACCATCGCCGGGAGGACCTCCCGAGCGCAGAGGAACTGGCCCTTCAGGTTCACGTCGATGATCCGCTCCCACGTGGCGTCGGTCACGTCGGCGACGTTGCCGTCGTCGAACGACCCGCCCGCGTTGTTCACGAGGACGTCAACGCTCCCGTGGCGCTCCATCGTCGCTTCGACCATGGCGGATACGTCCGTCGAATCGCTGACGTCGGTCCCGACGAATTCGGCCGTCCCGCCGTTCTCCTCGATGCGGGCGACCGTTTCCTCGCCGCCGTCCGAGTCCACGTCCGCGACGATGACGGTGGTGCCAGCGTCCGCGAGTCGCTCCGCGATGGCTCGGCCGATACCCTTCGCCGCGCCCGTGACGACGGCGACGTCGTTACTCCGCTCTGTCGTGCTCGTGTCCATATGCTCCACCCGTACCCGGTCCACAAAACGGTTTGTATCGCGACGACGAGTCGTTCTCCGAAGCAGAGCGTCACTAACCCAAACATTTTTCTATGTTCATTTTAAAATCGAACCGAGCATGGTTAACAGCAACCACGGTGCTAGCGATGAGCCTGAGAGAGCTTCGCTGACGCGACGACAGTGGCTCGCGCTCGGCGGCAGCGCGACGATGGCCGGACTGGCCGGTTGCGGCGGCAGCAACCCTGACGACCCGGACGTAACGATGTCGGGGACTCCCGACGATGCGAGCGGTTCCAACGGGAAAAACGGGACGCCCGTCACGACCGAACTGCACATGCGCGCGCCGGTCAGTTGGCAACCCAGCAAGGCCAACATCAACCCCTTCACTGATACGAAGAACACCGAGTTCTGGATGGACAACATGTGGTGGGAGTCGTTGGTTTGGCCCAACGCCAAGGGGGAACCGATGTACTTCCTCGCGGACGAAATCAATATCAAGGGGAGCGGCTGTGAGGTCGAGATAAAACTCAACGACGAGTACACGTGGTGGGACGGAACGCCCGTCACCGCACAAGACTTCCGCACCGCAGCACTGATCAGCGATTACAAGGCGAGCTACGGCCCGGAGAACACGGACGACAGCTGGGAGGTGGCCGATAAACACACGATCAAACATCATCTCGCCGGACCGGCCAATCCGTCGTTGCAGAAGACGGCATCCCCGTACTACACCGTCCCCGCCAAGCACGATTATTTCAAATCGTGGCTCGACAAGTACGAGGACGCGGGCGGTCAAAGTGCCGTGGAGAAGGTGACGAAGGAGCTGACTTCGACGACCATCACGCTGAACGACCTCACCGAGAAGGGTCTCGGCTGTGGGTTGTGGAAGCCGAAACAGCTCTCGCCGACCAACGCCGTCCACGAGAAGTACGAGGACCACCCCCGCGCCGACTGGACGAACCTGAAGACGTTCAACTGGCATCTCATCTCGGAGAAACAGAAGGCGATTCAGGCGCTCAACGCGGGCCAACTCGACATGGGGGACAAGACGATAAATCAGGCCAAGTCCAACGGCAACGTCGACGTGTTCAACCAGTTCGGCACGTCCAGCATCGTGAAGTTGGCCATGAATTGGAACAACGAACACCTCGCTCGCCGTCCCGTTCGTCGGGCCATCGCGTATCTCATGGACCACGACGAACTCGTGAAAGTTATCAAGAGCACGCAGGGGCTGAACTACAAAGCCCGAGACACCGTAACCGGAATGTCCGCGAGCACCGGGAATCAGTGGACGAGCGAGGGGTTCCAGAACAAGCTCATCGACTACGGTCGCACGTCGAAGCCCGAGAAGGCGAAACAGGTCCTCAAGGACGCGGGATACACGAAGGACGGCGACGTCTGGGCAGGACCGGACGGCAGTCGCGTCGAGGGACTCACCTATCTGACGCCGCCGTGGACCATCTACGAGACCATCGGGAAGTACCTGAGTCCCAAACTCAAGGAGTTCGGCTTCGGCAACGAACTCATCATCCCGTCGAGCAGCGGGTTCTGGAAGCGGTGGACCGACACCCACGACTTCGACATGGTCAACTGGTTCTCGAAGACGTCACACCCGGCGAGCGCGTATTCCACCGTCAGCGTGGCCGGACTCGGTAAGTTCGACGAAGTTGTGAACGTAACGGAACCGAGCGGCGATTGTAGCGTCGATCGCCGAACGCCCGATCTCTCCCGGTCACGGAGCAAGAAGCTGAACCAACCGATCCGGCCGAAGTTCCCGAAGAACGTCGGACAGACGGGCAACGGCGGCGCAAAACAGACGTTGTATCCCGTCAAGTGGGGCAACATCATGTCCCAAACCCAGTCCACGAAGGAGGTCAAAGACCTCACGAAGAAACTCATGTGGTACACCAACTGGCAGGTCCCGCACATCGGCTTCTACGACGAGACGAGGGTGTACTGGGGCAACCAGAACAAGTTCGACTTCCCGACCGGGGACGACACCGGCCACTCCGAGAAGGCGAAGAACGAACACTTCACGAACGCTATCGAATTCCTGCTGAAAGGGCACGTCAGCGCGAAAATGAAGTAACCGCCCCGCCGCTGTCATCCCACGCGCGGTTTTTCGGTCCTCAGGTCCGATGGCATTTCACGAGGAGCGCCGCCGTTCCGGCACCGAGTGTGCCCGCACCGAGGACGTTGAGGACGGACACGACGTGTGCTGCCGTTCCCGGTTCCGACCAGAAAAAGAGCAGTATCGAGAGGAAACAGGCCAGACACTCGAACGCCAGCAGCATGGCGAACTTATCGGCGTTCGAGCAGACGTAATCGAACACGGTGGGTGCGTGAGACATTCGTTCGGGTCACTCGCACGTCAGGAATTAAGCGTTTCGCCCAGTCTCCTCATCGTCGTCGATTCGGGCGACGGCGTGAGCGACCCCACAGTCGGGACACTCGTAGAACTCCCGGTCGAACGTCGCGCCGCATCTGATACACTGGTACGTCTCGGTGTCGTCCGAGTCGTCTCCGAATAGGCTGCGGAGTCGCGTGAGGAGCGCCATACCACGAACTGGGCCGCAGACGTAATGAAACCGCCCGTTACAGAGAATCCCTCCCATACCTTTATTGCGATGGGAGAAACACAAGCACAGTAGCACGATGTATTATTCGAAGCGGATCGGGCAGTCAGTGCTAGTGTTCCTGCTGGCGCTGACGGTGACGTTCGCCCTGTACCGAATGTTACCGTTCGGCCCCGTCGAGATGGTGAAAAACCATCTGATGCAACAGATGATAGAACAGGGAAGCAGTCCGTCGCCACAGCAGATGGAACGCATCAACATGATGGTGCAGACGTACACCGGTATCGACCCGTCCAAACCGTGGTACGTCGCGTACTACGATTACCTCCGAAACATCATCGTCTATCAGGACTTCGGACGGTCGATTTTTAAGAATCGACCGGTCTTCGACATCCTGTTCGAGGCGATGCCGTGGTCGCTGTTCATCAGCATTTACGGCCTCGCGCTCGGGACGACGGTCAGCCTGCTGCTCGGCGCGGTCATGGCGTACAACGAAGGCGGTACGTTCGACACCGGGATGACGATATTCTCCATCGCCAATACGACCGTTCCGTACTACATCGTCGCCATCCTCTCGCTCATCGTCTTCTCGTTCTCCCTCGGCTGGTTGCCGAGCGGCGGGCGGATGGACCCGAACACGACGGCCGGACTGAACCTCCCGTTCATCGTCGGCGTCGTCAAACACGCCATCCTCCCCGTGTTCTCCTCGTTCATCGCCGGATTCGGCGGTGCACTGGCGTTTCGGGGGAACTGCATCCGCGAGATGGGCGAGGGCTACATCCGCGTCGCCCGACTCCGCGGCATCAGTCAGGGCCGCATCGCCATCCGCTACGTCGGCCGCAACGCGCTGTTGCCCGTCTACACGAGCATCATGATGGGCATCGCGGGCATCTTCGGGAGCAGCATCATCCTCGAAACCATCTTCAACTACCCCGCGATGGGGCTCGTGACGTACAACGCGCTGTTGAACCGCGATTACCCGCTCATCATGGGGTCGTTCATCTTCTTCACCAGCATCACGCTGTTGGGAATCCTCATCGCCGACCTGACGTACGGCGTCATCGACCCCCGCGTCAAAGGAGGGAGCGAACGTGAAGCCTACTGAGAATGGCGATGCCGAAACGTCGCACGCCGACACCCCTCGTCGAACCGACGACGAATCCGCACGAACCGACGGCGGAACGAACAGTCGGTCCGGTTCCGCCCCGATGGACGAGAGCATCTTCACGCAAACGTCGAACGTCCCAGAACTGACGGGACGCGAGAAGGCCCGGCGGTCGTTCGAGCGGCACGTCTACGCGCCCATCGCGGTGCTGTTGAACGATTGGCGGGCGCTCGTCGGGTCGCTCATCCTCCTCGGCTTCGTCGTCATGGGCGTCATCGCCGCGGCACCGTTCGGCATCGTCCTCGTCGAGAAAGCCACCGTGATGGAGGGACCGATATACCTCTCGCCGTTCCAAGACTGGGCGTATCCGCTCGGAACCAACGTGATGGGGAAGTCGATTCTGAAACAGGTCGTCCACGCGACGCCCGCGATGCTGGAGATGATCCTCGCCGGTGCGTTGTTGTCGGTCTGTCTCGGAACGCTCATCGGCACCGTCGCCGGTTACCGCGGCGGCCGCACCGACTCCGCGTTGATGACGCTCACGGACGTCGTTCTCACCATTCCCGGCATCGCGCTGGTCATCGTGCTGGCGAGCATCTACCAACCGGAAAGCCCCCTCGTCGTCGGCCTCATCCTCGGCATCGACAACTGGCCGAAGTTGGCGCGGACGGTTCGTTCGCAAGTGTTGAGCATCCGCGAGGAGGCGTTCACCGAAGCCTCGCGCATAATGGGCCTGTCGGAGCTTCACATCCTCCGCAAGGACGTGGTTTCGAACCTGATGCCGTACATCTCGGTCAACTTCGCGACCAGCGCCCGGAAGATAATCTTCGAGTCCGTCGGGTTGTACTTCCTCGGTATCCTCCCCCGCTCGAACCTGAATTGGGGATTGATGATGAACGACGCGTACAACCAAGCGAACCTGACGAACCCCGATCAGATACACTGGTTGCTGGTGCCGATGGCGCTCATCATCCTCATCTCGCTCGGATTCATCCTGCTCGCGCAGGGGCTCGACCGGGTGTTCAACGTCCGCCTTCGCGCGCGCCACGAAACCGCCGGAGGTGACGAATGAGCACCTCGGTCACGGACGAGAACGGGCGGGCGGTATCCCTCCTGCTCGCCATCAGGCGGTCGTTCCTCGCGTTCATCGTCGCGCTAGGGGTCGTCTGTTGGCTGTTGGCCGTCCTCCTCTCGGGCTATCTCCTCCCCTCGCTGACGCACGCCGTTCTCGCCGGAATGTTCGCCATCTGGGGGACTAGCGCGTTCATCTACGCCATCCTCGGTCACCTCGGACTTCGCTTGATAGGGTACAACTGATGACTCGACACGCACCACACGAATCCATGACCACCACCGATATCAAACACACCGACGGAGCAACACACGCCAACCGAGAGCAACGCATCGACCGACCGCGACACACCGACCGGTTCCGCGAAACCGGCGGCCGGAGGTGACGCCGATGGCAACCGAATTCCGGCCCGCATCGGACACCGACACGCCGTCCGAGGAAGACGTCATCCTGGAAGTCCGGGACGCCAGCGTCTCGTTCAGCATGGACCGCGGGGATTCCCGCGTCCTTCGGAACGTCAGTATCGACGTCCACGCGGGCGAGGTCCTCGGCGTCGTCGGCGAGAGCGGGTCCGGCAAGTCGATGCTCGCCTCCGCGATGCTGGACGCCATCGTCTCGCCGGGACAGGTGGACGGGGAAGTCATCTACCATCCGCCGGACGGCGGCGAACCGGTGGACGTGCTATCCCTCTCCCGCGAGGAACTGACGAAGCTCCGCTGGAACGAGATTTCGTTCGTCATCCAAGGTGCCCAGAGCGCGTTCAACCCGACGATGACCATCGGTAGTCACTTCGAGGAGACGCTTCGCGCACACGGCGCGGACGTCTCGGAGGGAATGGAGTTCGCGCGCGAACTCCTCGCGGACCTCTACCTGCCGACCGAGCAGGTGTTACGCTCACACCCGCACGAGCTGTCCGGCGGGATGAAACAGCGGGCGCTCATCGCCCTCGGCCTCGTCCTCGACCCGAACGTCGTCGTGATGGACGAACCGACCGCGGCGCTCGACCTGCTGATGCAGCGGTCCATCATCAGCATGCTGGAGGACCTCCAGGAGAAGTACGACCTGACGATGGTGTTCGTCACCCACGACCTGCCGCTCGTCGCCGACCTCGCCGACCGCCTCGCCGTGATGTACGCCTTCGACCTCGTGGAACTCGGCCCGACCGACGAACTCCTCGACGACGCGGCCCACCCCTACACCCGCGCCCTGCTCAACGCCGTCCCGAACATCTCCGACCGGGCGATGGACATCGAGGGAATCGAGGGGTCGAGTCCCGACCCCGTCTCGCTCCCGAACGGCTGTTCGTTCAACCCGCGCTGTCCGCTGGCCGACGGGACGTGCGAGTCCGAAAATCCCCACCTCCGCGACGTGGACGAGGGTCACGAGGTGGCCTGCTTCTACCCCGAAGAGGCCCGTGAGACGGTCCCGCTGTTGCTCGACGAGCCGCCGAAGTCGGCAGACGCGGCGGATGCCGCCGACGCCAGCGGAGGTGAGCGACGATGACCGACCGCCGCGGCGACCCGCTCCTCTCGCTGCAGAACGTGAGCGTCCACTTCGAGAAAGAACGGTTGTTCGGCCTCGCCGGGTCCGAGACGGTCCACGCCGTGGACGACGTGAGCCTCGACATTTACGAGAACGACATCGTTGCACTCGTCGGGGAATCCGGGTGTGGAAAGACGACGCTCGGAAAGACGGCCATCGGCGTCCAGCGTCCGACGGAGGGGAACGTGCTGTACCGGGGGCAGGACGTGTGGGAAACCAAGGAATCCGGCGGCCTGTTCGACAGAAAAGAGTCCGCCGGCGAGTACTCGGCGGAGGAGATACGCCGTTCGCTCCAGATGATTCACCAGGACCCCGGCAGTTCGCTGAACTCGAACTACACGGTCGAGTCGAGCCTCGCCGACCCGCTGAAACACTGGCAACCGGAGATGAGCGAAGCGGACCGACGCGCCCGCATCTACGGCCTGCTCGAATACGTGGGTATGGCCCCGGCGGAGGATTACGCCAAACGGTATCCTCATCAACTCTCCGGCGGGGAACAACAGCGCGTGGCGCTCATCCGGGCCTTGCTGATGAACCCGGACCTCATCCTCGCCGACGAGGCCATCAGCGCGCTCGACGTGTCGCTTCGCGCCGAGATGATGGACCTCATGCTCGAACTGCAGGACCAGTTCAACACCTCGTACCTGTACATCTCGCACGACCTCGCCAACGCCAAGCACCTCACCCAGCGGGCGAACGGCCGCATCGGAATCATGTATCTCGGCGAACTCGTCGAGATAGGGACGCCCGAACAGATAATCCACGACCCACAACACCCGTACACGAAGGTGCTTCTCTGGGCGACCTCCGACCTCAGGAATCGGTCCGAGAGCGTGCCGGAGCCGCCGATTCGCACACTCGACATCCCCGACCCCGTGGACCCGCCGTCCGGGTGTCGGTTCCACACGCGCTGTCCCGAGGCGCGGACGGCGTGTACGGAATCGTGTCCATCGCTCGCCGACCACGAGGGCGACGGTCGGCGGACGGCCTGCTTCCGAAACGAAGCAGACCACGCCTACTGGGAGAGCGAACCGCTCTCGGACGACGGACGTTCCGAAAAACCCCAAGCCCCCCGCGAGACCGCGGACGGCGACTGAACCTCAGTCGCACCGATACCGTTCGACCTTTTCCTCGTCCACCGTCACCCCGAGCCCCGGCCCGTCCGGGACCCGGAGCGCGCCGTTCTCGACCTCGAACGGGTCCTCGATGATGTAGTCGTCCCACCCGTAGTAGGTGCTGTCCGGCGGGAGGTTGATGCCGGGCGTGCTCGCCACGGTGTGGAGCATCGCCGCGGTCTTGACGCCGAGGTCGAAGCCGCAGTGGTGGGACACCGAGACGCCCGCGTTGGCCGCCATGGCGACCTGTTCGCGCACGGCGAGGATGCCGCCAGCGGGCACGAGGTCCACGACGGCCACGTCGATGGCGTCGGCCTGCAACAGAAAGCGGAGGTTGCGCGGGAAGTACGTGTCCTCGTTGACCGCGACGGGCGTCCGCACGCGGTTGCGGAGCGAGGCGTACGTCCCGTAGGTGTCGATGCGAACCGGCTGTTCGAGGTACTGGAGGAGGATGCCCTCCTCTTCGAGTCGGGTGGCGACCCGAACCGCGTCCTCGAACGACCAGCCCTGATTTGGGTCGAGTCGGAATTCGAGTTCGCCGTCCACCTCGTCGTGCATCGCGCGGATTCGCTCGACGTCCTCGCGCCAGTCCGGCCCGGCTTTCGTCTTCAGCGTCGAAAAGCCGTGTTCGACGGCGCGTCGGGCGTAGGTCCGTGACTCCTCCGGCGAGAGGATACCGAGGCAGGTGGCGATGTCTACCGACTCGCGGGTCTTCCCGCCGAGCAGTTGATGGACGGGGACGCCCACCGTCTTGCCGAAGGCGTCCCAGAGCGCGGTTTCGACCGCCCCGAGAAACGGCCGAACTTTCACGTAGGGGAAGTAGAACGACTCGACGAAATCCCGTATTTCGCCCACCTCGCGGCCGACGAGTTCCGGGGCGATAACGTCGTCCACGACCGCCTTCGTCACCGCGGCGGACTTCATCCCGACGAGCATCTCGCCCCACCCCGTCACGCCGTCGTCCGTTTCGACCTTCACGAGCATTCGCGTGACCGACGTCACCTGGTCGTGGTTGCTCACGTAGGGAGCCAGTCCGAGTTCGTCTTCGAGCGGTTTGACACCCATCTCCACAGGGATGGCTGACACGTTCGTCACCGACATACTACATCCTCGAAGGCCACCTACAAATAACTCCGCACGGCGGCGAAATCGGTTTCCGCGTCCGGAGAACTTATGCGCCAGAGTGTTATCTGTCATATCGATGATTTCGGAGACGGTACGAGTTCTCGTCGTCGGCGCGCATCCCGACGATTGCGACCTCAAAGCGGGCGGCGTCGCGTGCAAATATGCGGACGACGGCCACGACGTGCTGTTCGTCTCGGTGACGAACGGCGAGGCCGGACACCACGAACTCGGCGGCGCGGAACTGGTTCGACGCCGCCGCGCCGAAGCGAACGCCGCGGCATCCGTTGCCGGGGTCGGGTTCGAGCAGTTCGACATCCCGGACGGTCGGGTCGAACCGTCGCTGGACAATCGGGACCGACTCATCCGCCGCATCCGCGAGTTTCGACCCGACCTCGTGATCACTCATCGACCCAACGATTACCACCCCGACCACCGCTACACGGCGCAACTCGTGCGCGACGCCGCCTACCTCGTCGCGGTGCCGAACGTCTGCCCGGCGACGCCCGCGCTCGACTCGAATCCCGTGTTCGCCTACCTGAGCGACACCTTCGAGCGCCCGTATCCCTTCTCGCCTGACGTGGTGGTCGATATCGACGACGCCGCGGACCGGAAGTTCGAGATGCTCGACTGCCACGGCTCCCAGATGTACGAGTGGCTGCCGTACGTCGAGGGCGTGCTGGATGACGTCCCCGACGACCCGGACGAGCGGTTCGACTGGTTGCGAAGCGGCGGCCTGCCGCACGTGGAAGCGCTTTCGACCGTCGCGGACCGCTACCGCGACGGCCTCGTCGAGCGATACGGTTCGGCGGGCGAGGAGGTCCGCTACGCCGAGGCGTTCGAAGTGAGCGAGCACGGCGCGCCGCTGACGGACGAGACGAAGGCGCGACTGTTCCCGTTCTGACGCGAACGACAGGGTTATAGGGCGACGGTCTGACACGTCAATCGATGACGAACGTCTTGCTCGCCGGTGAGTCGTGGGTAACGGTACAGTTCGAGATAAAGGGGAGAAACGTCATGCGCGACAGCCAGTACGGGGAGGCGGCGGACCGGTTCATCGAAACGCTCGAATCGGTCGGCGCGGAGGTGACGTATCAGCCGTGTCACGTCGCCGCCGAATCGTTCCCGCGGACGACCGACGCGCTGGACGAGTACGACCTCGTTATTCTGAGCGACGTCGGCGCGGACACGCTCCAGATAACGGATCGAGTGGCGGGGGGCGACACGGACGTCGACCGCTGTGCGCTCCTCGCCGACTGGGTTCGGGACGGCGGCGCGCTCGGCATGGTCGGCGGCTACATGAGTTTCGCGGGAAAAGGCGGGCAGGCGCGATACGGACACACGCCGGTCGCCGACGTGCTTCCGGTCGAAATAGCGGCGGGCGACGACCGCGTGGAAACGCCCGACGGTTCGGTACCGCGAAACGAGGGCGTGCCGAACGCCGACTTGCCCGACGAGTGGCCGCACGTCCTCGGCTACAATCGGACGACGGCGAAACCGGATGCCGAGGTATGGGCGACGGTTCGGGACGACCCGTTCCTCGCCGTCGGCGACTTCGGGGACGGGAGTTCGTTCGCCTACGCGACGGACTGTGCACCTCACTGGGCACCCGACGGGCTTCTGTCGTGGGACGGCCTGCCGACGCTCTGGGAGCGGGTTCTCGACCGCGTTTGTTAGTCAGTTCACTTCGTCCAGATACGCGTTCCAGACGCCCATCGGGTCTTCACACGCGAGTTCCGAGATGGTCCGACAGCCGTCGTAGCCCCACATGAACACGCTGTCGGTACCGAGGTCGAGCGCGGTTCGCGTGGCCGTCCGGACCTCCTCGGTCGCCGAATCGCCGGACAGACCGAAGCCCTGAATCCACAACTGACTCCGGAGGTCGTTTTCGTCCGCGAGTTCGACCAGCTCCTCACCGAACCGCGAGACGAACTCACCCGGGTCGGCGTCCTCGGTGAACGCGTCCCAGTACGGGTCGGTGGCGAGCACGTCGATGTGTTCGTTCTCCGCGAGTCGCGCCCAATTGCGCGGCCCGTGGTCGGCCGACCCGGTGGGCATGAGACAGACCGCGTTTTCCGCGCCCGCCTCGTGTGCCAGCGCCATCATCTCGTCGAGGAAGTCGAGCATCGACTCCTCCCGGAACGACGAGACGGCCTCCGTTTCGGTCGCTGGCATCGGTTCGCCGTACTCCTCGCGGAATCCGTCGCGGCAGTGTTCACAGCGACAACACCACACGTCGCGGGGATGGTCGTCGCCGTACCAGTGGACGTCGTGCCAGTGGGGTTCGTCCCAGAAGAGCACGTCCGCGCCGAGTCCGGCGGCGTCGCGCGTCCACTCGCGCATGAACTCGCGGAACGCCGGGTCGTTGAAGCAGGCGGCGGGCACGCGCTCCCCGGTGTTGAGGACCTGCCGACTGTCGGGGTTGTGCGCGACGAACCGGGAGAACTCCTCGCCGCCGAAGACGCCGCCGACGGCCCACGGGTTGACGTAAACCGACAGCGACTGGTCGCTGCTCGCGGCGACGATATCCCGCATCGTCTCGCGGTAGAACGCTTGGTCGCGCTCGCTGAAGGTGTGGAGGACGGCGGTCAGTCCCTCTTCGCGAAGTCGTTCGAGGTCGGCCGCCGCGTGTTCGGGGTCCTGTACGCCGAAATAGCTCGCTCCGCGTTCGATGTCGGGCATGGTCGTGGCGTGATATCACTGCACAGCCGACAACCATGAACGTATCGACGCGGGGGGTGGAACGAAAGCGGCGGGGGAGCAATCGGAACGCGATTCCCCCACCCACAGCGACCCGGAGTTCACGCTCGGCGCGCGGGAGCGAACGACGTGAGCGACCCGCGCGAGGGACGAGTGACGTTCCGTGGGAACGGGAACGAGCGAGGAGGTTGGGGAGGGACGAGGGCGGTGCGGTTGCGGTATGAACGCCGCCAGGTTCCCGCGCCGCGTATACTCTCCTGTGCCGAGGTTGTCGGACTCTCCTGTGCCGAGGTTGTCGGCCGTTTCGTCCGCGTTCGAGTACAGGTGCGACCAGATACAGTGCGACCGGGTGAAGGTGCAACCGGGTACACGTACGATACCCAACGCGCGCAGTTCCCGGGATGGCAATCTGCGACCGACTCGAATCATTCGAGACGCGAACGACGAAGCTATTTGTTCCGTGCCATGGGAAGGTATCGTATGTCGAACGAAACCATCTACGAGGAGTTGGGCGTCCCGCACGTCGTCAACGCGACGGGGACGAAGACGCGAATCGGCGGCAGTCGAATCCGGCCCGAAGCGATGGACGCCATGGCCCGCGCGTCCGAGGCGTTCGTCCGCCTCTCCGACCTGCAGGCCGAGGCCAGCGAGTTGATAGCCGAGGTGACGGGCGCGGACGCCGGGTACATCACCGCCGGAGCGTCGAGCGCGCTGGCGCTCGGCGCGGCCGCCTGCATCGCGGGCGACGACATCGGCGCGATGGCGCGACTGCCCGAGACGGAGGGCGTGCCGGACGAAATCGTCATGCCGCGAACGCATCGGACGGGCTACGACCACGCGCTCCGGGCCGTCGGCGCGCGAATCGTGGACGTGGGAACCAACGACCGTCACCTCGGCACCGGGTCGCGCAACGTCGAACCGTGGGAAATCGCCGACGCCATCGGAGAGAACACGGCGGCGGTGGCCTACGTCGAGAAATCGTACACCGAACCGCCGCTCGACGTCGTGTGCGACATCGCACACGACGAGGGCGTCCCGGTCATCGTGGACGCCGCCGCCGAACTCCCGCCGATGAGCAACCTCTCGGCCTTTATCGACGCGGGTGCGGACCTCGTGGCCTTCAGCGGCGGGAAGGCCATTCGCGGCCCCCAAACCACCGGCATCCTCGCTGGTGGCGCGGACCTCATCGAGTCCGTCGCCGCCCAGCACCTCGACATGCACGCGGCCGAGGCGGTGTGGGAACCGGCCCCGAAACTCGTCCATCCGGGGCGACTCGGCGGCGTCCCGCGGCAGGGAATCGGGCGCTCGATGAAGGTCGGAAAGGAGGAACTCGTCGGCCTCATCCGCGCCCTCCAGCTTTTCGTGGAAGAGGACCACGACGCCGTAATCGAGGAGTGGCTCGAACGCGCTCGGCGAATCGCCGCCGAACTCGACGACGTGGACGGCCTCGAACCGTCGCTCACGACCGACGACAAGACCGCCGTCGCGCCGGAGGTCGTGGTCTCCGTCGACCCGGAAGTGGCGGGCGTCACCGCGACGGACATCGTTGGCGGTCTCCGACGCGAGGAACCACGCGTCTTCGTCGGCGGGGACGCGCTTCCGGCGGGCGAGTTCACCGTGAATCCGATGTGTCTCACGGACGATGAGGCGGACTACGCCGTAGAGCGAATCGTCGCGCACGTCGAGGAGTGATACGGCCGCGAACGGTTGGCGTGAGTGGGAGGCTCGTTTGCGGTCGGCGCGTTCGTTTGCGGTCGGCGCGTGCGAGAAACGCGCGCGAGGGACGACTGAGCGAACGCGAAGGAGTCGGATGGGGAGGGTTGAGGGCGGTGCGGTCGCGGTATGAACGCCGCCAGCAACAGTGGTCACGATGATAAAACGCGGGAAAGAGATGGAAGATGAAGCGACGCGACGATAAAACGTGGGAGAAAAACGAACGAGGGACGACGCGACGAAGGTGGTGTCGAACGTCCTACCTCGGGGTCGTCCGTGCGAGATTCTACAGCGTATCGAACTCGACGACGGTCTTGATAACGCCGTCGCCGGTTTCGAAGGCTTTTTCGGCGTTTTCCGGGGGGTACACGCCCGTGACCAGCTTCTCGGTGAACCAGTCGGGAAACGCCGCGAGCGACTCCTTCGCCGCCTCGAAGTGGCGGACGTTCGAGTTCACGCTGCCGAGGAGGGCCTTGTTCTGGAGGACCAGCTCGCGGTGGAGGTCCCCGCCGTCGATTTCGAACGTGTGGTCACCGGGGATGCCGAGCAGCGCGGCGACGCCGTTCGGCGCGAGCGCCCGTATCGTCTCGAAGGCGTGGGGCGCGTAGCCCGTCGCCTCGTAGACGAAATCCATCGGTTCGTGGACGTTCGCAACCTCCGAAACGGACGTTTCGCGCGAATCGACGTACGTCGCGCCCAACTCCTCGATGATGTCGATGGTCGGGTCCGGCCTGTCGCGGCGGCCGAGGCAGTAAGTCCGCTCGAAGTCGTCGCGGTTAACGAGCATCGCCAGCGTGAGCAGGCCGAGCGGGCCGTTCCCGAGGACGAGCGCGCTCTTCGGTTGCCACTCGAACGGCGACCGACTGGCGTCGGCGTACTCGATGGCCTTCTCGGAGTTGCTGACGGGTTCGACCAGAAATCCGGTCTCCGAGAACTCGTCGGGGACGGGGACGAGGAACTCCGCGGGACTGGTGAAGAATTCCGCCATGTAGCCGTGCGCGCCGACGATGCCGCGTTCGAGATAGGTGCCGTCGGGTGCCACGTCCGGTTCGCCGCGGGCGAAGTAGTCGTTCGGTTCGCCCGCCGGTCGGCGGACGGTCGGGACCACGAGGTCACCCGCCTCGAATCGAGTTCCGTTCGGGTCCGCCACGACGCCAACCGCCTCGTGGCCGAGGATTTGGTAGTCCGACCCGTCGGGGAAGCCGCCGTGAGTCCCCTCGATGACTTCGTGGTCCGTGCCGTCGATGCCGACCCGGAGGGTCCGCACCAGTGCTTCGCCGGACTCGGGGTCCGGTTTCGGAACGTCCACCAGTTGTGGACCCGACTCGCCGCGACGGACTGCAACCGCTCTCACGTCGTCACTCCTCCCCGCGGGCGCTCGCCACGACCTCGATTTCGACGCCGATGTCGATGGGCAAGTCCTCGACCTGCACGGCGCTCCGGGCGGGATACGGCGCGGAAAAGTGTTCCGCGTACACCTCGTTTATCTCGTCGTAGTCGTCCATGTCTTGAACGAACACGGTCGCCTTCACCACGTCGTCCAGCGAGCGACCCGCCGCCGCGAGAACGGCGTCGATGTTTTCGAGCGTCCGGGTCGTCTGTTCGCTGATGGTATCGCCGACGATATCACCGGACGCCGGGTCAACGGGTCCCTGCCCGGAGACGTAAATCCGGTCGCCGTCACGGACCGCTTGCGAGAACGGGCCGATGCTCGGCGGTGCGGCGTCCGTGCTTATCTCCTCCATTCAGTTCACCACCGAAAGGACCGACGCCGGTTTCGCGCTGACTCCGGTGCGGGAGTTGACGTTAGTGTTGACTCCGGTACTGGGTTTGACGTTAGTGTTGACTATTCGTACGACTCCGCGAATCGTGTTGGCCGTCATCGACCCGTATGGTCTCGGTGGGGAATCATAAAACCCGTTGGAGGGAAATTTCGACCGCTAAACCAGCAGGTGGTCGTCGATACTGTTGTAAGGTCATCCTAAAAAGCGTACCGACCGTCGGGTGTAAACGCGAAACGGATCGTTGCGGTCGCTTCGAATCGAGTATCGAGAGATACAACGTGTCGGCCAACCATCGAGGTGGGACGGGATTGGGACGGGGAAATCCGTGAACAAGAGCGACCTAACGGGAATAGCGTCGGTCAACGGTGACCGGATGAACGCGGTGTCCCTCGCTCGACGGAGGGGGGTTCGATTCGGATGGGCTAGCAGACGTCTCTCGGCTTGAATTCGGTTCCGACGACGATTATCTTCCGACGTCGTTTTAAGAACTTTGCGGGAGAGCGACGGAACCAACCGGTCAGATTGTCAATGAAAAGAGATATACTGTCCGGTCGGTGTGTTATTGACGATGAAAGCGGTCGTTCTCGCTGCTGGCGAAGGGTCCCGGCTTCGACCCCTTACAAATCGTCGCCCGAAACCGATGCTCCCGGTCGGCAACAAGCCGCTCCTGGAGTCGGTCATCGAATCCATCGCCGCGGCGGGTGTGGACGAAATCGTCCTCGTCGTCGGCTATCACCGTGAACGGATTCAGACGTACTTCGGCGACGGTCGCCGGTGGAACGTCGATATCACGTACGCGGTACAGGAAAAACAGTTGGGTACCGGACACGCGCTCTTGCAGGCCGAACCGTACATCGGGTCGGACTTCATCGCGATGAACGGCGACCGATATATCGAACCGTCCGCCGTCGAAACACTCATCGACGACCACCGACAGACGGGGGCGGCGGGGCTTGCGACGACGCGGGTCGAAACGCCGAGTCGGTTCGGCGTGATCGAACGCGACAAGCAAACCGTCACCGACATCATCGAAAAGCCGATACCGGGGACGACGACCTCGGAACAGATCAACGCCGGTGTGTACGTGTTCGGCCCGGACATCTTCGCCGCGATTCGCCAAACGGAGAGTCGCGGGGAGCTGGCGCTGACGCGAACGTTGCGAAACTACGTCGAAGACCATCCGCTGCGTGCGATTCCGTACGACGGCCTCTGGGGCGACGTCTCACACCCGTGGGACTTGCTCTGGCTCAACGGCTACGTGTTGGACAAGCAAGATTCCATCGGCGAAGGCGACACCGCTCGGACGGCACACGTCGCTTCCAGCGCGGTCGTCCACGACGACGTGATGATGGGAGAGGACGTGACGGTGCGCGCTGGCGCGGTCGTCTGCAGGGGAACGTCGCTCGGCGAGAACGCGACGGTCTGTGCGAACGCCGTCGTCGAGGATGCCGTCGTCTTCCCGGACGCGACCATCGAACCGGGAGCGGTCGTCCGGGATTGCATCGTCGGCGCGAACGCGACAATCGGACCGAACACCACCGTCGAAGGCGGCGTTACGGACGTGACGCTGGACGAAACCGTCCATCACGACGTGACGTTCGGGGGTCTCATCGGAGACAACGCTCGAATCGGTGGCAACGTCACGGTCCTGCCGGGCGCTATCGTTGGTGACGGGGTAACGGTGGAGAGCGGAACGACCGTTCGTGAACGAATCGAAGACGGTGCGGTTGTACGGAGAGGATAGTTCATGTGTGGAATCACCGGTTACATCGGAAACGAAAACTGCTCGACCATCGTCGCACAGTGTCTGAAGAACCTCGAATATCGCGGCTACGACTCCGCGGGTATCGCCCTCCTCGACGACTCGTTGGAGGTGAACAAGCGAAGCGGGGAGATAGACAACCTGACCGTTCCGTCGACGTCGAACGCCACCTGCGGCATCGGTCACACACGGTGGAGCACGCACGGGGCACCCACGGAGCGAAACGCGCACCCGCACACCGATTGTACGGAGCGGATAGCGGTCGTGCACAACGGTATCATCGACAACTACGAGGAGTTCAAGACGGACCTCCTCAACGAACACCAGTTCACCAGCGAGACCGATACCGAGGTCATCGCCCACCTCATCGAGGAGGCCCTGAACGAGGACGGCGTGGACCTCCGCGAAGCGGTCGAACGGGTCGTCTCGAAGCTCTCCGGGAGTTTCGCCATCGCGGTCACGGCCGTCGGCTACGACGGCATCGTCGCGGCGCGGCAGGACAGCCCCCTCGTCATCGGCCACGACGACGACGCCACCTTCCTCGGGAGCGACGTGACGGCCTTCGTCGAACACACCCGAACGGTCACGTTCCTCGAAGACGGCGACATCGCACGCCTCACGGAGGACGGAGTGACCATCCTCAACGACGGCGAGGTGGTCGAGCGGGAGCCCCAAACCGTCGATTGGGACGCCGACGCGGCCGAGAAGGGCGGCTACGAACACTACATGCGGAAGGAGATACACGAACAACCGCGGGCGGTACGGCAGGCGCTCTCGGGGCGTATCGACGAACTCGCCGGGACGGTGGACCTCGACCTCTCCCTGTCGGAGGAGTACTGTCGCTCCTTGGACGAGATTCAAATCGTCGCGTGCGGAACGTCGTACTACGCCGGACTGTACGCCGCCGGGTTGTTGGAGGAGTACGCCGACGTTCGCGTCTCGGTGCACATCGCGAGCGAATACGAGTTCAAGGGGAACCGCGACCCGTGGCGAACGCTCGTCGTCGCCGTCACCCAGAGCGGCGAAACCGCCGACACGCTCCGCGCGCTTCGCAAGGCCGCCGGTTCGGGCGCTCGCACGCTCGCGGTGACGAACACGGTCGGCTCGACCGTCACCCGCGAGGTGGACGACACGGTGTACATCCGCGCGGGGCCGGAAATCGGCGTCGCGGCGTCCAAGACGTTCGTATCGCAGGTGGCGACGCTGACGCTCGTGACGGTGTATCTCGGCCAACAGCGGGACGCCCTGTCCTCGAACGAGCGGGCGAGCATCCTCGAAGAGTTGTCCGCGGTGCCCAGTGCGATTCAACAGGTGCTCGACGCCGAGCCGACTGTACAACGGGAGGCAAAGGCGTTCGCCGACAGCGAGTCGTTCTTCTTCATCGGGCGGCGACTCGGCCATCCGGTCGCGCTCGAAGGCGCGCTGAAACTCAAGGAGATATCCTACGAGCACGCGGAAGGGTTCGCGGGCGGCGAACTCAAACACGGGCCGCTCGCACTCGTGACGGAAGACACGCCGGTCATCGCGGTCCTCACCGACGAGACGAACGCGTCCGAGACGCTTCACAACGTCAAGGAGGTCGAATCGCGGGGGGCACCTGTTATCGGCGTTACCTCGGACGACGACCCCAACGCCGTCTTCGATACGACGTTCGACGTTCCGTCCATCGGCTTGATGGAACCCGTGGTCGGGAACGTGTATCTACAGCTGTTCGCCTACCATGTCGCAAAGGAGAAGGGCCGCGACATCGACAAACCGCGAAACCTCGCCAAGAGCGTTACCGTCGAGTAACCGTCCGTAGCGGCCGCTCCGTCGACGATTTCTACCACGAGCGACACCGGAGTTTTCACTCGACATCGGGGGTGTCGGCGGGACGAAAACGGTCGCCGTTCGTCATCCGCGTAACCGCGATTACTGCGATTCCGTGTGGAGAATATGTGGCGTTCGTTCGACGGAACGAAGGTTACGGAGCCGAAAACGAAATCGCGTCCTGAAAACGGTTCTCGGGTTTGAAACCGTAACTCAGTGACACATCGGAGGGGAGTCTCGACTCCCGTGTCACAAATGAGAACTGCACTGAAACACGCGCTCGTCGTCCTCGTCGCGTCCAGTCTGCTCGTGACCGGACTCGCCGGAACGACCGCTGGACGAGGGCAATCGATGGCCGACTCGCACCGTCTCTCGCAAACGCAGTCACAACAGCCGTCGGCGTCGCAACTCGAATCGATGTCGTGCGGGGAACTCCGTGCGACGTACGAACGGGGCGTCGAACGGGTCCGAAACAGCGACCTGCCGGAACAACGGAAACAACGACTCATCCAACGCGGTACAGCGCTCTACAACCTGTACAAGTTCCGCAAGGGTTGTTGAATCGGAGGTTACCTCGACGCGCTCGATGGTCGCGGCGTCACCCCCAGAGCGGTTAAGCGACGTCCCGTCGAGGCGGTCGGTATGTGGCCGTGGGGACATCTGGCGGTGGGGTACCTCGCCTACTCGGGGCTTCGACGGACGAGAACGACCCGTCCGCCGACCGGCACCGACGTAATCGCGTTGGTCGTCGGGACGCAGTTCCCCGATTTGGTGGACAAACCGCTCGCGTGGTGGGTCGGCGTCCTCCCGACGGGGCGGTCGCTCGCACACTCGCTGCTGACCGCGAGCGTGCTGCTCGCCGTTACCTACGGCATCTGCCGACGAAACGGACACCAGTCCCGCTGGGCCGCCTTCGCCGTGGGGTACGTGTCACACCCGTTCGCGGACGTGCTCCTCACTGTACTGGCCGGTGGGTACGGACGGGCGACGTTTCTGCTGTGGCCGATTCTCCCGCTTTCGTCGCCGGCTTCTGGTCCGTCAGTCGTCGGCGTGCCCGGCGACTTCCCGATAGAACTGTCGTTGGTGGTCGCGGCGGTCTACGTCTGGCTGGCCGACGGCGCGCCGGGCGTCGCATCCGTCCTCCCGCTCGGGTCCGACCCGCACCGTGAACGGTAGTAAGGCGAACGCCCCCAATCTTTAGTTCGGTCGTCGTCGTAGGTGAGTGCTCCCGAGTCGGGCCGTCGGTACGCCCGCGGCGATGGGCGAGGCGATAGCGAACGATTCGACCGCTGTTCACGGACGGTTCGACCATCGTTCGACGAGTTCGGCATCGACACACGACGATGACAATGATAGATACGTCCGATATGTGGCAGTTGCTTCCACGACGCGTTCGCCGATTTCCCGCCGACCTCGGCGTCGTCATCGCACTCGTCCTGGTGACGGTCGGCGTCGTCCGCGCCGGAGGAGTCTGGACGCCGGTTCGACTGTCGTTCGGGTTCCTGTTCCTGTTCTTCCTGCCGGGATACAGCCTCGTCGCGGTGCTGTTCCCCGAAGCGAGCGGGAATCGAGAGTCCG
Source organism: Haladaptatus sp. T7 (assembly GCF_026008575.1). Lineage (NCBI taxonomy): Archaea > Methanobacteriati > Methanobacteriota > Halobacteria > Halobacteriales > Haladaptataceae > Haladaptatus > Haladaptatus sp. T7. The sequence goes on from NZ_BROP01000004.1 coordinate 305,790, forward strand.
ACGGGGGTGACGAAGGAGACGGCACATCGGCCGGATTTCCGCGGCGTATCGACGGTATCGAGCGCATCACGCTGTCTATCGCGGTCAGCTTGGCCGTCGTTCCGCTCATCGGCTACCTCGTCAGCTACTCGCCGTGGGGGTTGAATCTCGACCCGAGCCTCCTCGCTATCGGCGGCTTCACCATCGTCTGTGCCCTCGCAGGTGCGGTTCGTCAGTGGACGCTCCCGGAATCGGACCGGTTTTCGGTTCCTATCGAGGACGCGTATGCGCGCTTCACGCCCGACGTTTCGACGGTGACGAGCCACGTGCGGCCGCTGAACGTCCTCCTCGTCGTCAGCCTCGTCGTCGCCACTGCCGGAATCGTCTACACGACGACGACCCCGCGGAGCGACGAGCGGTTCACCGAGTTCTATCTCGGGACGAAAAACGCGTCGGGGAGCACGGTCACGGACGCGTACCCGAAAAACTTCACCGCCGGAGACGCGAAACATCTCCGCGTCGGTATCGGAAACCACGAGTACGAACGCTCGAACTACACCGTCGTCGTCCTCTTACAACGCGTGAAGCGGAACAACGGATCGACCCGGGTCACGGCCGAGCGGCGGCTCGACCGGTTCCACGTTTCCGCCGGGCAGGGACAAACGGTCGTCGAAAACCGCAGTCTCGAACCGACGATGACCGGTGAACGGCTTCGGCTCCAGTTCCTTCTGTATCGCGGGGCGGCTCCGGCGTCGCCCTCGGCGAAAAACGCGTATCGACGGACGCACCTCTGGATTCGCGTTCATCAATAACCCTCCTCGACCTTTCGACGGACGAGTCGTCGGACGGTTTCTCGAATCGAACGGTCCGGCTGCCATCCCAACTCCCGTTCGGCCCTCGTGGTATCCACGTCGAAGTCGGTGACGAGGGTTTCGTTGCTCCGGGGATTCTCGATCAGTTCGATGTCCGGGGAGCGACCCGTTTCGTCCGCAACCGTCCGCTGGACGAGTTCGGCCAGCGACAACACGTCCGTCTGTTCCTCGCTCGCGATTTCGTATCCCTTCGTCCCGGTGGTTCCGTCGTCGAGTTCGTCCACCAACCGTTCCACGCTTCGACGGTATGCGTCCCCGACGTCCCGCACGTGGACGTAATCTCGCGCCTGCGTCCCCGGTTCGTAGACCGGCAGAGACTCGCCCGACATCGCGCGCTCGATGAAGAAGTTGATGACGGTGGACTTGCTGATCCGTTCCCCGTTCGCCGTGTGCTCGCCGTAGATGTTCGACTTGAGAAACAGGTGTGCCGGGAACGATCCGCGGGCGAAGATCTGGACCGCGCGCTCCCCGAGAACCTTGGTGCGTCCGTACCAGTTCATCGGCGTCCGTGGCGAATCGACCGTCACCGGCATCGATTCCGGGGTGCCGAGGACGGCCACGCTGAACGGAAACACGAGGGCGGCCGTCTCCCGCCAGCAGAACCACGCGACGTTGTTCGTCCCCTGTACGTTGACCTCGTAGGCGAGTTCCGGGTTCTCATCGCAGTTCTTCACGCCGCTGACTGCGGCGAGGTGAACGACGACATCCGAACCGGCGAGCGCGTCGGTTAAGCGGTCCCTATCACGGATATCGACGTGTTCGATGCCGCCGTCGATGGCGGGTCCGCTCTCGTGGTGTGAGAGCGGCCGAACGGTCCACTCGGGATGCGCGGTTCGGAGCACTTCGACGACGCGGCTCCCGACGTAGCCCGTCGCCCCCGTTACCGCGACCGTCGGCGGTTCTGCTGGTCCGTTCATGCGTTCAGCCCTCCGCACGCCGTCGGACGAGGCGTTCGACGGACTCCCGAATCGAGCGGTCCGGCTGCCATCCCAACTCCCGCCGTGCGGCGGAGATGTCCACATCGAAGTCGGTGACGAGCGTCTCGTCGCCGCGGGGGTTTTCGACGACTTCGATGTCTGGCTCCCGGCCCACTTCGTCGGCGACCGTCCGTTGGACCAGTTCGGCCAGTTCCATGACCGTCCACTCCTCGTCGCTCGCAATCTCGTACTTCGAGACGCCCGTCCGACCCGCATCGCTTCGGTCCACTAACCGCTCGGCGCTCCGTCGGTAGGCGTCGGCGACGTCCCGCACGTGAACGAAGTTTCGCGCCTGTGTTCCCGGCTCATACACCGAAATCGGTTCGTCCGCGAACGCGCGCCGAACGAAGAATTCGAGGACCATTCCGCGCGAAATACCGCGGTCGTTCACCGTGTGCTCGCCGTACACGTTGGCCTTGAGGAACAGGTGCGCCGGAAACGCATCCGCCGCGAGCGATTCGATGGTCCGCTCCCCGACGAGTTTCGTCTCCCCGTACCAGTTCATCGGTCGCCGCGACGCGTCCACGGTTATCGGGAACTCCTCGGGGTCGCCGAGGACGGCCATGCTGAACGGAAACGCCAACCCGGCACCCGTTCGTTTGCAGAACCACGCGACGTTGGTCGTCCCGTGAACGTTCGTTTCGAGCGCGAACTCCTCGTCGTCGCGGCACGAATCCACGTCGCTTGCGGCGGCGAGGTGGAGCACGACGTCCGAGCCGTCCAACGCACTTTCGAGCCGGTCGCGCCGTCGAACGTCGAGGAACTCCACGTCGATATCGCCGATGCGGTGGATTTCGCCGCGGTAGAAGTTGTCGAAGGCCCGAATCTCCCACTCGGGATGGTGCTCTCGAATAACGTTCACGACGCAACTACCGACGTACCCGCCCGCGCCAGTGACACTGACCGTCGGCGTCCCCGCGGATGCGTCCGTGTCGCTCATCGGTACCTCCTCTCCGTGGTCCCCGCGTCGTCGCCCCGTCTCCGTTCGATCGACGCGTCGAACGGTCCTCGCGGAAATCGAACGGATTCGACCGCCGACGTGACGTTCTCACGCACCTGTTCACCCAGCGATGGCTCCGCTACGAGAATCGTCCCCCCCATTTTACGTCGAGCCTCAACGACGAACGACATTACGTTTGCGGCGAACCACCGCGTGCGACGTGAATTTCGGGGAGTCCACCGCGAGGTCGAGACCGGACGCGACGACGGCGTTGTCCGCGACCGACCGTCCGCCGTCGCCGAACTCGCCGACCATCCGGCGAGTACCCCATCGTTCTGGTCCGCCACCGATTTGGAATTAGCGGCGCAATGTTGTTAGATATCTATCAAGAGTTATCCGTCGGAGCGTGGTTGATGAGACACGATGATTCCTCGCGTAGCCTATCTCGTCCTCGTCGTCGGGGTGCTCGGCGTCGGATTCGAACGCTATCGCACCCGCTTCGAGAAGCACGAACTAGGGGCCGCGCTCCTCGGCGCGCTCCTCGTCGCCGTCGTCGCGTTCGCACCACGTGTCGCGGGACTGCTGAACGACGTGGGACTCGTGGAAATCGTGGTCGGCATCGCTATCGTACTCGCGCTCGTCGCGGCCGTGATCGCCCGCCGCAAGGCGGTCCGGAACAGGCGGCGATTCAACGCGCTCGTCCGCGAACTGGCGATACGGGACGTGCCGATGGAGCGGTCGGACGAGGACGCGGTGTACGTCGTCATCCCGGCGTACAACGAGGCCGAGACCATCGGCGCGGTGATCGAATCGCTCCCCGAGACGCTCAGAGGTCGCGCGGTCGTTCCCCTCGTCGTCTCCGACGGGTCGTCGGACGGAACCGTCCGCGCGGCCCGTGCCACGGACGCCATCGTGGTCGAACACGTCGTCAACACGGGGCAGTGTAGCTCCCTGAAAACCGGGTTCGAAATCGCAAGACGACAAGACGCCGAAGTGGTGGTCGGGATGGACGCCGACGGCCAACACCGCGGTGACGAACTGCAACGCCTCGTCGACCCCGTTCTCGACGACGAGGCCGACTACGTTATCGGGTCCCGATACCGCGGCACCGACGCGTCCGAAAACGGCCCGATCCGTCGCGGGGGAATCTGGGCGTTCACGACGCTCATCAACGTCCTCACGAAGTCGTCCATCACGGACGCGACGAACGGCTTCCGCGCGCTCACCATCGACGCGTTCGAACGGATTTCGTGGGTCGAAGAGCGGTTTTGCGCGGTGGAATTGCTGGTGGAAGTACGAAAGAGCGGACTCAGGATGAAGGAAGTGCCCGTGACCGTGGAACGTCGGCAGGGCAGCACGACGAAGAAACCGAAACTCGGCTACGGGCTGGGTATCGCCCGGACGCTCGTGGGGTCGTATCTCCGATGAACGCGCACGACGGACCCCCGACACGACCGAGGAAAATTCGAACGTGACCGAGGAAACACGACATGACTGAAGAAAACTCGAACGTGGCCGAGGGAACCAGACACGACAGAGGAAACTCCGACACGACAGGGGAAACCCAAGAGGAGACCGACTCGCGGTGGCGGTCCATCGGAACGGTGCTGAAGGTGCTGGTATCCGTCGCGTCGTTCGGCTACCTGCTGTGGAAGTTTCCGGTCGAACGGGCGTTTCGCTCCATGTTCGAAATCAGCGCCCCCTACCTCGTCGTGCTCGTGCCGGTCGTGCTGTTGCCCATCTTCCTCACGTCCCGGTCGTTGCAGTTGCTGTACGAGGAACACGAGTCGGTACGCTTTCTGCCGATATTCAAGGTTGATACGGTGGATTTCGTCGTCAATTCGTTTCTGCCGACCAGACTCGGCTCGCTCGCAACGACGCCGCTCATCCTGAACAAGTACACGGGTATCGAACTCCGGCGCGCGTTCGTCATCAAGGGCGTGCAACTGCAGATGATAGCGGCCATCAACGGTCTCGTCGCGCTGGCGGGGCTGTTCGTGCTCCTTCGATACCTCGGACGGAACATCGCCCTCGTGCTGCTCGCCAGCGCGACCGTCTATCTCGCGCTCCCGGTCTTCGCGTTCCTGCTTGGGTGGGTAGACCTTCCGCGATTCGTCACGGACAGGGCACCGAAGTTGCTCGCGTCGGTCGGCGAGATGCAACACGACCTGTTCTCGTCGAACAAGCTCAAATCCGTCGCGCTCCTGTTCGTCTCCTTCGTCGTCCTCTCCGGCGTTCGTTTCGGTATCGTCGGTGCGAGTCAGGGATTGGAGTTGTCGCCGCTTCGCTACCTTCTCATCCCGACGCTCATCTACTCCGTCACCGTGCTCCCCGTCTCCATCGGCGGCATCGGAGTCACCGAGGTGACGGGAACGACGGTGCTGGTCGCGTTGGGCGTCTCGCCGAGCGTCGCCACGAGCGTCATCATCCTCGACCGGGTGTTCGCCGCGTATCTTCCGCTCGCGCTCCTCTACGTCTACGCCAACTACGTCGTTCACTCGGACGTGAGCGTATGAAACGCTGGATGACCGGACCGGTGAAGCACCTGAATTTTCGAAGAAAAGAGATGGTTTCCGACTGATGAGGAAACAATTATCCAAAATGATGGTCATACGTAGTGAAAATAGCGGGCACAACCGATAAGTAATGGTGAGTGGTCTGACAATCGGGGGACAAAGATGACAGATTTGAGTAGCAAACGGGTACTCATCACGGGGGGATGCGGTTCGATAGGATCGTCGCTCGTTCGGCGAGTGTTACAGGACGGCCCGGAGTTGGTTCGCGTGATCGACAACGACGAGGGACGTCTGCACGAGATGAAAACGAAACTGGGTGCACAGTACCCGCGTCGGTTGGAGACGTCGTACAAGGACGTCCGCGAGTTTCACGAGATGAGACAGGCGATGGAGGGAATCGACGTCGTATTCCACGCGGCGGCGTTGAAACATGTCGGTATCGTCGAACGCGACCCGTTTCAGGCCGTCAGAACGAACGTCAGGGGGACCGAAAACGTGCTTCGCGCCGCGACGGAGACGGACGTCGAAGCCGTCATCGCCGTCAGCACGGACAAGGCGTCCAACCCCGTTTCGGCGATGGGCGCGACGAAGTTGCTCTCCGAGCGACTGACCGTCGCCGCGAACGAGAGCGCGGACGGACGGAACGTTCGATTCGGTTGCGTCCGGTTCGGTAACGTGCTCGGGACGCGCGGGTCCGTGGTTCCGGTGTTCGTAGAGCAGATTCGACGAGGGGGACCCATCACCGTGACCGACCCGGAGATGACGCGGTTCGTCATGCGGCCACGGGACGCCGCGGAGTTCGTCGTGGAGGCGTTCGGGACGACCACCGGCGGCGAAGTCGTCGTCCGCAAGATGCCCGCGTTCAAGGTCGGAACTCTAGCCGACGCGCTTCGAGAGCAATACGCGTCGGAGTTCGGCTATCAGCCCACGGAAATCCCGACGAGGGTCGTCGGGTCCGGGCCGACCGAGCGCTACCACGAAAAGCTCGTGTCCGAGGACGAGGTGAAACACGCCGTCGAGGAGCGCGACCGGTTCGTCCTCTATCCGAACGACGAGTCGATGCCGTCCGAGGCCGACGGAAACGCACTCTCCGGCGAGTACACGTCGGCCGACGCGCGACGGCTTTCGAAAGCCGAGTTGCTGAGGATGCTCGACGACGTGAAGGGGAAACTATCGACCGTGGAGACGGTCCCGTAGCGTCACCGCTCATAGACGACGACGCCGCCGTTCGAATACACGCGTTCGTGACGTCGGTCGAAACCCTGCTCGGGGTCGTAAGTCAACTCCCATCGACCTTGCATCGCTCCGTACGTGCGATACACGCGAACCTGCGTCCGGTAAGCGATGTATCTACTATTTTCGTTCAGCGTCGTGTGGTTCAACAGCTCCTCGTCCATGTACACGTAGGTATCCGAACTTGGGTCGTCGAGTCGAGCAGGTCTCGGGTTGTGGAGTCGAACCGTGGATTTCGCGTAGAAGAAGTCCGTGGCGATGTCTCCCGGAACTTGGGTGCTGAACCGTTTCGCCGCGGTTTCCTCAGCGGTGAGATACTGGCGTTCGCCCTGCGGGTGGTCGGGAACGACGAGCGGGGTTATCAACTGCGACGTCAATAGCAGGAAGAAGACCGCGAGGACGGCGATGCTCCGTCGCCGCCCCGGAACGTGTCGGCGAAGGACCGCAACGGCCACGACGACGAACAACAGCAGTTCCATGTAAAAGTACATCCGGGACGGGTTTACCGCGGAAACGCTCACGGCACCGACTCCGGTGAGTGCGATACAGACGGCGATACCGGCCAAAATGGCCCGAGTTTCGTGGGAGTCCGTCCGTCGCGCGAGAACGAGCCACGCGATTCCGGCGAGCGGGACGAGTGTCAACCCGTATCCGCGTCGGAGGACGAAGTTCACCGGTTCGCTGGCGACGGGCGTGGCGGCCTGAGGGACGACGTGAACGGTTTCGACCGACGTGACGTGAAGTGCCAGCAGGAATCGGCCGATAACGCCGACGATGTAATCCGTGATGATGGTCAACTGGACGACGACGAGCACGCCCGACAGAACGGTGAGCATCAGCAGGGTCGATGGCGTCGTCGCCCGTTTGAGCGGGTCGTCCATCCACTCCCTCGACTGGAGCAGGATGAAGGCGGAACTCCCGACGACCGTACCGAACACGAGGAGCGCCGTTAGCTTGTGCGTGTACACCATCGCAACCGTAAAGAGGAACGTCAGAACGAGGTCAACAGTTCGCTTGTATCGGAGGTATCTCCCGAAGACGACGAGGAACGGAATCCAGAGGCCGACCGCGAGCGTCTGTGCGATGGGATTGGTGGCGTAGATGACGGACGCGGCACCGACGGTGACCAAGAGCGTAGCGTAGATTCCGACGCGCTCGGACGACAACCGACGCGTGACGACGTACGCGAGGAGGGGAAAGAGGGCGCCGAAGACGAAGGCGTACACGTCCAACATCCGCAACGCGTCCACACCCATCACGTCTCCCGTGAGGGCACCCGAGACGAGAAAAAAGGGAGCTTTGCCGTAAAACGGGAAGTCGAGGTTGACCACGCGACCCGTCTCCATCAACGAAACGATACCGCCAGCATACTTGTCGGGGTCCATTCCGACGTAGCTACTCGGAAACAGCACGACGAGTGCCCGGTAGTAGACGCTGAGGCAGACGAGTGCCGCGAGCAGATACCGCGTCGGAAACGACCTGACGGAAACGACGTACGCGACGAAAAGCACGGCGACGGCCCCGACACCGACGGTAAGGAACGGGTACAGTCGGCCGTTCATGTGGACGGAAATCGCCGTCGCCAGCAAAATCCAACTGGCTGCGATAACGACCACCTTGAGCGCGTCCGCAGAACGAAACGTCACGACGGAGCGGGAATTCATTTCGGTCCGTTCAGGACACGACCGAGACGGTTACGAATCTATCGGCCTGTCTACCTATCTGTCCTATGTGTTTTTGCATTGATTAGAGAGCGGACCCGACATAGTTGGTTCGTCTTCGAGATGTAACTTTCGACGAATCTTTTTGCCGCTCCGTACCGCCGATTCACGGGCGCTACCGAATATCCATGAAGATTGGAATACTGAATCCGACGGTCTTGGTCAGACACCCGCAAATACTCGCGCCACGGTTAGCGGAGGCGGGACACGAAGTCGTGTTCTACCAGCCGGAAGAGGGGCGGGGGAATCCGCCGACTGGGGAGAACATCACGGTGAAACACTATCCGGCACGCTTCATCCCGAAAATCCGCTATACGCTTCCGACGCCGGGATTCTATCGGCTGTTGACGGACGACGTGCCGACGCTCGATAGACTCGTCATCGGCGGCTACCTCTATCCGGTGTGTTCGATAGCGGCGATACTGGGGCGGCGGTTTGACGTCGAGACGACCGTCATCGTGAACAACCTCGTGGGAGTCGAGTGGTTTTACGGGGACCAGTTCATCGATGCGGTATCGAAAGTCTACACGCACTCCGTCGGTCGTCTCACGTTCTTGGCCGCCCACAACGTGGTCGGACAGGGAGAGTACGTCCGCGACGGACTGAACCGATTCGCGCCCGAGGGGCGAACGTCGGTCATCTCGACCGGAATCGACCTCGACCACTACGCGCCGGGCGCGACGTCGCCCGCCGAATTCGAGCGAACGGATTCCATCGAACTGGTGTACGTCGGTCGCCTCGACCCGGTGAAGGGGGTACGGAACTTGCTGGAAGCGTTCGTCGAACTGCAGGAGCGAGGGACGCGGGACTACCACCTGACGCTCGTCGGCGACGGGACGAAGCGGGCCGACTACGAACGGTTCGTCGAACGACGGAGGGTACAGGATGCCGTCACGTTCGCCGGATATCAGGACGACGTTCGGCCGTTCCTGTTGGCGGCGGACGTGTTCGTGCTGGCGTCGGTGGCTGAGGGACCACCGGCGGCGATACGCGAGGCCCAAGCCTGTGAGACGCCCGTCGTCGCCACCGACGTCGGCGGCGTTTCGGATTTGGTTCACGGTGGCGTCGTCGTCCCGCCGAACGACCCGGAGGCGCTGGCGGACGGAATCGAAACGCTCGCCGAGGAGGACCTCGCCGCCCGCGGTCGGATGGCGCGGGAGTACATGGTCGAACACTTCGACGTCGATTCGATGATGGACGAGTACGCCGCGATTCTCGCTGGCGGGTGAGCGAACACCGATTCGGCTCCGTGCCGCGGAGGTCGTGCCTGTCCACCGAGCGACGGCGGTCATAAGAGTTAATAATTTAAATAAAGTATCTGGTCATTCAGCATGGACGGGGGGAAATCAGACACGAACGAGGAGAGTGCGGGGTATCGTAGCTACGTCCCATCGAAGCGCGTCATTCGAATCGCGTTCGTTCTCGTCTTACTGGTGTTGAGCGCGCCGATTGCAAGCGCGTATCTCCAGAGCGGGACCGAATGGTCGAGCGCGAGGATGGAAAACAGGACCGTCCCGCCCGCCAACGGGGTGACGGTCGTGACGTCGGACGCGTACGGTGGCGGTCGCATCGGTGCATACGGACCGAGCGGAAAGACGCTGTACTACAACGATTCACACGACTTCTACCACGACGTGGACCCGAGTGCGAAGGGGGAGAATACCGTCCTCTACGTGGCGTCCGACGACGTGAGCAAGAGCGAGTGTGATTCATCCGTGAAATGCCGACGGAGCGTCGTCGAACGGCTCAACCTGACGACGGGGAAGATAACCCGTATCTGGTCGGACGTGCGCCCGTCCCGCGGTTCGAGCGCGATTCACGACGTCGATTACCTCGGGAACGGGAAGCTCCTCGTGGCGGAGATCAATCCGCCGGACGGCGTGTACATCGTGGACACGAACACCGACAACATCGAGTGGTACTGGCGGGCGGAGCAGAACTTTTCCCACGCGAGCGGCGGGAACTTCCCGCGGGATTGGACGCACATCAACAACGTCCAGCAACTACACGACGGACGAATCGCGGTCAGCGTCCGCAATCAGGATCAGGTCATCTTCCTCAATCGGTCGACGGGGATGAAGTCCAACTGGACGCTCGGTGCCGACGACCGGCACGAGACGCTCTTCGAGCAGCACAACCCGGACTACATCAACGAGTCGAACGGCGGACCGGCGCTCCTGGTCGCCGACTCGGAGAACAACCGTGCCGTCGAGTACCAGCGGTCGAACGGTAGCTGGAACCGGACGTGGGCGTGGAGCGATTCGAAGATGCAGTGGCCCCGCGACGCGGACCGACTGCCGAACGGTCACACGCTCATCACCGACTCCAACGGGGACCGAGTGCTGGAGGTCAACAAGCAAAACGAAATCGTCTGGTCGATGTCGTTCCCCGGACCGTACGAGGCGGAGCGGCTCGGAACCGGCGACGAGAGCACGAACGGAACGAGCGCGAAGGCGCTCGGTCTCGAACCGCACACCGCCGGTTCGACCACGGACGGGACGTCGTACGTCGTCGCGGCGATGGCCGAGCAAGCGGTGCACACCGGGATAAATCTCCTGCCGCCGCGAATACTCCACGCGCTCCTCTTCGTGTTTCCCGTGTGGATAACGCCGGTGAGCGCGATTGCAGCCCTCGCGTTGGCGGGAGTGGTCGTGCTCTGGCTGTTGTTCGAACTGCACTGGGCCAGTTACACGCTCTCCTTTTCACTCCCGGTTCGGCTCTCGCGCGAGTCGTCTGACACCGACTCGAGCGACGGGAACGCGGAACGATAAGCGGACGTTCCCGCTTTCGGTCGGGTCGTAAAATTCGCTACGACAGGCGAACCCGCTACGACAGGCCGCCCGAAAACGCGCGCTGAACGTGCGTAAAGACGACGTAACCGAATCCCAACAGTCCGGCGAGCAGTATCCAGCGGAGTCGCAACTGCCATCGCGGTCGGACGTGCGCCGGTGACGTGAGTTCGAGCAGCATGAGCAGGCCGACGAACGAGACGAGGAAGAACGTCTCGACCGAGAGCACGCCCAGAATCGAGAGCGTGGCGGCCGCGACGAGCATCAGCCCGAGTTGGCCGTAGACGAACCGGCGTCGGTGGTCGAGAGTCATCGGTATCGGTACTCGACGGGGACACGTAGAAACCTATCGGCGGTCGTGACCGGCGCGAAAAATCGAAACAGCGGTGATCTAATCCGACTGTGCCGGGACCGACTCGGTTTCGTCCCGAATCACGTCGGGGACGAACCTGTCTTCGTGCGATTCTATCCGGTCCGTGTGGCGGGAAAGCGCCTGCAACACGTCCCGAATCCCGTCCTCGAACGACTGTCGCTGCTCGCCGATGAGCGACATGTAGCGGTCGTTCTCTATCTCCATCTTGTGGGTTTCGTTCTCCTCGCGCGGGTTCTCGAAGTGCTCGACCGACGTGTCGAAGTCGAACTCCGACGCCACCTCGGAGATGGTCTCGGCGATTTCGACGATACTGATGGCGCGGGTCACTTGGTTGTACACTACGAAGTCCTCGGGGCGGTCGTCCGCGTCGCCGAGCGCGAGGCGTGCGAGTCCCTCGACCGTATCTTCGAGGCTGGCGAAGGGTTTTCTCTGTTCGCCCTTGCCGTACACCGTCAGCGGGTAGTCCGCGGCCGCTTGCGCACAGAAACGGTGGACGACGGTACCGAAGTAGTAGTCGAAGTCGAAGCGCGTTTTCAATTGGTCGGAGTCCCGCGTCTCTTCGGTTTCGGTGCCGTAGATGATGGCGGTCCGAACGTCGCTGATGGGAATCCCGAACTGCTTGTGTGCGAGGCGCATGTTCGCGGCGTCGTGGGATTTCGTGAGGTGGTACCAGCTGCCCGCCATCGCGGGGAACGGCACCTCGTCGCGCTCGCCGCCGTTCTCCATCGTCGCGCCCCCTTCCGGAATCGGGAACTCGGGCGCGCCGTAGACGCCCGTCGTCGTCGTCTCGATGAAATGGGTGTCCGTGAGGCCGTTCTCTTCGAGCCCCCACAGGAGGTTGCGCGTCGATTGCAGGTTGTTGTGCTGGGTGTAGTTCGCGCGCTCGCCGTTGATCTGCGAGTACGGCGCCGACGGCTGTGCGGCCGTGTGAACGATGGTTCCCGGTTCGTGAACCCGAAGGAGTTCGTCCACGAACGACTTCTCCGTCAGGTCGCCCTCGACGAACGAGAGGTTCGAGACGCCGAGTCGGTCGCGCGCGGCGGCGACGCGTTCGTTCGGGTCGGCGACCGGAACGGCGCTCTGACCGCCGACCTCCTCGACCCATCGACGTCGCCCGCAGTCGTCGACGCTGACGACGCGCTGGTCGGTTCGGTCGGCGATTCGAAGCGCGGTCGGCCAGCCGATGTAGCCGTCGCCGCCGGTCACGAGAATCGTCATGGGTTTCCCTCCTCGCTCGATTCGTCCGCCTCGGTTCGGCGGTCGCTCAGGTGCTCCCAGATTTCGGTACAGCCCACGCCATCCTCGACGTCGTGAAGATGGTGAGTGTGTTCGCGTTCGCGTCTCATTTGAGTGTCAGGGAACCATCCGTTCCGCCTTCAAGATTGTGGGCGTAACGTCGGTGAAACGGCCGAAATAAGGCAGTACGGCGGGATTCTCCGTCGTTTCTCATCGAATCGGTCGGGAAACGAGAACATAATCCGACGGCCGTCGGAACGACCGTCAGCGTCGGGTCGGGCCCATCGAGCGAACCCCGATAGCGACTACCTACCCCCGGGAGCGTCGGTCACGGTTCCGTGTCCTCGCCCGGCCGTTCGTCCGTCCCCTGGTCCATTCGTTCGTCGGTTACGATGCCGTCGGCGGCGTCGAGCAGGACGGACACGGTGTCCGTCGAAATTCCGTCCGACGCGAACACGACCCGCTCGTAACACGTGGTTAGGTCGGCGAGCGTCTGGTATTCGCGGTCGGTAACCACCGACTCGGCCGCGTCCCGGAGTTCGCGCGGCGTCGCCCACGGAGTGAGGTCGTAGTTACGGAGGAGATACCGACGGAACGCCGCGTAACCGATTTTGACCGCTCGCTCGTGGTCGCCCGACGAGAGTCGCGTCCGGGCGGTGTCGAGCGCGTCCAGTTCGTTCGCCGCGTCGTCTTCCGTCTCTGATGAGTCCTGCTCGACATCGCCGTCCGTCGAGTCGTCTCGCGCGTCCTCGCCGCCGGACAGTCCCTCGTCCACCCCGTCCATATCGTCGCTCCGGCGCGACCGCACGAAGACCGTTCCGAGGAGGAAGACGAGGGTCAACAGCGCCGCACCGGCCCACGGCAACGAAATCCAACCGAGCAGGCTGACGGGTTTCGAGACGGGTTCCACGACGTCGCTCGCCTGTGCGTTTTCCAGATTCGACGGTGGCGGTTCGTACGCCGCGACCACGGTCGCCGACTGGTCCGGGCCGACCGACGACGGAAGCTCGAACGTCGCGTTGTAGCTCCCGTTCGGCCCCGTTTCCACCGACGTGACGCGATTGCCGTTCACCCGAATCACGACCGTGCCATCAGTCACCGCTGTATCGTTCACCGCGGTATCGTTCCGCACTCGGAGTCGGCCGTGCGCTTCGACGCGGCTACCGTTGCGAGCGGCGTCCATCGACAGCGAGGTGTTCGTCCGTTCCACGCGGAGCTTACGGGTCGCGTTCGCCCCCGACAGGGCCTTCTCCGAGAGCGGAACCGTCGCCCGGAGCGTTCGGTTCCCGGACCGAATCGACGACGGAAGTCGGGTTCGAACGGTGAACGTGCCGTTCGGACCCGTCGTCGTCGTCCCGATGCGCTGGTCGCCGATACTGACGACGACCGGGACGTCCCCCGCCGAGACGCCTTTCGCGCCGACGGTTCCCGAGACGACGACCGGCTTCCCGAATCGGGTTTCGTTCGGCGTCCGCGTCAGTCCGAGCGTCGAATCGACCTGCGTTACGTTCGCCGCCACGGTGTCGGTCGATTCGAGGTAGGCGGATTCGTTCAGCGGGTGATACCTGACGGTCAGTCGTTTCTTGTTCAGGGGAAGCGTCGTCGGTCGATACGAGGCGGTGAACCGGCCGTCACCATCCGTCCGCGTCTCGATGGTTCGGTTCCCCACGTCGAGCGTGACGTTGCGATTCGAGATACGACTCCCGTTCGCCGTCGTCAACACGCCGGTCAAGTTCATCGGGTCGAGGAAGGAGACGTGATTCGACTGCGCGGTGACGTTCAACTCCGTCCGCTTGAACACGGCCGACTCGACGCTCGATTGCGTGGTCGAGATGTTCCGTGAAATGGTCGTCACCTGCCGCGACGAGCGGTTCAGGTCGACCCCCGTCGTCCCGGAGACGTTCCGGTACGTCGATTTCAAGGACGCACCCGACTGATTCGTCCGTTCGGCCAGTTGGTCGAGCCGCCGCGCCTGCTGTCGTGCGCGTTTCGTGTTCCCGTTCCGACGCGCCTCCCGATACTGCTTGTACGTCCGGCGATACTCCTGCACCGAATCGATAAATTTCCGTTGGTTCTCCTTCCCCTGCCGGAACTGCTCCGTGTGGTTCGGGTTCCCCGGTGTCGATTGTTGAACCTCGACGTACTGACCGAGCTGGTTCGAGAACCGGTCGCCGACGATGCCGCGCGCCTTCTCGTACTGCCCCCGTTTGACCCGCACCATGCTGTTGCCAAGCCGTTGGGCGAGTCGTTCCCGGAGCCACCGTTCGACCGCCGCCGAATCGCCCCGCTGTTGCACTCGGTCGGGGTCCCGGTGGCGCGGAACGGTCGCCGTCGTCCGACCGCCGATGGACCCGTTCGTCCCGTTTTCGGCGACGCGTCGCTCGGGCGACGTCGTGACCGTCGATTGTCCACCGCCGACGGCCGACGCGACGACGAGGGTGGCGACTACCGCCACTGCCAGCACGTATCTCGAACGGTTCATGGAACTCGGGTCCCGGCGGACCGCCACCCGGGTCGTCGGGCGACGACCCGACGGCTGTCCGGCGTTACGGCCGCCGCGCTGACGCCGACGTAAGCCGGAGCGGGGCTTAAAACCGGGCGACCGTTAGCGACGGTATGAGGGGGCTATCCGCACGGGAACGTCAGCGCTGACTCGACGGCGGGCGGCGATTTTCGGTGCACCGATGGCGACGTCACCTCGGACGACGGAAACGACCGCTTACCGCCAGAACGATGTGGACGTGTTAACTGCCAACGTCGGCTCACCCTCAGGACGATGCACGCGACTCGTCGCCACTGGATGGTCGTCTCGTTCGGGCTCTCTTTTTCGGTGTTGGCGGTGCTGCTCGACCGTCCGGCGCTCGTCTTCGGCACGGTGGGCGTCGCGTGTTGGTCGCTCGTTCGCTCCGTCTCCTTCGCGTCGGAACTCCGACGGCAGGTCGAGGAAACGACCGTCATCCAGACGCCCGCCCGCGACAGCGTTCGGACGAACACGCCGCTATCGGTGAGCGTGGACGTCGAGGGACTGCGTGACACGCGACTCGACCTCAGCGTCGAATCTCGTCCGCCGCTCTCGAGTCGCGGGGCGAGCGCGGCGGCCCGGACCGCGACACTCGGTGCGGACGAGGCGACCGCTGCGACGACCTATTCGGTGACGATTCCGACCGCCGGAACCGCCTCGTTTCGACCCCCGGTGCTCGAAAGCACCGACGAGTTGGGACTGTTCACCGGCCGGTGGGTCGGGGGCGACGAACCGACGGTGACCGTCACGCAACGGACGCCGCGGAACGTTCACGTGGGACGCGGCGGCCAAATGGCACAGACGAGGTACGGGAATCAGCAGGCGGAACGAAACACGAGCGGACAGGCGACCGCCGAAATACGCGAGTACACGACCGGCGATAGCCTCCGCCACGTCGATTGGAACGCGACGGCTCGGTTCAACTACCCGCACGTCCGCGAGTACGAGAACGAAGCCGACCGCAAGGTGGTGATATTCATCGACCGGCGGCCGTCGGTCGGGAACGGTCGTCCGGGCGAAACTCAGTTCGCGTACCTTCGGGAGGTCGCGCTCGCGCTCGTCGAAGAGGCCAACGAACGGTCGGATTCGGTCGCCCTGTACGCGGTCGGCCGCGACGGGATAACCGCGCGCTATCCGTTCCGTTCGACGCCGACGCACTACGCGGCCATCCGCGAGACGCTCTACTCGCTCGACCCTGAAGGTTCCCAGGGCGGTGTCGGCGGAGAGAGGGGTGAAGAGCGAGCGGCCACCGAACGAATGTCCGGGTCGGTCGCGTCCAGACGGCGGAGAACCCTCCGCGGGGACGACTCGGCGTTCGCGGCGCGACTCCGACCCTTCCTTACGAACGCGACCGGGGCGGGGGCGAACGCCACGCCCCTGCGTTCGACGGTCGAACGGGGACTCACGCGACACGCCGAGAACGTCTCTGCCGTCGTTCTCACGTCCGACGCCCACCGGCACGAGGTGCGGGACTGCGTTCGGCACGCGAGTCAGCAAGCGACCTGGGCGAACGCGTTTCTCGCGCCGCGCGTGTTGTTCGACCCGACCGACCTGACGGACCTCGACGAGACGTACGGACGGTACGTTTCGTTCGAGCGGTTTCGACGGAAACTCGGCGGGTATCCGCGGGTGTCGGCCTTCGAGGTCGGACCGGGGGACAGGCTCGAAACCGTCCTCTCCTCCGCACGGGAGGCGCGCGTCTAACCATGCTCGAACCGAACGTTCGAACGCGATTCGGCGGAGTCGCCGTCGTCGCGGCGGCGAGCGCGCTGGCGTTCGCCCACCGGGGGGAGGGGGTGGTCGCGGGGGTCGCACTGGTCGCGCTCTGGGCGTTCACCCCGGCGGTGTACGCGTTCGTCGGCGGACAACTCGCCGTCGTCGCGCTGTATCAACCCCACGCTCTCGACTGGACGGTCCCGGTCGTCGAACTCGGGGTGACGCTCGCGCTGTTGTCGCCGTCGGTTCGGACGTCGAGCGCGCGGAGGAAGTCGGGAATCGCCGCCATCGTCGCCTGCTGTGTCGGCCTGGCGTGGATCGGCCTCCTCGAACTCGGCACGCTAACCGTCACGGCGGTCGTCGTTGTCGCGGCCGGTACCGCGTCGATGCTGATCACCCGGTACGGCCGTGCGGTCACGCGGGGTGACGTTCGATGAGCAACGAGCCACCCAGACCGGACGCGGAGCGCGATTCGCCCGGCGAGGACGAGCGGTTTCGACTGAAGGCGGAAGTAGAGATACTCCGCGAGGAGAACGCGGCGCTCCGGGAGGAGTACGCCCGCGTTCGACGGATCAGGAACCGAAACGCGGCGGTCGGCCTCGCGGTCGTGGGACTGGTCGCGGTCGGCGGAGCGGTGCTCCTGCCGTCCGTGCGGACGATTCTGCTCGTGCTCGGTGCGACCGGGTTGTTCACCGCGACGCTGGTCTACTCCCTCGAACCGACGCGGGTGCTCCCCGCGAGCGTCAGCGAAGCGGTCTACGGGACGCTGGCGGCCAACGAATCGTCGCTCGTCGCCGAACTGGGGTTGGACGGCTCGCCGACGTACGTTCCCACCGACGCCTCGGGAACGCCGTCGGTCGTGTTGTTCGTCACGCGGGCGACGGACGACGACCGGCCGTCGCTCCCGGATTCGGACGCCCTGTTCGTGATTTCGGACGGAGCGAACGAACACGGTGTCGCGCTCCACCCGAGCGGCGCATCCCTCCTCGACTCCGTTCGACGGTCGATACCCGACGAGGTGGGACGGACGCCGGAAGACCTCGGTAACGGTCTGGCGGAAGCCGTGGAAACCCTCGGCATCGTCGATGCGGCCTCCGCCGCGGTCGAAGACGAAAATCGTCTCACAGTGTCCGTGTCCGGGCAGTCGTACGGCTCGCTCGACCGATTCGACCACCCGGTCGTCTCGGTGTTCGCGGTAGGACTGGCCGCCACGCTCGACGAACCGGTCCGCGTCGAACACGTCGAATCCACCGACGAGACCGACTCACTCGTCGAACTTCGCTGGGGCGAGTGATCAGGCGTCGTCCTGGTGGTCGTCGTCCGTCTGCTGGTGGTCGTCACCCTGCTGGTGCCCACCGTCAGGGGTCGGGACGAGTTCGTCCATCGTGCTTCCCGGCGGGTCGATAGACTCCTCGACGGAATCGAGTACGTCCGCCACCGTCGTCTCGCGTAACTCCGCGTCCGCGTCGAGCACCAATCGGTGGATGAGCACGGAACGAAGGTGAAACTTCACGTCGTCGGGTACCACGTAGGAACGGCCGTGAATCGCCGCTCGCGCCTTCGCGGTCTGGAGGAACGCTATCGATGCGCGCGGGGAGCCGCCGTACTCGACCGCCTCGTGCGTTCGAACCGCCTCGACGAGCCGCCGGATGTACGTTTTTATCTCCGGGGCGACGTGGACCTCGGTGACCTCGCGTCGCGCGTCGTCGATGGCGTCGGCCGTCACGACCTGCGCTACGTCGTCCGGCCCGAGGTTCGGGTTCACATCGATGCGGTCGAGCAGTTCCTGCTCTTCGTCGGCGGACGGGAGGTCAACAACGACTTTCTGCTGGAACCGGTCGCGCTGGGCCTCCGGGAGTTGGTATGTTCCCTCCATGTCGATGGGGTTCTGCGTGGCGATGACCATGAACGGGTCGGGAAGCGAGAGCGTCTCGCCGTTGATGGTCACGTGTTCTTCTTCCATCGCTTCGAGGAACGCGCTCTGGGTTTTCGGCGTGGCGCGGTTGATCTCGTCGGCGACGACGAGGTTAGCGAAGATGGACCCCTTTTGGAGCGTGAACTCGCCGGTCCCCTCCCGGTAGACGTGGGTGCCGGTGATGTCGGCGGGCAGCAGGTCGGGCGTCATCTGAATCCGGCTGTGCGAGAGGCCGGTCGCCCCCGCGAAGAGATTTGCGACCATGGTCTTTGCGATGCCGGGGACGCCTTCGAGCAGGACGTGGCCGCCGGTCAGCAGGGAAACCGTGAGGTGTTCGACGAGGTTTTCCTTCCCGATGAGCACGTGGCTGACCTCCGTCAGAATCGAGTCGTACAGCGCCTCGGCGTCAGTCATCGTCCTCACCTCCCGTTCGCGCGGCGCGACTGGCGGCGACGACCCGCTCGATGCGGTCCCGCGACCACGACGGATACCGGCGTTCGATGGCGGCGGCCAACTCGTCGGCATCGACGGACGGGACGGCGGACGCGTCGGCGTTCGCCCCGAACCGGCGGCTCCAGCCGACGCGCGCCGACAGCCGGGAAACAGCGTTCGAAATCGACTTCGGGTGGCGCACAGCGAGGGCGACGAGGGCGAGCGCGCTGACGAGGGCGAGCTGTGCCGCGAGCGACCGCCGAAGGACGACGAGCACGAGGGCGAACGGTGGCGGCGCTTCGCCGTGCGCGTAATCGAAGACGGCGCGGTCGTGTGCGGCGAGCAGGTCCCGAACGAAGCGTTCGTTGCCCGGACGGGAGAGCATCGAGTTGATGGCGATGCTCGGGTCGCCGACGACGACGACTCGCCCGTCGCCGACGGTCTCGACCGTCGCAACGGGATAGCTGTCGAGGTGTTCGGTCCCGTCGAGCGTCCCGTTGCCGTTCACGTCGCGGTAGCCGAAGTCGGACGTGGCGGCGAGCGTAGTCGCCCCGTTCGGTCGGATAGCGGTTCCGTAGTTGAGCGTCAGTCGGTCCGCCGTTGCGACGAGCGAATCGTTCGCGGCGGTCGTGTTTGCGGCGGTCGTGTTTGCGGCGGTCGTGTTTGCGGTGGTTGCGATTGGCATGGCTGGTGAGTGGTAGTTGTGTCGTTCGTCGCGGAGGGCGGCCCCGTCGATTCGGGCGTCCGCGCCGAGCGACGCGAGGAGGTCGTTGCTTCGGTTCGCACGGTCGTCCATCACGACGACGGTGCCGCCGCGACGGACGAACCGGCGCAAGGCCATCCCCCGCGAATCCGACTGCGGGGCGACGACGAAGGCGACCGTCCCGTTCGCGCGAAGCGTACGATACCGCGACGGTTCGAGCACGACGTTCGGTCCGCCCCCGGCGCGGTCTATCCACCCGCGAAGGGTCGAAGTCCCGTCCCACGTGGGATTGTACGCGCCGAAATCGCGGGTCGAACTGACGCTTCCGACGGCTATCGTGACGAGAACGAGTATCGACAGGACGAGCAGCGCGGCGGTCGGGGCGCGGGATGAGCCGCGTCCGTTCACTGTCGCTCCTCGCACCCCGAGGACGCTACCCACGTCCCGGTCGCTCGCCATCGTCCGTCGGTCCCATCCGGTTCGAGAACGGCCCCCACGCGCGTTTCGCACGGTACCGCCTGTAAACGCGCTCCGGTCATCACCGGTGATGCGACGATGTTCCTTACAAAGGTATCGGCTATCGTGACGAATCAATGGCGGAGTATATCGTTCGTATCCGAGACGGGACGGTCCAGCGGGAACAGGATGGTGCGATGAACGAAGAACAGTTCATTCAGTGTGGAGAAATGAAATGGTACTGTAAATTCACCATGCACAACCCGTTTTACGCGACGGTTTCCGCGGAACGGATTCGTTGCGCCGAGCGAACAACGGTTCGAACGGACGAACGCGCGTCACCGCGAACGATATGTGCGAGATAGTCCAGTCGTAACGGCGTTATCGCTCGCTGGACCGGGAGGTAACGTCGAAGTGGTCGCACACCCCCCGACTCGTGTTCTTACCGTCTCGGATGGGTCACGAACGGTCCCCAGATACCGTCGAAATATCGAGGTTAGACCGTCGGAATCATCTAAATAACAAACAAAGGTGGTCGCTTAGGAGCGCCGTGATAAATATGATATCGTCACCGCTCGACGAGCGACAGATCGCTGGTGGACGCCGCGTCCGCACGGCACAACCGCCAGAGCGCGAAAGGGCGTCGAAATCGGTCGAGGAAACCGAAGACAGTAGGGCGTCGAACGAACGAGCAACCGCCGCCCACTGGAGGTAACCGTTCTATGTGTGGCATCATCGGGTGTGCGGGGGACGACGGCGACATGGTTCCGACGTTGTTGAACGGACTGGCAAAGTTGGAGTATCGCGGATACGACTCGACGGGGTTGGCGGTCAGCGGGTCCGATATCCGAGTCGTCAAGCGCGAAGGGGACCTCGACGAACTCGTCGGGACGGTCGATTCGGAGTTCGACCGCGGCGGCGCGGCAGGTATCGGCCACACACGGTGGAGCACGCACGGAAAGCCGTCCGACGAGAACGCACACCCGCACACGGACTGTGCGGGCCGGGTCGCGGTCGTGCACAACGGTATCATCGAGAACTATCAACTCCTCCGCGACGAGTTACAATCGTTGGGTCACGAGTTCGAGAGCGAAACAGACACGGAAGTCGTCCCGCACCTCATCGGTCACTACTTGGACACCGGGTTGGCGCGGAAGGACGCGTTCCGTCGAGCGGTCGAAAAGCTGGACGGAAGCTACGCGCTCGCGGCGATATTCGACGACCACGACGAAGTGATGGCGACGAAAAAGGATTCGTCGCTCGTCCTCGGCGTCGGCGACGGGACGTACGTGGCGAGCGACGTGACCGCGCTCGTCGGGCACACCGATACCGTCGTCCACCTGCACGACGGGGAGTTCGCCTTCCTTACCGAAGACGGGTACACCATCGTCGATGAGAGCGGGACGCCGCAGTCGAAGACGGGGACGGAAATCGAGTGGGACGCGGAGTCGGTCACCAAGGGCAGCCACGACCACTACATGCGAAAGGAGATTCACGAACAGTCGAACGCGCTGCGCGAGTGCCTTCGTGACCGGTTTTCGACGGGGGATTCCGTCTCGCTCGACGCCATCGAGGACGGCTACCGCCCGGAGTCCGTCCACCTCGTCGCGTGCGGAACGAGCTATCACGCGGCGCTCTACGGAGCGAAGCTGTTGCGAAAGCGAGGACTCCAGGCGCAGGCGCATCTGGCGAGCGAGTACGCGCTGTCCCCGCCACCGGTACGGGACGGGGCGCTGGTCGTCGGCGTCACCCAGAGCGGCGAGACGGCGGACACGCTCAGTGCGCTCCGAACGGCCACAGCGGAGGGTGCGCGCACGCTCGCGCTGACGAACGTCGTGGACAGCACCGCGGCGCGCGAGTGCGACGACGCGCTCTACATCCGGTCGGGACCGGAAATTAGCGTCGCCGCCACGAAGACATTCGCCAGCCAACTCGTCACGCTCGTGCTGTTCGCGCTCCAGTCGTCCGGTGGGTCGAGTGACGAGGCGGAGCGGCTCGTCTCGGCGCTCACCGAACTGCCGGAGCACGTCCAACGCCTCCTCGAAACGACGGCGGCACCGACGACGGCCCGCCGATTCGCGGACAGTTCCGGCTACTTCTTCATCGGCCGGGGGGTGCAGTATCCCGTCGCGTTGGAGGGCGCGCTCAAGATGAAGGAGATAACCTACGAGCACGCGGAGGGGTTCGCCGCGGGCGAACTCAAACACGGGCCGCTCGCGCTCGTGACGGAGGACACGCCCGTCTTCGTCTCAGTGGTCGGCGACGACGAAACCGCCCGGAAGACGGTCGCCAACGCGAAGGAAGTGAAAGCGCGCGGCGCGCCGCTCGTGGCCGTCACCGACGGCGTGTCGTCCATCGACCGCTTCGCGGACGAGGTGCTGACGATTCCGCGAACGAATCGCACGCTCGCGCCGATACTCGTCAACGTGCAGTATCAACTGCTCGCGTACCACACGGCCGACCACCTCGGACGCGACATCGACAAACCGCGAAACCTCGCCAAGAGCGTCACCGTCGAGTGACGTTTCCGCGACCGCTTCCGGTGGCGGACAGCCCCGCCGCTGGACCGCGACCGGTATCGACAGAACAGGTGCCGCTCCCACGCGGGGTGGTAATGACGAGGGGGTCGCGGCCGTGCGCCGAGTAGACGACGTTTCGCCGGGCGACCCACCGGTCGTAGCGGCGCGTCGTGACCGCGGTCGGGGATGACGGAAACAGTTGCGCCCCGACCGTCGTCCACGAGCGCTGTGCGACGACCGGGCAGTTCGGCGGCGGCCCGTTCCCGTGGAGCCACCCGTACAGCGGCGTGTATCGCGCGTCGGCCCGGCCCGGATAGTAGTTCGTCGAGAGGATGACCACGTGTCCGTCGCCGACCCACCCGCCGTCGATTTCGTTCGAGGCGAACGTCGCGGTGGCGAACTCGGACGGCGTTACCGTCGGTTGAGCGGACGTGGCGTGCAGGCCCGCGAAGGCGACTGGAACGCTCGCGACCACACAGAGCGCGAGAAGCGGAACCGCGAGTCGGCGGACGGCGGTCCGAACCGCGGTTTTCGACGTTCGACGGACGCCGACATCGACGACCGCCAACGACGCGAGCGCGCACATGGAGAAGTGGGTGAATATCTGGCTTCGGACGGCGAGCGACTCGTACTCGTGCGTGAGGGAACCGGTCAGCGCGAACCCGATGAGGACGAGCGGGGCGGCGAGGAGGGAACCGACGACGACGGCGGGCCCTCCCGCGTCGGACGCCCGCGGCAATCCCCACGCGGCCAGCAGGCCGATACCCGCGACCGGAAGCAATAACGCGAGTTGGAGCGCGTCCGTTCCGGCCGTGCCGGGGAAGATGGGAAGAAAGTGATTGGCGACCAACAGCGTCACCACGCCGACGATGAGGCCCGCCGGAACGAGGCGCTGGACGGTCGTTCCCACGGACGGGAGCAGCGAGACGAACGCCACGAGGAAGACCAACCACGCGAGAAACAGGCCGGGAAGCGAGGAGACGTAGCTGGCCTCCGCCAGTCCCGTGAACTGATAGTAAGCCACCGTGAACGTCCAGAAACCGACGAGGACGACGATGCCGAAGGCGACCCGGCGCGTCGTCGGTCGTCGGAGCGAGCGGACGAACACGGCGAGCAACGCGAGCGCGGCGACCATCGCGCCGAGATTGTGCGTGAACGGCAGGAACGCGACGGACACGAGCGTCAGCGCCATCCACGCCGGGCGTTCGGTCCGGAGCGCCCGGTAGAACGCGATGACGGTCACGAGGACGAGCGCGTGGCCGAGCATCTCGCTGCTGACGGCGGCCGAACGACCGAGGTAGACGCCCTCGGCGGCCAACGCCAACCCGGCGAGGGCGGCCGCGAGTCGCGTGTGCGACGGCTTCCAGTCGCGCCGAGCACAGACGCGGCGGACGACGCTCACGACGACGAGCGCGGGAACCGTCCCGATGACCGCGACGAGGAACTGCGAGACGGCGAGCGGACCCGCGCCGGTCGCCTGACTCACCCCGGTCAGGTACGCGGCGAAGACGTACTCGTCGGGGTTGAGAAACCGACCCGCTGCGGCGAGGTGGCCCGCGGCACCGGCCTTTCGCGCCAGCGCGGCGAAGTGGTAGCCATCGACGTTGTACGGCAGGGACGTCCAGTGGAGCGGGAGCGTCCGCATCGCCACGCCGACGAGGAACACCGCGAGGCCGATGAGCAGGTAGCGACGTCGGTCAGTCATCCGCGTCACCCCCGGAACCGGGGTCGCGTGCGTGTCGGGGAACCGCCGACAGGAGCGCTCCCGGTTGCGCGGTCGTGAGCGCCGCGACGGCGAGGACGGCGCTGAGACACATGACGCCGACGCCGCCGACCACGGCACCGGCGATGACGCGCGGATTCAAGACCGGCGGAATGCGGATGCCGTAGAGCACGAGCAGGTCGCGGTTCGCCAACAGCGCGAGCACGGCGAGCGCGAGCGCGAGCGCCACGACGGTTGCGACCGCGCCGACCACGGCCGCGTCCACGAGGACGGTTCGGAGGAGACTGAGCGGCGACGCCCCCGTCGCTCGATGGACGCCGAACACGCGTCGGCGCGAGTGGACGGTGTAGGCGACGGTCGCCGTCGTGCTCCCGACGGTCATCAGCCCGGCCAAGCAGACGAAGACGGCGACGAGGAGGTTGAGGTTGCCGAACGCCGTCGAAATCGCGCGGCCGATGCCCGTCTCGCCGCTTGCCCCGCTGCTGGCGAGCGCGGTGGCGATTCGGTCGTCGCCCGTGACGCGGTAGGTCGCCGTTCCCAGTTCCCGTCCGTCGGCGGTCACCCGAACCGCGTGCGACCCGGGGGGTTGGCGACCGAGGCCGACGCTCACCGTCGTCCGCGCGCCCGGTTCGAGCGTGACCCGGCGGGTGGTCCGCTCGCCGTCGGCGACGAGCGTCACCGTCTTCGAGAGGGTGGCGTTCCACGGATTGGTCAGCGTGAGGAGGGCGGTGGGACGGGTGAGGAGGGACGGCTTCGACGGCCGAACCCGAACGCGAGCGGAGAGGGAATGCGGCGCGTCGCGCGAAACCGTCACCGTCTCGCGCGCCGTCCGTCCGCCGTGTGCGGCGCGAACGGTCGCGTTCCCCGTCGCGCCGAGTCGGACCCGTGCGGTGCCGTTCGAACCGGTCCGCACCGTCCGTCCGCCGACCGAAACGGTAGCGTCGGAAATCGGTGCGCCGCCGACGCCGAGAACTCTAACGAGGGGAGTGCTGCCGGGCGGCGCTCGCGCCGGGAGGCCGCGGAGTTCGATGGCGTCGCGCGGAACGACGCGAATCGAGCGGGTCTGCCCCCCGACCGAAATCCGATGGCGGCCGAGTCGCGTCGCGCGAACCCGGACCGCGACCTCCCGATGTTCGTGCGGCCCGAGCGTGACGGACGTAGCGCGCGTTCTGCCGTCGATTTCGACGGTCAGGGTTCGAGTCACGCGGGACGAGCCGAGGTTTTCGACCTGCACCCGAACCGGGACGGTGGCGTTTCGCGGGACCCGTTCGGGCGTCGAGACGCCGACGACGACGGCCGTGTTGCGGTCGGTGGCGACGGTCCCCGTCGTCCGAATCACCTGCACCATCCCGCGGTCCACGCGGGCGAGGTGGCGGGCCGTTTCGAGCGAGACGACCAGTTGGTCGTCGAAGGGACCCGGCGCGCGGTACTCGCCGACGATTTCGACGCGGGTCACGCCCGGAACCGTGCTGCCGCCGAGGGTGAGCGAGTCGTTCGCCGTCACGCCGAGGGTTCGGGCGAGGTCGGCGCCGATGACGGCTTCGCCGGGGTCGTCGGGCCGTCGCCCGCGGACGAGGGTCGCGTTCGAGACGCGCTCGAACGACCCGTAGTTCACCCCCCGAACCAGCATCGGTCGGCCGTCGTGGACGGCGAACGCGAGGATTTCGGGGCTGGCCGCGGTTCCGTGGTCGCGGAGCGCCGTCGCGTAGCTCTCGGGAACGCGGCTGTCTATCGGGTGCGACGCACCCGGTTGGGCGACCGTCGTCCCGCCGGTTCGGACCATCGGCGTGACGACGCCCGCGATGGACGCGACGACGACGACGACCAGACAGAACGCCGCGAGGGGCGCGACGCTCGGGACGAGGATTCGCCAGTCGAGCAATGAGAGGGACCGACCGCGGGAGAGCGAATCGGCGAGACGGGCGCTCCACCCCGCCCCGTCCCGCGGAGACAGCGACCGGACGGGTGGCCCTCGGGTACAGGCGCGTGCGGCGAGATACCCGGCGAACGCGCCGACGACGACGACGACGCCGTACAGCGGCAGGAGTATCGCCGCGGCGCGAGGAGAGACGCGAATCGAGAGCGATGTCGGCATGTGCAGGTACACGGCGGCGTTGACGGCCGTCCGCGTCACGACGACGCCGACGGCGTACCCGAGGGCGGTGCCGACCGCGGTCAGCGCCCCCGACCTGAGCGCGTACAGGCGGCGAATCCGGGTCGGGTGGTCCCCGGTGGCTCGGGCGACGAAAATCGTCCGCCGCCGGTCGTAGGTGTGCATCCGCGTGACGCCGTAGACGGTGACGCCGACGAGGACGCCCGCCCCCGCCGCCGTCAACCCGAGGACGGTGACGACCTGCCGCATCCCGGCGAGGAAGAACGCGAGCGCCGAGCGGAGCGGAACGCCGCCGGGGGGGACGGAGGCGGAGGACGCGGCCGACGCCGGTTCGACGACGAACGCGCCCGTCGTGCCGAGCCGCTCGACCACCGACTCGTTCGTCACGTACCACCGCGGCGGCAGGACCGACTCCGGCGCGTGTCGAGGGCGAACCGACAGCGACAGTCGAGCGTCCCGCCCGCGAACGACGCGCTTCGTTTCCGACGCGACGTCGCCCGTCGCTCCGCCGGACTCCGGCGGACAGGGAATCGTGACTGACGACCGGCGGTCGAACGACGTCGCTTGCGGGCAGGCGACGCCGACGACGCGGGTGGCGGTCCCGTCCGCCCCCTCGACCGTCGCCGTGGGGAGAACCACCGCTTGGCCGTCCGCCGCGGCGCGGGCGCTCGAAACGGTCGGGTAGAAAGTCGCGTGGCCCTCGGTCGTATACTCCTTCGCCATGGAGGTCGTCTGCGCACCTGCGGCGAGGACGACGAGGGTCGTGCCCGTGAGGAACGCGACGGCCACGACGACGACGAGGACGGCGAGCGCGTCGCGGCGCGACCATCGACGGAGCAGGTGTCGTCGGTAGCCCACCGACTACCCCCGTCCCCGCGTCGTTTCGGAGCGGTTCGCAGTCTGAGTCGCCCAGAGGTGAATCTCCTGATCCGCGTTCTCGACGGTCGGCGTCGGCGGCACGGCCCCCTCGTACAGCAGGAACACGACGCGCTGATGGGGACCGCCGACCGACGACGGAACGGCGTACGGGATGGTGCGACTATCGCCAGCGTCGAGCGTGATGCGGCGCGTCGTGAGGGTCCGCCGCGTTCGAATCGACATCGGGTCGTTCGGTCGGACGCGCTGGTGTTGCACGACGACCGTGTAGCGAACCCGACGGTGTTCGTGGTTTTCGATGCCAATACTGCCGTCGAAATCGGGGGCCGCGACACCCGCGGACGGGACGGCCGTGGACGAGTTTCCGGTGCTGAGATAGAACTCGGTGTACGATTCCGTCCGCCCGAGTCCGCCGAGCGCCGTGCCGATGCTGACGAGCGCGGCGACGAGGAGCAAGACCAACACGACGTTCAGCACGCTGTCGAGACGCGTTTCCGCCCTCCGAATCCGGAACCGGCGGAGCGTGCGCTTCGGGGACGGGAAGCCGACGGAGCGGCGCTCGGGGCGCCGACGCGCGGCCGCGGCCACCGAGACGAGGAGGGTGAACCCGGCGGTCGAGAACAGCACCGGAACGGGTCGGATGCCGACGCCCGACCCGTCGAGACCCAGCGCGACCGCCGCGACGACGAGCACGCTCGCCACGACGGAGAACCCGACGCGCTCGAACCCGTCGAGTCGCGCGTCGGCGGTCGTTCCGTCCCCGGGCGGAAACAGCGCGGAAAGCAGGACGTAGCCAGGGAAGAAGAGAACGAGGGGAAGCGTCAGAACGAGTCGAATCGGTTGAGCACCGATGAAAGGGACGAACGGCGACCCGGCCGCGAGAACCGAACACACGTCCACCGCGACGAGGTCGGCCGATGACCGAAGGTCGAACCCGGACGTCGACGTGGACGTATCACTCATTCACCAAGCGGACGACAGCCGTCGTCAAGAATCCTTCTGAAAATCCGACACATATCTCCGTGCGAACAACGGCTGATTTTACCGGCTGAATCGACGGGACCACGCGATACGACCGGTCAGAGTCGGAAAATCGGCCGAACAGCGGAGAAGCTGCACGTTTTCCCGAACGATGAGGACCGTAGTCATAAACTAAACCACAAGATAGATTATAGAGTTGTCTAATTTCTATAGCTGAATAGAAAACTATGCGCCGTCGTCAATTCGTCCTCGCCTCCGGAATCGGAGCAGTTGCCGCGTTGAGTGGATGCCTCGGTAGCGACTCCTCCCCCCCTCCACGGAAATCGAGCGTCATCACGAACTTCGAGATGCAATCCGGGTCGCTCGTCATCGACCTCGTCGACGACCCCTGGCTCATGTCCCGGTACGACGGGAATCAGGGGTCCGCCGGGATGTTGAGCCCCGTCGGACTCGCCAGCGCCAAAGGCAAGAACGGCGGTGGCGGCGGCCGGGGTGCGACCGGTCGCGGCTCGGGGAGCTACTCGTCCGCCCCGCGAACCGGCCACGGCTACGCGTGGTATCACGGCGGCGGCTACGCCGACGACTGGTACGACGACCACGACGACGAGGTGACCAGGTATCAGGTCGCAATCGCCACGCTCGGTATCGCCTACCTCGGCAGCACCGCGCAAATGCAGGACGACGCGCCGGACGCCGGGGCGGTCCCGTGGGACAAGACGTTCCAGAATCCGAGCGGCACCGTCGAATACGACGTTTCGGGTCGAAGCGACTTCTCGCGTGACGGCTGGTATCGCGTCGGTGCGAACGTCATGGACGCCGACAGCAATCACGACTTCCGCTGGGAGTGTTTCGACCTCGAAATCGACAGTGGCGTCGGCGATGGGTTCAGCATCGACGAAGAGTGGAAAGTGTCGCCGCGCATCTGAACGCGTCCGCGGTCCGCAACACGGCTAGCAACGGAAACGCAATGGAACCCCACATCCCCGCGATACATGGCTAAGAGGCGAACCGGAACGACGACGTTCCTCGTACTCACGTTCGTCGTGTCGTTCTGTAGCTTCGTCTACGAGTTCGTCTACTCCGAACTGCTGACGGTGATGTACGGCGAGACGGTGACCCAGTATGTCATCACCGTCGGACTGTACTTCTTCAGCCTCGGCATCGGTGCCGCGCTCTCCGACGACCTGAATCCCGACTCTCACGGCGGGAACTTCTTCCGGACGGAAGTGTTCCTCGCCGCCGTCGCCCCGGCGGGATTCCTGCTCGTCATCGGCCTCAACAGCGTGCGTATTCCCCCGGCCGTCCCGGCGGAACTGCTCTGGGTCGTCGCGCGTCTCCCCGTCGTCGCCGTCGGATTCCTCTCCGGGTTCGAACTCCCCCTGTTGACGCACATGGTGGACGAACTCGGAGACGACGGGGAAGCGGCCCCCGCGTGGCTCCGTCGCCTCGGCGGACGGGTACACGGGAGCGTCATCGCCGTCCTCCGTCTCTTCTGGGACGTAGAGCGCAAGACGGGAACGCGGAGCGGCCTCTCGGTCGTGTTGGCGATGGATTACGTCGGCGGCCTCGCCGGTGCGGTGCTGTACGCCAGAGTGCTCTATCCCGGCTGGGGACTCATCCCGACGATATTCGTCCTCGCGCTGCTCAACGCGGTCGCGGCGCTCGTCTTCATCGTCCGCTTCGGCGAGTGGTCGTGGACGCCGCTCGACGTTCGAGCGCCGCTCGTCCGTCGGGTTCCGAAGGTGCTCCTCGTCGTCTGCCTGCTGTTGACCGTCTCGTACGGCGGCGTCGTCGCAAAGCACGACGCGGCGGACGAACGGCTTTCGGAGCTCTACCTCGAACAACACATCGAAAACGAGTATCAGCCGGGCGCGATGCGGGCCCAGGTCGTCTCGCAGGAGACGACGCCGTACCAGCACGTCATCCGGTACAAGCGCACGTGGACCGGTGCCGGACCGAATCCGTACTTCACCGGCGACACCGAACGGTGTCTCCGGCTCGGTTCCGCGATACAGATGTGCGATAGCTGGGCGGACAGCTATCACAACGGGTTGGTCGACGTCCCGATGTCGATGTTCGAACGCGGCCCGGAGACGAAGGTGCTCGTCGTCGGCGGCGGCGATTGGGTCGCCATCGACCACCTCCGGAAGTACGACGTCACCGTCGACCAGGTGGACCTCGACGCCGAGTTCATGAACCGGACGAAAAACGACCCGTTCTTCAGCCGATGGCACCACGACTCCTACGAGTACGAGCGGCTGAACACGACCATCGCCGACGGCTACCAGTACCTCCGGAAGACAGACGAGCGGTACGACCTCGTGCTCCTCGACATCCCCGGAGCGACGAACGACGACCTGCTCAAACTCTACTCGAAGGAGTTCTACGGTTCGGTGCGTCGCCACCTCACCTCGGACGGCGTGCTGGTGACGTGGACGTATTCGGCCGACAGCTACCCCGAACACCACAAGGCGTTCGTCAACACGGTCGGTGCCGCCGGGTTCACCCGCCAACTGCCGTACTGGGCGTGGGAGGACATCGACAGCGACGGCGAGACCGAACGCATCGAGCGATTTTACGTGCTCGCACCCGGCGACCGACGGCCGCTCGGCGTCGAAAACGGAACCGCGTACGTGAATCGATACGCCGACCGGTACCGCGACCGCCGCTGGCAACCGGTGCCCCACTACCGCGGCGTCCGGGTGAACACCATCTTCCACCCGAACTACGACATCCTCATCGACACCTAACCATGCCCTCCAACACGCACGACACGGACCACACGCCCACGACGCTGTACTTCGGGTACACCAGCGACGCGCCCGACCTCGCGTCGCTCGACGTGAAGACCGTCCATCCCGACACGCTGCTCGGCCGCCCGGCGGTGTTCACCGTCATCGGCGAGTCACACTACGTCGGCCTCCCTGAACTCGGGTTCCACGAACTCTGTTCGTGTACGTCAATCACCTCGGAGACGGCGCACGAGACGCCGCTTTCGACCGCCGTCGAGCGCGAGTTCCGGTTCGACGGCGAGCGCGTCGGCGCGACGACGGTCGTCGAAGGACGACCCATGAGCGCGTTTCCCGGCCCGAACGCGGCGACGGTCGCCTACCGATTCGGTCCCGACGCGTGGACCACGATTCTGGTCGGCGACGCCGGATACGAGACGTACCACACCTACCCGGAACACGACCTCGCCCTCTACACCGAGACGGAACTGATTCGACAGCACGAACCACCCGCGACACCGGCCGGTGCCGCGAATCCACACCCAACGGAGTGACACACGATGGCAAACAACCAGACGCAGACGACGTACAGTGGAGATATCACGCTCAACGGCTCGAACAGACCCCCGGTCGAACTCCGGGACCCCGGCGACGTGTTCGTGGCGAGCGATAGCGTCGGCGGCGATTTCGACGTTCGCAACGCGGAGTACGTCTTCACCCACCACGCCGTCGATGGCGACGGCGACGTCGCGGACGCGGAAACGACGATTCGGGGGGACATCGAGGACGGCTACGTCGAGCGCGCCGACGGCGACGTTCGAATCATCGACGCGGAGGACGTGTTCATCGCCGCCGATGCGGTCGATGGCGGGTTCTCGGCCCCCGGCGCGGAGAACGTCTATTCAGACGGCGTGTCGCCGACGGCGACGCCGGACGAGTACGACGTTTCGACGCTCGGCTGGCAGCAGTCGGGGAGCGCGAGCGATCCGTCGGTCGGCGTCTACGCGGTCGGCATGGAACACGAAATCGAAGTGACGGGGGCGCGGACCGACCTCGAACTCTACCTCGTCGGGCACGGCCACGACGTGACGGTCACGGGACGGAGCGCCGACCTCGCGGTCCACTTCGTCGGCTACGACAACACCGTCCACGTCGGTCCGTATCTCACGACCGACGTCGTTTCGGACGCTGGATTCGACAACGAAATCGACGCCGAACCGTATCCCACCGAGGACCTCATCGAGATGTCCCGGAGCGAAGCCTACTCGAACGCGGGATTCGGCCGGAGAAAAGTGACGTTCCAGGTTCCGGCGGACGACGACGAGGAGTGGTGTCCCAACTGCGGGGCGGCGGCCGACGCCATCATCGAGCGACACCAGATGGAGGCGTTCTTCCTGTTCGGCAGACCCGTGCGGACGTACGACCGGAGCACCAACCCGGCGCGCGAGTGCGAACACTGCTCTCCGAACGCGGTTCACGCCGAACTGTCGCCGGAAGAACGACGCTCGATCCTGGATTGAAGCGCGCGTTCTACATAAACTATATATCTAATGCCTAATAAATGAAGGAAGTACGAACCATCCGCCCCGTCTCGGCCGACGGTCCGCGGGGCGGGACACGGACGCTACACAGTTATGTCGAGAAATGAGCCACAACCGGCCTTGATGTCGTCAACGACCTGTCGATACACGTTCGACCCGGCGACGCAGACGGACGCGCAACTCCAGACCACGTGGGAGTGCCCGCACGAGGCCCACTCGGAAAGCGAATACTGCGTGTTCCACATGAGCCGGAACGAGCGCGCGACACACGACGTCACGGCCGACGATATCGTCGAAGTCCTCCGGTCGAACCTCCAATCGGCGGACACCCGCGTCAACGAGTACGTCGGGGCGGACCTGCCCCACCTCTCGCTCACGTATCAGGACGTCAACGGAACGACGAACCACGTCCTCAACTTCCAGCACGCGAGCATCGACGGACTGGATTTGACCCACGGACGCCTCGACCAAGGACTCATCCTCCGCGAGGCGAGCATCGGTCGTCTCAAGTTCGAGGATTCGGTCGTCACGGGCACCGTCGATGCGAGAGAGCTGACGGTGCGGGAGAACGTCACGACGGACGAGGCGACGTTCGAACAGGACGTGCGGTTCGAGGGTGCCGTGTTTCAGGGCGACGTCGACTGCGACGAGACGGTGTTTCGCTCGGACACGAGTTTCGCGGACGCGACGTTCAACGGCGTCGCGCACTTCCGCAACGTCGAAACCAGCGGCAGCAGCCACGTCCTCGACGACCACATCTCGTTCGCGGACGCGACGTTCCGCGACGACGCGAGTTTCCGACAGGCGACGTTCGATTACGTCACGTTCGAAGGGGCTGAGTTCACCGCCGGGTCCGACTTCGAACACGTCAACTTCAGCGGCGACGCCCGCTTCGACGGCGTGACGTTCCACCGGATGGCCGACTTCGACGAAGCGCGGTTCGA
Organism: Haladaptatus sp. T7; assembly: GCF_026008575.1. Lineage (NCBI taxonomy): Archaea > Methanobacteriati > Methanobacteriota > Halobacteria > Halobacteriales > Haladaptataceae > Haladaptatus > Haladaptatus sp. T7. Next base: position 339,595 of record NZ_BROP01000004.1, read on the forward strand.
CGACGACGTGAGTTTCACCGACGTTCGCTTCATGCAGTTGGCCGAATTCCGCGGCGTCGAGTTCAACGGCGGCAGTCGGACGACGAACGACGACGTGACGTTCGAAGGGGCGACCTTCGAGGGCGAAGCGGACTTCAAACTCGCGCGCTTCCGGTTTTCGGACTTCGAGGGGACGACGTTCAAACGCTCGGTCAACTTCGACCGCGCGACGTTTCGAGCGCGCACCGACTGCCAACGCCTTCAGGTCGCCGGGGAGATTCAGCTCGACGGAGCGGTGTTCGAACAGGAGGTCGATTTCACCGAAAGCACCGTCGGCGACGATATCGTCGCCGTCGAAACCGAGTTCAAGGGGGACGCGACGTTCGAACGCGTCGCGTTCAATGGCCGCGCGCGGTTCGACGAAGCGCGGTTCAACGAGGATGCGAGTTTCCGCGGCGCGACATTCGACGGCCCGGCGGAATTTCGCGGGGCGGTGTTCGAAGGCGAGGCGCGCCACATGGAGGAGAACGCGTCGTTCAAGGAGGCGACGTTCCGCGACGACGCGGAGTTCGAGGCGGCGAACTTCACCAACGTCTCGTTCTGGGACGCGACGTTCCACGGGTCCTGTGACTTCCGCCGCGCGGTCGTCCACGAGACGGCGAACTTCCGCCTGCTCGGCGGCGACCGCGAGACGTACATCGACTTCACCGACGCAACGGTCAACGGCGGGACCATCACGCAGGTCGGCAGCAACGCGATTCCGTACGATTTCACGCGCGCGACCGTCGGCAGCGTCCAACTGGACGGCGAGGGGAACGAACACGAACTCCTCGACCACTTCCGGTTCTGCCTCACCGACTTCGATCACTTCGATTTCAGCAACCACCACGTGTACCTCGAACGCAACGACTGGACGATTCACGATTTCGTCGGGAACAGCGCCACCGGCCAGTTCGCCGTCGAGATGAACAACGAGATAATCGAGGAGACGTACCGGAAGGCACAGGAAAGCGCCGATGCGGTCGGCGATACGCCGACGAGCAGGGAGTTCGAGTTCAAACACTACTACTACAACCGCAAGAAGAACCTCGACATCATCCTCAACGAGTACTCGCTGAACACGTGGGCGCGGGGCAAGAAGGCCGCGAGCGTCACGCTCAACTTCTTCATGCAGATAACCTGCGGTTACGGGAACCGACTGCCGCGAATCGCCGCGCTCACCTTCCTCCTGCCCGCGCTGTTCGGCGTCCTCTACGCGCTCGGCGGGCCGTTCCTGACGCAGGCGGGCAGCGTCTTCCACCCGGCGGAGGTCGGGAAGTCGTCACCGGAAATCCTCTTCGACACCGTGTACTACAGTTACATCAGCTTCAGCACGGTGGGCTACGGGGACATCAACCCGCTCGGGCACGTGGCGCGGGTGCTCGCCGCGAGTCAGGGGATGTTGAACGGGTTGTTCTTCACCCTCCTCACGTTCACGCTGTTCAAGCGCGTCCTCGGCGGCAACTGATGCAGGGTCGGGGGAGCGCTCGACGCGGGGTCGGCCCGCGGGTCACGTTTCGTCGTGACTCTCGTCCTCGGTTTCGAGCGCGTACTGGCTGTCGTCGATGTGTTCGAGCCGCCGTTCCGTCTCTTCGAGGAGCCGATTGCCGACCTCGGTGCTGACGATGCCCCGTTCCATCGCCGCCTTGATGCCGACGATTTCGTATCGAACGACCTCGGCTTCCGCGGTGAGTCCCTCCTTCTCTCGCAGATGTGGATGTTCGTCGAGCAGCGTCGAGATAGCGCGATTCAACCGCCGTTTCTGGGACGTGTATCGCGTGTCGATGTTTTCGTATATCTCCGCGGAGATGTCGTCCCGTTCGTGGAGTTCTTCGGCACCCGCGAGGGCGGCGTTGACGCCGTGCAACCGCCCCATGAGGAGTTCGTACCGGCGTTCGGCCGCGGAGGTGATGACGATTCCGAGTCGCTCGATGAGCCGTCCCATCGTCAGGCCGTTGACGACGAGGGTGACCGCGGCCACGCCGAACACGATCGCGGAGAGTTCCTCCCGGAGGGCGACCGGAAGACTCCGCGGCAGGCCGAGGACGAGCGCGATAGGGACGGAGGCGTGGATGCCGCTCCAGACGATAACGTGCTGGTACGACCGGGGAATCGTGCTCGTGAATCGCCTGTTCAGCAACGCGACGAGCGGGTAGACGACGACCGCCCGCGCCAGAAAGACGAGGACGACGGCGACCAGAATCTCACCGGCGTACCGTTCGAGCAGGTCGAGCGGGGTTGCGACGCCGATGGCGACGAAGATGACGGTGTTCGCGATGAACGCCGCGCTCGCCCAGACCGTTCCGAGCGTCAGCCGCGTTCGCGCGCTCACCGCGTCACGGGTTCCGTGCGTGCCGACGACGAGACCGGCACCCAGCACGGCGATGACGCCGCTGACGTCGAGGTGCTCCGCGAGGACGTACACGCCGTACGCGAGGACGACGGTGAAGACGATTCCCGTCATCGGTTGGTCCACGAGGATGAGGAGACGATAGGCGACGTACCCAGCGACCAGGCCGATGAACGCGCCGCCGACCATCGCGATGACGATGCCGAACCCGACGTCCCTGACGACGAGCGAGGGTGTGATCAGCTCGGTGGCGGTGACGTCTCGAACGCGTGCTTCGAGTAGGACGGAGAGGAGGACGGAGTACAGCACGATGCCGACGCCGTCGTTCAGAATGCTCTCCCCTTCGGTGAGCACCGACAGCCGTTCCGGTGCGCCGAGGTCCTCGAACAGGGCGACGACCGAAACGGGGTCGGTCGGCATCGCAATCGCACCGAGAAGAAGGGCGACGGCCACGGAGAGTCCGAGCAGTTGCGAACCGACGAGGCCGACGATGGCGACCGACACGACGAGGCCGACGACTGCGAGCACCAAAATCGGAACGACGTCCTCGCGTAGCTGTTCGGTGTCGATGTTCATCGCGCTTTGAAATATCAACGTGGGCAGGATGACGAGCAGAATGAGTTGGTTCGAGAGCGGCGTCGTCAGCGGAAGGTCGAGAACGGAGACGGCCAACCCCGCCAGAACGAGGCCGACGGTGTACGGGATGCGAACGATTTTCGTCGTGAACGTCCCGACGACTCCCGCGATGACGAACACGGCGAGAAGCGTGAAAAGATGCGATTCGAGACTCCCCGCCGCCTGAATCCCCCCGGAAACCATCGTCCGGGAAACACGTTCTTCAGGGGGTTAACTATGGGTGGACAAACCGACTTTCGACGGCGGTGCGCATTTCCGCCACGTTCCCGTAGGGGACGACATGCGACTCACCGTGTACGGCCCGCTTCGGAGCGCGACGGGCGAAAAGACGGTTTCGATGGCGTTCGACGGAGGGACCGTCGAGGACGCGCTCGCCGCCTTCGTCGAGCGATACCCCCGAGCGGAGACCCAGTTGTTCGACGACGACGGGAGCCTCCGAACCAGCGCTCGCATCTCCGTGAACGGGGAGCGGGTCGAGGTAGACGATGCGTGCCCGGCCGACGCGGAAGTGACGGTGTTTCCTGCCGTACAGGGCGGACGTACCGATGGACAGGGTAGACCTACCGACGGATAAGGTGAACCGACCGACGGAGCGTCGAGAGACGAATTCCGTTTCACGGGAGAGCCCCGGACGAATCGCGGAAAATCGAAGAACACTCGGAAGTAGGAGAGCGCTCAGCGGTCGTACTGTGCGCGAACCAGGTCGGCGAGGCCGCGCTCTTCGAGGCGGTCCATCGGCGCGAGCATCGTCAGTTGAACGACGCCGGGAAGGCGTCCGATTTCGACGCCGCCGGTGAACGTACACCGAGCGCGCACCTCCCCTTCGGTCATGTCGAGGAGCGCACCCGCGCGTTCGAAGGCGTTGTCCGTCGCGTCGTTGATTGTCGCGCCGCTGCCGACGACCTGTATCGGTCCCGTCTCGGCTATCGCTTCGACGTCGTACTCGTCGGCGAGGCGTTCGCCGCGTTCCATCTCCCGGTCCGTGTAGGGTTTGCTGATGTACGGCAGGTCCTCCTCGTTCGGCAACAGAAGCGGGCCGTCGATGTCGAGGCCGTTGATGACTTCGACTTCGAACTCGGCCCGTCCGCTCACGTCCGTCGTGTGAAGCGAGAGTTCGCCGTCGCCCTGATTCGCGTGCATGTCGCCGACGTACACGCCGCCGCCGTCGATTTTGACGGGGCAGACGAGGACGGCACCCTCGCGGACGGCGTTGATGTCCATGTGGCCGTCGGTGCGCTCCGCGAGTTCGTCCTCGTCGGCGAGTCCCCAGTCGTGATCCGCGCCGATGAGGAACTGGCCGAAGTCGCCCGCGTTGTGGGAGTCCGGCATCTCGATGGGCGGCGTCGTCCCGACGTTCCCGATGAACGGGCGGAGGTGACCGAGCGTCCCCGGCATCTCCGACGGTTCGTAGAGGAGGATGGGGTGCTGGCGGGAGTGTTCGGGCAGCGCCATCGCCTCGTCGGCCCGGTGCGCCAAGTCGTCGGCACCCTCCTCGCCGACGGTGAGTCCCACCGTCCGGTCGTCGTCGAAGGCGACCGTGTACCCGTACTCGAAGCCGAACGAGGAGGCGTTCGCGCCGCACTCGGCGCACTTTATCGACTCCTCGCCCGTCCCCTCGACGATGCTCTCGGGCCACTTCGTCCCGCACTCCGGGCACACGTGGTCCACGAAGGGGTCGTCGCCGAACGCGCCCTCACGTTCGCGCATGCTGCCGGTGCTGGTGGCGATGCTCGTCACCTCGATGTTCTTGATTTTCAACGCGATGGCGTCGCCGACTTCGGCGTTCTCGACGCGAATCGGTCGGGTAACTTCGTGGCCCCCTCTGAACTCGGGCGTTATCATCGGCCCCCAACACGCCGGTGGCGTGTGTGTTTTGATAGTTCCCCCGTCCGCGACGGTGCCCGCCCACTCCTGGTCCGGTCCCACGAGACCGAGCGTGTACCGGTCGACCGCGAGTTCTTGCTGGACTTCTTGCTGTGCCATGGTCGTCCGCTAGAGAGGGGCGGGATTATCTTAAACAATCGTGTGACTGTTCGGTCGGCGGCGCGACGAAATCAGCGCGCCGGGAACCGGTGTCGGCAATCAGTTAAGTCGGCTCGGAGTGACGGACAGAGGTGAGCGACGGTCCATGTACGATGACATACTCATTCCGACCGACGGCAGTCGAGGTGCCACCGCGGGTGCCCGCCACGGGTTGAACCTCGCACGCGCGTTCGATTCCCGAGTGCACCTGTTGAGCGTCGTCGACGAGCGCGCGTACAGCGCGCGACTCGTCGATATCGACCGGGATATTCGAGAACACAGGGAGGCGCTTGAAGACCGCGCCGAGGAGGCGCTCGACGAACTGGCGGACCTCGCCGCCGATGCGAACGTGCAGTCCGAGCGCGTTGTCGAACACGGAATCCCCTCCGAGGCGATTCGGTCCTTCGTCGACGACCGGGATATCGACCTCGTTTCCATGGGGACGCACGGCCGAACGGGTCTCGACCGGTATCTGCTCGGCAGCGTCACCGAACGCGTGATTCGAACGAGCGACGTTCCGGTCCTCACCTCCCGAGAGGCGGCGGAAAACGAGCGGAGTTACGACGCGATTTTGCTCCCGACCGACGGCAGCGATGCGGCCGCCGGTGCGGTCGAGCACGGACTCGCAATCGCGGAGCGCTACGGGGCCACCGTCCACGCGCTCTCGGTGGTCGACGTGCGACAATTGACCGGCATGTACGAGACGGATTCGTGGACGCCGCGGCTGTTGGACGTCGTTGAAGAGGCACGCGAGCGGTCGGTCGAGGGGGTCGCCGAACGAGCGAAAGACCGCGGACTCGACGTCGTAACGCACGTCGAACACGGTATACCGTCGAGCGTGATTCGGGAGTACGTCCCGGAGCAGGATATCGACCTCGTGGCGATGGGGACGCACGGCCGAACGGGTCTCGACCGGTATCTCATCGGCAGCGTCACGGAGCGGACCATCCGAACGAGCGACGTGCCGGTGCTCACGGTCCACCATCGGGAGTGACGGACGAGGCTATTTCCGCACGCGTCCCGAACAGCGTTCGATGAGTTCCATCACACTTCCCGAACCCGAGCTAGATGGGACGGTCAGCGTCGACCGCGCCATCGCGCGGCGGGCAAGTCGGCGGTCGTTCGGCGCGGCACCCGTGTCGCGGGAGGACGCGTCGCGCGTCCTGTGGGCGGCGCAAGGCGTGACGCACACGAGGGACGGCATCGAGATGCGCGCCGCACCGAGCGCCGGGGCCACCTATCCGCTCACCCTCTTTCTGGACGTCGGTCCCGACGGGGCGAAGGCGCTCCCGCCCGGCGTTTTCCGGTACGACCCGCCGAGCCACTCCCTCGAACGGATACGCGATACCTCCGTTCGGTCGGCACTCACGAGCGCGGCGGGCGGGCAGGCGGTCGTGCGGGACGCCCCCGCGGTGCTCGTCGTCACCGCCGATTTCGAGCGAACGAGACGGGAGTACCCCGACCACGGGACTCGGTACGTGTACATGGAGGCCGGACACGTCGCCGAAAACGTCCAGCTCGTGTGCGAGGCGCACGACTTGTGTACCTGTCCCGTCGGCGCGTTTTCCGACGAGAGTGTAAAGAGGACTCTCGATTTACCCGCCGAACTCGACCCGGTGTACCTGTTGCCGTTCGGTCATCGGCGGTGAACGAGCGGGGGGACTGTGCTGTCCCACATCAGGTCCGCACGGCGGGATGCGGCGACGCTTCGAGCAGAATCGTACCGTCATCACGGCGGGTGAGGGACATATCGCTCCCGAACTTCTCGATGACGGCCAGGTTCGTTCGGACGTGTGCGGTGACGGTCGGAATACGGACGGTTCCGCCGACGAGCGCGAGGACGGTCATCACCTGGTCTGCCATGTACTCGTCCACTGGAGCGCCGCCGGCGTGGAACTCTTCGAACCGGCGGAACGCGTCGTCCGCGACTTCCTCCGAGGTTCGCCCTCGTTCGCCCACCGAATCGAATCCGGCGAGCGACCGGTCGTACACCGCGGACAACAACAGCGACGAGCCGAGCGAACGGGTGGAGACGTATTCCACGCGCCGTATTTCGGGCGCACAGCCCGCGTCGGCGAGCCGTTTCCGCGCGCGTTCCGCCTGTCGCTCCGCGACCATCCGGTCCGAGAGTTCCGTCGCCGCTTTCGAACGGATTTCGACCCGTTCGAGTTCGCCACGGCGCTCGATTTCCAGCGGCGAGAGCGCCCCCGGAGTCGTCCGCAGTATCGCCTCCCCGCCGCCCGCGGGATAGAAGCCGGTTTTCGTACAGTCTCCGTCAGCATCGAGCCCACACCGGGCGAGAAGCGGTAGTTTCACGCGTCGGAAGTACGCCACCGTCGGTGCCCACTTCACGTCGGTGCCGCCGCCGGCGGTCATCCGGAACGGTTCGTCGGCGGCCATCGCTATCGGGAGCACGGTGTCGAAGAGAAGCGTGATGCTCCCCGCGGTGCCGATGTCCACGGCCATCGGGTCGAAGCGAACGGTACCCGGTCGGAAAGTCAGCGCCGACGAGTCGAGTCGTGCGCCCGCGACGTCGGCGGCGCAGATGGTCGCCATGATATCGGCCGCGGTGACGTGCTGTGGTTTGAGGCCGGGATTCGGACGGGACCCCCGAACGTCGGTCATTCGAAACGACGTTTCGGTGACGGCCGAGAGGCTAAGCGCCGTTCGTAGCAGTTGACCGCCACCGACGGTACCATCTATCTCTATCATGCGTGGGCCGGAACGGGCATTCGGGACGAATCGAAACGGCGTCCTTCCCAGAATCCTCGCAATTCAACCACTTGAAGGTGGGTCCCGGTATCGGGTCCGTGTCGGCGGTGCTCGCGGGAACCGACCGCTCGGAAACGACGGTCTCAGGACTCGCCGTAGTCCCCGCCGTACTTCAGGAAGAAGTATCCTATCCCGAGCGTGAACGCCAGTGCGCCGGTCGTGGCGAGACCGAGCGTCTTCGCGTCGTTCGATATCGCGGGTTCCGACGGCCCTGACGCGGCACCGACCGTGATGGAACCGGTCATGCCAGCGCTCTTGTGCGGCACGCAGTAGTACTCGTAGTCCCCTTCCGTGTTGAACGTGTGAGAGTAGGTGTAGCCGGTGTTGTACAGCTTGCTCTGACCACCCGGCGTGCCATCCCAGTTGCCGCCGTCGGGTTGGCTTTCGACGAAGATGTTGTGGTTGTCCGAATCCCACACGAACTCCAAGGTCGTTCCCGGCGATATCGTCATCGAATCAGGGTCGAAGATGAGGTCCCCGCCGGGACCCACTTGGACCGTCTGCGTCGGGCCGCCGCCGCCACCTCCGCTCGCGTTTCCGCCGCTCTGGTTTCCGCCGCTCTCGTTCTGTGCTGCCGCCGTTCCGGACGCTCCGGTCGCCCCGGCCGCCACGACCCCCGTGGAACCGAAGAGAAATCCGCGCCGAGTGACCGATGTGTCCCCCTCCTCCCCCGTCATGAATACTCCTTCGGTGGGCTGACTACTGAATGCTTTGGCGCGCTCGGGAAAAACGACGACCGTTCCCGTCAGTGCTCGTCGAAGCGTTCGCCCGCTTCGATGGAAACGTCCAACCAGTTCTCCATCGGAACGAGGGGACACTCGTAGGCTTCGGAGTACGCACAGAACGGGCTGTACGCGCGGTTGAAGTCGAGAATCCATTTCCCGTCGGCGGTGCGGTCCTCGGATTCGAGGTCGAGGTACCGACCCGCCGGATACGTTTCCTCTCCGTTCGTCTCGTCGCGGAACGGAACCCACAGCCGTTCTTCTCCCTGTTCCGCCTTGAAAGCGGTCAGCGTACACTCCGTTCCGCCGACGGTAAAGCGGAACTCGCCCCATCGGAGATATCCCTGTGCACCGTCCTGCGTCGTCTCGACGGTGATCTCCTCGTGGCCATCGAACACGGCCAGTTCGAGTTCGAACCGTAGGTCCTCGTCCGGCGGGTAGTAGTCGAGACCGTCGAAGGACTCGCGCTCGGCGACGGGAATCGGCGAGCGAGGGTGCTTTGCGAAGAACTCGTCCTTTTCCTCCCGCTCTTGCTCCAGTTCCGCGGTCCAGTCGGCCATACCAGTGGGTACGGGCGCGGGACAGTTAAAATCGAAGAAATCGGAGGTCTTCGAAGGAGGTGGAAGCGCTTCGAAGCGCCATCCCGTCCGGCGTCGGTCGGTGGAAGTATATGGCACGCTTCGAGCGACCGACCGACATCGAGGGTGGGGGTTGAGGGAGTGGGGTCGGGGGGAATCGACGGGACGCGCTGCGCCGTCCGAGGTGAGTGTGTAGGTGAGGTGGTCGGTTCGTCGTTAGAACGTGAACACCTGGTCCGCGTCCTCGACCTCTTCGAGGAACGTCGCCGCGCCAGCGAACTTGGTGGTGAGAGAGTCGTCTATCGCGTCCTTGTCCCACTGGAGCATGTCGAGCGTCGTCGTGCAGGCGACGGTCGTAACGAGGTCGCCGCCGTCGGAGACGAGCATGTCGAGGAGGTCGTAGGGGTTCGGCATTCCGGCGTCGAGCAGGTCCTCGATTTCGGAGAGGTCCTGTTCGCCTTCGAGAAGGTGAGACAGTCCGTCGAAGGTGAAGTAGACGAGGACTTCGGTTTCGGACGCGATTGCCGTGTGTCCGAGGTTGACCGCCATTGCGAGACTTTTCGGGCTGTCATTGTCGACGATGATTCCGATTTTATCCATAGATATTCACTCCGTTTTGCGGACGTAGTGTTTGTACACGTCGTCGCCTTCCTGTTGGTCGAAGAGTTCGACGCCATCGGTCGTGTCGGCCCAGCCACCGAGGTCGCTCATGCTGCCGGGGTCCGTAGCGAGTACTTCGAGGACTTCCCCTTCGGAGAGCTGGTCGATACTCTGCTTCGTTTTGACGACGGGCATCGGGCAGTTCTGCCCCTTCACATCGAGTGTTTCCGTGATTTCGTACTCGGTCATAGTATTGACGTCATCACCCAATACTGGATGGGGTATGAAAAACGTATCGATAGTAGTTCACGCCTCGGGCACAACCATTTTGCCCCATACACGCACGATAGGCACATACACCCCTTGAAGGAAGTGTTAGAGCTGATAGTATTGTGTAGTATGCGGATAACCATGAAAAGCCTTATTTGGTAGCGGGAGATAGACGAGAGTGACAATGTCCGAAGCAACCACCGACGAACCGGTCGCAGCGACCACTCCCGAAGAACTCAAAGACCGCATCGACGCGGGCGAGGACGTCTTTATCCTCGACGCGCGTTCCGAGGGCGACTTCGAGGAGTGGCACATCGATGGGGAGACCGTCAGCATCGTCAACTACCCCTACTTCGAACTGCTGGACGGCATCCCGGAGGACCTCCACGACGACCTCCCGAACGACCAGCGCATCACCGTCCTCTGTGCGAAAGGTGGCTCCAGCGAACTCGTCGCGGAACACCTCGAAGACGACGGCTACGACGTCGAACACCTCGAACGCGGCATGAAGGGATGGGCGCGCATCTACGAGTACACGGAACTCGACGTGGACGTCGACGCGACCATCGCACAGTACCGACGGCCGTCGAGCGGCTGTCTCGCCTACCTCGTCGTCTCCGACGGCGAAGCCGCGGTCGTCGACCCCCTCCGCGCGTTCTCGCAGGAGTACATCCAGGACGCACGCGTGTTCGGCGCGGACCTGAAGTACGCCATCGACACGCACGTTCACGCGGACCACATCTCCGGGATTCGTGACGTCGCGGCGGCGACCGACGCGAAAGCGGTGCTCCCGAAGCCCGCGGTGGACCGCGGCGTCGAGTACGACCAGCCCTTCGAAACCGTTCGAGACGGCGACTCGCTCACCGTCGGCGACGTCGAAATCGAGGTCGTTCACACGCCCGGCCACACGAGCGGAATGACCGCGTACCACGTGGGCGACGTGCTGTTCACCGGCGACGGCCTGTTCACGGAGAGCGTCGCGCGCCCGGACCTCGAAGACCCCGAGGCGGCGAAGAACGCCGCGAAAATCCTCTACGAGAGCCTCAACGAGAAGGTCCTGCCGCTGTCGGACGACACGGCTATCGCGCCCGCCCACTTCAGCGACGCGGCGACGCCGAACGACGACGGCACGTACACAGCGGAACTCGGCGACCTCACGGAGCGCATGGACGCGCTCACGATGGACGAAGACGAGTTCGTCGATTTCATCGTCGCTGACATGCCGCCGCGACCGGCGAACTACGAGGACATCATCGCCACGAACCTCGGTCAGCAGGACCCCGACGACGAGGAAGCCTTCGAACTCGAACTCGGCCCCAACAACTGCGCGGCCAGCGAAGAAGCGCTCACCAACTAAAACCGAAGACCACGCTTACCACCGGACGGTCGCCGCGATTCCGAACGAAACGCGGCCCCGTCCGGAACCTCATTCCTCTCAAACCCCGGTTCTCCCTTCCGTTTCGCTCCGTTCCACAGCACACCGGTAGCCGACGGACCGCGTGTCTCACCGATGCCATTGCGTTTAAGTCGATAGAGAAAATAGTATTGTATGAGATGAGCAATACTAACTTCGAGCCGTCCACGGTCGCACGACGCGTACAGGACGACGACGCCGAGGACCTGTACGTCCTCGACGTTCGACGGGAAGAAGACTACGAGGAGTGGCGGATTCCGGACAGTACGAACCTACCCATCTACGACGAACTCCTCGAATTCGATTACTCCTCGCTCGAAGACAATCTCGACGAGATTCCCGAAGACGAGGAGATAGCCATCGTCTGCGTCGGCGGAATCACGTCGGCGCGCGCCGCCGAGTTCCTCCGGGAGCACGGCTACGACGCCGAATCCATCGAGGACGGAATGAACGGCTGGGGGCGCGTCCACCGTCAGTACGACCTCGACGTGGCGGATGGCGTCGTTCAGGTCGTCCGTCCCGGAACGGGGTGCGTTTCCTACCTCGTCCACGACGAGGACGAGGCCGTCGTCGTGGACCCGACCCAGTACATCGACGAGTACCTGACGGTCGCGGACGAGCGGGACCTCGATATCGTCGGCGTCGCGGACACGCACGCGCACGCGGACCACGTTTCCGGCGCACGACGGCTCTCCGGCGAACTCGACGTTCCGTACTACCTCCACGACGACGACGCGGGCGAACTCGAAGAAGTGGTCGAACTCGAAGATGGCGACGAGATTTCCGTCGGCGACCGCTCCCTCGACGTCGTGTACACGCCCGGCCACACGCCGGGGAGCGTCTCCTTCGAATTCGGCGACGCGCTCCTCTCGGGGGACACGCTGTTCCTCCGGAGCGTCGGTCGGCCGGACCTCGAAGACGGGGCCGAGGACGCCGTTCGTGAGGCCGCGAGCGAACTGTTCGACAGCCTCGACCGCCTCACCGACCGCGACGACGAGACGCTCGTCCTCCCCGGTCACTTCAGCGACGAGGAGATGCGCCCGCTCGCCACGAGCCTCGAAAACCTGCAGGAGGAGACGACCAACGAACTCCTCAGCTACGTCGAGGCCGACGACGAGACGGCCTTCGTCGAGACCATCGTCGAGAGCCTCGCCGACGAACCCGCGAACTACAACGAGATAAAGCAGATCAACTGGGGGAAAGAACAACCCGGCGGCGACGTCGAGTCCCTCGAACTGGGACCGAACAACTGCGCCGCGAACTAACGAACAGCGGTTCTGTCGGTCGGTGACGAGCGGACAAGGAGAGTAGATGGCGTCGGTCAGTGGCGAACGGAGAGTAGACGACGCTCGTCGCCGCTCTCAAGGTACATGACGGTGAACACCCACCATGGGGCGCGACAGTGCGTGGTGGAAGGAAGCCGTCGTCTACCAAATCTATCCTCGAAGCTTCTACAATTCGGACGCGGACGGCATCGGCGACTTGCGAGGCATCCGCGAAAAGGTGGACTACCTCGACGAGTTGGGCGTCGATGTCGTGTGGCTCAACCCGGTGTACGATTCGCCGCTCGTCGACGGCGGCTACGACGTTCGGGAGTACCGGTCGATACACCCCGATTACGGGACGATGGAGGATTGGGAGGCGCTGCGCGACGAACTCCACGAACGAGGGATTCGCCTCATCATGGACATGGTGACGAACCACACGTCCGACGAACACGAGTGGTTCCGCAAGTCGCGGCGAGGGGTGGACCCCTACCGGGAGTACTACTGGTGGGCCGGCGGCGACCCGGATAGCCCGCCGAACAACTGGGAGTCGTTTTTCGGCGGCCCGGCGTGGAGTTACGACGAGCGGCGCGAGGCGTGGTATCTGCACCTGTTCGACCAGAAACAACCGGACCTGAATTGGCGAAACCCGGCCGTCAGGGAGGACATCTTCGAGATGCTCCGCTGGTGGCTCGAAAAGGACTGCGACGGGTTTCGCTTCGACGTCATCAATCTCATCTCCAAGCCGTCGGCGCTCCCCGACGGCGACCCCGATTCGACCCCACGAGGGAGGGAGTACTTCATCGACGGACCGCGGGTCCACGAGTACGTCCGGGAGATGTACGACCGGGTGCTCAGCGAGTACGACATCATGACCGTGGGGGAGACGTCCCACATCACGGTCGAGGAGGCGCGACGGTTCTACGAGGACGGCCTCGACATGGTGTTCACGTTCCAACACTTACACATCGACAGAGGGGATACGGGGCCGTGGGACTTCGACGACTGGGACCTCGACGAACTCCGCGACGCGACCGCGGCGTGGCAGCGGGGCGTCAGCGAGCAATCGTGGAACAGCCTGTTCCTCGGCAACCACGACCAGCCCCGAATGGTCTCGCGGTTCGGCGACGAGGGAAGGTACAGAGTCGAATCCGCGAAGATGCTGGCGACGTACCTCTTTACGTTGCGCGGAACCCCGTTCGTCTATCAGGGGGACGAACTCGGGATGACGAACCCGACCTTCGAGCGACTCGACGAGTATCGGGACGAGGAGACCATCCAACAGGTCATGTTGGCGTTGCGGAGCGGGGGCGTTTCGACGTTCGACCAGATTCGGGAGGCGGTCGATTTCTGGAGTCGCGACAACGCCCGCACGCCGATACCGTGGTCGGACGAACGGAACGCCGGGTTCACCGACGGCGAGCCGTGGATCAAGGTCTGTGAGAACTACCCCGAGGTCAACGTCGAACGGGAACGCGACGACGAAGATTCCGTACTGCAGTACTACCGTCGCCTCATCGACCTCCGTCACTCCACCCCCGTCATGGTGTACGGGCGCTACGCGCAACTGCTGGACGACCACCCCGAGATATACGCGTATCTCCGAACGCCGACGGACGGGTCGCGGTCGCTCCTCGTCGTTCTGAACTTCTTCGACGGGGAGCCGACGTTTCGGCTCCCGAGCGACGTCAGCTACGACCGCTGGGAGAAGCTGATCGGCAACTACGAGTCGGCGTCCCGCGACTCGATACGGGAGTTCGACTTGCGGCCGTACGAGGCGCTCGTGTACGTTCTCGAATGAGGGTATCGAGCGACGGATAGCGGGGTATCGAGCGATTGGCAGAGGGGTTTCGAGTGACGGATAGCGGAGCTATTGACGGATATCGCGGCTACTTCACGACGAGGACGGGCATCGATGCCCGGCGGGTGACCGTCTCGGCGACGCTTCCGAGGACGAGCCGGGTGGCACCCGCCCGGCCGTGGCTCCCGAGAACGATGCGGTCCGTATCGTGCTCCTCGGCGTACTCGACGACGACGTGTTTCGGTTCGCCGAACTCGGTCTCGGTTCGTAGCGTGACGTCGAATTCGTCCGCGATTTCCTGTGCCTTATCGAATAGCTTCGTCGCCTTTGCTCGGGCCGACTCGTACCACTCGTTCCAGTACTCTATCGAGACGGACCCCGGCGGGGCACCGTCCCGGAACTTCGGTCGCATCACCTCGACGATGTTGAATCCGGACCCGATGGGGTCCATGACGTGCAGGACCGTCACGTCGGCGTCCGGGTAGTCGGACAGCGCCACTTCGAGCGCCTTCGACGAGAGCGGCGACCCGTCGATGGGGACGAGGATTCGCTTCGTCATATTCATGGTACGAGTCCGCACGCAATAGCGATACCGACGGGTCAATCGACGGCGCGCTCGACGAGGCCGGTAACGAGGAGGAATACGACCGACCCGAGCGCTATCAGTTCCCACCCCCCGACGGAGATGGAACGCACGTCGAACAGAGTGTGCAGCGACGTGTACAGGACGACCAGTTGGAGGCCGAACGACACGGCGACGGCGGCTATCAACCACCGATTCGAGAGGAGCGGTTGGTCGAACCGCGACCGGATGACCTGGATGACTATCATTTCGATGGTGACGATGAACGTGAACAGGAGCGTCTGTGCCGTCGTGATGTCGCGAACGGCCTGCAGTCCGTAGAAGAAGAGTCCCAGTCCGACGACCGTCATCGTGAGTCCGATGGTGAGTATCGAAACGATCATTCGTCGGTCGATGACCGACTCGTCACCACCTCGCGGTGGACGTTCGAGGACGTTAGATGCCTTGGGGTCGGTGCCGAGCGCGAGCGCCGGAAGGCCGTCGGTCACGACGTTGATCCACAGGAGCATCACGGGCGTCAGGATGAGGGCGTCCGATTCCGACGCGAACAGCCCCGGGAAGAAGAAGCTCCCGACGAGAACGCCGAGGAAGACGGTAAGCACTTCCCCGGCGTTGGCCGACAGCAGCAGATTCACGAACTTTCGGATATTGTCGAAGATGGCGCGGCCCTCCGCGATGGCGTCACGGATGGTGACGAAGTTGTCGTCCTGAAGAACCATATCGGAGGCCTGTTGTGCGACGTCGGTGCCGCGGGTCCCCATCGCGATTCCGACGTCGGCGTTGCGGAGCGCGGGCGCGTCGTTGACTCCATCGCCCGTCATCGCGACGTTGTGTCCGTTCTCCTGTAGCGCTTTCAGAATTCGAACCTTGTGGTGCGGGGAGACGCGGGCGAAGACGTCGACGTTCTCGACGACCTCTCGAAGGGCCTCGTCCGAGAGCGTATCGACCGTCGTCCCGTCCATGGCCTCCTCCGAGCCGAAGCCGATGGTCTGGGCGATGGCACCGGCCGTCTGAACGTTGTCCCCGGTCGCCATGACGACCCGGATACCGGCGTTCCGACAGTCCTCGATGGCTTCCGAAACCTCCGCCCGTGGCGGGTCTATCATCCCCTGCAGTCCCACGAAGATCATGTCCCGCTCGACGCGTTCCGGGTCGTCCTCGGGGTCCTCGACCGGGCGAACGGCGAAACCGAGCACCCGGAGCGCGTCCGAACCGAACGCCCGGTTGCGGTCGAGGATTTCCTCCCGTTTCGCCGCCGTGAGTTCCCGAACGCCGTCGTCCTCCAGAACGCGGGTACACCGGTCGAGAACGACCTCCGGGGCACCCTTCATGTAGGCCGTTGGCGTGGCGGCATCGAACCCGTCCGTATCCGAGAGCGTCGAGGGAGATTCACGGGCGATGACGGTCATCCGTTTGCGTTCCGAGGAGAACGGAATCTCGCGCAGTCGTTCGTGCTCGGGGTCGATGCCCGCCTTCGCGGCCGACACCAGCAGGGCGATTTCGGTCGGGTCCCCGTAGTACGGGTCGTCGGCGGAATCAGGCGCTCGTTCGGCGTCGTTGCAGTAGGCCCCGCAGGTCAGGAGCGGGACCAGTCGTTCGCGGTCGGCGTCGTCGGCGTCGTGACGAAACTCGCCCGCCGTCGAGAGGCCGGTTCCCGTGACGGTTCCGTTCGTTCCCGCGGTGTACACCCGCTTGACCGTCATCTGATTCTCGGTGAGCGTCCCCGTCTTGTCGCTCACGATGACGTCGACCGACCCGAGGCTTTCGACCACGGGGAGTCGCCGAACCAGCGCGTCGCGGTTGAGTATCTTGCGCGACCCCATCGCGAGGGTCAGCGTCACGACCGCCGGTAACCCCTCGGGGACCGCCGCGACGGCCAGGGTGATGCCGGTCAGCAAAATCGACAGCCAGCCCGCCGCGGTGAAGACGAACTGCGCCACCGCGATGACGAGTATCAGTCCGACGATTCCGATTCCGATACGCTTTCCGAGCGCGTCCACCTCCTTCTGAAACGGCGTCTCCCGCGTCTCGGCTTCCTGTATTTCGGTCGCGATGTCACCCACTTGGGTGTTCATCCCTGTCTCCACGACGACGGCCCTCCCCCGCCCCTTGATGGCGGTGGTGTTCATGAACACCATGTCGTCCCGCTCGGCCAACGGTGTCTCCGAGGGAACGGGGTCCGTCCCCTTCGCGACGGTGGTGCTCTCCCCGGTGAGGGCCGATTCGTTGGTCTCGAGCGCCGTCACCTCCACGAGTCGAGCGTCCGCGGGGATGGCGTCGCCCTGCTCGATGATGACGACATCCCCCGGTACGACATCCTCGGCGTCGATTGTCACCTTCTCGCCGTCGCGGAGCACGGTCGAGTTCGGCGTGGAGAGTTCCCGGAGGGCCTGTATCGACATCTCGGCGCGGTAATCTTGGAAGAACCCGAAAACGCCGTTTGCGAACAGGATGAGGAGGATGAGTCCGGCCTCCTCGTATCTGGGGGTGGCACCGGGGAGGAGTCCGACGGCTATCGAAAGGAGCGCCGCGAGTATCAACAGGTAGATGAGAAAGTCCTGAAACTGGGCGAGAAAGAGTTCGTACGGCGAGACGGCCTCGTCCTCCCGAATCCGGTTCGGTCCGAACTCCGACAGTCGCTCGCTCGCTTCGTCGGTCGAGAGCCCGCTTTCGTCCGAATCGAGCGCCTCGAAGACGCGTTCTTCGGGAACGCTGTGCCACTCAGTCGGGGTCGTTTCGCGGGGCATGAGGGAACTCATCGGTCGATGACGAAGCGGACGGTCGGTTCGCGGGGGAACCGTAACTCGGAGACGGTTCGTCGAAATAGCGGCATCTTCGCGCAGAGACGAGGGACGGATAGTTGGATGTTTGGGTCGAGGCGGGGTTCACGAACCGATGTCGGGGTCGCCAAGCAGATATCCGCCGAACCCGGTGACCCAGAGCAACAGCGGGTACGCCACCCACCGTTCGACGCCGCCGGACCCGAGGACGTTCAGCGGATTCGCTTCCTGCAGAACGAACACGCTCACTAGCGTCGCCAGCGATATCACGCCGAACAGCAGACAGAAGTACTTGAACGGGCGCGTGACGACGCGAGAGGAGAGGACGACGGTGATGCCGCCGCTGAAGAACGTGAGCAGGGCGAAGAGGCCGTGCCACGGAACGACGTTACCGGGGAACACGCCGACGCCGAATACCCCGAACCCGAACACGGCGAGGGGTATCGTGAGGACGCGCCGTCCCGTTGACCGGTGGAGGAAGTAGGCGGCGACGAGAAGCAGTGCACCCGTCACGAGCATCGTACTGTTGAAGAGGGTCGCCGACGGCTCGTGGATGATAGGGTTCGGCGGTTGCGTGGAGCCGAGGTCGCTGATGTCCTGTCTGGTCGAGTAGTCCGGATAGAGGGCCTCCCCCGTGATGATGCCCATGAACGAAATCCCCCCGGCGAGGAACATGGCGGCACCCGCTCTCGACAACCTCATCTCGTCGGAATTAGACCGGTTCAATCGGCTTTCCGTCCCACCCATGGTTGCAAATGGTTCCGAAAAAGTATAAATTCCCCAGTGTATTTGACGGGGCGAATTCCCGACCCACGGACCGCGGCGGGACGGTCACTCACGGGCGGCCGGTCGGTCGAGCGCCGTTCGCACGTGTTCCCTGAGGGCGGACGCGGCGAGCGACCCGGTGACGTGTCCGGTTTCGATGACGGTGAGGGGGATACCGTCGTAGCCGGAGCGTTGCGCATCGAGTTCGATTATCCTGTCGTAGCGGGCGAGTAGAGGGCGACAGTCGGCGGTGGCCGCTCGAAACGCCCGCTCGAAATCGAGCACGTCTCGGAGGCGGTCGGGGTCGATTCGCGCCCGCGCCGCCGTCATTCGTCGATAGGCGGACGTGGCGAACATCTCACCGAGAGCGGCCCCCGCGAAGATGGGGGCGTATCGGTCGGCCGTCCCGTGAAACGACCGGTGGAGGTTCGTCACCCAGCCGCCGAGGCTGATGCCCGAGACGGTAACGGCGGGTGAACCCCGCTCGCGCACCGCCGCTGTCAGCGCCTCGACCATCGCTGTCGAGGCGGCACACATCCCGACGAAGTTCGAAAGCGCGCCCATCGCACGGGCGTAGCCGAAACTCGACCGGTCGTGGAACGGTGCCCGGACGAGTATCACGTTCACCGGGACGCTCCAATCCTCGGCTGCGAACAGTCGCCGAGCCGAGTTGGAGCTGAATCGGCCGAAATCGAACGGGTCCTCCCCGCTCCCGTGGTGGAAGATGAGTGTCGGCGCGTCGTCGCCGTACCACTGCCAGACGCAATACGCACCGCGGAACCCACCGGCGGGCGTGGCGACCGTCACCTCGCGGTGGCCGCTCGTCTCCACCTCGTCGAGGGTCAATCGAGTTTCGACAACCGTCCCGTCCAGTCGTGGGCCGTCGAGGCTCCGCGCGAAGAACGCCGCATCCCGAAGCACTAGTCCGCTCGCTGTCACCGTGGCGACGTCCAGAAATTCGTGGTGGTTCATGGCCGTTTCGGAGGTACACCTACGTACCCCGACGCCGTTGTGAGTCTTGAAAACGTGGTTTTCCCAGACATCCGCACTCGACAGCGCAATCCGGGTAGAGACGACGGGTCCGTGTCGAACCGTATTCGAGTCCGCCTCGGCGCGGTCACCGCGTTCGCTCTATCGGCGATAACCGTCGCCATCGCCGCCGTCGCGCTCGGTAACCGTCGCACCGAAGACGAAATCGAAACGCACGTCGACGAACTCCTGTCGGACAGCGAACCGCGGGACGGGGAGTTCTCGCGGGACGACATCGAGGAGCTGCCCGCTCCCGTCCGACGGTATTTCACCCACGTCTTGGACGACGGCCAGCCACACGTACAGGTCGTCCGACTGCACCAACGCGGGGAGTTCCGCCTCGGCGGGCCGGACTCCGAGTGGCGGCCGCTCGTCGCGGACCAGTACGTCACCACGCGGCCGCCGGGGTTCGTTTGGGACGCGAGCATCGACGTCCTGCCGCGGGTTCCCGCGCGCGTCCTCGACTGTTACGAGGGCGGCGACGGGGTGCTCCGTGCGTGGCTGCTCGGGGCGGTTCCGGTCGCGAGCGCCGGTCCGTCACCCGAGATGAACGAAGGGGAACTCCTTCGCTATCTCGCCGAAGCCGTCTGGTATCCGACCGCGCTCCTCCCCGCGCAGGGCGTCGAATGGGAGGCCATCGACGACCGGTCCGCGAGGGCGACGCTCGAACACCGGGACGCGTCCGCTTCGGTCGTCTTTCATTTCAACGAGCACGACGAAATCGAACGCGTCACCGCGGAGCGCTACCGCATGGAGGACGAGCGTTACGAATCGTGGACGGGCCACTTCCGGGACTACCGGGACCGCAACGGGCGTCGGATTCCGGTCGAAGCCGAGGTCGGTTGGGGACGACCGGACGACGACGAACGCTACTGGCGGGCGACCATCGACCGAA
This sequence comes from Haladaptatus sp. T7, assembly GCF_026008575.1. Taxonomy (NCBI): domain Archaea; kingdom Methanobacteriati; phylum Methanobacteriota; class Halobacteria; order Halobacteriales; family Haladaptataceae; genus Haladaptatus; species Haladaptatus sp. T7. The sequence goes on from NZ_BROP01000004.1 coordinate 360,095, forward strand.
TCGAGCACCGACCGATGGGTACGAACCGGCAGTCCGACGGCGAACCGTAATCCGAATTCGAGGTCGAGAGCGAGGGAAACAGCGGATTCAAACAAAAGACTCAATACTGACTAATCATTCAGTAAGCGCATGGGGTATGGCCACTCACAGAAGCGGCCGTGGTTAGCGGTCGTCCTCGGCGTGGTCGTGACCGGATTGGGACACGCGTATCTGGGCCGGTGGCGACGAGCGGTCGCATGGCTTTCGGTCGACCTCGGAGTAGCGACCTTCGTGACGCCCGAAGTGACGTTGCAGGCGCTCGCAACGGGTGCGCAGCTTCCGACCGCGGAACTCGTTCCCATCTTCGCCGTGACCTCTATCAGCATCGCGGACGCCTACTTGCTCGCACACAGAGCGGGGTCCAACTCGCCGTCCGACGTCGAATCAGGGACAGAGCGGGTCTGTCCGCACTGTGGCCGGTCGGCCGAACCGGAGTTGGAGTTCTGCCAGTGGTGTTCGACGCGACTCGACGAACCCGACGCACGTGCTGAATCCGAGAGCGAAGCGTGAGCGTCTGGCGAATCGGATTCGGAGACGAAGAGACGACACCCTCTGGTCGATACCGTTCTTCGGGGACTGATTTCGAATCGAGGAGCGGGATTCATCATGTTGGGCGTCCAACTCGTACGCGCATGTTCCGCACGATACTCTCGGTAATCGGCCTCATCGAACTTCTCTCACCGGAGGCGCTCATCGAACGCGCCGAGCGACTCGCGCTCGACAACCCGGACGACTGTGAGTTGCAGTCGTGGATCGTTCCGATTGCACGGGTCGAGGGACTCACCTTCGTAACGCTCGTGTGGCGAAGCGACGCCTCGTATTCGCGACTCAAGCGGTTCCTGGGTGTCATCGGCGTTCTAGCACTGTTGTACCCGCGCGCCTACGTCGACTACGGGTCCGAACTCGTGTACGTCGATGCGGCCGAGTGCGAGTGGAAACCGTGGGTGTACCCCTGGACTCGCATCGTCGGGTTGCTGTACGTACTCGTCGCCGTCAATGAAATGCGAAAGGGACGCTCCTCGAACGCACGTTCGTCGGAATGAGCGGGACGGTGCACCGACCGTTGCGGGCAGACGCTATCGACACTCCTTCGACAGTGCGTTCGCCGGGCGGAGAAGACGTTTCTTCCCGAATCGGACGGCCGTTCGTACGCAGACCTCGTATTTAGGCGTGGAGCCAGACCTTCGGATGGTTCTCACGGAGATGGTCGTGATACCACTTCATCGCCTTCGGGTACGAAGACGAAATCATCTGTAAGCCGCAGTGGTTACAACGCGCAGCAGGCATTGGCAGAGCCTTGAAGGACGGGGATATAACTGTTCCCATTTTCCGCGGTAGACGACCGTTGGCCGACGCTCACGGCTGGCCGGTGTCGATACCGAGGACGTCCGACCCGGAAGGCGACCGCTTTCACGGAGTCGGAACGGGAGAGTCGGCGTCCCGTGCGGCGTCACGAAGCCGTTCCTGTTCGGCGGCGTCCATCTCCTCGAAATCCCGTGCGGCGTCCACTATCATCGGGACGAGTTGCGGGTCTCCCGCGCTCGGTATCGAGGTCATCCCTTGCGAGAGCGCGTAGCGCAGACACGTTTCGATTTCGTCGGGAGTGTCGTACGGTCGGTACCACGTTTCGTACGGTCGTTCGTCTCTGGGGAGGTCCTCCGGCCACGGTTCCTCGGCGAAGGCTTTGATACACAGCGTTCCGAGGCCGCGTTCCTGGGCGAGGTCCAACACCGACCGATAATCGTACTCCGGGCCTTCCTTCGCGTCGAGCGTGTAGTTGAGCGGGAACATCACCGTCTCCAGTTCGGGAATTCGTTTTATCGCGGTCCGAATCACGCTCGGGTCGCCGTGGCTCGTGAGACCGATGTGACCGATGATTCCCTCCTCTTTCGCCTCCTTGAACGCAGCGAGCGCCCCCTCGTCGTGGCCTTGGGCCATCTCGGGACTGTAGTCGCCGGTAACGGTGTCGAGTTCGTCGTACCGGGTGAGCGCGTGGAACTGATACAGGTCGATGTAGTCGGTGTCGAGTCGGTCGAGCGAGCGGTGGAGTTCGCCCCACGCGCCGTAGTAGGTGCGCTCTTGGGTTTTACAGCCCAAGAATATCTCATCGCGGTGTTCGGCGAGCTTCGGCGCGAGTTTCAACTCGGCGTCGCCGTACGTCGGCGCGACGTCGAAGTGGTTGACGCCAGCATCGAGGACGTCCTCGACCATCCGATTCGCTTCCGGTTGGTCGAGGAAGTCGAGAGCGATGGTGCCGAACGTGAGAATCGAACTCTCGTGGCCAGTTTCTCCGAGCGGTCGAGTTTCCATGGTGTATATCAACGAAGGACACACGTAAAGTGGTATCCCACGGTAACCGCGACGCGATGAGAAATCGAGAGAGCGGAAGGATTCGAGCGCACTCCGCCGGGAATCGAACTGACGATTCGACACGTATCCGGCCCGGGTGCCGACGGAAGGCCGTTCACCGATGGTGAACACATTTGCCCGCTGATTCGGACGACGGTTATCGAAGTCCCGTGACACCACGACAGAGCGCATAGAATCGCCACGTATGCCGAGATTCACCGTGAGCAAACGATTTTATTCGCGTGTTTGGTATTCGACCGTAATCCTGTTTGTCGCGCCGAGAACGAGGCCCGGCATGTCCTCTTCGAGGCGTTTGCCGCTCATTCCGGGAGCGGTACCGGAAACAGTAACGGCACCGACGGCACGGCCGTCGTCGGACGGAATCGCCGCCGCGACGGCGCGCCGGTCGGGGTCGAGTTCACCCCGGTCGAACGCGAGTCCGTGGTCGCGGACGGTCCGTAGTTCCCGAATCAGCGACGCGCGCGACGTTATCGTCCGGTCCGTCGGTGTCGGCGTGTCCCCGTCGAGGAGCGAATCGAGACTCGCGGGCGGACGATGGGCGAGGATGGCCTTTCCCGCGGCGCAAGCGTGCAGGGGAACCCGACTCCCGTCACGGAGCGCGAAACCGGCGTCGTCGCCCGCTCTGTACACGAAAACGGCGTCGCCGTTCTCTTCGATGACGAGACTCGCCGTCTCACCGCTGGCGTCCGCGAGGCGGTCTATCTCCGGCCGGGCGACGCGGTACAGCGAGTCGGTGTCCCGGACGCCCGTTCCGAGTTCGAGGAAGCGCAGGCTGAGTCGGTATCGTCCGTCCTCGTTGATGACGTACCCGAGTCGTTCGAGGGTGGCAAGATGGTTGTGAACGCTGCCTTTCGAGTGTCCGAGTCGGTCGGCGAGTTGGGTGACACCGGCCCGTTCGAGCGTCGCCAGGGAGTCGATGATTTCGAACGTCGTCGCGGTGGCACCGACCGGATATTTCGGCATGGTAGTGGATGTCGGTACGGGCACAAAAAATCGTTCATCGATGGTGAACAGATGCGCGTCGGTAGTCGGTGAGAGAACGGCGTCACGGATTCAGCTGAAACCGGTCGATACCAACGAATTCACCGGTAGCGTCGGAGATGGCACACCAGCAATCGATGTAGCTCGTTCACCGTCGATGAACGCCACCCGAGATAGTACTCTAACCCGACAGCGTATTTTTTATTTAGATTCGTCGTTGTATTCCACATATAGGATAAAAATCAACACCTATTTTCCTTTTTGCCCAAATAACTAAGTTTCTCTAGTTTCTGGTCTATGGTATTGTAAGCGATGACGAAGAGTAAACTCGGTGTGAAACGGCGAAACGTGCTGAACGGAACGTGCAACCCGAATCTTCTCGCGGGGTCCGGGGCTCCCACCCTCGACTCGACGGGGACCGAGAACGTCCGGTACGCCACGGTCGGCGACTACGGGCGACGGGACGAGGAGTCGGCATGAGCGGCCGAATCGTCGACTACGAACTCTACGAGGTACCGCCACGGTGGTTGTTCCTCAGGGTGGAGACGAGCGACGGGGTGGTCGGCTGGGGCGAACCGGTGGTCGAGGGGCGGGCGCACACCGTCCGTACCGCGGTCGAAGAACTGCTCGACACCTATCTCCTCGGGAAATCGCCCGATTCGATAGAGGACCACTGGCAGACGATGTATCGCGGCGGCTTCTACCGCGGCGGTCCCGTCCTCATGTCGGCCATCGCGGGCATCGACCAAGCGCTCTGGGACATCAAGGGCAAGCGGTTCGGCGCGCCCGTGTACGACTTGCTCGGAGGGACGACCCGCGACCGCATCCGCGTCTATCAGTGGGTCGGCGGCGACCGCCCGAACCGAGTGGCGGATGCCGCCCGCGAGAAGGTGGACGCCGGATTCACCGCGCTGAAGATGAACGCCACGGCGGAACTGCGGCGCGTGGATTCGCCAGCGGCCATCGACGAGGCCGTCGCCCGTTTGGCGGCCGTCCGTGACGCCGTCGGGGACGAGGTGGACATCGGCGTCGACTTCCACGGCCGCGTCTCGAAACCGATGGCGAAGCGGCTGGCGAAGGCGCTCGAACCCCACGAACCGATGTTCATCGAGGAACCGGTTCTCCCGGAGCACAACGACGTCTTACCCGAAATCGCGCGCCACACGACCATCCCCATCGCCACCGGCGAACGCATGTTCAGTCGGTGGGATTTCAAGGAGGTCTTCCGGAACGGGAGCGTGGACGTCATCCAGCCGGATTTGAGCCACGCGGGCGGAATCACCGAGGTGAAAAAGATCGCCGACATGGCCGAAGCGTACGACGTAGCGATGGCCCCACACTGCCCGCTCGGGCCGATCGCGCTGGCGTCGTGCATTCAAGTGGACGCCGTCTCGCCGAACGCCCTCATCCAAGAGCAGAGCCTCGACATCCACTACAACGAGACGAGCGACGTGCTCGACTACCTCGCCGACGCCTCCGTGTTCGAGTACCGCGACGGGTACGTGGACCTCCCGGACGGGCCGGGACTCGGCATCGACATCGACGAAGAGCACGTCCGAGCGAAGGCGGGGAACGTCGATTGGCACAATCCCGTCTGGCGACACGAGGACGGCAGCGTCGCGGAGTGGTGACGATGCCGGAGTCACCCCCCGTCGAGGGCATCCGCCGTTTCGAGGGCGAGACGGCACTCGTCACTGGGTCGACCCGCGGTATCGGCGAGGAAATCGCAAAACGGTTCGCCCGCGAGGGCGCGAACGTCGTCGTCACCGGCCGAACCCGAGCGGACGGCGAGGAAACCGTTGCGGCAATCGACGCGGCGGGCGGGACCGCGACGTTCGTTCGCGCGGACATGCGCGACCCCGACGACATCGCAGCGCTCGTCGAGGCCACCGCGGAGAAGTATGGCGGTCTCGACGTGCTGGTGAACAACGCGGGCGTCGAGACGAACACCGCGGCGGACGAGGCGACGATGGACGACTGGGCGTTCGTCGTGGAGACGGATTTCCGCTCGTACTGGCTCTGTGCAAAACACGCCCGCGAACACATGGACGAAGGGAGCATCGTCAACGTCTCCTCGAATCACGCGCGACTGACGATGCCTGCGATGTTCCCGTACAACGCGGTGAAAGCGGGTATCGACGGGATGACGCGTTCGATGGCGCTCGATTTCGGTCCCGACGTTCGCGTCAACACCGTCAACCCGGGATGGGTCGCCATCGGCCGCACGATGGAGGAGTTAGACGAGGAGTACCGCGACCATCTCGAATCCATCCACCCCGTCGGGCGCATCGGCACCCCGGAGGACATCGCCGGTGTGGTTTCCTTCCTCGCGAGTTCAGACGCCGCGTTCGTGACGGGCGCATCCCTCGTGGCGGACGGCGGTCGCACCGTCGTCATGCAGGACGACTCGTTGCCGGACTATCGTAAGCGACGCGAGGACGGTGAGGACTGATGGCGCTCGGAGTGACGGGGGGCCGAACTGGACGCGGACGATATCGGAAGTCCAGGCGATAACGGTGTTGGGGTGTAAAAACCGAGTGACACTTCGTGGCAGTAGTTTAACGGACGGTCGGGACGTCCTTCGGACGATGGAAAACCCTCAGTTCGAGGAGTTGCAGGAACGAGCGGCGAAAGCGGTTACCGAAGACGAACTCGCCTCGGTCTACGTCGGTCTCGTTCACGAGAACGGCGAACAGCAGTACTTCTTCGGGAACGACACCGACGGAAACGAGGAGCTACAGGAGATGACCGTCGCCCAATTGGGGATGTTGCTTCGAGTACTCGCGGACCGCTCGAACGCCAGTATCGACGAGATTGCCGACGTCGCAATCGAACACGCCGGACAAATGCAGCTACAGTAGCCACGGAGCCCCGAGATTCCGGGGAGTTCGTCGCGGGTCGCTTCCGCCGCGTTTCTACCACCAGAAAAGGAACCAGCTAGCGTCACCTATCTTTCTGCGAGGAGAGAATCCCGTCGTTTACGGCGGGAGTGAATCCTACACTTCCTACGCAACCTACCGCCGATGGCAGCCCGGATATTCCACGCCAACCCAGACAATTAAGTAATATTCTCTACATAGCCTATGTATGGCGATTCAGGTCACTCGCACTTACGTTGCCTCCATACGGAACCAGCAACAGGTGAAGGGTGACTTGGACTCGCTCGGGTTCGCCGCCTCAAAACTCTGGAACATTGCACGATGGACGATAGAGCGCATCTGGAGCGAAACAGGGACAATCCCCGAGGATGGCCCGCTCAAAGCATACCTGAAAAACCACGAACGCTACGCCGACCTCAATTCTCAGTCGAGTCAGCGAGTCATCGAAGAACTCGCTGAAGCGTTCCGTGGTTGGTATGCCAAGCGCCGAAACGGGGACGACCGTGCGAACCCACCGAAGTACCGTAAACACAACGGCGACCACCCACGTTCCACGGTCACGTTCAAAGAAGACGGCTTCAAACACGATTCTCACAACAACTGGATTCGCCTCTCCAAAGGCCGAAACCTCAAAAACCACTGGTCTGACTTCATCCTCTGCGATATCGAAACCCGACCAGATGTCGTCGTCGAGAATGTCCGCCAAGTGCGCGCCGTCTGGAACGGTGACGAATGGGAACTCCACATCGTGTGCAAACACGAAATCGAGGCCGAGTCTCCCGGAGACGAAACCGTTGGTATTGACCTTGGTATCTCGAACTTCGCCGCCATCGCGTATTCCACGGGCGATCACGAGTTGTATCCGGGGAATGCCCTCAAGACCGACGAGCGATACTTCGCCAAGGAGATAGCGAAGTGCAACTCCTCTCGGTCAAACAAGGCACTCCGACTCCGACGGAAGCGTTCCGAACGGCGGTCGCACTACATGCACGCCGTCACCAGACACATCGTCACAGAGTGTGTCGAACGGGATGTCGGAACGGTTGCTGTCGGCGACCTCGAAGGTATCCGTGAAGATGACGAAACTGTCGAGGCTCAAAACTGGGGCGACCGTGGCAACGAAGGCTTGCACAGGTGGGCGTTCGACCGCTTCACGAACCTGCTCACGTACAAGGCGAAAGCCGAAGGCATCACCGTGGTCACGGTGAGCGAGCGAGACACATCGAAGACGTGTTCGTGGTGTGGGCAGAAGCGCAAGGCGAATCGCGTAGAGCGCGGCTTGTACGTCTGTCGTGGGTGTGACGCCGTGATGAATGCCGACTCAAATGGCGCGGAGAACATTCGGCGTCGGTTAGACCAAGCAGAAAAGGTAACTCTGAATCCCTCCGCGGATAGGAGTAGCGGGCGTGTGGCACGTCCTGTAGTCAACCTGTTCCGTCGTGGAGAACGCGACCCGAGTTGTGGACAGGGGATGTTCGCTGAACAAGCGAGCATCTGCAAACCGTAAATATCCCAACGCGGAACGGGAAGCCCCGCCGTTTACGGCGGGGAGGATGTCACCGTTCGGAAAGCGCGACCGGTCGCGTCCGTGTGCTTCGGACCACCAGCCATCCGAGACCGACGAGGAGAGCGGCGAATCCACCGACGAGCAGCGTTCGCGTATATCCGACGAGCGTGGCGACCCCGACGAACAGCGGCGGACCGACGGTGGTTCCGAGGCGGAGGACGCTGGTCCGAATGCTCATGATGCTTCCCCGAAACTCGTCGGGCGCGAGTTCGTTCAGCGCGGTGTCCGTTATCGGTTCGGCGAGTCCTTGCCCCAAGCCGAACAGCAAGAGCGCTCCGGCGACGACGTAGACCGAATCCGCGACGGACACCATGACGAGGCCGATGCCGTAACTCGTGAAGCCGAGCGCGATGGACTGGAAACTCGAAAACGACCGGAGCAACCGGTCGCCCTGCATGGCCGTCAGGCCCATCATCACGGCGGGTAAGCCGAGGAGGAGGCCAATGACACCCGACGAGTACTGGTAGGAGTTGGCGAGGATGAACGGCACGACCGTGAGTTGGGCACCGTAGAGGAGGAGGAAGATGCCGAATATCGCGGTGTAGAGGACCAGATAGGGCCGCATCGACGTCGGACCGGTCACGAAGTCGTGGATGCTGGTATCGGCGTCCGTCCCGGTATCGGACGGTTCTTCGAGAAAGACGATGCCGGGGAGTGCGACGACGACGCCGAGGAGGAAGCAGACGAACGGTGCCATCCACGAGAGGGTCGCCAGTCCCCCGCCGAGGAGCGGATACCCCGCGGCACCGACCGCGAGAATCGCCGCGTTCATCCCGATCAGCGTTCGGCGTTTCTCACCCGTGAAGAGGTCGCCGAGCAGCGTGACCGTGAGCGTCGCGATGGCGCTGCTGGCGGCGCCTTGGATGGCTCGGAGGGCGAGTATGGCCTCGAAGTTCGAGAGCAGGACGATAGCGGAGCCGCTGAGACCGAAGACGACGAGCGACGGGATGAGGATTCGTTTGCGACCGATTCGGTCCGCGACCATCCCTATCGGGACGGTCAAAAACACCCCCGGAAGGGTGAACGCGGAGAGCAACAGACTCGCCTGTGCCTCCGTGATGTTCCACGCGTCCTGCACGGCGGGGAGGGCGGGGCTGATGAGCGAGACGCCCATCACCGCGACGAGGGTGCTCGCGAAGATGACGGTCGTTGCGGGGGACTCTTGGAGGGTTCGAAGACGTTTCATTCAGGTCGTCCGGAAATATTTGCGACGGACCGGGGAGAGGGTTTTGATGTCGGCAATCGCGACGGGGGACGGATGTGTCCCGCGAGCGTCACCCGTGCTCCGCATCCGACAACTACAACAGCGACGGTTCCGAACCTCCTCTATTCGATGTCCTCCAGTGACGTTCCCCGCGACGCGCTCTCCCGGTCGCTCGTAATCGCCGTGCTCGGGTTTCTCCTGAGTATCGCGGTCATCGACGAGGTTGCCGCGAGCAACGCGGCGGTCGCGCTTTCGGACGCGTCGAGTCGGACGATTGCGGTGCCACAGTGGTTGTACTTGGCGACCGGTGGTGCGGTGATCGGTGCGTCGGCCATCTTGGCGAGCGTCGTCACCGACCGTTCGTTCATCCGGTCGATGCACGACTGGCAAAAATCCGTCCCGATGTGGGTCCCGATTCGGCGAGGCGCGCTCTATCTCGCACAACTCCTCGGCGTCGCGGGGCTCGCAATCGTCATCTATCGCGGCTTCGTCGGGCCGCAAATCCCGACCGTGAACGTCGCCATCATCCTCGTGTTCGGGGGCGTCCGCGCGGGGCTGACGATGGTCGTCTATCTCGTCGGGAACGTGTGGCCCGCGCTGAACCCGTGGCGGACGATAGCGCGACGACTCCCCACGCTCGGTCGTGCGTATCCGTCCCGCGTCGGCCGGTGGCCCGCGGTCGGCGGGCTGTTGCTTCTGGTGTGGCTCGAAACGGTCATGCCGGTCAACAAGGTTCCGGCCATGCTCGCAACGGCGATTTGCGCGTACACAGTCATCACGCTCGTCGGGGCGGTCGTCTACACGCCCGAGTCGTGGTTTTCGAACGCCGACCCGGTGTCGGTCACGTTCCACTTCTACGGGCAGGTCGCCCCGCTCCGCTGGTCCGCGGACGGCGTGACGCTCCGCCCGCCCGGATTCGACCTCCGCGAGTCCGGGGCCGTCGCGACCACCGCCGACATCGCCTTCGTCGTCGCGCTCATCTGGGAACTCACGTTCAGCGGGTTCGTCACGACGTCGACCGGCGTGTCGTTCGTCACCGCCGTCGCCGATGCGGGCGTTCCCCCGCTCGTGGTCTACGCGCTGCTCTTCGTTCTCGGGTACGCCCTCTTCCTCGGTGCCTTCCGGTTCGCATCCCGCGTCACCCGACGGACGGGGGAGACCTACCTTCCGCCCCGGACCATCGCCCTCCGCTTCGCACCGCCGCTGCTCGCCATCGCCGTCGGCTACCACCTCGCACACTACTTCGGGTTCTTCGTCTCGCTCCTCCCGTCGCTCGTCCCCGCGGTCGTCTCGCCGCTCTCTCCCCCGGCGAACCCGGTCGTCCTGACCCTCCCGGAGTGGTTCGGCGGCCTCGTCATCGGGTTCGTCCTCGTCGGTCACCTGCTCGCCGTCTGGGTCGCCCACTCGCAGGCGTACGCGACGTTTCCGAGCCGACTGCAAGCGATTCGGAGCCAGTACCCGTTCATCCTCGTGATGATCGGCTACACGATTATCAGCCTGTGGCTCGTCTCGCTTCCGACGGCGAGTCCGGCGTTCGTGTCGTGATCAGACCGTGAACTCCATCGGCGGCATTTCCATGAACGCCGTCTCGTACCCGTCGTGCCGGGCGAGTTGCGGCGGCGAATCGACCGAGATTCGAAGCGTGTCGCCGGACCGCACGTCCCCGACGGGAGCACCGTAGTGGGTATCGAGGGCCGCGTCGAGGGCGGGGGTGAGCGTCCCCTTCGATACCGTCGTCCCGTTTCGCAGGAGTTCCATCGAGAGGGACATCCGCGGTAACACGATGCGGTTGTACGGCGTTCTCGGCGACACCGCGAGATACGATTTCCCGTCGTCGGCGAAGCGATTCTCCCCCTCGATGACGGTCACGACGAACTTCGCGTCGCCGGACGATTTCGTCCCGACGAGCGTTCCCGGCAGCGATGCCGGTGCGGGCGCTCGACCGACCGGGACCGTCATCGACATCGGGTCGAGGGCATCGCGGCTCCCCTGCTTTTCGCCGAACTCCCGATACTCGACGTCGTATATCTGGTCCGTGTCGAATTCGAAATCGATGGTCGCCGACGCGCCGTCCGACAGTCGGGACGCGAGCGACCCGGTTCGGCGCACGCCGACCGACCCGACCCTGACAGTCGCGCTGTACGAGCCGTCGCCGTCGAGTGAAACGTTGTCCCCGTAGTGAAACCCCATATTCTGCGAAAGCATCGGCCACGGGGCCCGTTTATCGACCGTCTTCCCGCCTTTTTCGATGGTGAGTTGAACGTCCGCCGGGATGGTCGTCTCCGTTTTCGCGTCCCACGTGGAGACCATCATGTGGAGCGTGTCGTCCGGTTGCACGACGACCTTGGAGTTCGATTGGCCGGTGACGTTCCAGAACCGATGCGGGTACGAGTACATTAGCGCGAAGCGGAGGTCCCCATCCGTTCCCATCCCGTACATCTTCATTCCCTCCATGTACGCGGGATGATAGACCGCGGCGGGACGGTTTTTCACTCTCGGCGGGTCACGCCACGCGGATCGTTTTTCGAATCCGAGCGAGTCCAGACAGCCGGTGAGGAGGGACCCCCCTGCAAGTGCCGTGCCAGTTCGGAGGAACGTTCGGCGGCGCATTGGGTAGGTGTTGTGCGAGTGTTCGAATGAGGGTGTTGGTTCAGTAGTCGAACGCAGTCCCCGAATCCGCCGGAGTCACGGAACCCGAACCGGTGGGGGACCACCGGGCGGACCGCTCAGCCCGGCGCGCGGAACGCCTTGAGGCGAAACTGGAGGATGATGGGTTCGAGAACGTCCTCCCGTCCGGTCCACGTGATCGTCACTTCCGTCAGTCGGTACGACGGTCCCACGGGAACCCGCCGAGCCGAGAGGCGAGCCTGCCATCCGTCCCCCTCGATTTCGGTCTCGCCACGCCGTTCGCCGCCGAGATGTTCGAGATATCCCATGGCCTGTTCGATCGTGAGGCCGCGAAACCGTCGCGTGACGCGGAGAGTTCCGTCCTCAACCGTCCGTTCGACCGGTGGTATCGAATCCAAGGCCGCCTTCCGCCGCCGTGCCCACGATGGGGCTCCGGATAGGGTCATTGTGGCTCACGCTCACTAGTAGTCGGCTAGCGATGGCGATAACAGTTGTTGGAATTCTCACTCGTTGCGAACGGTCCCAACGCGCGACCGTTAGCGGCGAGGGATACATGGAAACCCCGCCCGAGCACGGGACTTACGGCTCGAAGTCGGACGTTACTTTTCCACGACCCGCGCCACGGGCGCGTTGTTTTTGACGCTCTCGATACCCCGCTTGGCACCCTGTTTCGACGAGTATCCCTCGCCGCTGTCCGCGATGATGTTCCGGTTCGCGACGACGAGGCGCCAGCGCCACTCGCCCGCGCTGTCCTCGTACACCTCGAATTGGGGTTCGCTTGGCATATCCGGCGTATGTTCGACCACCAATAAAAAGGGTCGCCTTCCTGCGAAACTGATGGTCACGTCGCCGACCGTTTCAGACACGTGAAATTTAGACGACATCCGTTACGGGGAGGCCGGAACTGAAGGCGACGGCGAACGGACCGCTCACCGCGTGATATCCCTGTATCCCCCGTTATGGCCGCCTAGAAGACTTCTATCGCTCGAATTCGGATGTAACCCCGAAAACGAGTGTATCGTCGTTTCAGCGCTTCTATCGCCACAAATCGGCGTCATTGGAGTTATCACGTGTTTTTAGACCACGGGTGGAATTACAGACAGTATGAAGAAACAGCCGCTTCTCGCGATCAGCGCCGTGTTCGCCCTGACTCTGCCGTGGCTCTTCACGGGTATCATTCAGGAGGTATCCGGTCTTTCGACCATCATTGTCGTCGGGATGACCGGTCTCGCCATCGTCGGCGCTTCGTTCATGCTGGCGTGGGGTGCCGAAACGGCGGAGAAGGACGTTCCGCGGGCGTTCGCAATCGCGATTTTGGCGATTCTCGCCGTCGCGCCCGAGTACGCCGTCGACGCCTACTACGCGTGGAACGCGGGGGCGAACGGGGCGACGGCACAGGCCTGCAGTCAGCTTTCTGGGAGCGCGATAGCCACCGCCGAGCCAGGAACGCTCGCACAAGCCTGTCACGACGCGAACCTCGCCGTCGCCAACATGACCGGCGCGAACCGCATTCTCATCGGTCTCGGATGGTCCGGAATCGCGCTCTACACCATCTACCGCGCAACACGCTCCGGTGACTCGTCGGTCGTCCAGCGGCCGGGGTCGCTCACCGATGCCGTCAAAATAGATCGCAACATCTCACTCGAAATAACGTTCCTACTCGCGGCGACGTTGTACGCGTTTTTCATCCCGCTCGGAAGCGGAATCGGTATCGGTGACACGCTGATTCTGGTCGGCCTGTACGTGCTTTACATCGGCGTCATCATCAGGAACGACGTCGAGGAAGACACCGCCCACGTCGGCGTTCCCGCTTATCTTCAGTCGTTCTCGAAGTGGGGTCGGGTCGCGACCGTGTTCGGCCTCTTCGCGTACTCCGGGTACATGATCTTCGAGGCGGTCCACCCGTTCGCCCACGGGTTGGAGACGCTCGGAACGTCGTTCGGTATCCCGGAGTTCTTCATGATCCAGTGGATTGCACCGCTGGCCTCCGAATCGCCCGAGCTAATCGTCGTCCTCTATCTGGTGAACAAGGCCCGTTCGACGGCGGGGTTCAACGCGCTCATCTCCTCGAAGCTGAACCAGTGGACGCTGCTCATCGGCACGCTCGCCGTCGTCTACAGTATCGCTTCGGGGACAGTCGGCACGCTCGCGTTCGACGAGAAGCAGGCGGCGGAGATATGGATCACCGCCGCACAGAGTTTCTTCGCGCTCGGCGTCCTCGTGAACTTCGAGATAGACGTCCGCGAGGCGCTCACGCTGTTCGTGCTGTTCGCCTCACAGGTGGTGTTGGAGTTCGGCGTGCTCCAACTCGTCTCGGAACCGACGGCCGCCTCGTTGAGCCTCACCTTGCTGCACGCCTACACCGTCGTCTACGTGCTACTCGGCGGCTGGCTGTTCGTCCGCCGCCGCGAGAACGTCCGTCGGCTCACCGGACGTACGGTCGCCACCGTTCGAAACGCGTTCACCGGGGGCACCGATACGTCCGAGCACGGGTACTGAGGGCCGAGAGCGGGGAGCGGGACGCGCCCCGAGGTTCGCCGCTCTCGGTGGATGCGTCGGCCGAACCCGTTCCAAAGGCGTGCTTGTCGGGGGAGGGTACAATTGCGGACAGAGAGGAGTGAAACTTTAGTCGTCTACGCGAAAACTGGAGGTGAGTATGTCTCGCCGCCACGAACAACGGATACCGCGCTCCAAGTGGACGCGCGACCACGCTTCTCGACTCCGCCGGACTCCCGACACCACCGCACCGATAATCTATCCCCCCGAGCGGCGGATCAGCGACGAGTATCACCTTTGGGACACCTGGTTTCTCCGCGAACGCGACGGATCCATCGCCGAAGTTGACGGCTATCGAATCGCGTTCTCGCTCTCCGCGTCGTCGTCCCTTCTGCCCGGGAAACGCCACGACGAAGCGCGTATCCGGTACTTCTACTCGACGGACGGGCGGGAGTGGACCTACGGCGGGCCGGTCTTCCCCGAGGGCGAGGCGTTCGGTTCCCGTCAGTGGGCGGGGTCCGCCCTCCTCGACGACGGCACCGTGTACGCCTACTACACCGCCGCGGGCCACCGTGACGAACCAGAACTCACCTACGAACAGCGGATATGCGTCGGCGCGGGCGGTACCGTCTCGACGGACGGAGACGGCCTTCGTATCGACGGCCCGTGGGACCACTCGGTGCTTTTGGAACCGGACGGCGAGCGCTATCAGACGCAGGAGCAGTCGATGCGACAGGACGGGCCGATATACACGTTCCGCGACCCGTGGTTCTTCGAGGACCCCGAAACGGAGGAGACGTACCTCCTCTTCGAGGGGAACACGCCCATCGACGACCCCGACCCCGAGCGGACGTACAACGGCTGTATCGGCATCGCGTACTCCGAGACGGGCGACCCGGCGGACTGGGCGGTCCTCGACCCGCTCCTCGACGCCGAGCGCGTCAATCAGGAACTCGAACGGCCGCACGTCGTCGTCCGTAACGGGCGCTACTACCTTTTCACGCCGAGCCACCAGCACACGTTCGCGCCCGGTTGTAGCGGGTTCGACGCGCTCTATGGCTTCGTCGCGGACTCCCTTTTCGGTCCCTACGAACCGTTGAACGAGACGGGTCTGGTCGTCGCAAATCCCGAGAACGCCCCGTTTCAGGCGTACTCGTGGCTGGCGTTCGGGCACGGCGACGAAATCCTCGTCACGTCCTTTTTCAACTACTTCGACCTCAACGGACTCTCGCTCGACGACGTCGCCTTCCTCCCGGAGGCGGAGCAATTCCGTCGCTTCGGCGGGACGTACGCGCCGACGCTCCGCCTGCAGGTCGCGGGGGATCGAACCCGCATCTGGGGCGAACTCGGCTACGGACGGATTCCGCTCGAACGCGAGTCGCTGGCCGCACCCGACCGCGTTCGCTACCGGGCGACGGACGACGGAGACGAAGACAGCGACGGCGGCGACTACTGAATCAGTCGTCGCCCACCTCGGCCGTCGAACCGACGTCCACGGACGGGGTGGCGGAAACGTCGAGTTCCCACGCGTCGAGGGAGACGATACGGGCGTCCCCGCCCGCGGCGTAGAGCGAAACGCCGTCGGCGTCCGCGCGGGTCGGGTAGATTCGCCCCGTGAGACAGCGCCGCTCGTTTGCGAACACTTCGACGATGGACCCATCGACGAACACTCGAAGGTCGATTCGGTCGTCGCCGTCGAGCGGCATCCGTATCGGGTCGTCCGCCGTTTCCGGGTGGAGGCTCGACGTCGACCGTTCGAGGATGAGTTCGTCCCGACGAACGTGGAGCGGCGTCCGTTCCTCGCCGTCCACGGTCTCGCGGAGGACGACGCCCACCTCGTCGGCGGTCCCGAGGTCGAGGGAGAGCGAGAGTTCGAGCGACCGTCCGCGGGTCTGGAGGACTTCGCGCTGGCCGTCCGAGAGCCCGAACGACTCGAACCCGTGGTGACCGCCCCGAAGTGACGTGACCTCGGCCGCGGGCCGCTGGCGGAGTTCGCCGTCCTCGACGCTGAGGACGCGGGGGAGCGAGAGCGCGCCCGACCATCCGGCGTCCCACTGTGCGCGCTCGCTGCGCGCTTCCTTCAGCCACCCGAACGTGAGCGGACGCCCCGAAGCGTCGTGGAGCGTCTGTGGCGCGTAAAAGTCGCCGTAATCGAGGTGGCCGAACTCCTCGCGCTCGAAGCGCCCGTCGCGGACATCCCCGAGGAAGTACAGCACGCTCTCGTAGTTCGAGACGTGGAGGAGGGACTTCTCGCCGAGGTCGAGGAGTTCGGGACACTCCCACATGTGGCCAGCGCCCTCCCAATTGCCCGTGAGCAGTGGCCCGAGGTAGGTCCAGTCCCGAAGGTCGTCCGACCGATAGCGGAGCACCGTCCCGCCGACGCCCTCGATGCTGGAGCCGATGAGCTGATACCACGAGCCGTTTTCGCGCCAGACGCAGTGGTCGCGGAACTCCGCCTCCCAGTGGTCGGTCGAGAGGATGTCGAGTTCGACTGGCGTGTCCGTCACGACGGGGTTGGCGGGTTCTTTCGCCCAGACGTCGAGGCTATCGTCAGTGGCAGTTGCGAGACACGGGAGCTGGCGACTCCCGCGGCCGCCCGTGTAGAGGATTCGAGCGGTGCCGTCGTCGTCGACCGTACAACCCGACCAACAGCCGTCGCGGTCCGGGCCGTCGAGGTCGGGCGTGAGCGCGACCGGGTGGTCTTCCCAGTGGAGGAGGTCGTCGCTCGTCGCGTGCCCCCAGTGGATGGTGTTGTGGTAGGGGCCGCCCGGATTGTACTGATAGAAGGCGTGATAGGTGCCGTTCCACTGAACGAGACCGTTCGGGTCGTTCAACCAGTTCGCGGGCGGTGCGAAGTGATAGCGCGGGCGGTCGTGGTCGCCGCGGAAGGCCGTGCGCATCGCGGCGAGGTCGGCGGTGGCCTTCGGGCGGCCGACGAGTCCGTCCTCGGCACCCGAACCGAGGAAACGCAGACAGCCCGCGAGGAGCGTCTCGCGGCCGCCATCCGCGCCGGGTGCGTCGAACTCGACGTTCGCGCCGACGCCGAGGACGGTGCCGTCGCCGGGTTTCCACTGGACGACGGACACCTCGTTTGGATGGTCGATGTCCCCCCGGTACGTTCCAGCGAGCACGTCCGCGCGTTCCGGGAGGACGTCGACGTACCGCGCATACGGCTGCGTACCGCCGTCGCCACGGGTATGGAATCGGATGTCGTCGAAGGCCGCGACGGCGGGATGGTCGGCATACTGGGACTTCCATAGCGGCCCAACGGCCGTTTCGACCGGTTCGGTGCCGACGGCATCCGGGGGGACCGAATCGATGTCGAGGGGTTCGACCGCGGTCAGCGCGTGGAGGGTTACCAGGAGAGTGCCACCGCGCTCGAAATAGTCGGCGAACGCGTCGGCGAACTCGGCGATAGCTGACGGGTCCAGGGGAGTGTCACGGTGCCACCAGAGAACGTCGTAGGCGTTAAAATCGCCGCCCGCACGCAAATCGGCGAACGAAACGCGTTCGACGGTTCCCAACTCGGTGGTCACCCAGTCGAACGCCGTCCGCTG
Organism: Haladaptatus sp. T7; assembly: GCF_026008575.1. Classification (NCBI taxonomy): domain Archaea; kingdom Methanobacteriati; phylum Methanobacteriota; class Halobacteria; order Halobacteriales; family Haladaptataceae; genus Haladaptatus; species Haladaptatus sp. T7. Next base: position 377,816 of record NZ_BROP01000004.1, read on the forward strand.
TTCGAAGGAGAGATCGTCGGAGTGCAGGAACCCGATGGTCGGAGACGACGGTACCATTGACAATACATATCGGGGCACGTTATATAATGGACACGGCTTTTTCGATGCCGCGTGCCGGATATCGTGAGTCAGGGCCAGTTACTCCGCCTCGGCGTCTGAACACGAGCGAGCGCCGTTCGTCGCGCCGTCGTTACGTTCGGTTTGCATCACGGACACCGCGAACCGTGGTCTCGACCGCTTCGAGACCGGCGTCGTGCAGTAAATCACCGACGACGACGGAATCAGCCACGCGCGCCATCTCGTACGCCGAGTCGTAGTCGTGGATGCCGCCACCGTAGAAGAGACTCGCGGCCGTGAGCGCATCTCGCGCCGCAGCGACGGCGGTCGGGTCGCCGAGCGTCCCGGAAAATTCGAGATAGACGATATCCTGGTTGAGGACGTGCTCGGCGAGGCGGGCGTAGGCGGCGATGTCGGCGATATCGAGGTCACAATTCGCTCGGGTATACGTCGCAACCGCGGACTCGGGATTTAGGACGATGTACGCCTCGGTGTACGTGCGCTCCCAATCGATACGCGCGGACGACCGAATCCACTCGTGGTGCGCTCCCGTTATCCACGTCGTGTCGCCCGCGTTCAGGACGATGGGTATCAGATAGCCGGAAAAGGCGTCGTTCGGGGGCACGGTCGGCAGATAGGTCGGTTCTACGAATACCGGAACGTCGGCGGACGAGAGCGCGTCGAGAACCGACCGGACGTTCGATTCGGTGACGTTCGTAGTGCCGCCGACGACGATGGCATCGGTCCCCGTGTCGGCGATGGCGGCGTAGGTATCCCCGTCACGAAGTGATTTGTCGGGGTCGACCTTGGTCACGTGATGCCAACGTTCCCACGGAGTCGCCATAGCACACGTAGTACGAACACACGCAAACCGTTTTCGAGGATTCGAGGAGCACTCTCCGGAGTCGAAGGTGGCCGTAACCCGCCGAACCGTTTCGTTCTCACGAAAGGGGAATTAGAGAAACGTGCGAGAGTTGAATTCGACCCGAGAATTAATTTGTCCGCGGTTGTGATTGCTTGTATGGTCACGTTTGAGGTGACGCTGCCCGACCGTATCGACAGCGACATCGACCGCCTTGTCGACCAAGGTGACTTCCTGAATCGAGAACAGGCGATAGAAGAACTCCTCTCGCTGGGAGTGTCGGCCCATGGGGTGAGCCACGAAACGGAAGACGAACTGTCCGAAGACCTGTTCACGCAAGCCGTCGACGACCAGCAGGACCCCGCTAGCTATCAAGACGAACCGCTCTAGTTTTCAGGGTAAAACCGGCTAGCGGATGCCGCGCTGACGGAACATTCTCTTCGAAACCGGCACAGCGGCCGCGGACGTAGAGGGCGGAGTGTCGAGTGTGCGCGTTCCGTGAGCAGTATGAGCAGCGGAGCAAGTATGAGCAGATGAACTGGTGAGAAAGTATGAGCAGAGGTACGCAAACTCCGTCCGCGAGCGTCGAGTCAGCGGATTTTCGAGTCTCGTCGCTCGTCCGACCGAAGAACGACGAGTCGGACACCACTCCCCCGTCCAAAGTGCCGACGAACGGCCGATTTCGGTACACGGAAGGAAGCAGCTTGCGGCACGACGATACAGACGATAATTACGACGGGACGAATCCAGAACCATTGAATAATTGATATTCTGTTCGCTGCCGTTTAGCGAGGGGTGGTATCATGGATGAACTACTGTCTGACAAGGTAGCGGTGATAACCGGCGGGTCGAGTGGTATCGGCCGTACGATTGCGAAAACGTTCGCCGAGGAGGGCGCCGATATCGTCGTCGCTGACGTTCGTGAAGACGCTCGCGAAGGCGGGAAGCCAACGCACGAATTGATTTCCGAGGAAACGGATTCCGAAGCGACGTACGTCGACTGCGATGTCACCGAGCCTGATGACCTGGAGGCGAGTGTCGAAGCGGCGGAACGGTACGGTGGAATCGACATCATGGTCAACAACGCGGGGATTTTCCGGGGGGAGGACTTTCTCGACGTGTCCGAACGGGAGTACGACCAACTGATGGACGTCAACGTCAAGGGAGTGTTCTTTGGTGCGCAAGCCGCCGCCAAACGGATGGTTGCAAACGGCGGCGGCAGTATCATCAACCTCTCCAGCGTCGCCGGGTTGGAGGGAACCGGGGAGTACGTCACCTACTGTACCTCGAAGGGAGCCGTTCGACTGATGACGTACGCACTCGCCGACAAACTCGGACCGGAGGGCATCCGCGTCAACGCGATTCATCCCGGCGTCATCGAGACGACGATGACCACCGACGACGTTGCCATCGTCGGAACCGAAGAAGGGGAGATGTACGAGCAGATGATTCCCTCGCGTCGATTCGGCACGCCGACGGACGTCGCCAATGGCGCACTCTACCTGGCGTCCGACCTCGCGGATTACGTCACTGGGGAGTCGCTCGTTCTGGACGGAGGGCTCACGAACACCGGGTGAGGTTTTCGTGTTGGGTTTCGTTTGGTGAGGACAGGTTTCCCGCTTCCCCGAGGGAGGCGACCCGGCCAGAATCACTTCCGCTCGTGGTTTTAGGCGGTCGGAGGTCACACAGGCCGTTGTTAGTTCCCGCTCGTCTCCAGTTTGGATTCCGCCGGTGCTGATTCCACCGAGTTTACCCCCCGTTTTCCACCGCGAAGTACGTGATTGACCAAATTTCCATGTGCGCGCCGGAGGCGCTCGGAGAGCGCTTGATGGGAGATTCCTATTTCTTCGGCGAGGTCTTCTGCTTTCACCTCACGTGGCACCGAGTAGTAGCCGTGCTCGGCAGCGAGCTGAAGCGTCGTTTGCTGGCGGTCCGTTAGTCCTACTCGACTACTACTTTGGTCGGTGAGGTCGTGAATAGAAGTGACATCAAAATCGATGCCGTGTTCCAGACAGCAGTCGTTGGTGCGCGTAGCCATCATCCGATCAGCAAACAACAGACGAATATTCCAGTGGTCGTCGTGGCCCGTCGCACGGAGTACCGTCCCTTCTTGTTCTACGAGAAGACGAACCAGATGTTCGATGTGGTCGTCCCATTCGAACTGATACAGACAATCGGATTCGAACTCGGCTATGAGCCGAAAGTCGACAACGCTGTCGTCCTCAGCAAACATTGCTTCGAGCGTTGCGCGTTCAGGCGAGTCGAATCGGAGAAAGGACAGCAAGAACTCATCATTGGTGGCGGCGATTCGTTCAGCGTCAACCGTCACCGTCTCGAGTTCCGCAAGGGTATGTGCAAGCGCGAACTGGTCGCTCGGGATAATTACGTCAACGATTGAACCGGTCATGTGTCGTGGGAAGTGGGTGGGCTCGGCTCTCTATCCGTGCGAGGCGCCCGCGTGTTCGATTTTACACTCCATCGCACTCCGGACAGAAGCCATCTGTGGGAAATGATGCGAATAGACCACATACGTTCAGGCGTTGTTCATCCGCGCCGTCGTCGTTGTGCCACACATCAGACAGCGAATGACCCGGTACGGTTCACGGGAGAACTTCGCATTGTTCGGTTTGTCGCTTTCAGTGCGAATCTCGATCGAGACTTCGTGAGGCGTCTGCACCGCACAATTCTCACACGGTTCGAGATTGTCACCTCTTCTCTGGTCTGTTTTTGTCATGGTGAGTTCGTTCCATCATTTCCCGATGAATTCATCGAGCGTTCATCTACTTGTTCTTGAACCATCCGTACCAACGGACGGATATCTTCGAAGCGTGGCCCCCGCCAAACTGTGTTCTCATCCCAGTTCCACTCGATGACATCCGCAGCGCTGAGCATCGGGAGATGAATGTGTGTCATTCGGAGTGAAAATTGGCGTTCTCGCTCGTCGGTACTGCTCACGTCTGTGGGAACGTGGGGATGGTCGTCATCCAAATAGTCGTATTCGAGGAGGGAGAATAACAGTTGTCGGCGATGCGTATTCGCCAATATTTCGAAGAAGGTGTTCAGCGGTACCTCCTGTATAGCGGCTGCGTTTTCGCCTTCCTCCGCTCGTTCGTTTGAAATATTGCTCATGTTTCGTTCGTTTACGGATTTGTTCATGGTTCTCACACCGATTCGACCGATAACTGCTGGTGTATTACTCCCGGAGGTACCGTCGCTAGGTAAGGGTTCACTCTAATCTGTTAGGGTGATTTCTCGAGATTGATTAAGAATTCGTGAAATAAAGGATGTTATTTGCGAGTTCCAAAGTAGAATGGTTTTCAGCGAACCTGAGTACGCATAGCACCGTTGACTCTTCCGGCAGAGGGTTGATAACCGTGAGTCGCTACTAGCGGGAATAATGGAACAACCGTCATTGACGGATGCGCTTCGAGAAACCCTCGCACTCTTCGATGGAAACGCGACACCTCGGACGACGAGCGAAGTCGCAGACCAGCTCAACCTCGGACAGCGAAGCACCTACACTCGACTGAAGCGCCTCGTCGAACACGATGAACTCGAAACGAAGAAAGTCGGGGCCAGCGCACGGGTCTGGTGGCGTCCGCCAACTAACGCCGACCAGGATATTCCAGACTGGCCGGCCGCCGAGTCGCTCGTCGACGATGTACTCGACGACGCCGATGTCGGAGTGTTCGTTCTTGATGAGGACTTTCAGGTGGCATGGGTCAACGACGCTACCAAACGGTACTTCGGACTCGACTATGAACGGGTTGTCGGGAAGGACAAGCGTACGCTCGTAAACGAATATATCGCCTCAACTATCACGGAGTCAAACTTGTTTGCGGAAACGGTCCTTGCGACGTACGACGACAACACGTACACGGAACAGTTCGAATGCCACGTGGAGCCCGGCGACGGTCACAAGGAGCGGTGGCTCGAACATCGCAGTAAACCAATCGAGGCCGGTGCATACGCCGGCGGTCGAATCGAACTCTACTACGATGTCACCAATCAGAAGCAGACCGAGCAATCGCTTGAAGAAAGCAAGCAGCGGTATTCAAGCCTCGTCAGCAATTTACCAGGGATGGTCTATCGATGTCGAAACGAACCCGAATGGCCGATGGAGTTCGTCAGTGACGCTTGCACCGACCTGACCGGGTACGACGCCGACGCTATCGAATCCGGAACAATCAGCTGGAGCGACGATATTGTCCACCCTGACGACCGCACTCAGATCTTGGAAACTGTCCAATCTGGGCTCGATCGAAACGGACAATTCACCACCCAATATCGCATTCTGACCGCGCATGACGAAATCCGGTGGGTCTGGGAGCGCGGTCGCAGCGTCACCGACACATCCGGCTCTTCGATACTCGAAGGAGTCATCACAGATATCACGGGGCAGAAGATAACCGAGCAGGAACTCCAAGAGAAAGAACTCGAGAACGTGTACGAGCGAATGGACGACGGGTTCGTCGCGCTCGATGAGGACCACCGGTTCACGTATGTCAATAACCGTGCGGGGGATCTTCTAGAGCGATGTCCCAGTGAACTCGTCGGCGAGCACATCTGGGACGCGTTCGAACGGAGCTCGACAGTCAAGGCGGCAATCACGGACGTCTTCGAGAATCAGGAACCAAAGTCCCAGGAGATATTCTATGACCCACTGGAAACCTGGTTCGAAGCCCACATCTATCCCGCAGAAACGGGTATCTCGGTCTATTTCCAGGACATAACAGGTCGCAAGGAGCGACAAACAGAGGTCAAACAATATGAGCGCATCGTCGAAGCTGTTGACGACGGGATCTACGTTCTCGATAGCGACTACCGGTTCTCGATGGTAAGCAACGGTCTTACCTCGATGACAGGCTATGAGCGTGACGAACTCATTGGCGTCCATGCGCAAGCCATTTTTGGCGATGACTTCTTCGACATCAAGGAGGCAAAACTGGCTGAATCAGATTCGAGTGATTCCAGTTTCGCAAAACTCGAAGATGAGATACATACGGCAAGTGGTTCGACGCTCACAGTCGAAAGCCGGTTCAGCCGATTCGAACTCGAAGATGGGGAGATAGGTCGTGTCGGAGTCATCCGTGACGTTACTGACCGCGTGAAACATGAACGGCAGCTCGAGAAGCTGAAGCGTCGATATCAGAAACTCGTCGACAATTTCCCGAATGGGGCGGTCGTACTATTCGACGAGGACTTACGATACCTAACAGTAGGTGGTGAAGTTTTTGAAGGGCTCGACGTTTCAGCTGATGATCTCGAAGGAGAAAGGGTACCTAAAAGCCTCCCCGCAGAACTCCGCAGAGATATTGAACCAAGGTACAGTGCTGTCTTCGACGGTGAGACGAGCGATATCGAAGTCGACTTCGGCGGTCGAATCCGCCGCATCCAAGCCTTCCCTATCTACGACGAGCAGGGAACAGTATTCGCAGGAATGGCAATGTCACAGGATATTACCGATCGGATCGAACGCGAACGGAGATTAAAGCGACAGCGCGAGCATCTCTCTGCACTCAACCATTTCAACGACGTTTTCCACGATATCATCGAGGCGGTTATCGAACAATCCACCCGCGAGGAGATAGAAACGATCGTCTGTGACCGACTTACGGACACGGACAACTACCGAGCCGCATGGATTGGCGAAGTCGATAACTATACCCAGACAGTGAATGTTCGGACGGGAACGGGCGTCGAAGGATATCTCGACGACATTACGATTTCCGTCGACCCGAACGACGAACGTAGCAATGGACCCACAAGCAGAGCCATCCTCGAACGTGAGGTACAGACCACGCAGGACATCTCCACCGACTCTAGTTACGAGTCTTGGCGGGATTTCGGACAGAAGTATGGATTTCGCTCCTCCGCGGCAGTTCCGATCGTCCACGAGGAGACGCTGTACGGTATACTTACCCTCTACTCCGACCAACCAGACGCATTCACGGGCAAGAAATGTGAGATAATCGGGCAACTCGGCGAAATCACGGGGCAAGCAATCGCCGCCGTCGAGCGCAAGCAGGCACTGATGAGTAACGAAGTCGTCGAACTCGAGTTCCAACTCACCAACGTCTTCGAGACCCTCGGAATCGACGAAACAACGGATGGTCGAATCACCCTCAACCAATCCGTTCCAGCCAGCGGTGGAATGCACCTCGTATACGGCACCGTAACGACCGACGCTCGCGATGCGCTCGGTGCGTTGATTACTCAGCTCCCTCAGTGGAATTCGATGACCATAATCGACGAAGGGGAGGACGTTTCACGCTTCGAGCTCCGACTATCCGAGCCACCCGTGCTCTCGACGGTAGCCGCACAAGGCGGCTCTGTTGACACAGCCCGGATTGAGGATGGTGACTACCACATGCGGATTCACCTCGCACCGAGCGTCGAAGTACGGGAGATAATCGAGACCGTTCAAGCCGAATATCCGGGTATGGAATTGCTCGCTCAACGGCAGGTCACGCGTACTGGTGATCCGATAGCTCAATTAGACCAGTTCCTCGAAGAGGACCTCACCGACCAACAACGAACATCGCTCAACGCGGCCTACAACTCCGGATTCTTCGAATGGCCTCGCCCAACGACTGGGGAAGATATTGCCGACTCACTTGGTATCTCGTCGCCAACCTTCCACCAGCACCTTCGAACAGCAGAGCGGAAGGTGTTCGACGCCGTCACCGAGGGCTCGATAATGACCTCGTGAGAGCCGAAATTGTAGGTGCCGAGTCGGTGAGTAGCCGAAACCTGCTCCCCCGAGGGAGGCGACCCGGGCAGAAACACTTCCGCTTATCGTTGTAAGCGGAAGTGGATGGGTTTTTGGCTGAAATGCTGAAACCAGTAACGAGAAAGCCTGAAGGTAGCGTATCGCTATTCATAAATCATATATAGCTATATCAAATTATAATCGGCGTTGAGAACGTGACCAGCAAAGAACACCCGAAAGAGACGTTTAGGACGTCGTTCGTGAGACGTAGGGGCATCACGACATCTACGCGGTCACGCGCTCGTTTTCGCGGGGAAGCACGTCCCCACTGCAGTCGTATCGTCAGGGTTCGCGGAGCGTGAACCACCAGTCGTGATACTCGTAGCCCTCCGCGTCGGCCTCTTCGCGACGAGCGTCGGCGGCGGAAACGTCGCCCGGCGGCCGGAGGAGCACCTTATCGCCGTGCATATCGTTGTTCGGCCAGTTCGCCGGGAGCGCCACGTCCTCGTCGTCGGCGGTGACGAGGGCGCGGACCGAGCGGACGATTTCGTCCATGTTACGCCCGATTTCCTTCGGATAGTATAGCAGCAGGCGAAGGATGCCGTCCGGGTCGACGATGAACACGGAGCGGACGGTGCTGGTGCCCTGCCCCGGGTGGATCATACCGAGCGACTCGGCCACGGTGCCGGTTTCGTCGGCGATGATGGGGAACGTGATCTCGGTGTCCATGTCCTCCTCTATCCATTCGGTCCACTTGATGTGCGAGTGAACCCGGTCAACCGAGAGCCCGATGAGGTTGACGTCCAGTTCGTCGAACTCGTCCATGTGCTGTTGGAAGGAGACGAACTCCGTCGTGCAGACGGGCGTGAAATCGCCGGGATGGCTGAACAGGACGAACCACTCACCGGCGTACTCGTCGGGGAGGTCCATCTCGCCGTGCGTGGTGTTCACGTGAAGGTCGGGGAACTGGTCGCCGATCAGCGGCATTCGTGCTCGGGAGGCGTCTTGCATGGGCTATCAGCATCGTATACCACAGGCAATAGTATTAATATTCTGTCATTATTCTTGCTGACACGTCTCGGTTTACTTTCGGATAGCTCCGGGATGCACGCGCGAAGCGAGCACCGACCGTGGAAAGGCCGACCGTCCCGAAAGCGCACCGAACATCTTCTCACAGCGTAGGATTCGGGGGGTTATTGATAATCACGGGCATCCAAGTTCCGGGTACGATGAGTAAACCAGTCCCGTTCGATGCGGTCCGCGAGTTCGAGGTAGACGGAACCTCGTACAAGATGGCGGACCTCACGGTCCTCGAAGACGAGGGCCTGTGCGACCTCGACAAACTACCGGTGAGTATCCGAATCCTCTTGGAGTCCGTCCTCCGGAACGTCGATGGCGAAACCATCACCGAGGAGGACGTTCGCAACGCCGCCTCGTGGCAACCCGAGGTTCCGGACGTCGAACTCCCATTCACGCCCTCCCGCGTGGTCCTGCAGGACCTCACCGGCGTTCCCGCGGTCGTCGATTTGGCGGCGCTTCGCTCCGCGGCGGACCGTGCGGGCGAGCAACCGTCCATCGTCGAACCCGAGGTTCCCATCGATTTGGTCATCGACCACAGCGTCCAAGTCGATTACTTCGGATCCGAGGACGCCTACGAGCGGAACGTAGAGATGGAGTACGAGCGGAACGCCGAACGGTACAAGGCGCTCAAATGGGCACAACAGGCGTTCGAAGACTTCAACGTCGTCCCGCCGGGAACCGGCATCGTCCACCAGGTGAATCTGGAGTATCTGGGCCGCGTCGTCCACGACCGCGACGTCGATGGGGAGAACTGGTTGTTCCCGGACACGCTGGTCGGGACGGACAGCCACACGCCCATGATCGGCGGCATCGGCGTCGTCGGGTGGGGCGTCGGCGGCATCGAAGCGGAGGCGGCGATGCTCGGCCAACCCATCACGATGAAGCTCCCCGAAGTGGTCGGCGTCCGCCTGACCGGCGAACTGCCCGAGGGCGCGACCGCGACCGACCTGGTTCTGCACGTCACGGAGCAACTGCGCGACGTCGGCGTCGTGGACCGCTTCGTGGAGTTCTTCGGCCCCGGCGTTTCGAACCTCACCGTCCCGGATCGGGCGACGCTCTCGAACATGGCCCCCGAACAGGGGTCGACTGTCAGCGTGTTCCCGGTGGACGAGGCGACGCTCGACTACCTCGAACTCACCGGACGCGAACCCGAGCACATCGAACTCGTCCGCGAGTACCTCGACGCGCAAGGGCTGTTCGGCGAGCAGGAACCCGAATACACGGAAACGGTCGAGTTGGACCTCTCGACCGTCGAACCCAGCCTCGCCGGGCCGAAACGCCCCCAAGACCGCGTTCCCATGGGCGACATGCGGACCCACTTCCGAAACCTGCTCTACGACGAGTTCGGAGACGAACTCGGGGACGTGGACGAGGAAGCCGTCGCCCGCTGGCTCGGCGAGGGCGGCGCGGGTGGCAACGCGGAGGGAACCGGCGCGTCCACGGACGGCGGAACGGTGGCGGAGCCGGAAACGGCGGAAGCACCGGCGGAACCCGACCTCGGTGAACTCACGAAGCGCGTGTCCGTCGAGATGGACGACGGGTCCGAGGTCGAAATCGGCCACGGCTCCGTGGTCGTCAGCGCCATCACGAGCTGTACGAACACCTCGAACCCCTCGGTGATGCTCGCCGCGGGGCTGCTCGCCAAGAACGCCGTCGACCGCGGCCTCGACGTCCCCGACTACGTGAAGACGAGCCTCGCGCCGGGAAGCCGCGTCGTCACGGAGTACCTCGACGCGTCCGGCCTCCTCCCGTACCTCGAAGACTTGGGGTACAATGTGGTCGGATACGGCTGTACGACCTGTATCGGCAACGCCGGACCGCTCCCGGACCCCATCGAGACCGCCATCGACGAACACGGTCTCTGGACGACGAGCGTCCTCTCGGGCAACCGGAACTTCGAGGCGCGCATCCACCCGAAGATTCGCGCGAACTACCTCGCCAGCCCGCCGTTGGTCGTCGCCTACGGCCTCGCGGGGCGGATGGACATCGACCTCGAACGCGAACCGCTCGGGACGGACGACGACGGCGAACCAGTCTACCTCGCCGACCTCTGGCCGTCGTCGGACGAGATTCACGCGGCCGTTCACGACAGCGTGGACACGTCGATGTTCGAGGACAAGTACGCCTCCGTGTACGAGGGCGACGAGCGCTGGAAGGGGCTCGAAGCGCCGACCGGAGACGTGTACGAGTGGGACGAGGAGTCCACGTACATCCGCGAACCGCCGTTCTTCAAGGACTTCCCGCTGGAGGAACCCGGCGTCGCGGACATCGAGGACGCGCGCTGTCTCATGTTGCTCGGCGACACCGTAACCACGGACCACATCAGTCCCGCCGGTCCCTTCGGCCCGGACCTGCCCGCGGGGCAGTGGCTCCTCGACCACGGCGTCGAACCACACGAATTCAACACCTACGGGTCGCGGCGCGGCAACCACGAAGTGATGATGCGCGGCACGTTCGCCAACGTGCGAATCGAGAACGAGATGTTGGACGACGTGGAGGGCGGCTACACCATCCACCAACCGACCGGCGAGGAGACGACCGTCTTCGAGGCGTCCGAGCGCTACCGGGAGGACGGAACCCCGCTCGTCGTCGCCGCCGGGACGGAGTTCGGAACGGGGTCGAGCCGCGACTGGGCGGCGAAAGGAACCGACCTGCTGGGCGTGAAAGCCACCATCGCGGAGAGCTACGAGCGCATCTACCGCGACAACCTCGTCGGCATGGGCGTCCTGCCGCTCCAGTTTCAGGGCGGGGATTCGTGGGAATCGCTCGGCCTCGACGGGTCCGAGACGTTCACCGTCCGCGGCCTCGACGAGGGACTCGACGTCAAGGACGAACTCGCGGTCGTCGCGGAACGCGAGGACGGTTCGACCGTCGAATTCCCGGTGACCGCCCAAGTGGGAACGCCCGCGGCGGTTCGGTACGTCGAGAACGGCGGCATCCTCCACCTCGTCCTTCGGCGGTTGCTCACGGAGTGACCGTCCGACTCCGACCGTCGAATCAGAGCACGCGAAAGACGCGAACCGTGTCGCGGTTACCCCGTTCGCGGACGAGTTGGGCGAGGCCGAGGTCCGAGAACACCCGCTTCCAGTTCCGGTGGTACAGCGGAAACTCGTCGTTGACGTAGCTCACTTTCTCGGAGCCGCGACCGCGCTGCGGGCTGTTCCCCTCGTTTTCGGCGGTGATGATGAGGTCACCGGTGACGCGAATCAGTTCTTCGAACACCCACTCGTTCTCCGGATGGATGTGCTGGAGCGTTTCGACCGAGTAGATGACGTCGAACGCGTCGTCCGGGAACTCGGGGAGGAGGTCCTCGATAGCGCCGGTGTGGAACGTCCCCGTCGCGGCGAGTTTCGGATATTTCTCGGCCATCACGTCGAACGACTCGTCGTTGATGTCGATGCCGGTGAGGTTCGTGTACCCCTCGTCGCGGAGGCGGTCGAGGTGACGTCCCGAACTACAGCCGATTTCGAGAATCGCCGCGTCCTCCTCGACGTAGTACTCGAAGACGGTGCGAAGGGTGTCGCTCACCTCGTTCGCCCCGATTCGAGCGTAGTAGGCGGGCGAATACGCCCCCGAGCGCTCGGCCCAGGTGCGACGATTGTCATCCGGTTCCATAGCGGATATCTCGTGGGGAGGGAGTTAAGCGCCGTCTTCGACGAGCGTGCTGGCGGCGTCGATGACCGCCGTCGCCGTCTCGCTGCTTACCCGATTCGCGGCGAAGGCCGCCCGTTCGTACCGTTCGGTCACGTCGGCGATGGTCGAAAGCGTCTCGGCGGCGAGGTCGGCCTCCCGGCAGGCGTTGTAGAACTCCCAGTGGGTCGATGTGGCCGTCGGAACCACGGCGTCGAATCGGTCGCGGGTCGCCGCGTACCCCATCTCGACGGCCGTCTCGAATTCGCCCGCATCGCGGGCCGAACGAGCGCGGTCGAGGAACGCCGCCGCGGACACGGACGGGTCCGTCGTGGCGTCGTCCGATTCGGTCACGGCATCGACATCCGTTGCCATTCCGTCGCGTCCGTCGGGGTCGGCGTCGCCGCCACCGAAGTCGGAGCGCCAGAGGAAAAAGCCGCCGAGCGTGATGAGGGCGGCCACGCCGAGACTCACCAACCAGCCGCGGGTCGTCGAGTCTAGCGGACCGTCGTCGGCGCCCGAAACCGCGATTTCGGTCGCGGTGCGCGCCGACTCGACGTTCTTTCCGCGGCCGTCGAACCGCGCGGCGAACGTCGCGTTGCTATCCGCGGGAACGAGAGACGGCGGCAGGACGAGGGAAATTCGATAGGTGCCGTTTTCGTCCGTCCGGGTGGACGCGACCTGCGTCCCGTTGACGAGAATCGACACCTGTTGGTCCGCAACCGGTGTGTCGGTCGTCGTAGTGAGATATCCGGAGAGGTCCACGCTCCGCGTCTTCCCGGTCGTTCCCGAGAGCGTGAGCGTCGTCGCCGACGATTCGACCACGACCGGAGCCGTCGCGTTCAGGGCGTTGAGCGCGCGGCCACGGAAGGGAAACGCGACGCGGATGGCGGTCGAATTGGCGGGGACATCCGCTGGAAGCGTCGTGTTGAAGGAGAACGAACCGTCCGGGCCGGTGCGCGTCGTTCCGAGTCGCGTCTCCCCGAGGAAGACGGCGAGCGGCACGTCGGTTGCGCCGACCTGCCGAGCGTGGACGCGCCCCGAAACGGCCACAGTGTCGTTGTACCGCACCCGCCGCGTGTGGTTCGAAATATCGATCATGGCGGCGACACGGGAGACGTTTGCTTGAACCGTCGCGTTCGAGCCGAGATAGATGGACCCGTTGGTGGGGTGGTACTCGACGCGGAAGGAGCGGTTACCGCGCGACACCACCGCCGGTCTGCCGACGAGCGAGAACGACCCGTTCTCGCTCGTTCGGACGCGTTGTGAACGATTACCACCCAGACGAAGCCAAATAGATTGGTTCTCGAGGCCGGTATCGTTCTCGTCCGTCAGTCGGCCGGTGACGCGAATCGGGTCGAAAAACGAGACGTTCGGCGTCCGTATCGTCGCCGTCAAGTTCGTCTGGGTGAACTCCGCCTTGCGTACTGTCGCCTGCTGACTGGAGATGTTTTGCGTGACGTTTCGAATCCGCCCCATCTCGCCCGCCGTGCTGGTGTTCGTCCGATTCGAGAGGCGGTTATAGTTCGTCGTCAGGTTGCTACTGGAGCGGTCGATGTCCTTCTGGAGACGTTCGAGTTTCCGTGCGAGCGTGCGGGCTTTCTCGTCGTTTCCGTTCTGCTTCGCCCGCTGGTAGCGGTCGTACAGTTGGCGGTAGCGTTGGACGCGCGAGACGTATTGTCGTTGGCTCCGTTGAGCGTCCCGGATGGTTTTCGCCGTTTTGTCGTCCGCGGTTCCGTCCGTCTGTCTCGAAACTTCGACGTACTTGCTCAGGAGGTCGTCGTAGTCGTCGCCGAGGACCGAGTGGGCTTTCTCGTATTGGCCCTGCTCTATTTTCACGGTACTCGACCCGAGTTGCGACGAGAGCCGACCGGACAGCCACTGTTCGAGTTCCGAGACGTCACCCTCTGACTGCACGTCGTCGGGGTTTTCGTGGTGAACCGTGGAGTTATTGCGGGCGAACGAAGCCGTCCCGACGTGTTCCGGTTGGGAGGAAAATCGGGCGACGTCGGACGTCGACACTGCCGCTGCCTGTGCGGGCAGTACCGTAGCTACGAGGAGGAGGGTGAGAAGACCGAGCGATGCGGCAGACCGAGACACATCTATCACGTCACAGTCGTCCGTGAAAACAGCTTCTTTCTGTGAGTGGTACTATCCGGAATCAATCACATTCGTCGGCACCCCATCGTCCGAAGGGTGAAATCACACGAGCGCGCGGCCGAAAGCCGCCGATTCCAACGATTCCGTTCGTCCGCGTATGCCGATAGTCGTCGGCTATCGTCACATCAGTCGTCGCGTCGTCCGTCACGACGAGGAACTCCCCCTCGCATTCCAGAGATTCGGTCGGGATGTGGCGAAGGTACCGGTTGTACTCCGGCGAGTAGCGCATGGCCGAGTCGCGGAGCGACCGGTCGTGGACCCGCCAGACCGCGTTTTTGTCCGCGTCCCGACACCGTCGAACCGTCCATCGGCCGTGTTCGTCAGGCATTCGTTGACCAAAGGACGAAACGGGTGTAAATAAGTCCACAGGAAGGGAGGAAGAAAGGGATATTTCGGCTTTCAATACAATACATTAAATTGGGAGGGGGAAGGTTGTCAACGGTATGGAGGTGACGCGCCGATACGAAGTCGGGGTGGTGCTCGGCTGTCTGCTCGCGGGCGGAGCGTTGCTGTTCGACCAGCTGCTGCTCCTCGTCGGAGCGGCCGGAATCGGTGCGTCGCTGCTCGTCCGGCAGTATCGGTTCACGCGCGATGTGTTGGCCACCGCCGACGCGCTCACCGTGACCCAATCGATGTCCCAGCGCCGCGTGGCGACCGACGAGGACACGTCGGTCGCCGTCAGCGCGACGCTCTCCGAGCCGTCGCCGCTCGCCGTGGCGGTCGAACCCCGCCTGCCGATGACCGCGACCGAACGCGACCCGGAGAACCAATCGTTCACCCTCGCCGCCGGGGAGCGAGACGCGACGACGACGTTTTCGCTCCGCTGGCCGGTCGCCGGGAAGTTCGAGTGTGAACCGCCGACCGTAACGCTCACCGACCCGGCCGGGCTTTTCCGCTCGACGGTGCCGATGGGAGACGCCGAGAGCGTGACCGTCGCGCCGCGACGGCCGCGAGCGCTCCACGTCGGGATGGGCGGCGAGAGCATGTCGACCGCGTTCGGCGAGCACAAGACGGGCGACCGCGGCGTCGGTCTCGACCCGGCCGAGATTCGCCAGTACGTGCCGGGAGACACGATGCGGCAGATAGATTGGAAGGCGACCGCGCGGATGAACACCCCGCACGTCCGGGAGTTCGACGCGGAAACCGACCTCTCGACCGCCCTCGTCGTCGACCACCGGTCCTCGATGACGACGGGAATCGAGGGGGAGACGAAACTGGATTACCTTCGGCACGTCGCGCTCGCTTACGCCGACAACGCGCGGACGAACACCGAACCGCTCTCCCTGTACACCGTCGGTGATGCTGGCGTGACGACCACCCGCCAACCGGACGCGAGCGCCCGACATTACACCGACATCGAAACGCGACTGCACGACCTCGTTTCGACCGCCGTGGAAAACACGACGGAGACGGACCCGACGACGAACGGTCCGTCGGGAGCGCGGGCGCAGACGCCGCGTGAGGCCCGCGAGATGGCGACGCATCTCCGGTCGGAGGACTCGGCGTTCGGGCGGACCCTGCTCCCGTACGTCGTCGAGTCGGAGCGATACGTGCAACGAATCGAAGGCGACCCGCTCTACAAGACGGTTCGAACCTACCTCGGCGGCGTCCGCGGGTCGGTGATGACGGTCATCCTCACCGACGATACGCATCGGATGGAAGTTCGGGAGGCGGTCAGGGCGGCGCGACGGCGCTCCGAGCACGTGCTCGTCTTCCTCGCGCCGACGGTGTTGTTCGAGCGCGGGAGTGTCGGAACCGTCGAGAGCGCATACGAGGGCTACGTCGATTTCGAGGAGTTCCGGCGCGACCTCACGCGAATCGACGGCGTGACGGCGCTCGAAATCGCCCCCGCCGACCGAATCGAAGCGATTCTCGCCGAAACGCGACGAGCGAAGGAACCGGCCGCGGGGGGACGGTAACGATGCGACGCGAACGTCCCACGTGGCTAGGCGGCGTCGGCGCACTGCTCGTCGCGGTCGGGTGCACCGTCGCAACCGGTTTGACGGGATTCATCGCCGGAACGGTGTTCTTCGTGCTGTGGTACACCGTACCGACGCTCTACACGGTGGCGTTCGGACAGTTGGTCGTCGCCGCTCTCGCCGACGACATCGGCGTCGCGTTCCTCGTCCTGCTGGAACTCGGACTGCTCGCCGTGCTCGTGGGACCGTCGCTCAGGCAAGATAGACCGGGCTGGCGAATCGGCGTTACGAGCGTCGTCGCCGCCCTGTTCGGCGGGGGAGCGCTGGCCGTCTATCGGTGGAGCGGCCGACTCCCGTTGGTCGTCGGCGGCGTCGTGCTCGTCGTCGCCGTCATCTCGTACGGCCTGCATCGGTACGAACGCGTCGCGCTCGGACTCGTAGAGGACAACATATGAGTAACCAATTCGCTTCATCGACCACGAACGACGACGACCGGCGGGCGGCGTCGGACGACGCATCCGTCGCCGACCTCACCGCCCGACTCGAACTGCTCGCAGAGGAGAACGAACGATTGCGCGACGAGTACCGTCGCGCACGGCAGACGAGTTACCGGCGGACCGCGCTCGGAATGGCCGGAATCGGCGCGCTGGCGGGACTCGGCGGCCTGCTGTTTCCCTCCTCGCAAACCGTTCTCTTCGCGCTGGCCGGAACCGGACTGTTCGCCGGGGTACTCACGTACTTCCTCACCCCGGAGCAGTTCGTCTCGGCGTCGGTCGGCGAGCGAACCTACGCCGCCCACGCCGCGACCGGTGCCGAACTCGTCGAGACGCTGGGGCTGTCGGGGACGTCCGTCTACCTCCCGGCAGGGAACGCGGCGGACGAGAACGCGGGCGTACGCCTGTTCGTCCCGCAACACCGCGAGTACGACCTGCCCGACGGGGACGATGCGACGACGCTGTTCGTCGTGACGGACGACGAGCGCAAACGAGGGGTGGCCGTGCCGCCGACGGGGGCGGGACTGTTCCACGAGTTCGAAGGGATGGTCGGCGGCACCGCGGACCGACCCCGCGAACTCGCAAATCAACTCGCCGACGCGCTCGTCGAGGGGTTCGAACTGGTCGAGAGCGCGACGCCGGACGTGGACGAAGACGGCCGCGTCACCGTCGCTATCACCGGGAGTCGGTACGGGGAGGTAGACCGGTTCGACCACCCCATCGCGTCGTTCGTGGCCGTCGGACTGGTGCGCGGGACGGACCGCCCGGTCACGCTCGAAAGCGCCGAAAGCGACGACGACCGGTCGGACTACCTCGTCACGTGTCGGTTCGACGACGAGGAGTGAGTCGAACGGGAGTCGCGTCACGGACACACGGACGACGAACGTTCGTTGTCGGAAGCACCGCTTTACTCCTCTCGGTGGCATATCTGGTGAGCATCGACGGGATAGCGGAGTACTTCAAAATCCTCGCACAAGCACAGTTTACCGTACTCGGAATCTTCATTTCCGTCTTCGTCGCAAGCATCACCGGAGCGGAATATCCCGGCGTTACGGCCTATCTATACCGAAACGACGGACGGATTACGCGGACGCTCGAGATTTTAATCGTATCGCTCGTGAGTCTGGTGTTCTTCCTCGGGTCCACCGGTGGGCCAGCGGAGACGTACGGTGGTGCGATTCCCGCGACCATAACCGAAGCGGTGCGAGAAGGATTGGACGACATCCTTCCGAACGGGCGAAGCCGCTGAGAATTCTTTCGTCCGAGTGAGAATCGGGCGATGGCCAGCGACGGAGCGGGAAATGTAAATTGGTAAATTTGATCGAGGCTGAAAACCCCATCAACATTCATAACAGTTAATGGTCGATGAGTCGTGTATTGCATGGGCAATGGTAGCAATCAACATTGAGACGGAAGACGGACAAAAAGAAGCGCTACGTCGGATGCTGACGATTCGAGCGTTCGACACGAAGGCGGGCGAACTGTTCGGTGACGGGGAACTGCCGGGGTTCGTCCACCTCTACATCGGTGAAGAGGCGGTCGGCGTCGGGGCGTGCGCCGCGCTGGAAGAGGACGACTACATCACGAGCACGCACCGCGGCCACGGCCACTGTATCGCAAAGGGACTGGACCTGGAGCGGATGATGGCCGAACTGTACGGTAAGGCGAACGGCTACTGCAACGGCAAGGGCGGTTCGATGCACATCGCGGACGTCGATGCGGGCATGCTGGGCGCGAACGGTATCGTCGGTGCCGGGCCGCCGCTCGCCACAGGGGCCGCGCTCACGTCGCAAGTCAAGGGCGAGGACACGGTAGCGCTGGCGTTCTTCGGCGACGGTGCCGTCGCGCAGGGGCAGATTCACGAGGCCATCAACCTCGCGGCGACGTGGAACCTCCCGGCGGTATTCCTCGTCGAGAACAACCAGTTCGGCGAGGGGACCCCGGTCGAAAAGCAACACAACCTCCAAAACCTGAGCGAGACGGCGGAGGCGTACAACATCCCCGGCTTCACGGTCGACGGGATGGACGTGACCGCCGTCTTCGAAGCCGTCAAGGAGGCCCGAAAGCGCGCGGTGGACCGCGAGGGACCGACCTTCATCGAGGCGGACACCTACCGCTACCGCGGTCACTTCGAGGGCGACCAACAACCGTATCGAACCGACGAGGACATCGACCTCTGGAAGGAGAACGACGCCATCGAGTCGTTCAAGGAGCGACTCATCGACGCCGGAACCATCACGGAATCGGAGTTCGAGGAGATGGAAGCCGACATCAGCGCACAGGTGGAGGAGGCGGCGAAGAACGCCAAAGAAGCGGACTACCCCGACCCGAACGAGGCCTACGACGACATGTTTAACGCAACAGTACCGGAGATAGACGGCTTTGCACAGCAGATGCGGACCGACGGAGGTGAGGACCGATGAGCACGGAAAGCGCGCCGTCGTCCGGACCGTCCCAGACGGAGGAGATGACGGTACGGGAGGCGATTCGCCTGGCGATGCGGGAGGAACTGGACCGCGACGATGACGTCTTCGTCATCGGCGAGGACGTCGGCGAGTTCGGCGGCGTCTTCGAGGTGACGAGCGGTCTCGTGGACGAGTACGGCGAGGACCGAATCCGGGATACGCCGATAAGCGAAGCCGGATTCATGGGCGCGGCAGTCGGTGCGGCGGCGACCGGGACGCGACCCGTCGTCGAAATCATGTTCGCGGACTTCCTCGGCGTCTGCTCGGAGCAGATAATCAACCAGATGGCCAAGAATCGGTACATGTTCGGCGGCAAGACCGAGATGCCGGTGACGGTTCGAACGACCGAGGGTGGCGGCATGGGTGCGGCCAGTCAGCACTCCGGCACGCTGCACACGTGGTTCGCCCACTTCCCGGGCATCATCGCCGTGGCCCCCGGAACGCCGCGGGCCGCGAAGGGGTTGTTGAAGTCGGCTATCCGCTCGGACGACCCCGTGTTCGTGTTCGAGAACAAGGCGATGTACGAGCAGACGGGCGAGGTACCGCTCGACGAGGACTACACCATCCCGCTCGGGACGGCCAAGGTCGAGCGCGAGGGTGACGACGTGACGGTCGTCGCGACCCAACGACTGGTCGGCGAATCGCTCGACCTCGCGGACGAACTCGCGGGCGAGACGAGCGTCGAAGTCATCGACCTCCGGTCGCTCTACCCGTTGGACACCGACACGCTCGTCGAGAGCGTGAACAAGACGGGTCGCCTCGTCATCGCGGACGAGAGTCCGCTCTCGTACGGCACCCACGCGGAGGTGGCGACGCGAGTCATGGAGAACGCGTTCTTCAGCCTCGACGCGCCGATTCAGCGCGTCGGCGTCGCGGACGTTCACATCCCGTTCAGCCCCGCGCTGGAGGAGGAAGTGCTCCCGGACGCTGACGACGTGAAAGCGGCCATCGACCGCATCGTATAAGTGTCCCAGACAGTGGGACTCATCGTCAACCCGATCGCCGGACGCGACATCCGGCGACTGACGGGCGGTGCCAGCGTCAGTAGCAACTACGCGAAACGTCGGACGGCGACGTGCGCCCTCGAAGGACTGACGATGACGGACGACATCGAAGTCCTCGTCATGCCGGACAACGCCGGACTCGCAGATCGAATCGTGGCGGGCGCGCCGGACGACCTCGCGGTCAACCTGCTGGACATGACCGTCACGGCGACCGGCGAGGACGCTCGAACCGCCGCGGAGCGGTTCTCGGCCGAGGCGGACGCCGTCGTCGTCCTCGGCGGCGACGGCACGAACCGCGACGTGGCTCACGGAATCGGCGACGTGCCGGTGGTGAGCATCTCCACCGGCACGAACAACGTCGTCCCGACGCCCATCGACGGAACCGTCGCGGGCGTCGCCGCGGGAGTCATCGCAACGGGGGCGGTACCGGCCGACGAGGCGACGGTGCGGCACGGAAGCATCGAGGGAGTCGTGGACGACGGAACGGGAGTGCGCCGAATCCGTGGACTGGCGACGCTCGGGATTTTAGACCGGCAGTTCGTCGGAACCCGAGCGATTCTCGACCCGGGGGACATCATCGGCGGCGTCGTCTCGCGCGCGTCGCCGACCGAAATCGGTCTCTCCGGCATCGCTGGCGGACTCGCGGTCCACCGCCCCGACGACTCCGGTGGCGTCGGCTTCCGATTGGAGACGAAAGGCGAGCGAGAGGAACACGACGAGAGCCGGAATCGAGGACAGAGAGTGCGGGCCGTTACCGTTCCGGGCGTCGTTTCCACCGTTTCCGTCGAGGAACACCGAGTGCTCGACGACGGCGAGGCGTTCGAGTTCGACGTTTCGAGCGGCGTCATCAGCGCCGACGGCGAGCGCGAACTCGAAGTTCGGGACGCGTCCGTTCGACTGCGACCCGTCGCCGACGGGCCGCGACTCGTCCGAATCGAGAGGGTGGTAGAACGGGCCGCGAGCGAGGGCTACTTCGGCGTCGAGTGACGGAGTTTCCCTACTTTTCGCCCGCCGCAATCACGAGCGGCCACGGGTTTTCGACGTGCTCGACGAGCGTTCCGAGGAAGCGCGCGGCGTCCGCCCCGTCCACGATTCGGTGGTCGAACGAGAGCGAGAAGGAGATGCGCTTGCGAACGGCAACTTCGTCGTCGTCGGTCGGAACCACTTCGCGTTTGATGGCGTTGACACCGAGGATGGCGATTTGGGGCGGGTTGATGACCGGGTCGAACCGCTCGACGCCGAGGACGCCGAGGTTCGAGACGGTCATCGTTCCCCCCGTGAGGTCGTCCATCGTGTAGTCGCCGGAGAGCGCGCGGGCGGTCACTTCCCTCCGTCTCGTCGCGAGCTCGGA
The DNA here is from genome assembly GCF_026008575.1 of Haladaptatus sp. T7. Lineage (NCBI taxonomy): Archaea > Methanobacteriati > Methanobacteriota > Halobacteria > Halobacteriales > Haladaptataceae > Haladaptatus > Haladaptatus sp. T7. The sequence continues at coordinate 399,550 of NZ_BROP01000004.1, forward strand.
GAGCGAGAGCGAATCCACGTCGCGGATGACGGGGGCGATGAGTCCGGCGTCGATATCGACGGCGACGCAGATGTTGTGTGATTCGTGAAGCTGGTGCACGCCGTCCTCGAAAGTGGCGTTGAACTCCGGGTGCGCGTCGAGCGCCGCCGACAGCGCGGTCAGGAGGACATCCGTCACGGACACGTCGGGGGCGAGCGCCTCGTCCGCGGCCGCCGCCGCGGCGAGCAGTTCCTCGGCGTCGGCGGAGCGATGTTCGGTGACGTGCACCGCCTCGCGGTCGCTCTGGCCGAGGCGGTCCGCGATGGTGCGGCGCATACCCGTCAGCGGTCGTTCCTCGTCGCGGGTTCCGGGGACCGTCTCCGGTTCGTCGTATTCCGTCCCCTCGACCGCCAGCCGAACGTCGCTTTCCGTGAGCGGACCTTCGACGGCCACCCCGACGGTTTCCACGTCGACGCCCAACTCGCGTGCGAGTCGGCGTGCGCTCGGCGTGGCGAACACCCGTCCGGCGGGAACGTCGGGTTCTGCGGCCGATTTCGCCTCCGATTCCATTTCCGCTGCCTCCGATTCTTTCGATTCGGCTTCCGTCGCCTCCGCCGCGGCCTCGACGTCGCCCTCGGTCACGGCACCCTGTGGTCCGGTTCCTTCGACGGTGTGAAGCGCCACGTCCAGTTCCTCCGCCCGTCGCTTGGCCCGCGGCGTCGCTTTGACGTCGCTCGGCGGTTCGGCCGTTTCACTCTCGGCTGCCGCTTCGACGTCGCTCTCGTCGATGGCACCTTGCGGCCCGGTGCCGTCGATGGTCGTCAGGTCGATGCCGAGTTCGTCGGCCCGTCGCTTCGCTCGGGGCGTCGCCTTGACCTGCGTCGTCGCCGTACCGCTGGATTCGGCGGCTGACTCCCGGTCGGCGGTCCGAGCCGTGGATTCGCTCGCGGCGGCGGATGACGCTTCGGACGGCGTTTCCGCAGACGCTCCTTCGACCTCCGCGACCAATCCGTCGATGTCAGCGTCGGGTGCGGCGACGATGCCGAGCGGCGCGCCCGGGTCGGTAACGTCGCCTTCCTCGACGAAGACGCGCCTGAGCACGCCCTCCTCCCGCGCGTCGATTTCGGCCGTCGTCTTCTCCGATTCGATTTCGGCGATGACGTCGCCTTCCGCTATCGCGTCGCCCTCCGAAACGGTCCACGCGTTGAGCGTCCCGGAGTCCATCTCCAGCCCCAGTTTGGGCATTTTGACAATGTATCCCATGACAGAGCTAGACAGTGGCGGTTGTATTAAATCTCCACGGCGGGGTTGGGAATGGTGCATTTCGACTGACGGGTCCGAGACGACGAGCGCGACTTCGACCGGACATCCCGGTGAAAATCGATGTCGAAACGGGAGGGAATAGGGCGAGGTTGCGTGTGCCAGTACAATCCTTTCACGTCTCGCGGGAGAAACGAAGGGTATGGCAACGGAATCCAACGAGGAGACGTATTCGTGCGAGCACTGTGACGAGGAGTTCGACGGAGAGGAACGGCTCTACGACCACATGCGGGACGAACACGGCATCACCCCGGAGGAGCAACACAGCGAGGAGTCCGCGGCGGCCCCCTCGGACGCGAGTGCGTCCACCGGGTCGCTCACCGACGAAACCAACGAATCGCCGTCGGCGGCCGAGCCGTCGGAAGCGGCCGGACCCTCGGAGAACGAGGACGATATCGAACCCGACTCGGACGACACCGACGAACGCGGGAACTGAGGGACTCGAATCGACGGGCGAACACGGCGACCCGACAAGAGGTATTTTTCGAATCAGTCTCCACGGACCGACGACCGGCCGTCCGCGGAGGAACCGAACAGGTCCGTTTCGAAGTAGGTCAGTTCGACGATGAGGGAGACCGCGGCGAGCGCCGCGACGGTGTAGAAGTCGGCGATGCACCTTCGGGGTCGCTCAACTGGTTCAGTTTGATGTACGAGTACCCGGCGCACATCGCCACGATGCCCGCCAAGACGAACGAGAGCCACGCCAGCGCGCCGGACACTTTCACCACGACGCCGAGAACCGCGTAGATACCGCCGCCGATCATCCCGCCGAGGGCCATCGACTCCGCACCGGTCAAACCGAGACCCCCGCCGTCTATGTCGTCACTCATTTTCGCTAGCTTGGCCGTTGGATGTTTTCACTTTTGTAGCCGCATGTGAAACCAATTCATAAGGAAAGCGGGTCCGAACGAGGTGTCGCGGAATTCCCGATTCGAACGGAGACGGCCACAACGGTTTGCAGGGAGGAGTGATTTAGACGAGACGATGGTAGACATTCGCTTCGACACGCTTCCCCCCCGAAACCGACTCGGCTGGTGGGTTTTCGTCCTCCTACTCGCGCTCGTTGCGGGGTTCGTCGCCTACTCGTTCGTGGGGCTGGTGGTGCTCGGAGTCTTCGGCTACTACGCGACCCGTCCCATCTATCGGCGGCTGCGCGTCATCACCGATTCGGACGGGGTGATAGCGGCGTTGACACTCCTCGTGGTGTTTCTCCCCATCGTTCTGCTCACGTTCTACGCAGGATTTCAGCTGTTTCAGCAGGCACAGCAAGCGTTCGGCGGTACCGCAAATTCGACGCTCGTCACGAACTATCTCGGCGCACTTCCGAAAGCACAACAGGAGCGGGTCCTCGCCGCCATGCAGCAGCCACAGCAGTTCGTCTCCAACCCGCAAAAGACGGTGCAGACGGTGCTTCATTCGGGACTACGGGTCACATCGGCCGTCATCGGCGGGATAATGCTCATCGCGCTCTCGGTGACGCTCGCGTACTTCTTCCTGAAAAACGACGATCAACTCTCCTCGGGACTCACCCAGTTGTTCGGGGGAAAGGACACGACGGCGTACGCCTACGCCGTCGCCGTGGACGAGGACCTCGAATCCGTCTTCTTCGGCAACCTGCTGTTCATCGTCGTGATGTCACTCATCGCGGCGGCCGCCTACTGGGGGACGAACGCCGTCGCGCCGGGCGACCTTCACGTTCCGATGGTGTTCGTGCTCGCGTTCCTCACCGGCGTGGCGAGCCTGATTCCCATCGTCGTCGGGAAACTCGTCTACCTGCCGGTCATCGGCTATCTCGGGATACAGGCGGTGAACGCGGGCGGAGACTACCTCGTGTTCGTCGGGGGCGTGCTCGTCGTCTACTTCCTCCTGCTCGACACGCTGCCCCAGACGTTCCTCCAACCGTACATCACCGGCCGCCAACTCGACATGGTGATGATGATGTTCGCCTACCTGCTCGGCCCCATCCTCTTCGGCTGGTACGGCTTCTTCCTGCTCCCGATACTGTTCATCCTGATGCTGGAGGCGGTTCGCATCGTCCTCCCGGAACTCCTTCACGGGGACCCGCTCACCCCGACCGTCTCGATGGGAGAATCGGTCGGCACGAACCCGAGTTCGGTGGGGGACGTACCGCAAGACGGAAAAACGGACGAGGGCAGCGGTGACGCGGAGGCAGACGTCGAATAGCGCGCGTCGAACCCGCGTTCCCGCCGAATCTTTTTCGGACATCGACGATGTAGCCACGACGATGTTCGCGCACATCCACCAGTATCAACACGAGCAGGTTGCGGACGCCAATCGGACGGCCGGGGAGTCTCAGACCGAGGATTCGGTCGACAAGGACGCGGAGGAATACTTCGGCAAGAACATGAACGAGTTCGACATCGAAACGTGGGAAACCGTCGAGTACGAGGGAGACCCGATTCAACGACGAACCGTCGCCCTCGACGACGTGGTTGCGATTTCCGTGCCGGACGAACCCGCCGAGGGTGACGACCCCGACCTGCCGGGCCGGACGATTCAGGTCCGAACGGGCGGGGGCGAAACGTTCGTTTCACAGGCCAAAATCGTCGAGGTGCAGGATGCGAACCCCGAGGGAACGTGAATTTTGGGACAGCAGTGAACCGCGAGCGTGAGTCCGCGGGACAAACCGGCCGGAAGATACAGCAAAGTCAAGCGATTCTACCAACTAATGCGAGAGTTCCACGTCCACACGCCTGACGACGAACGGGAGGCCGTCGCGTCGATTCTCGACGAGTACGATGTCGATTACACGGTCGTGAGCGAGGACGCGGGGAGCGCGCTCTTTTTCTTTCCGCTTCCGACCGCGATGGTCGAACCGATTCTCGACGAGTTTCGAGACTCGGGACTCGACGCGGAGGTCGATACCGTCTCGACGAAGGCGGAGTTGGTCGAGACGCCGAACTTCACCGAACTCCGACAGCGGTACAGCGGGTCCGTTCAGAAACTCTCGAAAGCCGAACTGCACGCGAAAATCCGGGAGATGCAGTGGCCGTATCAACTCTACTACCTCGGAACGCTCCTCTCCGTCATCGCGGCCGCCGCGGGGTTGCTGCTGGACCAACCGGCGCTCATCATCGGGTCGATGATCATCGCGCCGCAGGTGAGTTCCGCCCTCGCGGCACCGGCCGGCGTTCTCTTGGGCGACTGGGAGTTGTTCGTCGACAGCGTGAGAGAACAAGGGCTCGGCCTCGGCGTCGCGATACTCGCCGCGGCGCTGTTCGGATGGGTCGTTCGGTGGACGGGGGTCGTCCCGCCGGGGTTGTCGATACTGCACGTCGAACTCGTCGGCGTCCGACTCGCGCCGACCGCCCTGTCCACGCTCGGTGCCATCATCGCCGGTATCGTGGGCGCGTTCGGCTACACGACGGAACAGTCCACCACCATCATCGGCGTCATGATAGCGGCCGCGATAATCCCGGCGGCGGCGGCGGCGGGACTCGCAATCGCGTGGGCGACCCCGCTGCTCGCCGTCGGTGCGTTTCTCCTCCTGCTCGTCAACATCCTCGCCATCAACATCGGCGCGCTGGTCACGCTCCTCGGGATGGGGTACGCGCCGAGATGGACGGAGGCGGACGGGTCGTTCCGCGAGTCGATTCCCTCCGGGAAACGAACGGCGGTGTACGGGACGCTCGCCATCCTCCTGCTCGCGGCGGTCGGGACGGGGTTTCTGACCGGGACGAACGTCGCGTTCAGTCGGACGACGAACCGGAACGTGGAAACGACGCTCGACCGACCCGCGTACTCGAACCTCTCCCTGTCGGGGGTGCAAACGGCGTACGGCGGGGTGGGGTGGCGGTCGACGCCTGCGAACGTGACGGTGCGCGTCAGTCGTAGTTCCAACACGGCGTACGACGACCTCCCGACCCGGTTGGAACGGCAAATAGAGAGGGACACGAACCGGAATATCTACGTTACCGTCCAGTTCACGGAGTCGGGAACGGCGAACGCGAGAGGCTCATCGGACTGAGAACACTCACGAGCGCCAGCGATCTCCCGACAGGGGTACGGACTCGTTTCCACCGCGTAAGCGGCCTATACTATTGAGGTTCCCGAGTGGACGGAAAACGAGGGGTTGAATGGGGTATCAGCGGGGGCTTTGCACGCAGTGGTCACGTCGTGACAGATTGACCATCGTCATCATCGCGGTAGCGGTGGCGTTCCTCGTGGGAACGACGGTGTTGTTGGTCGCGGCGAACACGCAAACGTCGTCGATTTCGTCGGGATTCAGCGATTCGATGGCCGTCACCCACTACGACACGGTGGACGAGGCGAACGCCGCCGCCGGGGGAGACGACATCGTGCTTCCGGTCGCAGCGGTCGAGCAAAACGGGACGAACGGGTACGTCGTCGGCGTCCCGGACGACGCGCCGACCGTTCTTCAGGATATCTCCGTCTCGTGGCGGGAAGCCCGGTTTCCGCACGCGCCGTCGAACGCGACGCTCGCCGGGGCGGTCGAGAACCGAACTCGACAGCGGTTGGTCGGGAGCGGACAGACGAAAACGGTCTCCGTCGCACCGGCGTCGGCGGACAAGTCCGTCTTCCCGTCGTCGTGGTACGTCGGCGACCCCGCCACGGTCCGGTCGCTCGGCGCGACCGGCGCGTACGTCGTGGATACGACGCCGAAGAGCGGCGGCGGGGCGGGAGGCGGAATCGCGGGCGTCGTCACGCCCGGCCTGTACCAGTATTTCATCGCGGGAATGGGGGGCGTGGTGGACCTGTTGGGACTGGCGACCGTCGGCGGCGGCGTCCTCGTTCTCGTCGTCGTGTACAACGTCACCCGGATGAGCGTCCGCGACCGATTGGACGCCATCGAGGTCATCCGCGCCACCGGCGGGACGCCGCGGAGTCTGCTCGCCATCTTCGGGGTCCGCGCCGGACTGCTCACCGGAGTCGGCATCGCCCTCGGCTACGCGCTCGGCATCATCGTCACGAGGGGCGTCGTCAACGCCGCGGTGGCCGCCGGGCTTCGGATTTCGCTGTCGCCGTCGGTCACACCGGCCGTGCTCCGTGTTCTCCTCCCCGGATTCGCCTGCCTACTGTTCGCCGGTGTCGCCGCGGGCGTGCTCGCCGTCCGACCGGCGACGAAGACGCCCCCGTCCCATCTCCAGCAATTATACAGCCAGCGCGGGGGGACGAGCGAAACGCGATGGTCGAAGGTCGCCGGGCGGGTGCCGTCGGTCGTGGATACGACCGTGCTCCAGTGGCGTGCGGTCGTCCCGGCGGCGACGATACTGACCATCTTCGTCCTCATCGTGCTCCTCGTCGGGTCGTTGGTCGGCGTCCTCGCTCCCCTCGCCACGACGTCGGGCGGGACGGTGACCGAACCCGGCGCGCCGTACCCGATGGCGAGCCGAATCGACGCCGGATACGCCGACTTGCTCCGCCAACAGGGAGTCACGGCCAGCCCGGAAATCATCGTCGTCCAACTCCGGGACGGACAGCCGTATCTCGCCAGAGGGGCGAACTGGAGTTCGTTCGCGGGGGTGTCGAACGCGACGCTCATAGACGGACGCGCACCGCGGGACAAGTACGACGCCGTTATCGGCCGCGACCTCGCGCGGACGCTGAACGTCGGCGTCGGCGACAGCCTCACGCTCGGCGGCGCGTCCTCCCCCGCGTTCACGCAGGTCACGATTACCGGCGTGTACGCGGCCGAGGGAATCGGGGACGACCAACTCGTGGTTCCGCTCGCGACCGCACACGACCTCTCGACCGACCCCGGTACCGTCCACTTCATTCGCACGGCTGGGGGCGACGCGCGCCTGTCGCGGTCGCAATCTAACACGCCGGATATCGTCGTCAGCAGCGTTTCGGCACCGGATACGGCAGTTCGTGGAACGAAGATTCCGGTACGGATTTCGATGCGGAACGCTCGTTCGACGGAAAAGACACGGCGGCTGACGGCGACGTTGGGGTCCACCTCGAACTCGCGCACGGTCACGCTCGAGGGCGGCGAACGACGGACCGTGACGATGAACGTATCGGCATCGTCGCTCGGGAATCGGACGCTCCGCGTCGGAGGGTACACGCAGTCGGTCGGTGTGTACAGCGAGCCGCCGCTGTCCGTGCCCACGTTGCCGTCACAGGCACCGCCAAACGAGACGATGGCAGTCCCTGTTCGGACGATAAACGGCGGGAACGTCTCCGGTGCGACGGTTCGCGTGGGAGAACAAACCGCGCGGACGAACGAGGACGGAATCGCGGTCGTTCGCCTGCCGGGAGAGGAGGGTAACTACGACCTGACCGTCCGCAAGGGGAACCGAACGAACACGTCGAGCTTACACGTCGCGTCGGGGGCGACGCGCGAACCGATCGGAGCCGTTCGCGTTTCGCCGGACGAGGTGAGTGCCGTCTCCCGTCCGACGACGAAACTCGTCGTGTTCAACCCGTGGAGCAAACCGATAACGCGGACGCTCTCGCTCGTCACACCGACGGGAACGAAGGAGAAAACCGTCTCCCTCGATCCGTACGAATCCGCGGTCACGACGTCGGAACTCGGCGGCGCTGCCGGTGGTTCCGGGTCGAGCGACTCGAACGACCGACTGACGCCGGGGGAGTATTCGGTTCGGCTGGTGTCCGGCGGACGGACGATTGCGGCGGACTCGTTCACCGTCCACGGCGACGACCGGACGTTCTCCACGCTCGCCCGGAACACGGAGTACGCCAGCGGAAGCGGACTCGGGCAAGCCGTTCGCGGCGTGTTCGGCAACTTCAACCTCCTGTTGTTGGTGATGGTCGTCCTCGCCGGACTAACTGCGGTCGGCGGAACGACGGCGACGTTCGCCCAAGCCGTCCACGCGCGACGGCGCGCCGTCGGGGTGTACCGCGCGACCGGCGCGACGCGAGGGAGACTGGTTCGCATCCTTCTCGCCGACGCCTGTCGCCTCTCGATACCGGCCATCGCCGCCGCGCTCGTGGCCGCACTGTTGACGGTACGGCTCCTCGCCGTCACCGGGTTGTTCACCGTCTTCGGCATCCGGCTCTCGACCGCCATCCCGCTCCCGATACTCGCCCTCGCGGTGGGGAGTGCGCTCGTGTTGATGGGGCTGAGCGTCCTCATCGCGGCGCTTCCCTACCTCCTCGCCACGCCGACCGCGGTTCAGCGTGGAACGACGAGCGGGGCGGCCGCCGACCGCGAGACGGAAACGGCTTTCGACAGTGAAACGGAATCGTCCTTCGACCGTGAAACGGAATCGCCCTTCGGCCGCGAATCGGAATCGTCATTCGACCGTCACGAGACGCGACCGGAGTGACCATCGATGAGGATGCGACTTCATCGAACCGGAAAAGACTAGACGAAAACGATTGTAGATGGGGGAGAATGACCGAAACCGTACTGGAAGCGAACGCCGTCCGCGTCGTTCGAGGGGGACGCGACGTCATCGAGGACGCCTCGCTCTCCATACCGACGGACGCACAGCTCCTCGTGCAGGGACCGAGCGGCGCGGGAAAGACGACGCTGTTCAACGTGCTCGGATTGCTCGACACACCGACGGACGGGACGGTCACGATTCGAGGCGAGGACACCGCTTCGCTCTCCGAACGAAAACGCGCGAAACTGCGCCGGGAGACGCTCGGCTTCATCTTTCAGGACTTCCAACTCATCGGAGATTTAACCGCGTGGGAGAACGCCGCCCTCCCGCAGGACCACACGGGCGAGCGGGACGAGGAGTGGCTCGAAACGCTGTTCGAGCGGCTCGAAATCGCCGACCGCGCGGACCAGTATCCGGCGACGCTCTCGGGCGGCGAGAAGCAACGCGTCGCCATCGCCCGCGCGCTGGCGAACCGCCCTGCCATCGTGCTCGCGGACGAACCGACCGGCCAACTCGACCCCGACACGACCGAGCAGGTGCTCGATTTACTGTTCCGACTGCAGGAGACGGCGGACACGGCGCTCGTCGTCATCAGCCACGACATGCAGTTGACGCCGCGGTTCGACACCGTGGTTCGATTGGAGGACGGGCGGATTCGAGCGGATCCGACGTGAGAAAGCGGGAGACGCGGGTCGTTCGAGCCGCTACCGGCTTCGAAGCCACGTGACGAACAGAAACGAGAGCGACCCGGTGACGGCGGCGAGAGCGACGGTCACGATTCTGGAAACGCCGCGGGTCGGGGTCATGAACCAAAACGATACCGAGATGGTCAACACCGTTGCGACGAAGCTATGGACGGTCGTTCTCGACGGGGATTTCGTGAGCGACACGGGTGTACTCGAACAACCGTGTCGGAGAACTAAGTAGTTCGGGGAGCGGTACCGTCGTCGGTCGCTCGACGAGGTGATAGTCGGCGTCGGTCGTCGAGTCAGTCGTCGGCGTTCCCCCCGACGGGAACCTCGTCCGTCACGCCGTTCGGCGGCGTCACGGTGTCCAGGAGGTCCTCGACGACATCGACCGGCGAGCGGTCGCTCAACTCCGCCTCGGTGTTCAAGACGAGGCGATGGCGCATCACGGGAACCGCCAGCGCCTTCACGTCGTCGGGAATCACGTAGTCGCGGCCGTGAATCGCGGCGCGGGCCTTCGCGGTGTGGAGCAGTGCGAGCGTCGCGCGCGGCGACCCGCCGTGCGCGAGGTCAGAGTGCGTCCGGGACGCGCTCACGAGCGATTGGATGTAGGATTTGACCGACTCGGCGACGTGCACGGTTCGCACCCGCTCGCGCGCGTCGAGGATGTCATCGACGGTCACGACCCGCGAGAGGTCGGTCGGCCCGAGGTCCGGCGTCTCGTCGAACCGGTCGATGAGTCGCAACTCGTCCTCATCGGAGGGGAGGTCCACAGTGAGTTTGCACTGGAATCGGTCGCGTTGCGCTTCGGGCAGTTCGTACGTCCCGTCCATCTCGATGGGGTTCTGGGTGGCGATGACCATGAACGGCGACGGCAGCGACAGGGTGTCGCCTTCGATGGTGACGGTCCGTTCCTGCATGCCTTCGAGCAGTGCGCTCTGTGTTTTCGGCGTGGCGCGGTTGATCTCGTCGGCGACGAGCAGGTTCGTGAATATCGGCCCGCGCTGGAGTTGGAACTCCCCGGTCCCCTCCCGGTAGACGTGGGTGCCGGTGATGTCGGCGGGCAGCAAGTCGGGCGTCATCTGCACGCGGGTAAAATCGAGACCGGTCGTGTGCGCGAATGCGTTCGCAATCGTCGTCTTCGCCACGCCGGGGACGCCTTCGAGAAGGATGTGCCCACGAGTGAGAAGCGAGACGGTGATTCCTTCCACAACGTCGTCGTTACCGATGAGAACGGTCTTCATTTCCTCGGCCAGGACGGAGTAGACTGCCTCGGGGTCCATCGTTTCCGAGTCTTTCGAACGGGAGGGGATAAATCAATGGATTCGCCGAACGGAACCGTCAGTTCGAGCGCTCGTCGCGGTGCGTGGCGACGACGCGTCGAATGCGCTCCGAGTCCCAGTCGGGGTGCCGGTCGCGCAGATACGCTATCATCGCGGCTTCGGACATCTTGGGCGGTTCGACCGGCGACCGCTCCGTCGCTCGCTCGCCCGTCAAGCGAGACGTTCGCTCGTCCAGTCGGGACCGGGCGGACGACCAGAGCCGACGGACGGGTTCCGGCCGCTGTGCCCACGCGAACACGAGCGCGAGACAACCGCCGCCGACGAGGAGTTGCAAGAGCGGGGATTCTCGAAGCACCAAGACGGCGAGCGCGAGCGGCGGGAGGCGCGACGTGTGCGAGTAATCGAGCAGGACGGTGCGGTTGTCAGCGATGACCGCGCGGACGAACTCTCGGTTGCCCGGTCGGTCGAGCATCGAGTTTATCATGGCGCTGGAGTCGCCGACGACGAGGACCCGTCCGTCGCCGAAGCGTTCGACGGTGGCGACCGGCAGCGACGAAATCGTCTCGTTGTCGTCCAGTTGCCGATTGCGGTTCGCGTCGAGATAGGCGAACTCGGACGTGCTGACGAGCACGGTCGCGTTGTTCGGCACGACCGCCGTGCCGTAGTTGAGCGTGAGCGACGACACGTTCGCCACGAGCGAGCGATTCGAAACGTTTCCGGCGACCGGCATCACGGGCGAGCGGTACCGTCGTCGGTCGTCACGGATGGGACGGCCGTCGAGGCGCGCGTCCGTCCCGAGGGCCGAGAGCAGTCGATTCGTTTCCGGACCGTAATCGCCCGCCACGAGGAGCGTTCCGCCCTGTCGAACGAACCGGCGGAGACGCGACTGGTCCGTGGTCGAGTAGTTCCCCTCCGGCGAGAGGATAACCGCGACGGTTTCGTTGGGCGAGACGCGCGAGTAGGCGGCGGTGTCGTGGGCGACCAGCGGCTCCGCTCCGCGATCCGTTGCGATGCCGCGGAGCTTGCTCGTTCCGTCCCACGCGCCGTTGTACGCGCCGAACGAGGCGCTCGACGTGGACGAGGCGACGACGAGTCCGACCACGACGAGGAGGACGAGCGCCCCGAGGACGAGCGTCGGCGTCGGGTAGTCGGTCGGCCGTTTCACGCTCAGAACACCCCCGGCGGGAGAATCGCGAGGATTCGTCGGACGACGATGATACCGAAGACGACCAGCCCGAGCGCGATGAACCACTTCAGCCGTCGTCGCCACCGCGGCGTCACGTTGAACGGTGCGGTGAGTTCGACGATGACGAGCAGTCCGATGAGCGAGAGGACGAAGAACAGTTCCAGCGAGAGGGACCCCAACGCCGCCAGTACGAGGAGGGAGGCGAGCATCCACGCGAGTTGACCGTGGATAAATCGTTGGCGACGTTGAGTCGACATCTACAATTAACCACAGGGACCGGACTTACCAAAGTATCGGTCTTCGGTATCCGGTGGGTTGTTCTCGGAGCCGAAATACCTACCATCGTGTCCGAGAAATGAGAGTGTATGTGGCCCTGGGGACACCTCGCTGTCGGCTACCTCTGCTACTCGCTGTGGTGTCGATACCGGAACCGACCGCCGTCAGCGCTCGGCGCGGTGACCGTCGCCGTCGGCACGCAGTTTCCCGACCTGATAGACAAACCGCTCGCGTGGACGTTCGCCTTGCTCCCGACCGGTCGCTCGCTGACCCACTCGGTCTTCACCGCCGGACTCCTGCTCGCCGCCCTCTGGGTCGGCGCGCGACGATACGATAAACGCCTGCCGCTGGGCGCGTTCGCCATCGGCTACCTGAGCCACCTCGCCATGGATGCAGTGAAGCCGGTCATGAACGGAAACTTCGGGGATACGAGTTTCCTGCTGTGGCCCGTCCTCTCGCAACCGGCATACTCGACGCCGAAGAGCTTCCTCGCCCACTTTGCAGAGTTCGAACCGACGCCGTTCGTCCTCCTCCAGTTCGCGCTCGCGGGAGTCGCGCTGGTCGTCTGGATCCTCGACGGCGCACCGGGATTCGACGAGGTTCGTCACCTGTGGCCGACGACGAGTCGGGAGCACGTCGGCGAAAGATAACAAAGACGATGGAAAGAGTCGGCTTGGCGCGTACGATGATTCGATGTCCACGGCGATGGCGAGTAGGTCGTCGTCGCTGATGCGTGCCTTCCGCCCGCGGCCATCACCACCGCCACTACCAGCACCGGACCACTACTCTCTCAGTCGTCCCGAGTTCCAGACGGCGAATCGGTGGGGAAGTCGAACGACGAGTCGGCGGAGCGGTCGAACGGCGAACCGGCGATGGTTCCCGCCGTGGACCCGCCGTCCGCTCTGGTTTCCGTGGCGGTCCCGCTCCTGGCGGGGGACCCGGCCGCCGCCGTCGCCCCGTCCCGAACGTCGAAGTTCGAAACCTGCTCGTGCAGCGACTCGGCGAGGTCGGAGAGATGCTGGACGTTCCCGGACACCTCCGACAACGAAGCGGTCTGTTCCTCGGTCGCCGCCGAGACGGTGCTCGCCTCCGCCGCGGTCTGGTGGCTCACGCTGGCCGCCTCGTCGATCATCGAAACGACCTCCTCGGCGGAGGTGGCCTGCTCGCCGGTGGCGTCGCTGATCTCCCTGATGCCGCCCTCCGCTTGCCGACTGGCGTCCGCGATTTCGTCGAACATCTCGATGGCGTCCTCGATGGTCTCCGAGCCGTTTTCCACGCGGGCGCTCATCGCCCCCATCCCGTCGGCCGTCTCGGTCGTTAGCGCCTGAATATCGGCGATACTGGACTCGATGTCGTCCGTCGCACGCGCGGTCTCCTCCGCCAAGTCCTTGATCTCGTTCGCAACGACGGCGAACCCGTCGCCCGCCTCACCCGCGCGGGCGGCCTCGATGTTCGCGTTCAACGCCAACAGGTTCGTCTGCTCGGCGATGTTGGCGATCATATCGACGATATCGCCGATTTCGGCCATCTCGTCCTCCAGCGTTGCGACTTGCGTGACCGCCTCGTCCGCCCGCGCTTCGATGGCGTGAATCTCGTCGGTCGCCTCGGCGGCGTACTCCTGTCCCGTTTCGCTTCGTTCGACGGCGGTGGCGGCCGTCGCGGCCACTTCGTCCGCGGCCGAGGCGATTTCCTCGACGGTCGCGGAGACGTCGTTCATCTCGGAGAGGACCTCATCGAAGCTCTCGCTCTGGGTTTCCGCGCCGTACGAGATTTCCTCGACGGATTCGGCGACTTCCTCGCTGGCCTGCTCTATCTCCTCCGTGCTGCACGCCACGTCCTCGCTGGACCCCGCTACCTCGTCCGCGATTCGCTGGACGGTTTCGATGCTGTCGCCGAGTTGCTCGATGCCCGCTTCGAGGGCGGCCGTCACGTCGCCGTAGTCGCCCGGGAAGTCCGTCTCGACCCGTTGGTCGAGTCGCCCCTCTTTCAGCCCCTCGCTCGCGGCCGAAATCTGGTCGAAACTCGCCGACAGTTGGTCGGTGCCGTCCGCGAGGTCGTCCAAGACGGTACCGTACTGTCCCGGTCGGTCCGCGTCGATGGCCTGCTCCAGTCGGCCGTCTCTCAGCCCCTCGCTCGCGGTCGAGATCTGGTCGAAACTCGCCGACAGTTGGGCCATCCCGTCGTCGAGGGTATCCAAGACGGCACCGTACTGGCCCGGTCGGTCCGTCTCGACGGAGCGGTCGAGTCGGCCGTTACGGAGGTCGTCGCTCGCGCTCCGAATCTCCCGAAAACTCCGCGAGAGCTGGTCGCTTCCCTCGTCGATATTTCGCATGATTTCGCCGTAAGTGCCGGGGTAGTCGGTCGTGATATCCTGCTCCAGCCGTCCGGTCTTGAGATTGCGGCTAACCCCGTCGAGGTCGGCGAAGACTCCGCGCAAGTTCTCCTGCATGTCGTTGAAGGCATCGACCATTCGACCCAGTTCGTCGTCCTCGGGGTGGTCGTCGAGGTCGGTGTCGAGGTCGCCTTCGCTCGCGGCGACGGCCGCGTCCGAGAGCCGTTCGACCGGCGACGTGATACGACGGGCGACGAAGAGACCGATAGCGATGGCCGCGAGGAACGACAGGCCGGTCAATCCGACGATTTCCAGCTGGCTCGTCCGCGTGGCGCTGTCGGCGGCGGCCACCTGCTCCCCCATCTGCGTTCGAACGGACTGTTTGATGGAATGCGCCTCCGATTCCATCTCGATTCCCAGCGGGGTCATCTCCCCCGCCACCCGCGTCGCACGGTTCGTCTCACCGGCCGCTCGCGCGTCGAAGAACTGGCTTCCGAGTTCGTCGTACTCCTCGTGCTGGGAGCGAATCGCGGAAAGGCGATTCGCTTCCTCCGCGCTCAAGTGCGCGGATTCCAAGGTTCGTATCTGCTCGTCGAACCGCTCGCTCGCATCTTCGAAGTCCGCTTTCGCCCCCGATTCCCCGAGTTGCGCGGCCTGAATCGCCCCTTTCTGTTGCTCGATGGCGATTATCACTTCGGCGGCAGCGTCCATCTCTCGTCCGTCCTCGGCGATTTTGTGGGACTCGGTATCGACCGAGGCCACGGCTTCGTACCCCACGGCCCCCGTCACGGCGACCAGTCCGGCGACCAGAACGAATGCGAATATCAGCTTCGGTCTGAGGTCGAAGCCGTCGATCGTCAGTTTATCCAGTATAGACAGACGGGAGTGTGATCTATCGGTCATTGGAAATTCTCGTTTGTCAGCAACCACCCCCGCCACATAAAATATCGCTTCGTGCACACGTCTTGCATTTTATATATTCGCCGGAGACAAGTGGTGGAACGAAAGCGGCAAAACGGGACATCCGCGGCGACGGCCGCGTCCGAGAGCCGTTCGACCGGCGACGACGCGATACCGAACCGAATTCGACGTTTTCGACGAGCGTTCGACAAGACCGTTCGACCGCGTTCCGTCGGACGAGCTATGCGCTCGGAGGACGCTATTCCGCGTCCAAGTTCCCCTCCGTGGCGGCCTCGTACACCGTCTTCCGGTCGTCGAAGTAGACCGGCGCGTCGGCGTCGGCTTCGAACCGAACGACGCGCTCCATCGCCTCCCGGCCGTCGTCCACGTCCGACCGGAGGTCCTCGGCGAGGGAGACGTACCCGTCGGCCAGTTCCCGAAAGGCGACCATCCGCGCTCGCTTGGCCTCGACGACCGCCCGCGTTTCGTCGAGGTCCGTCTCCAGTTCCGCGACCGCCGCGGCGTCGATGTCGTCTCCCTCCGTGCCGCTGTCGTCGAGACGCGTTCGTATCTCCGCTATTTCCGCGTCGATGTCGTCCAACAGTTCGTCGGCTTCGGACGCCATCGTTTCGACGCGCCCCGAGAGGAGGCCCGCCTGCGTCTCGCAGTACTCGACGAACTCCTCGGGCGACAGCGAACTCCCGTCTTCGTCGTCCATGGTGGACGG
The DNA here is from genome assembly GCF_026008575.1 of Haladaptatus sp. T7. Taxonomy (NCBI): domain Archaea; kingdom Methanobacteriati; phylum Methanobacteriota; class Halobacteria; order Halobacteriales; family Haladaptataceae; genus Haladaptatus; species Haladaptatus sp. T7. The sequence goes on from NZ_BROP01000004.1 coordinate 415,573, forward strand.
TTGGGGTGTCCGATAGAAATCGTTTGGGTCGGTGGACGACCTCAGGGTTTCGGCCGTTCGACGCGTTTTTGCCCCCGTTCCCTGACTCGATCGATGCGCGAGCGAGCGGTCACCCGCGTCTCTCCGACCATCGCGCCGACGAACGCGCCGATGGCGCCGCCGGTGCTCGCCGCGTTTCGACTGATGAACCCGCCGATTGCGCCGCCGATGGCGGCACCGATGGCGGCGTGACGGGCGCGACTCAATGCACGTGTGAGGCGAATGGAACGCATACACATCTACTAGTCGCCGAGACGCATAAATCCACTCGCGGATTCGGGGTGTCGTCGCGGACCTCCGCGAACCGTCATCCCGGATTCGAAAAGAAAGCGGGTCAGAACGCGTCCATCGCGGCGAACGCGTTGCTGATGGGGTGATAACCCGGTTCGACGGCGGTGCCGCGGTTAGGGTCGTCGCGCTCGTTCGTCCGGGACAGGCGCTCGAACCAGTTCCCGTGTTTCGTGTTGACGAAATTCGTCTCGGCGTACTCCCAGAGGCGGTCGTACCACGAGAGATACGCCTCGTCGTCCCGGCCGAGGAGCGCCGCCGCGCCGATACCCTCGGTTATCGCCCAGCCGTACTTGTCCGCGACGACGGGGGACCCGTCAGCATCGACGGTGTAGTAGAAGCCGCCGTGGTCGTCGTCCCAGCCCATCTCGGTCGCGTGGTCGAACAGTTCGCGGGCGGACGTTCGAAGCCACGCCTCGTCGCGGACGTCGGCGAGTTGCGACAGGAGCTTCGACCACTCCAGATGGTGACCGGGTTGGTAGCCCCACGGGCGGAACTGGTGGTCCGGTTGGTCCTCGTTGTAACCCATGTCGTGCGTCCAGTCCGAGTCGTAGTGTTCCCAGAGGCGGCCGTCCGTCTCGGCCGCGAGGTCCCGAACCAAGCGCTCGGCGATGGAGTAGGCGCGGTCGAGGTAGCGCGCGTCCCCGGTCACGTCGTGGGCGACGAGCATGGCCTCGCAGGTGTGCATGTTCGCGTTCAGCCCGCGATACGGGGCGAGGTCGTCCCACGCGCCGTCGGCGCGGTCGGCGTACAGTCCGTGGTCCGGTTCCCAAAAGCGTCGGTCGATGGTTTCGACGGCGCGTCGGAGTTCCTCTTCCGCGCCCGGGATTCCGGCTTCGAGCGCCCGCGCGCTGGCGAGGACGACGAACGCGTGACCGTAACAGTAGCGCGTGTCGTCGGCGGTTTCCCGGCCGCGGAGTATCCAGTCGTAGCCGCGATTCTCGGCGTCCCACTGGTGGTTCGAGAGGAAGGACAGACCGTGCTCGGCGGCCGTCCGGCACCAGACGGGACCGTCGAGGAGCGCGCCCACGCTGAAGTTGTGGACCGCTCGTGCGGTCGCCACGAGGTGTTTCGTCCGGCCGTCGTAGACGAAGCCGTCCCGTTCGTCGAGCTGGGCGACGTACCCGCCGTAGCGGGTGTCGATGCAGTCGGGGTAGTAGAAGTTCAGAACGCGGAGTATCTCGCGGCGAAGCTGTCGTGGGTCGTGATAGTTCAGGGTCATGCTCGTGGGTTTCGTTGGGTGTACTAAAAGGGATGGTCCTCGTTTGGATTACGATACATCGGTGGGGCCGATTACGCCGAGCCGAAGTGAGCGGCGAGGTGTTCGGCCCATCGCTCGTTTGCATCCCGCGTCCGGCCCGCGATGTGCGGGGTGTGAACGACGTTGTGACGCCCGAGGAGCGGGTCGTCGAGGGGGAGCGGTTCCTCGTCCCACACGTCCGCGGCGAGGACGATTTCGTCGGCGAGTACCCGTTCCCGAACGGCGTCCATATCGCAGATTCCGGCCCGCGTGACGAGGACGAGTATCGCCCCTTCCGGCAGCGCGCGGATGTGGTCCGCGGTCACGACGCCTTCCGTCGAGGGAGTGAGCGGAATCGTCGGGGCGAAGATGTCGGCGTCGCTCACGAGTTCCGCCATGCTGTACACCTGCCGCGTACCCGTGCTGTGGAAACACGGTTCGTCGGCGAACGGGTCGTAAGCGACCACGTCGGCACCGAGGTGGTTCGCCGCGGCGGCGTAGCGACTTCCAATGTTGCCGATTCCCGCGACCCGGACGCGCTTTCCGGCGACGGTTCCGCTCACGAAGTTCGGGTCGTCAGCGAACTGGTGGCCGCGTGCGCCGGGCACCTCGTTGTCCAGTTGGTCGAGGTCCCACGGGTCGTGCGTCTCGGTCATCGCGGCGTGTTTCTGCGGAATCTGTCGGAGCGCGTCGATGGTCAGTCCGATGCCGAACTCGGACACCGACTCGCTCCAGAACCCCTCGTTCGTGTGGTCGTGGACCGTCACGCCTCGGTCTCGGAGGTAGTCGGCTATCTCCTCGTCCGCGCCGTACATGGAGTCGGTCATCACGAAGGCCTCCGTCAAGTTCGTGAATTCTCGGAGGTCGGCGACGGAAGCGCGGACGCCGAGCGAGACGAGTTCCTCGACGGATTCGGGCGCGGAGACGGCCTCCCTCAATCTCGTTTCCCTCGTTTCGGAGAGTCGAACGAACTCGTCGGGCGTGCCGTCGTCGGTCCAGAGTCGGTGCAGGTGGTCCGCTGCGAGCGGCCATACGTCCTCGAACAGCGGGTCTACGACGATTGTGCGTGTCATGTATACATTTAAAACGTTATTTTCTATTCGAACAGGTACCGCATCGTGTCGAGCACGTCGGGGGGCATGCGGTGCGGTTCGGCGTTGTACGCCGGAATCTCGGCGGATATCCACCCGTCGTAACCGACGTCCGAAAGCGCGGCGACGACGCTTTCCCAGTCGATGTCCCCTTGCAGCGGGTACGTCGGTCGGTGGGCGTCCGTCAGCCAATCCTTGACGTGGACCTTCGAAATCCAGTCGGCGAGACCGCGAATCCAACGGTCGGGAAGCCCCCATCGGAAGCCGTTGCCCACGTCGAAGTAGGCCGAAACCCGTCCGGCGTCCTCGACGGCTTCGAGGAATTCGACGAACTCGCGCGGCGAGTACAGGAAATCGTTCTGGACGTTCTCGACCGCGACGCCGACGTCGGCGTCCGCCGCGTAGCCCGCGATTTCGCGAACCGATTCGACCGCGCGGTCGTAATCCGCGTCGTAGTCCGCGCCGGGGGAGATGACCGCCGGAACGATGAGTATCTCCTCGGCGTCGAGCGTCACCGCAGCGTCCACCATCTCCCGCGCGATATCGATACCGCGTTTTCGGGTTCCCTCGTCGGCGCTCGACAGGGGATACTCCCAATGGAGCGTGGTCGAAACGGCCGGGACGTCGAGGCCGTGCTCGACGGCGGCCCGCCGAGTTCGCTCGCGGCCGTCCGGCGTCGTCAGCAGTCCGTCGGCTCGAAAGTTCGGTTCGACGCCGTGGTATCCGGCGTCGGCGAGGATTTCGCACGTCGTTTCGATGTCCGTCGTCGGAAATCCGGCCTGATTGAGTCCGTACCTGTGGTTCATGGTTCGGCGTCGTCCGTCGCTCCCGTTCCCTTCTCGTCTGCCGACCCGACGACGACGGCGCGCAAGTCGTTGACGTTGGTTCCCGTCTCGCCGGTTTCGACGAGCGCGTCGTGAGCGGCGAGGAACGGATACACGTCGTGGTTTCGCAACGCGGCGCGTGCGTCGTCGCGGGACTCGGGCGGAATCGTCTCGTGGTCCGCGATTGCACCCGCGGCGTCCGTGCTCCCGTCCAAGCCGTCGGTGTCGATACTGGCGACGACGATGCCGGGACGGTCGAGTTCGCGCGTCGCGGCGAGGGAGAACTCCTGATTCGGCCCGCCGGTCCCGTCGCCATCGACGGTGACGGTCGTTTCGCCGCCCGAGAGGAGGACGGCGGGCGGGTCGAGCGGATTCCCCGTCGCGGCACACTCGACGCCGATTGCGGCGTGAGTTCTGCCGACCTCGGCCGCCTCGCCGCCGACGCGGGACGAGAGGACGAGCGGGGAGTAGCCCAGGTCCCGCGCCCGGTCCGCCGCCGCGTCGAGCGCCGTCCAGTTGTCCGCGATGACGCAGTTAGTCACGTGCGCGAACGCGTCGGGGTCGTCGTTCCCGGTTGGGGTCGATTCCCGCTCGCGCAGCGCCGTTTCGATGTCCGCGGGAACGCTATCGAGGTTCTCTTCGAGGACCCGCTTCGCGTCCGCGGGCGTCGCCCGACTCGGATACGTCGGCCCGCTGGCGACGACCGACGGGTCGTCGCCGATGACGTCGCTGACGACCAGTCCGACGACGCGGGCGGGAGCGGCGGCGCGGGCGAGACCGCCGTCCTTCACGCTCGACAGCGCGCGGCGGACGGTGTTGATGTCGTGGATATCGGCACCGGAGCGGAGCAGGCCGTCCGTGACCGTCCGAAACGAGTCGAGCGAAATGCCCTCCGCGGGCGAAGAGAGGAGCGCGCTGCCGCCGCCCGAAATCGGCGCGAGCACGAGCGTCTCCGCGTCGGCGTCGCGGGCGGCGGCGAGGATATCACCGGTCGCGTCCCGGTTGCGTTCGCTCGGAAGCGGATGGTCGCCGGGACGAACGTCGATTCGGGTCGTCTCGGCGGGCGTGTCCGTCACCACGATGCCGTCGGTCAGGCGCTCGCCGAGGACGGCTTCGAGGCTGGCCGCCATCTCCCCGGCGGCGTTCCCCCCGCCGAGGACGACGACGCGCGAGAAGTCGTCGAGGTCGAACGTCTCGTCGGCGACGGTGAGCGTCGTCCCGTCTCGGGAGAGCGTTCGACGGACGACGTGCCGCGGCCGTGCGGCGTCGATACCCGCGTGCAGGCAGTCGAGCGCGACGGTTCGTGGTGACGGTCGGTCGGTTCGGTCGTGAGTCATCGGTGGTCCGCCCCGTTCATGGTCACGCTTCGGCCGCGTCCCGTGTCAAGAGTGCGGTCAGATACTCCGCGTGGCACCACGCGAGCGGCATGGCGAACCGAACCACGTCGCGGTCCTTCGTCTGGACTTCCAAATCGCGGTAGGCCTCCCGCATGTGGCCCAGTTCCTCGGCGATGAAGTCGAACGACACGTCGCGCAAGACGTCTTCGTCGAACTCCTTCTCGTAGTCGAGTCCCGTGTCCCACTCGTTCTCCATGAACGCCTCGAACCGTCGTCGGGTCGTGAGGTGTTCGGGGATGTGACCCTCCTCGTTCGCGTAGCGCGCAATCGTCGCCAGTACGTCGTTTCCGCGGTCGAGGTCGCCGTTGGCGAACCGATACTGGGCGTGCCACGCGGTGTACTGCAGCCACGGTCCGTTTCCGCCGTGCTGGTGGACGTCGAAGTCGCGGTAGAAGCCCATGAATCGCTGGATACCGCCGATTTCGGGGTCTTCAAGCGCGGTCGCGCTTCGGTTCGCGGCCTCGTGAAGCGCGTCGTCGAACAGGTCTTCGAGGTCGAAGTAGAAGGGAGCGAACAGCGTCACGTCCGGACGAGTGTCGAGGTCGCCCTCCGGCGAGTAGCGTCGCGGTACCTGTGCCGGACTCGTGAACGCGCGTTTCACGCCGCCTTCGAGGTGCGAGCGGAAGCGGTGGATGTCGTCCTCGACGGCCGCGGACTCCTCGGGGAGGAGGGAAAGCGCCCGTTCGATGTCGCGGAGGGCGGACACGAACACGCAGTTGACCCAGAGGGTGTAGCCGGACTCGATGCGGCCCTCGTGGATGCTCGTCGTGCTCTCCACGAGGTGGGCGTTGGGGTCGAAGAGGTCGTCGCGGACGTGCGCGACGGCCCTGTCGGCCGCGTCGATGACCCTCTCCCGGAACGAGGCATCGACCGTCGCCAGCGCGTCGGTCGCATCGAGGGCGAACACGGCGTGCGCGAGAACTCGCAAGCCGTGTCCAACGTTGTCCTCCTGTCGGTAAATTCCGCGGTCGGTGCCGTCGAGCGCGTAGCGCTGTCGCCACTGCCCGCCCTCTTCCTGTGCATCGAGGAAGAACCGAGCGGCGTCGAGGATGTGCCGTTTGCACTGGTCGGGGCGGATATCAGCCTCGACAGCGCCGAGCCACGCCTTCGTGATGCAGGCGATGTCCCGCGGATAGGCGTAGGGATAGCGGTCGTCCGGGTCGCTCGCCAGCGGCACCGACCCGTCGCAGTCGGCCGGGTACACTAGGTCGTCCAAGACGTCGAGGTGGAACGTCGGGTCGTCGAGGTCGGTCGTCGACGAATCGTGAATCGCGTTTTCCGTCGTATGGTTTGGCATTTGTCGGTGGAGGGATTAGTTGGAGATGGATGGTCGCTGTATCTGTTCGTCGGGGAATCCTCGCGTCTTGAGAGCGCCGCCGGTGTCCGCGTCGAAGAGGAACACGTCCCGCGGGGAGACGGTCACACCGAGCGTCTCGCCCGGGTTCGGATACGTGTCGGACGGGACGCGGGCCATGAGGTCTCGGTCCGCGATAGAGAGGTGAACGAAGTTGTCGTTTCCTTGGTACTCGGAGACGGTCACGGTCGCGGCGAACGTCCCGTCGGCCGGGTCGTCGGCGAGTCGAACGTCCTCGGGTCGGAGGCCGAGCGTGACCGACTCGCCGTCCGCGAGGGAAACCGCGCCGGACGGAACCGCGGCGAGCGTCGTCCCGCCGTGGCGGAACGCCAGTTCGTCGCCGTCCTTGCGGACCGTCGCCTCGAAGGTGTTCATCGAGGGACTGCCGAGGAAGGTGGCGACGAACTCGTTTTCCGGGTGGTCGTAGGCGACTTCCGGCGGCGCGACCTGTTGGAGTTCGCCGTCGTTCATCACGGCGATACGGTCGGCCATCGTCATCGCCTCCGTCTGGTCGTGGGTGACGTAGACCGCCGTGACGCCGAGGTCGGTCTGGAGCTGTTGGAGTTCCGTCCGCATCCGCGCCCGAAGTTTGGCGTCCAGATTCGAGAGCGGTTCGTCGAGCAGGAACACGTCCGGGTCGCGGACGATGGCCCGGCCGAGCGCGACGCGCTGTTTCTGCCCGCCGCTCATCTCGTCGGGTTTGTCGTCCAACAGTTCGGTGATGTCGAGCAGTTCCGCGATGTCCTCGACCTTGCGATTTCGTTCGTCCGCGCTCAAGTCGGTCGAGTGTTTCAGCCCGTAGGCCATGTTCTCGCGGGCGGTCATCTTGGTGTAGAGCGCGTAGCTCTGGAACACCATCGCGATGGAGCGCTCGCTCGGCGCGAGGTGTTGGACCTCGCGGTCGCCGATGGTGATGGTTCCGTCGGTCACCGTTTCGAGACCGGCGAGCATCCGGAGCGTTGTCGATTTCCCGCACCCGGACGGCCCGACGAGAACCAGAAACTCGCCGTCGTCGATGTCGATATCGAGCGAATCGACCGCGACTTCTCGGCCCTGTGCGTCGTCGTATATCTTCGTGAGGTCGGTCAGTTCAAGCGTCGCCATGGGTTTCACCTCCGTGGTCGCAGTCCGCGGTTCGGCTCATCGAATCGCCTCCCCCGTCGCGTCGAACGCGTGGAGTTCCGTGCGGTCGAACGCCACCTCGACGTCCGCCCCCGGGGAAACCCCCTCGGGAAGCGCCCGGACGCGGGCGGTGAAGGTGTACTCCCCACGCGCGAGTTCGAGTTCGTAGGCGTTGCCGAGCGGTTCGATGACCCGCACCGCACAGGTCATCGCGTTCGTCAGGTCGTCCGGGTCGGGTCGGGAGACGTTCGCCACGTCCGCCGCCGGAGTTCGGAGCAGGTGGACGTCCTCCGGCCGAACGCCGAGAGTTTCGGTGTCCGCGGGGAGCGTCGTATCGAGTCGGATTGACTCCCCGTTCGGCAGGAGTTCGACGCCCTCCCCGACGGAGACGTCGAAGAAACACATCGGAGGATTGCCGATGAATCCGGCGACGAACTCGTTGGTCGGCGTCTTGTAAATTTCCTCGGGCGTCCCGACCTGCTGGAGTTCGCCGTCGTTCATCACGGCGATGCGGTCGGCGACGCTCATCGCCTCCTCCTGGTCGTGGGTGACGTAGACCGTGGTCGTCCCCAGTTCCTGCTGGAGTTCACGAATCTCGAAGCGCGTCCGAACCCGGAGTTGCGCGTCCAGGTTCGACAGCGGTTCGTCCATCAGGAACGCCCGTGGCTCCCGGATGATGGTGCGACCCACCGCGACGCGCTGTCGCTGGCCGCCCGACAGTTGGCCGGGTTTCTTATCGAGGAGGTCCTCGATTTCGAGCAGTTCCGCCGTGTGCTCGACCTTCGCGTCGCGCTCCTCGTCCGAGACGTCCATCTTCCCGAGCGGGAATTCGAGGTTGCCGCGGACGGTTTTGTGCGGATAGAGCGCGTAGCTCTGGAACACCATCGAGAGGCCGCGCTCCTGCGGGAGGGTCCTCGTCACTTCCTCGTCGCCGATGTCGATGCGGCCGTCCGTCGGGGTTTCGAGACCGGCTATCATCCGGAGCGTGGTCGATTTCCCACACCCGGACGGGCCGAGCAGGACGAGGAACTCGCCCGGTTCGACGTCGAGCGAGAGGTCCTCAACCGCGAGCACGTCGCCGTACGACTTTTCGATGTTCGAGAGCGAGATTCCGGCCCGCTTGGTCTCGACCGCCGAACTGTCCGTTTCGGCGGCGGTCGGCGATTCGTCGTCGATTTCGGTCGTTTCGGAGGACACGAATTATCCCTCCACCGAGCCGAAGGTGAGACCCTCGACCATGTATTTTTCCAGATACACGAACATGATGACGATGGGAATGCTCGTCAGCAGCGATGCGGCCATTATCTGTCCCCACACCTGGTGGAAGCCGGACGAGAGCGCGTCCAGACCGATGGGGAGCGTGAACGTCGATTGGCTTCGGAGGAAGATACTGGCGAAGAGGTACTCGTTCCACGCTATCATGTACGTGTAGATGAACACGGCCACGATGGCGGGTGCCGAAAGCGGGAGCGTGATGCGGAAGATGACTTCCAGCCGCGAGTAGCCGTCCATCATCGCCGCCTCCTCGATTTCCGGCGGGACGCTCCGGAAGTAGTTCCCGAGCATGTACAGCGACACCGGCAGCGTCTGGACGAGGTAGGTGATGACCAGACTGCCGAGGTTGTCCACGAGTCCCAGCCAGACGATGATTTTGAACAGCGGCACGACCAGCAGGATGCCCGAGAACATGTACACGAGCAGGACGCCGCGCGAGAACAGCCCCCGTCCCGGATAGTCGAGGCGGGCGAAACTGTACGCGCCGAACGTGGCGACGACGACGGACATCCCCGCGGTTATCACCGAGATGATGAGGCTGTTTTTGAAGTAGGTGACGAACGGGAACGTCTCCGGGCTGAAGACGCTCTGGTAGTGTTTCAGCGTCAGGTCCTGTGGCACGAACGACGGCGGGAGCGAGTAGATGGCGCTCTCCGGCATGAAGCTCGTGACGACCATCCAGTAGAACGGGAGGAGCGAGACGAACAGCGTGAGCGCTATCGCCCCGTAGAACACGACCCGTTCCCACAGGCTGGTTTCGATGCGACTTCGCCCGAAGGCGTTACCGAAGCCCTCGGACACCGTAGCGAGTATTGTCTGTATCATGTGTTACCACTCCAGAATCCAGCTGACGTACATGAGCACGAACAGCATGAGCGCGACGAACAACACCATCGCGATGGACGCCGCCTGTCCGTGGTTGTAGTTGGCGAACGCGGTCTGGTAGGCGTACAGCGACAGCGTGTTGACCTTCTTCGTCAGCAGCCAGATGTCGGCGAACTTGTTGAAGTTCCAAATCCAGCGGAGCAGGAAGACGGTTGCGAGGACGTACTTCAACTCGGCCAGCGTGATGTCCTTGAACCGGGCGATGCGTCCCGCACCGTCGATTTTCGCCGCCTCGTACATGTCGCTCGGAATCGCCTGCAGTCGGGCGATGATCATCAGGAACGCGAACGGGAAGTAGCGCCACGCGTCGAAGGCGATGACCGTCCAGAGCGCCGTCTTCCCGTTGTTGAGCAGGTCGATGTTCCCCGAGTAGATACCGAGGACGTTGCTGAGGAAGTACGGAACCATCCCGTACAGCGGGTCGAGAAGCCACTGCCAGACGTAGGCCACCGCGATGAGCGGGGCGACGTACGGCAACAGCATGAGGCCGCGGACGAGGCGACGGCCGCGGAACTTCCGGTTGAACAGGATGGCGACGCCGAGTCCACCGGCGGTGGCGAGCACGTCGCTGAACAGCGTGAAGATGACCGTCGTCTTGAGCGCTGCCCAGAACTCGCCGCTCGAAAGGAGGGTTCGGTAGTGTTCGAGACCGACCCACGTGGGGGACGCGTCGGGCGACAGGGGGACGTTGGTAAAGCTCAGGTACACGTTGTACAGGACGGGATACACGATGACCGCGGCGACCAACAGGAGCGCCGGTGCGATGAGCAGGTAGCCGAGGATGGCCTCCTTCTGCTCGACGGTGTAATCGCCGTCCAGCGACAGCTTCGTACGATTTGCTAAACTCATGAGTGAAATGGGGTCATGGTCGATTTCGAGCGACCGATTATTCCGAGATGGCGTCGCGCATCTTCTTCGCCTGTTCTTTCGCGACCGTATCGGCGCTCTCGCCGTCGGTGACGCGCGAGATGGCGTCCGCGATGAGGAACTTGTTCGTGATGTTGCCGAGTTCCGGGAACGCCTTGCCGTCGACGTAGCCGAATCGTTCGATGTTCTCGAAGGCGGCCGACACGTCCTCGACGGTCGAACCCCACGCCTTCAGCGTCTCGTTGTCCTTGAACTCGTCACTGCTCGCGGTTTTCTTGAGGACGGGGTTCATTCCGCCGGGGGCCATGTGGAGCCACTCGACGTACTTCTCGTCCATCATGTATTCGGTCAGTTCCTTTCCGGATTCGAGCTGGCCGTCCGAGGCCGACTCGAAGAGATTGAGACCGACGATTTGACCGAACGAACTCTTGCGCTCGTGTTCGACGTACGGGGCGAATCCGGTGTCCTTCACCATCTTCTCGCCTTTATCAACGATGTCGCCCATGATGAACGTCGAATACTGGATGATGTGACACTGCTCGTTGAGGTACGTGTTGTTCGCCGTCTTCCAGGTGTCCTTGCCCGGCGGCGTGTACTTCGAGAGTTTACCGTAGAAGTCGAGCGCCTCTATCATCTCCTTGCTGTCGAAGACGATGTTGCCCTCCTTGTCGAACACGCGTGCGCCGTTCGAGCGGGCGAAGGGCGTGAAACACTGGCGGGCGAACGCCGTCTTCTTCGTGCCGACGACGATACCGTACTGATTGTCGTCCGGTTTGTGGAGCGCTTTCGCCGCCTTCAGCATGGTGTCCCACGACGTCGGCTGTTTCAGGTCGTTGTCCTCCAAGACGCTCTTTCGGAACCACATTCCCTCGACCCAGCCGTACATCGGAATCGAATAGTGGCCGCCATCGGGCGCTTTCGTGAGGTCGAGCGCGCCCTTGTAGAACTTGTCCTTGCCGATGGAATCGATAACGTCGTCCGCAGCTTTCGTCGAGAGGAGACCACCGCTACCGAGTTTTTGCATCGGCGAGAGGCCGAATTCCGCGACGGTCGGAAGCGTGTCGGAGGCGCGCGCCGACGAAATCCGGGTCGGCAGGTCGTCCTCCTTGACCGCGTTCATCGTGACCGCCGCTTCGTGGTCCGATTCGAAGGATTTGAGCACGTCCTTGATGACCTTCTGTCGGTCGTTTTCCACGTTGCTCGTCCAGAAGGTGACGTCCTTCGAGCCACCGTCGCCACCACTGCCGCCGAGACTGCCGAGACAACCCGCGAGAGCAGTTACGCCAGCCGCTCCGCCGAGTGATTTCAGCACCGTACGCCGCGTTTTTTCCCCGTGTTTGTGGTCGCCTGTCATAGGAGCTCTGTCCTACTCAACCATGAAGAATAAGACATATATAAATCTTGCTCATGAGTTTGATACAGGAGTGAATATGAGAATTCGCACGGTCGGTACGACGCACGATTCCGAGAGACAGTTACAACATTCAACACGATAGGATGGGAAGGGACACACAGATGGACACCGACGAACTTCGCAACGGACTCCGAGAGGCGGGGCTCTCGACCTACCAAATCGACGCGTACGTCGCTCTATTGAACCTCGGGAGCGCGTCGGCGACGTCGCTCGCGGAACAGGCGGACGTTCCGCGGTCGCGGATTTACGACGTGCTCCGGGACTTGGAGGAAGAGGGCTACGTGGAGACGTACAAACAGGACGCGCTTCGAGCGCGCGCCAGAGAGCCGACGGAGGTACTACAGAAACTCCAGTCGCGGGCGGAGACCCTCTCGAACACGGCGACCGAGATTCAAAATCGGTGGCAACAGGCGGGTGTGGGTGGGCACCGCATCAGCGTCCTCAAACGGGTCGAGACGGTCATCGAACGGGCCGAAGAAGCGATACGAAACGCGACCAGCCAAGTACAGCTATCCGTGACGCCCGAACAGTACGAGGAACTCGCCCCGGCCCTCGAAGCCTGCTACGAAAACGGCGTCTTCGTCTCCGTATCGTTCAACACGAGTCACAAACTTCCGAGCAAACTCCCGTCGGAGGAGGAGTTGTCCGGCGTCGTCACGGAGGCGCGCCACCGCCACCTCCCCGCGCCGTTTCTCGCGCTCGTCGACCGAAAGATAACCTGCTTTGCGCCGCACATGGAACCGGTCGAGCAGTACGGCACGGTGTTCGAGGACGAGACGCTCTCGTACGTCTTCCACTGGTATTTCGAGGCCGCGCTCTGGGAATCGTGGGCCGTCGTCCACACGTCCCACAGCGAGACGCTCCCGGCGGAGTACGTGAACATCCGGCGGTGCATCCGCGACATCGCGCCGCTGCTCGGCGAGGGGGCGACCATCACCGCGACCGCGAGAGGGCGGGAAATGGGGAAACGAAACACGGTGGCGCTCACCGGCGAAATCACCGACGTGCTGTACGCCAACGGCGACCTCCGGGACGGGGAAGCGACGCCATCGCTCTCCTCGCTCGCGGGACAGGCGACCATCGTCATCGAGACGGACGACGGGGAGTACGGTATCGGCGGGTGGGGTGCCGTGCTCGAGGACATGGAAGCGGACAGGATCATCATCGAAAAGGTGAGCTACCCTGACGACGAGGAGGACGCCTGATGCTTCCCGACGACTGTGCGCTCGCCATGGACTCCGGCCGACAGGTAATCGTCGATTCGAGGGGGGACGTCACTCCGAAGACGCCGGAAACCGGCGTGTACGAGTCCGACCATCGCTACCTCTCGACCCTCGAAATAGGGGTCGGAGACGCCGACGAGTGGACCGTCCTCGGCCGCGACTCCCGCGAGCGCGGCGTGACGACGACGCTCGCCAGCCCGACGGTCGGCACCGGTCGCGGCGACCAACGGCCGTGGACGCTAGAAAAGCGCGTCGAACTCACGGAGACGGGCGTGACGGCCACGGCGCGACTCACGAACAACACCGCCGACACGCGGGAGACGACGGTCGCGTTCGAACTCACCCCCGATTTCGGCCACGTCTTCGAGATTCCGTCGTTCTTCTCGCCGCGCGAGCGCCAAGACAGGCCGGTTTCGGTCGAACGGCACCCGAACGGGTGTGCGTTCGTGGGAACCCTCGCGGACGGGACGGAACGGCGCGTGACGGTCAGTTCGGACTCCCGCATCGAGACGACGAGTACCGACGATTCGGCGACGGTTTCGACCGACGTGGCGGTCGCACCCGCTTCGACGCGGACGGTCGAACTCGACATCGACCTCCCGGACGGGGCGCGGAACACGCCCGAAATCGACGCGGGTATCGACTGTCCGCGGTACGGTCGGCTCATCGACCGCGCCGCGGAAACGCTCGGGGCGCTGATGCTTCCGTGCGGCGTCCCGGCCGCAGGCGCGCCGCGATTTCTCGCGCCGTTCGGCCGGGATTCGCTGGTCGTGAGCTACCAACTCCTGCCGTTCGATTCGAGCGTCGCGGAGCGAACGCTCCGGTTCTTGGCCGACGAGCAGGGAACGGAAACCGACGACGCGACGCTCGAAGCACCCGGCCGAATCATGCACGAGAAGCGCCACGGCGACCTCCCCGCCATCGGCGAGAGCGTTCGAACGCCGTACTACGGCACCATCGACGCGACGCCGCTGTTCGCCGCGTTGTTCGCGGATACCGTGGCGGAGACGGAGGACGAGACGCTGTTCGGTTCGGTGTATCCCCACGCGAAATCGGCCGTCGAGTGGACGCTCGCCGAGTTGGACGACGAGGGATTCCTCTTCTACGAACCGCACGACCACCCGCTCGGTCTCGCCCATCTCGGGTGGAAGGACAGCGCGGAGGCGCTCGCGCGGCCGGACGGGACGCCCGCACAGGGATCGGTCGCCCTCGCGGAGGTGCAGGGGTACGTCTTCCGCGCGCTGACGCGGTTCGGGCCGCTCGCGGAGCGGGCGGACGATTCGACGCTCGCGGCGGAGTGCGAGGTGGCCGCGAAAACGCTCGCCGAATCGTTCGAGGAACGGCTGTGGCTCCCCGAGGAGGGGTGTTACGCGCTCGGTATCGACGACCGAGGAGTCATCCCGAGCGTGGCGTCGAATCAGGGCCACGCCGTCTGGGGCGGGTTGGGAAGCGACGACCGGGTCGCACGAGTCGCAACCCGGCTGACGGACGACGACGTGCTCACGTCGGCGGGGCTCAGGACGTTCGCGTCGTCGCACGACTCGTTCGACCCGCTCTCGTACCACCGCGGGAGCGTCTGGCCCCACGACACCAGCATCGCCGCGATGGGATTCGCGGAGCGCGGCCACCACGAGACGGCCGAAACGCTCGCCGTGCGGGGACTCGACGCGCTCGCCGACACGGTTCAGACGGACTTCCCGGACCGGTTCGGCTTCCCGGAACTCATGGTCGGCTTCGACGGGGACGTATCGGCGGGGACGGTCCGACACCCGGACGCCTGTATTCCGGCGGCGTGGAGCGCCGGGAGCGTGTTCGGCTTTCTGCAGAGTGTAGCGCTCAACCGGGAAACGGCGGACGCGATAGCCGAGTTGGTTCGGTAGTCAGGCCGAGCGGCGAACGACGACGAGGAGTATCGCCGCGACCAACGTCATCCCGGCCAACAGTTCCCAGCCGGTTCCGTACCCCGACCGTTCGACGAGCATTCCGAAGATGGGCGGGGCGACGAGTCCGCCGACGTTGATGGCGGTCTGCCCGCCCGCCGTCGCGGCCCCGATGTCGTCGCCGTTGACGAGTGTGCTCAGACAGGAGTAGAACACGCCGGTCGAGCCGTAAATCGAGAGGCCGAGTCCGGCGAACACGACGAGCGCGACGGGGAACGAGGGGCTTCCGGCGGCGAGTGCGCCGAACAGGACGACACCGGTCGCAATCTGGACGAGCGCGACGGTCGCCGACCCGCGGGCACCGCCGAGCCTGTCCGCGGCGGTTCCGGCACCGATTCGTGCGGCGCTTCCCGTGACCTGGGTGAGCGCCAACACGATACCGCCGACGGCGGTCGTTTTGCCGAGACCGTCCACGACGTAGAGGACGATGTACCCGAGCATGGCGAAGATGGACGCGCCGAGGAAGAACCCGGCGACGACGAGCAGCAGGTACGGCACGTTCGACCGGAGTTCCGAAAAATCCGGCAGCGACAGCTGGCCGTCGCCGGACGACCCGCCGTAGACGGCGGCGAACCCGAGCGCGTAGCCACCCGCGAGCACCGCGATGACCCAGAATCCGAGCTGCCACGCCGCGACGGCGGCGACGCCGGTAATAACGAGCGAGGCGACGGCGCTCCCGGCCGTGACGCCGACCTGTTTCAGTCCCATAGCGAGGTTCTGCCGACCGTCCGGCGCGCTGGTGATGATGCCCCGGTTCGACGCGGGCATGGCCGACGAGTAGGCCGCACCCAGCGCGAGGCCCGCCACGAGCAACAACGCGTACGATGACGCGACGGAGACGCCGACGGTGGCCACGGCGAGCGCGACCAATCCCACGACCATCACGCGTTTCTCGCCGTAGCCGTCCACCGCGGCACCGCTCGGGAACAGCGCGAGCGTGTAGCCGAACAGCGCCGCCGTCAGGAAGAAGCCGACGCTCGACGCCGACAGGGAAAAGGCGTCGCGGACGATACCGGTTGCGGCGAAGATGCTGTAGTAACAGAGGCTCGCCGCCGTTTGCCACCCAGTGACCGTCGCAACGGACCGCCAATTTCTCGACACGAAGGTAGATTCCTCGGTCGAAAATCGCCCGGCGGCGCGGTAAGCGTGACGACTCGGGAAAACGATGCCTCGTTTCGACGGCCACGAACGGCGGCGAAAGGGGAGACGGATTCCGGTTTCCAGACCACTTATCGACGTCTGGGGCGTTACCCGAGGTGCTATGTCAGAGTCGATGCGAGCAGTCGAAGTCGCCGAACCGGGCGCATCGTTCGAACTCGTGGAGCGGGAGATTCCCGAACCGAGTGGCACCGAAGTTCGCGTCGAAGTCGAGGCGTGTGGCGTCTGTCACAGCGACGCCTACGCGAAGGAGGGCGGCTATCCCGGTCTCTCCTATCCGCGAATCCCCGGGCACGAAATCGTGGGGCGCGTCGATGCGGTCGGCGAGGACGTGGAACTGTGGGAGGAGGGCGACCGCGTGGGTGCCGGATGGCACGCGGGACACTGTTTCACCTGCGAAGCCTGCCGTCGCGGCGAGTTCCAGCAGTGCGAGAACGCGGACATCCACGGCGTGACGGTCGACGGTGGCTACGCCGAATACGCGGCGGTCAACGCCGAGGCGCTCGCCCGCGTCCCCGACGAACTCGACGCGACCGACGCCGCCCCGTTGCTCTGTGCGGGAATCACGACGTACAACGCGCTCCGACACACCGACGCCCGACCGGGCGATCTGGTCGCGGTGCAAGGCATCGGCGGCCTTGGTCACCTCGGCGTGCAGTACGCCCGACAGGCCGGGTTCGAAACGGTGGCCATCTCGCGCGGCACCGACAAGGAGGAGTACGCCCGCGAGTTGGGTGCCGACCACTTCATCGATGCGAAGGCCGACGACCCAGCAGAAGAGCTACAGAAACTCGGCGGTGCGAAGGTCGTCCTCGCGACTGCGCCGAACGCCGACGCGATTTCTTCCGTCGTTCCGGGCCTCGGCACGGACGGGGAAGTCGTCGTCGTCGGCGTTCCCGGCGAACCCATCGACGTTTCCGGGGCCGCCCTCGTCGGAAGCCGCGGCGCGGTCCGGGGATGGGCGTCCGGGCACGCCCGCGAGTCACAGGACACCTTGGAGTTCAGCGCGCTCCGGGACATCACGCCCGAAGTGGAGACGTTCGACCTCGCCGACGCCGACGAAGCCTACGAGCGGATGATGGAGAACGAAGTCCGATTTCGCGCCGTGCTGGAACCCTGAGAGCCGAGCGGTCGTTCTGACCGCGACGCTCGTCTCAACGGGTTTCAGACGGGAGCCGAGGACGCACCGGACTGAGACCCTCTGCTCTCTGGGGCTGGACAGTGTTGTTGCCCAATAATACTGAGCACACATACTACTCAGAACTACTGGACAGAAATACTGACCAGCAATATTGGAAAAGAATATCGACCGTTCGGACTGAGCGAGACAGTCCGTCGGTCAGACTCGATTCGGCACTAGTCGAGTCCACGCTCGGAGGGAAACGACCGCCGATTCGAGCGAGCGTAGCATCCGACAGAGAGCGGTTATAAGGCGTTAAACGACTGTACACGCGAATATACTGAGTAGTAAAACTATCCAACAACACCATTCAACGATACCGAATAACAATACTGCTCAGAAACACCAACCACAGAGACCATTCCGACGGTATCGAGAGAGGCACTGCCCAACAGCACTGAGCAGGCACAACGACCAGAGATACTATTCAACAGTACTGAACGTTGTTACTGCTCAGTAATACTGTTCGGTGCGTCTGACTAGTGTTTTTATGGGTTGCTTACGATAGGGTTCCTGTATGATTCCGTACACGGTTTGGTCGGAGGCGGGAGGCGTCGGGAAGACGACGTTCTCCGTGAACCTCGCGGCGGCGCACGCGCGGCGCGGACAACAGGTCCTCGTCATCGACATGGACCCGCAGGAGGGCGGACTGACACACCACTTCGGCGCGGACGACTACCGGTCGGACGCGAGCGTGGACAACATCGTCCGGCACATGGTCGAACGACCGAAGGGCGAGTTCGCCGATCTCGTGATGAACGTCGGCGAGAACCTGGACCTCGTTCCGGGTCACAACATGCTCGGCTCGCTCGAACAGAACCTCACGCGCGCGGCAGAGATGGAACAGTCGATGCACGACGCGAACTACCGCTGGCCGAAGGAGAAGCAACTTCGGCGTGTGCTCGCCGACGGGGGCGTCCCGGACGAGTACGACGTGCTCATCATCGACCCCCCGGCGACGGTCGGACAGCACATCTACAACTCGATTTACGCGACGTCGAACCTGCTCATCCCGGCTGAACTGAGCGCGAAAGGCGAACAGAGCGTCGAGGGGCTTCGGGACGTGGTGAACAACATCGAAGAGACGCTCGGCGACATCGAAGTCGGGATTCTGGGAGTCGTTCCGAACAAAGTCAGCGGGACGAACGTCCAGCAGTCGGTGATGGACGAGCTCAACGAACAGGAACTCCCCGTCGCACCCGTCTCGATACGGGAGCGCGGCTCCATGCTCGGCGAAGCGTGGCAAAACCAAGTGAGCATCTTCGAACTGGGTGAGAGCGAGGACTACCGCGACCTCCGGGAGTACGAGGAGACGACGCTCGAAAAGTTCGACGAACTGGCGGCGTACATCTCGGAGCAGTTCGTGACACAGGAGACGGTAGCATGAAAACCGGGGCATCGGATCCCTTCGGCGACGACGGCGGAAACGAGATTTCGGAGTCAGAATCGACCGACTCGGAGACGACCGAGGAGACCACCGAGTCAGTAACACCAGACAATAATACTAGCCAAATTAACCGAGCAGACCTACCACTCATACTTCGTCGTGATACCGTCAAGGACGAGCGCGAAAGCGTCCACCAGCTGTTCGTGCAGGACTCCACGGACGGGCGCGCCAAGGACGCCGAGCGCGAGTTGGAGTCTATCATCGGCGACGACATCTACCGACTCGACGCGCGGGAGGCCATCTATCTCGCGGGCATGCGGAACCTCGATACCGCGGCGGACATCCTCCGCGAGTGGGGCTACGACCTGTAGTTCGTCCCGGCGGCGTTCCTTCCATTCCGGTAGCCACAAAGAGAAAATAGCACCGCGGTGAACACGACTGCCATGGCAACGCTCGGTGAGGAAGACGAGGGGAAGTTCCTGATGGACGGCGACGGCGAACAGCTCGGAATCGTAACGGAAGTCGAGGACAACACGGCCTACGTGGACCCCGACCCCAGCCTCGGCGAAGCGTGGGTGGAGTCGTTCGGATGGGGGAGCATCAACGAAGACGACCTGAGCGTCCCCGGCGACGTTATCGACACCGTGACCGACAAGGAACTCCGCATCGAAAAAGAACTCTAACTCGAAACCGTCGGCGACAAGCGCGTTCAGGTACTCGGACTCGGAGAACCCTGTTCGACGCTCGGTTCGAGGGCGTGACCGGTGATGGTTCTGAGCCGGTCGGTGAGGCGTTCGATTTTGGACTCTCCGACGAGCGCGACTTCGAGGACTTCGCTGATGTGCGAGACGGGGATGATTTCGACCATC